>JAJPJX010000201.1 GCA_021324015.1 Solibacteraceae bacterium | reverse complement strand
CCCGCCCGCCAGGACATGGACTTGTGGGCCCGCTACCAACTGGACATCCAGGCCATCAACAACGTGGGCTGCAAGGTCGAGTGGGAAAACGCCCAGAATCTCGGCTATGGCAAGAAATACGTGACGGTGAAGGTCCCCGGCCAGCCCTATCTCTTCCCCGCCTACGAACTCAATCATTCCTGGGTGGACTGCGACACCTATGTTTCGCTTTCCAAGCTGAAGAACCACTGGATCGCCGGGGTCACCCTGTCGCTGAAGAACAACTTCGGCATCACCCCGTGTTCGCTCTACGGCGGCGACTGCGGGCCGAGCGGCAACGAAAATCCCACCAAGGAGCGCGCGCCGGTCTGCCACAGCGGCACCACGCCTCCGCCCGCCGGCGTGCCCACGGAACTGGATCCCGCGTCACCCCGCGACCCCGGCTATCGCGTGCCCCGGATCGTGGCCGACCTCGTGCGGGTGCGGCCCATCGATTTAGCGATCATTGACGGCGTGGAGTCGATCCGCGGCGGGGAAGGGGTCTGGAATCCGGGCGTGCAGAAAATCTCCGCAGGCGTGCTGCTGGCGGGGAAGAATCCGGTCTGCCTGGATGCGGTCGCCATGGCGGTGATGGGTTACGATCCCAAGGCCGGCCGCGGCGTCAAGCCTTTCGTCCGCGGCGACAGCGCGCTGAAACTGGCGGAAGCCGCCGGCGTGGGCTCCACCGATCTGGCGCGGATCGAGGTCGCCGGCCTGAGCGTCCGGGAAGCCCTGTGCGATTACGGCCCAGGCCCGATCGGCAGAAAGATATAATTCTTACGATAGGAGATCTCCATGGCCAAAAGCATGGATCGCGGCAGGAAAGAAACGAAGAAACCTAAGAAAAAGAAATAGCATCGGCCGCGAGTGAACGCGCCTGCCGGTGAGCCCGGTACGGGCGGGCATTCGCGGCCCTGACAGCAGGGAGATGGATATGCGCACCCCATGGGTTGAGAGACGCAAGAACGACCAGATTCGCACTCAGATGCGCTACGCCCGCCAGGGCGTCATCACGGAGGAGATGGAATACGTGGCGCGGCGGGAGAAGCTGTCCCCCGAGCTCGTCCGGTCTGAGGTGGCTCGGGGCCGCATGATCATTCCCGCCAACGTCAACCACACCAACCTGGAGCCGATGGCCATCGGCGTGGCCTCGTGCTGCAAGATCAACGCCAACATCGGAAATTCGGCCGTCACCTCGAACATCGACGAAGAGCTCGAAAAACTGCGCTATTGCGTGAAGTACGGCGCCGACACGGTGATGGACCTCTCCACCGGCGGGGACATCCCGCGTATTCGCGAGGCCATCATCCGCCACTCTCCGGTGCCCGTGGGAACGGTGCCCATCTATGAGGCGCTCTCCCGCGTGCGGCGGCTCGAGGATCTGAGCGCTTCCCTCATGCTCGAAGTGATCCACGAACAGGCCGAACAGGGTGTGGATTACATGACCATCCACGCCGGTGTCCTGGTGCAGCACATTCCGCTGACCACCCGGCGCATCACCGGCATCGTGAGCCGGGGCGGCTCCATCCTGGCCGAGTGGATGGTGAAAAATCACAAGCAGAACATGCTCTACGAGTGCTTCGAGGAGATCTGCAAGATCTTCCAGAAGTACGACGTGAGCTTCTCGCTGGGCGACGGCCTGCGTCCCGGTTCGCTGGCGGACGCGAGCGATGAGGCGCAGTTTGCCGAACTGGCGACCCTGGGCGAACTCACGCGCAAAGCGTGGGAGTACGACGTGCAGGTGATGATCGAGGGGCCCGGCCACGTGCCCATGGACCAGATCCAGCTTCAGGTGGAGAAAGAGAAGGAACTCTGCCACGAAGCGCCCTTCTACACGCTGGGACCTCTGGTGACGGATTTTGCTCCGGGCTACGACCACATCACCTCGGCCATCGGAGCGGCCATGATCGGCTGGCACGGGGCTTCCATGCTGTGCTACGTAACGCCCAAGGAGCACCTGGGTCTGCCCAACCGGGAGGACGTCAAGCAGGGCATCATTGCCTACAAAATCGCGGCCCACGCGGCGGACATCGCGCGCCAACGCCCCGGCGCCCGTGACCGCGACGACGACCTCTCCCGCGCCCGCTACCGTTTCGACTGGAACCGCCAGTTCGACCTCTCCCTGGACCCCGAAACGGCGCGCGCCATGCACGACGAGACGCTTCCCGAAGAAGGCTTCAAGGACGCGCACTTCTGCTCCATGTGCGGCCCGAAGTTCTGCTCCATGAACATCTCGGCGAAGGTGGAGAGCTTCACCGCCGCCGACGCGGAAGCCGTGCTGAACGAAAACCTGGTACAGATCTCGGGGAACGATTGAAGTTCCCCGCCATCCTGCTTCTGGCAGTCCTCGGAGGAACTGTGTCCGCTGCCGCCCCACCGCTCAACGTAATCGTCGATACCGATGTCGGGACCGACGACCTGATGGCGATCTCCTTCCTGCTGTCGCGTTCCGACGTACAGATTGAAGCCTTTACCGTGGCCAACGGCCTCGCGCACGTAGATGCGGGCGCGGTCAACCTGTTGCGCCTCCAGGCCGTGATCGGAGCAAACATCCCGGTGTATATCGGCCGGAGCACCCCGCTTCAGGGCGATTCGCACTTCCCGGATGCGTGGCGCAAGAAGACCGACACGCTCCCCGGCGTCAACCTGCCGCCGGCGGCGGGAGCGCCGCAAGCGCAGAGCGCTGTGGATTTTCTCACCGGGAGGCTTGCGAGCCCGGCCAATCCGGTGACCATTCTCGCCATCGGCCCGCTGACGAACCTGGGCCAGGTGTTCCAGCAGACCCCCGCAACCGTAAAAGCAGTCCGGCAGATGGTGATCATGGGCGGCGCCGTGGGCGTCCCCGGTAACGCGCCCGAGAGCTCCTCGCACCCGGTGGCCGAATGGAACATCTACACGGATCCTTACGCCGCCCAACTGGTATTCGCCTCCGGCGTCAACCCCGTGCTCGTGCCCCTCAACGCCACCAACGACGTGCCCATCCACGAACCCTTCGTCAAGGAATTCAAAGCACGATCCAGGACGCCGCTGGGCACGATTGTGGGCGAGATCCTGGACGTCGACCAGGTGTTCATCCACCAGAAGACGTTCTTCGCCTGGGACCCCCTGGCCGGCGTTGCGGTAGCGGATCCCTCGGTGGTTTCGACCACATCCATGTGCATCCAGGTCCAACAGAGCGGCTCCGCCATCGGGCAGACGCAGCAGGTGACGGGCCAGCCCGCGAACACGCAGGTCTCCACCAGCGCCGATGCCAAGAACTTCAAGAAGACCTTCCTGGCCGCGTTCGAGCAATAGAAGGCAGGAGACAGGAGTGAGGAGACAGGAGCCAGGAGATATTAGTCCCGGGCGCGCCACTCTTGTGGTATGCCGTCTCCGAGCCCTGCCGCCCGCAGCTTTCGCGATCTGCTGGTGTGGCGAAAAGCCCACGAGTTCGTACTGGCGGTCTACGCGTTCACGGCGGGTTTCCCGAAGCACGAAATCTACGGCTTGGCCGCGCAACTGCGGCGCGCGGCGGTCTCCATTCCAGCCAACATCGCAGAAGGCTTCCGCCGGCGCGGCAGGATGGACAAGGCGCGCTTTATGAACCTGGCGGAAGGCTCGCTGGAGGAATGCCGTTATTATCTGATCCTCGCCCAGGATCTCGGCTACGGCGATCCGACTGCGCTGGCCAATTCTCTCGAAGAGATCAGCCGCATGTTGAGCGCCTACGCCGCCGCCATTCTGTCTCCTCACTCCTGACTCCTGACTCCTGCCTCCTGACTCCTGACTTCTCCCTCCTCATAAGATATGATCGTCCGTAATCGCCTATGATGCGGACCATTGCGTTATTTCTACTTGCCACGGCGGCCGCCTGGCCGCAAGGCATCTTCCATCCCCAGCCGGTAGCTCCCAAGGATTTCGCCATCATGGCGTGGGGCGGCTCGCCCTCCGGCCCGGACCAGCTTCGCGGCATGCAGGAAGCCGGGCTGAACATCAGCGGCTTCTGCAAAGCGGAGGATCTGGAGCGCGTGCGCGCCGCGGGGCTCACCTGTTTCGTCACTGACAGACGCGCCAACGGGTACGACTGGACCAGCCTGCCGCCCGAAGCCGAGATCCGCAAGCAGATCGCCTCGCTCAAGCAAGAGGCGGGCGGCAACCCCGCCGCGCTCGGATTTTACCTGTGGGACGAACCGGCGGTCCCGCTCATGGCCGGGATGGGCAAAGTGGCCGCGCTGCTGCGCGAGGCCATGCCGGACAAGTGGCCTTACGTGAACCTCTTCCCCTACCGTGTGCCGCCGGACCGCCTGGGCACGGACAACTACGACGACTACGTGCGCATGCTGGTCCACACCATCCATCAGCCGTTCCTGAGCTATGACAACTACTCGCTGGTCTCGGGCGAGATGTTGGATTATTTCTACATCAACCTGGAGATCGTGCGGCGGCTGAGTCTCGAAACGGGCACGCCGTTCTGGAACTGCATCCTGGCCAACTCGCATTTCAACTACATGGAGCCTTCCGACGCCACCTTTAACCTCCAGGTGTACGCCACCTTGGCCTACGGCGGCCGGGGCATCCAATACTTCACCTACTTCACTCCGGAGATCGGCAATTACCGGCTGGGCGCCATCGACCAGTTCGGCAACCGCACTCCCACCTGGGACCTGCTGCGCCGCATCAACAACCAGATTCATGCTCTCGCGCCCACGCTGATCCGGCTGCACAGCACCGGCGTGTATCATTCCGACCCGCCCGAGCAGGCCAAGCCGCTCAGCGCGAGCCGGCTGATCAAAAGCGTCCACATGAGCCAGCGGTACGTGCGGCCGCCGGTGGGCGCGCGGTTCCTGATCGGGGAATTTGAGGACGGGCAAGGCCGGCCGTACTTCCTGATCGTCAACAAGGACCTCAAAAACTCCTTCCAGTTCGCCATCGAATTGCGGCAGCCGGAGCGCAAGCTCATCCGGATTTCGAACTATTCCGGCAAGGAGGAACCGTTCGGCCGGGAGATGGACTGGCTGGCCCCCGGGGCGGGCATTCTGTTTCGCATCGAGTGACCTATGAAAACCGTCAACCTGGCCATGCTCGGTTCGGGCTTCGTGGCCGATTTTTTCATGCAGGGGCTCGCCAACGTGGCGGGCCAGCAGGTGGTAGTCAACTACTCGCGCTCTCCGCAGCGGGCGCGCGATTTCGCGGCGCGCTGGGGCGTGCCGGGCTGCTCCACGGACCTGAAAGAAGTCATCACCCGAACCGATATCGATCTGTTCCTCATCGCCCTGCCGAATGAGGAGCACGCGCCCGCGGCGCTCGCCCTGGCCAAGGCCAAACGCAACCAGGTGTGCACCAAGCCGCTGGCGCGCAATCGCCGCGAGGCCAAGTCCATGTGGGACGCAGCGCGCAAATCGGGCGCGCTGCACGGCTATGCGGAGACGGAAGTTTTCGCGCCCTGCGTCGTAAAGGCCCGGGAAACCATTGAGCGCGGCGGCGTCGGCCGGGTGATCTGGGTGCGTTCGCGGGAATCCCACAGCGGCCCGCATTCGGCGCACTTCTGGGATATCCGCAAGACCGGGGGCGGCGCCATGCATGACCTGGGCTGCCACTGCATCGCCGCGGCGCGCTACTTTTTCGGCAAAGCCGGCGACCGCATCGTGGAGGTGATGGCCTGGGGCGATACCTTCGTGCATGGCGACAAGACCAAGGGAGAGGACAACGCCCTGTTGGTGCTGCGCTTCGCCTCCGGCGGCATCGGCCACTGCGAGCTTTCCTGGACCACCCTGGGCGGCCTGGACCTGCGCAACGAGGTTCACGGCTCGGAGGGTTCCATCTTCACGGACGTGACGCGCGGGACGCCCATCGTGTCCTTCACCCGCAAGTCCGCCGGATACGTGGTGGAGAAGGCGGATATCGACTTCGGCTGGACCCGGCCGCTGCCGGAAGAGGCATTCGCCTACGGCTACCAGGCGGAAATGCGGCACTTCGTCGAGTGCGTGCGGGACGGGCACCAGCCACGCGAGACCTACGAGGACGGCTACATCGTCAATTGTGTCCTGGAGGCCGGCTACGAATCGATGCGTTCGCGCAAATGGGTGAAGGTGCGGTATTGAGCGCCCCGGAGCGCCAGCGCATCGTGGTGGCGGTCGGGCTCCCGGGGTCCGGCAAGTCCACCTACCTCGCGCGCCTGGGAGTGAGTCCGCTGTCTTCGGACGCGCTGCGCCTGCTGCTGGCCGACGACGCCACGGACCAGACCATCCATGCCCGCGTGTTCCTGTGTATGCGCTACCTGCTGCGCCATCGCCTGGCGATCGGGCGGCCAGTGACCTACGTGGACGCCACCCACCTGACCCCCGACGAGCGGCGCCCCTACCTGAACATCGGGCGGGCGTTCGGCTGCGAGGTGGAAGCCCTGTTTTTCGACGTCCCCCTGGCCGTCTGCCGGGAGCGCAACCTGAGCCGCCACCGCGTGGTGCCGGAGGAAGCCCTCGCGCGCATGGCCGAAAAGATGGTTCCCCCGCGCCTGGAGGAAGGTTTCTCGAAGATTACGATCGTGGGAGCCTGACGCGGCTCCTCAGAAACCGGTGGGCGCGATCCAGTAGCTCTCGCGCCACTCGCCCCCCGCAGGCGCACTCTGTAGTTCGTGGTAGACGCCCTGGTGCGCCAGGTTGAACCCGTTGGTGACCATGGACATCGGCTCGAAGCAGATAAAGTTGCGCCCCGCGGGCGCGTACACCACCGCCACGGTGTATTTGGGCCCATAGACCACCGTGATCTTTTCCTGCCGTCCTTCGACCGAAAACCGCGCCTTGCCGTCGCCGCCGCGCACCAGTCCGCTGAAGACATCGTCGAATTGCATGCCCGCCAGCGGCTGCGGATCGGCGAACGTCACCGGCTTGCGCTCGCCGGTCGGAATCAGCAGGTTCGAGAGCACCAGGTGGTCGCGCGCCGCCAGGTGAACCTTCCACTGGTCGCGCGGCGCATCGTGGAGTTGGAAGTACGGGTGGAAGCCGATGCCCACCGGCATGGGCTCGGTGGAGTGGTTCTCCAGGCGCGTCTCCACCTCCAGAACGCCGTCCCGGAGGCGGTAGGTCATCTCGATGCTGTGCGCGAACGGAAACTGCGCCATCAACTCGGGGTACTTCCAGAATTCCAGCCGGCTGGTGACGTGGGCCGAACGGTCGTCTGCCTCCGCCGACACCACTTTCCACAGCGAAGAGAACGTCAGCAGGCCGTGGATCGGTTTACCGTTGCCGTCCCGCCGCACGTTTCCGAGGTCCGGGTTCAACAGGAACTTCTTCCCGTTGGCCCAGAAGGCGTCCTGGTCGATGCGGTTCGCCCAGGGAGCCAGAAACGGGTTGCCGCACAGAGCTGGCTTGGCCTGGAATTCCCCTAGGTGCTGAAACGGGACATAGAACGCGTTTTTCCCGTTCACTTTCATCTCATAAGCGATGTTGCCGATCGACGGCGCGACCGACACTTCGGCGTGGTGGGCGGCATCCGCCAGGCGGATCACCGCCACGCCGTCGACCACCACGTGCTGGACGGAATAGGAGGCGGCTTGGGACATAAGCGGCAGGAGAAGGAACAGAGCGCTGCGTGTCATCTACTTGTCGTTTTTGTAAGCATCCGGATCGCGCAGGTCGAGCGTGGTCTCTTGCTGGCAGCACCAGCAGGGACCCGGCGCATAGGTGCGTATGGAGCAGGTGTCGCACCAGTAGGTGATGACTTTAAGGTGGCCATCCTTATGGACGAACATGGCCTTGGTGTAGAGCGGGTCCACTTGAAACTTGTCCGGGGCGGTGAAATGCCCCTTGGCTTCCAGGTCGAAGCCGCGGACGCGCGGATCGTTCAACACCTTCATGGTGCCCTCGTCGCCCGAAAGGAAAATCGTCTGGTGGCTGGCGGTTTCGAGCGTGGGGCCCTGGCCCGGCTTCTGCGTCAGCGTCCCCCGGACGCTGACCGGTTTGGCAGCCTCCGGCGCCTTCGCGGATTCGGCAAAACAGGTAAACGCCAGGGAGGATACCAGCAACAGCAGACAGTATCGCATTACTTTTATTGTAGACCCGGCTAAACTCCGCCATCCTGGGCCTCGAAATCGGGCGGCTACGGCTTGCCCGGCTGGTCGCGCCACATGCCCAGCAGGCCATAGAGGTTGATCAGGTGGTGCTGGATGATCGTCTCGCCCGCGCCCACCGCGATGCGCGTGTTCACGTCCGCGCCATAGCCTCCGTAAGCCGCCGAACGCAGGTCCGGGATGTAGCCCGGCCAGACGCCCCCGGCGCTGTAGGTGTACCCGTAAAAGAACGGATACGGCACGCCGGCCTGCTTCTTCCACAGTTCCTGGAGCTTGTGCATGGGCTCACCCGGCACCGCCGCCAGGGCGATCTGCCGGTTAATGAGCACCGTGGTGATGCCGACTTCCAGGCTCTTGCTCTTGTCCCAGCGCTCCGGAAACTTCAGCATTTCGCTGGAATACTGGATGGGATACCGGACCGGGCCGGTCGGGCGGATATCTTTGGCGGAGCGCAGCACCTCGGCCGCCATCAGTTCGCCCATCTTCTGCATGGTGGCGAAATCCTGGTCTTCCTTGCCGGTGCGGCCCAGAAAAAGCGGGTTGACGTCCCCCGCGCCGCCCTGCACAAACATGCACTGGGTGCCGGGCATGGCCGCCTCGACTTTGGCCATCATGGCCCCCGGCCAGTCGGCCGAATACTTGCAACTGGTCGGCCCCAGCACCACGGCATGACAGGCGTAGTGCACCAGCAGCGCCCGGGTAGCGCCGCTTTCGTCTTCCACGCTCAGCAGGCTGAATTCCGGGTCCACGGGACCGTAGGGGATACGCTCCAGGTTGTCGAACAGCGCCCGGGCGCGGCCGTCGTCGCGCAGCAGTAGCCGGTTGTACCCCAACTGCAAGGCCCCCCGGCCCACTCCCAGGCGCGCCGGGAACAGGGACTCCGCCGCCTGCTTCACGGCGCCGAAGACCTTGCCCTCGAGTTCCGCCAGGTAGGGCGAGGGCTCGCCGGGGCCGCCCGAGTAAGGCAGAAACAGGGGTCCGGAGTGGGTGTGCGAGGCGGAGAGCAGCAGCACGGGGATGCCCAGCTTAGCGGCCACCTGATCCTTCAGATGCTCGGAGACGATGCTGCCCAGATCCAGCGTGACGATGGCCAGGCGCGCATCCCCGGTGGCCAGCACCAGCGCCTTGGCATACAGCGGGTCGTGCACGCCGTTGGCCGGACCGCACTTGCGGTTGGCATAGCCGTACATGGGCAGCAGCGCCGCCGGCGTGATCTCCACCCGCGCCACTCCGGCGCGTAGCGGCGCCTGCGCGGGCGCCGCGCCCGCCAGAGCCAGTAGCGCCAACAGACTGACGGCGAGTTTCATGGCTCCGATTATCTCACCGGCGCTGATCCAGACAACCGGCTACACTGAAGAAAGCATCCTCAGCCGCAATGCGAAGCACTCAGAGCGCAGTGGAGAGCCGGGCGGCGCCAGAGCAGGTGCCGGCACACCCGCACGTCAATCCCTGGATCATCGCCATCTCGGTCATGCTGGCCACCTTCATGGAGGTGCTGGACACGACCGTGGTCAACGTTTCGCTGCCGCACATCGCCGGCAGCATGTCCGCCAGCGTGGATGAAGCCACCTGGGCGCTCACCTCCTACCTGGTGGCCAATGCCGTCGTGCTGCCCATCACCGGCTGGCTGGCCAATTACTTTGGCCGCAAGCGCTTGCTGATTGCCGCGGTCACCGGTTTCACGGCCGCCTCGTTCCTTTGCGGCCTGGCTCCCAACCTGTTCATGCTGATCTTCTTTCGGGTGGTTCAGGGGGCCACCGGCGGGGCTCTTCAGCCGCTTTCGCAGGCGGTGATGCTCGAAGCCTTCCCACCCCAGGATCGGGGCAAGGCCATGGCCTTCTGGGGCCTGGGCGTGGTGGTGGCGCCTATGCTGGGACCGGTTCTGGGCGGCTGGCTCACGGACAGCTATAGCTGGCGCTGGGTCTTTTACATCAACATTCCCGTGGGGGTCGCCTCGGTCCTCATGACCAAGCTGTTCATCTTCGACCCTCCGTACATCCGTCGCACCTCCTCGCGCATCGACTACTGGGGCATGGGCTTCCTGGCCCTGGGCATCGGCGCGCTACAGATTGTGCTGGACAAAGGTCAGGAAGAGGACTGGTTCGGCTCCAGCTTCATCACCACGCTGGCGGTCATTTCCGCGATCGGGGTCATCGCGTTCGTGGTCCGCGAACTGGTCACGGACAGCCCGGTGGTGCACCTGCGCGTCTTCCGCGACCGCACCTACAGCGCCGGCGTGAGCCTCATGACCATGCTCGGCTTCGTCCTGTACGGCAGCATGGTGCTGATCCCCATTTTCCTCCAGACGCTGCTGGGCTACCCCGCTCTCGAAGCCGGCATCGCCATGTTTCCACGCGGCTTGGGCTCGTTCGTGGCCATGCCGATAGTGGGAGCCATCATGGCGCGTTTCGATCCGCGGAAACTGCTGGCTCTTGGACTGGTGGGAGCTTCGTTTACGCTGTGGCAGCTTTCCCAGTTAAGCCTGGACGCCGGCTACTGGGAGATTTTTTGGCCGCAATTTATCCAGGGCCTCTCCCTGGCGCTGCTGTTCGTGCCCCTGACCACCGCCACCATGGACCCCATCGCCAAGGAAGAAATGGGCAACGCCACCAGCATCTTCAACCTCATGCGGAATACCGGCGGCAGCGTCGGGATCGCCAACGCGACGACCTACCTTTTCCGCCGCGAGCAGTTGCACATTAACCTGCTGGGCGCCAACGTGACCGCTTACAATCCCGCCGCCCGCCCGGTGCTGAACGGGCTCCACGGGGCCTTTATCGCTCAGGGACAGGATCCGGCGACCGCCACGCAGCAGGCCTACGGCGCGGTCTTCGGCATGGTGCAGAGGCAGGCCACCATGCTCTCCTTCAATGACACCTTCCGCCTGCTGGCCGTGACCTTCCTGCTGATCATTCCGCTGCTGTTTCTCATGCGGCGCCCCCGCAGCCATGCCGGCAGCGTCGCCGCACATTAAAAATCGGCGACGCGGCCCAGGCTTCGGCCCTCAGGGAGCGGATAAGCCTACCTGGAGATTGAGGAAGGGCGCCGTGTTACGGGCGCCCGGGAGGACAATTCTTCTCTTATGCCTATTAGTCACCCGGGGGCCGGAATGCTCTCAAAATTCGTGATTTCTTCCGCGCCGTTCGCCGGGCGGCAGGAATATATCCGGGGGATCACTCCAAAGCGCCCCTGGTAGGCGCTGCTGATCCGCCCGGCGAACTCGTCCGCAGCGTCCGGTCGCAGCAGGTTGACCGTGCATCCGCCAAACCCCCCGCCGGTCATGCGCGCCCCATGGACACCCGGCAGCCCGGCAGCCGTCTCGACCAGAAAATCCAGTTCCGCGCAGCTCACTTCGTAGTCGTCCCTTAAGCTGGCGTGCGATTCCAGGAAGAGGCGTCCCATGCGCGGCACATCGCCCTCCCGGCAGGCGGCCACGAACTGCTCCACGCGCGCGTTCTCGGTCACCACGTGGCGGGCCCGCCGCCCCAGCGGGTCAGGCAGGTGAGCCGTTTCCAGCCTCTCCGCGCTGGCGTCTCGCAGGCTGGCCACCCCCAGCCGTTCCGCTGCTTCCGCGCACTCGCGGGTACGCTCTTTATAAGCGGAGTTCGCCAGCGCGTGCTTCGCCATGCTGTTGACGGCCAGGAACACCACGCCGGGCGGCAGTGTCACCGCCTCGTGCTCCAGGCTGCGGCAATCGATCCGGATGGCCGCCCCTTCCCGGCCGAAGACCGAAACATACTGGTCCATGATGCCGCACGGCATCCCCACGAAAGTGCCCTCGGCGTGGCGGCACCATTGCGCCAGTTCCAGGGGATCCACCGCGCGGTCTTCGAGCAGCGCCCGCGCGCAGGAAACTTCCAGGGCGGCCGACGAACTCAGGCCCGCCCCCTCGGGAACAGCGCTCCGAACCATCAGGTTCCGCGGCTGGATGGGGATCCCGGCGCGGATCAGTTCCTGCGCCACACCGACAACGTAATCGCTCCAGTCGCCCGAGGGCCGCAACTGCGCGATCTCCGCGGCGGGCCATTCCCGCAATTCGCGCCGGTTCTCCGACCACACGCGGATCCGCCCGTCCCCGGAGGGCGACGCGCCCACATAACAGGCCAGATCCAGGGCCACGGGCAGCACGAAGCCCAGGTTGTAGTCGGTGTGCTCGCCGATCAGGTTGACCCGTCCCGGCGCCCGGAATATACGCAGTCCCGCCGCGCTCCCGAACCGCTCGCGGAATGCCTGGAGCACGCTAGCGGCTCTCCCTGCCCCGCTTGGATCGGGCCGCCAGCAGCAACAGGAACCCGCCGAACAGCACCATGAACAGGCCGCAGTACAGGTTCACGTTGGCGTTCAAAAGCGGCGCCCGCAGTTGCGGCGTGAATAGTCCCAGGCTGGTCAGGATGAGCCCGATCAGCAGAAAGAACCAGCCCGAAGGTGTGCGCAGATCCATGAAATCACCAGAACCAGGCGTTCAGCAGAATCAGCACCACGCCCACGATCACCGCCAGCCGGCCCGGCTGGAGCCAGCGTGTTCCGTGGTCCTTGGGCACCTCGGTAAGGCCGTAGACCAACCCCGCCAGCGCGCCTGCCGGCCGCGGCTGGGTCGCCAGGCTGACCAGCACGGTAATCAGAAAACAGGCCGACCAGGCGAAAATGGCGATCCAGAAGTTCTGCGCCATGGTGGACGGGAAATGGTGCAGATCGGCCAGCCAGCCGCCCTTCTGCTCGGCCACCGTCAGCCCGTGCGTAAGCGCCGCGGCCAGGGTGCCAGACAGCAGTCCGGTAAACGCGCCGTGGCCCGTCGCGCGCTTCCAGAACATCCCCAGCAGGAAGGTGGCGAACAGCGGCGCATTCACGAACCCGAACACCAGTTGCAGCAGGTCCATGATGTTGTTGTAGTGCTGCGCCAGGTAGGCGGTCGCCACCGAGAGCGTCACCCCGGCAATCGTGGTGATGCGGCCCACGTGCAGGTAATGCTGATCCGGCGCCCCGGGGTGGATGTAGCTCTGGTAGATATCGTAGGTCCACACGGTGTTGAAGGCCGTGACATTGCCCGCCATGCCGGACATGAAGGAGGCCATCAGGCCTGTCAGCCCGACGCCCAGCATGCCGGCCGGATAGAACTGCGCCATCAGCGTGGTCAGCACCTGGTCGTAGTCCGGGCCGCCGTTTTTCATCGGCAGCGCGTACCCCGTTCCCGCGCGCGCCAGCGCTACCGCGGCGATTCCCGGCACGATCACGACGAAGGGGATGAGCATCTTGGGCAGGGCCGCCAGCAGGGGCGTGCTGCGCGCGGCGGCCATCGATTCCGCCGCCATGGCCCGCTGGACCACCAGAAAATCCGTGCACCAGTAGCCGAACGAGAGCACGAAGCCCAGCCCCGCCACCATGCCGAACACTTCCACCCCCATGGGATTCTGGCTGGCGCTGCCCATGTACTGCCAGCTATGCGTCATCACCGCCGGCAGGCGTGTCTGGATTCCTCCCCAGCCGCCGGCCTTGGCCACCGCCAGGATCGAGAGCGGCGCGAAGCCGATCACGATCAGCAGAAACTGGAGCACCTCGTTGTAGATCGCGCTGGTCAGCCCGCCCAGGAAGGTGTACGCCAGCACGATCGCCGCCGACCACAGCACCGACCGGGTGAAGCTCCACCCCAGCACCAGTTGCAGCAGCAGCCCCAGGGCATACATGGAGATGCCCGACGAGAAGACGGTCATGGTGGCGAAGGTGAAGGCGTTGAAGGCGCGCGTCTTCTCGTCGAAGCGCAGCTTCAGGTACTCCGGCACCGAGCGCGCCCGGCTGCCGTAGTAAAAAGGCATCATGAAGACGCCCACAAACAGCATAGCCGGCACCGCCCCGACCCAATAGAAGTGCGCCGTCATGATGCCGTACTTCGCCCCCGAAGCCGACATGCCGATCAGTTCCTGCGCGCCCAGATTCGCGGCCAGAAAGGCCAGGCTGGTGATCCACAGCGGGACGGAACGCCCGGAGAGGAGAAAGTCGCCGCTCGTGGAGACCCGCTTGCGGAGCCTCCATCCGATGCCTAGCACAAAGGCGAAGTAGAGAGCGAGGATGACGTAGTCTACGGGAGCAAGTGTCAACAGAGACCCCTGAAGCTCTCCGGTTCGGATTTTCCGATTAAAGACTCGCAGTGTAGCACATCCGTCAGCGGGGCGGCTCCGCTCCCCCCTTGCTATACTCAGGGGTAGAAACTAGCCTGGCTGCCATTTCTGAAAGACCGGTGGAAGAGTCCATTCGCATCCGCGGGGCGCGGGTCCATAACCTGAAGAACGTCTCCCTTTCGATCCCGCACAACCAGCTCACGGTGATTACCGGCGTGTCCGGCTCCGGCAAGTCTTCGCTGGCGTTTGACACCATCTACGCGGAAGGCCAGCGGCGCTACGTGGAGTCGCTCTCTGCCTATGCCCGGCAGTTCCTGGAGCGGATGGAAAAGCCGGAGGTGGACGACATCGACGGCATCGCCCCTGCCATCGCCATCCGGCAGAAGAACACCAGCCGCAACCCTCGCTCCACGGTGGCGACCTCCACCGAGTGCTATGACTTCCTGCGCCTCCTGTTCGCGCGCGTTGGCCGGACCTTCTGCCCGCACTGCGGCAACCGCGTGCAGAAAGACACCGTGGACCAGGTGGCCCAGCGGCTGCTGGCGCTCCCGCCCGGCTCGCGCTGGTATGTTCTGTTCCCCGTCAACCGGGACCGGCACCCGGACACTCAGGCCTTGCGCGACCATCTCTTCGAACTGCGCAAGAAAGGCTTCACACGGCTGTTTCAGCAGGGGCGCACGTTCGAGTTTTCCACGCCGGAGTCCCTGCTGGATATCGATTTCGCCCAGCCCGTTTTCGTGCTGGCCGACCGCATCGCCGTGCCGGCGGAGTACACCCCCGACCTGCGGCAGCGCCTGGTGGATACGGTGGAGACCTGTTACCGGGAGGCCGGCGAGGTCACCTTCCAAAACGCCGCCACCGGGGACCTGCTGCGATTCAGCGAGAAGTTCGCCTGCAAGACCGACAACCTGGAGTTCACCGAGCCGGAGCCCATCCTGTTCAGCTTCAACAGCCCGTTCGGCGCCTGCCCGCGCTGCCAGGGCTTCGGCAACACCATCGACTTCGACCTGGACCGCGTGATCCCGGACCGCGGCCTCTCGCTGAACGAAGGCGCCATCGAACCCTGGACCAAGCCGAAATACCGTTCCTGGCTGGGCAACTTCCGCAAAACCGCCCGCGCCGCGAACGTGCGCATGGACGTGCCCTATGCCGAGCTGAGCGGCCGCGAGCGCGAGGTGGTGGAGCGCGCCGTGCACTCTTTCTTCGATTTCCTGGAGACGAAGAAGTACAAGCTCCACGTGCGCGTGTTTCTGAGCCGCTACCGCGGCTACGCCCTGTGCCCGGAGTGCCGCGGCGCGCGGCTTCGCCGGGAGGCCCTGTATGTGCGGGTAGGCGGCAAAAACCTGGGCGAAGTCGTGCGCATGAACATCGCCGAAGCGCTGTCCTTCTTCAGCCTGCTGGAGCTTTCGCCCGAAGAGTCTGCGGTGGCCGAGAAAATCCTGGTGGAGATCCTCCAGCGCCTGAAGTTCCTGAACGACGTGGGCCTGGACTATCTCACGCTGGAGCGTCTCTCCTCCACCCTTTCCGGCGGCGAGGCGCAGCGGATTCAACTGGCCACCTGCCTGGGCTCGCGGCTGGTGGGCGCCTGCTACGTGCTGGACGAACCCTCCATCGGCCTGCACAGCCGCGACACCGGGCGGCTCATCCACATTCTCGAAGAGCTGCGCGGTCTGGGCAACACCATCCTGGTCGTGGAGCACGATCCGGAAGTCATGCGCGCGGCCGATCATATCGTGGACCTGGGGCCGGGCGCCGGGGAACGCGGCGGGGAAGTCGTCTTCGAGGGCTCCTACCAGCGGCTGCTGAGCGGGAAGAACGGCGCGCTCACGGGCCGCTATCTGCGCGGCGAGATGCAGGTCAGCAGCGCCCGCAAGGCCCGGCCCGTCAGGCCCGGCCGCAGCCTGCGCTTCTACGGAGCCCGGGTGCACAACCTGAACAATATCGATGTCGAGATTCCGCTGGGCATGATGGTGGTGGTCACCGGGGTCTCCGGAGCCGGCAAGTCCACCCTGGTGCACAACGTGGTCTATCACTCCCTGGAAGCCCTGCACAAAGCGCCCGTCCCGGCGGAGGGAGAGGAGGAGGCGCAGGCCGAAGCCATGGACGCTGGCTCCCGCATCACCTGCCGGCGCGTGGAGGGCGCCGAGGCCATCCGCCAGACCGTCATGATCGATCAGTCGCCCATCGGCCGCACGCCCCGCTCCAACCCCATCACCTACATCAAAGCCTTCGACCAGATCCGCGCGCTGTTCGCTTCCACCAAGGAGGCGGAGCGGCGCGGCTATGCCGCCGGCCACTTCTCCTTCAACATCCCCGGCGGCCGCTGCGAAACCTGCCAGGGCGACGGCACGGTCACCGTCGAGATGCAGTTCCTGGCCGACGTGGAGCTGGTTTGCGAAGAATGCAAAGGCACCCGCTTCAAGAGCGCCATCCTGGAAATCCGTTACAACGGGCTCAACATCCACGAGGTCTTGCAGCTCACCGTGGACCAGGCGCTGCACTTTTTCCAGGGCGTTCCGCGGCTCACCTCCCGGCTCAAGGTCCTGGCCGACGTGGGGCTGGGATATCTGCGGCTGGGCCAGTCCGCTACCACTCTCTCCGGCGGCGAGGCCCAGCGGGTGAAACTGGCGGCGAACCTGGCCCAGGCCTCTTGTGAAGATACTCTCTTCATCCTGGACGAGCCCACCACCGGCCTGCATTTCGACGACATCGCCAAGCTGCTCCACGCCCTCGACCGCCTGGTGGAAAACGGCGGCAGCCTGCTGGTCATCGAGCACAACCTGGACGTGGTCCGCGCGGCCGACTGGATCATCGACCTGGGCCCGGAAGGCGGAGAGCGCGGCGGCAACATCGTGGCCGCCGGACGGCCGGCTGACATCGCCGCCGTCGCCGCGTCGCACACCGGCCGCTACCTCAAGCGCGCGCTCGGCTGTCTGTAACTCAGAACTCGAACCGCAGCGAGAGCATGATCACGCGGGGATCGTTGCTGGGCGTCGAGTAGCCCGCAATGGCCCCAAAGGTGCCGCTGTTGGCGTTGGTGTCCGGACCGTTGAACCATTGCGGCGTGTTGGTGGCATTGAGGAAGTCGGACCGGAACACCAGGTTGTAGCGCTCCTTGATCCGGGTCGCCTTGGCGACGGAAATGTCCAGGTTGTCGATGCCCGGATTGCGAACGCTGCTGAGATAGGGTGACCACGTCACCAGTTGGAAGGGTTGCAGGACCGCCCAGACGGGCTGTTGGCCCGCGGCGCAATTGGTGGTCCCGCCGTTGGCCAACATCGTGCACGTGTTGAACCAGCGGCCCAGATTGGCATTGGCGATGGTTGGCGAAGCGCCCGTTGGCGATACGCCGGACGGGAATCGCAACGGCATGCCCTGCTGGAGACGCCCGATCGCGCTGACCGACCAGCCCCCGATGATGCGGTCTTCCAGCGGCCCGGCCGAGGAGCGGAATTTCTTGCCCCGTCCGAAGGGCAGGTACCACACGCCGCTCAGCTTGATCTGCTGCGGCACGTCGAAGGGCGAAACGCTATAAGCCAGACTCGCATCGGTCGGATTGTTGAACGAGAGCGCCTGCATGGTCTTCTGCCAGGTATAGGCCGCGCTCAAATCCAGTCCATAGGAGAGGCGCTTGACCAACTCCAACTGGAGGCTGTTGAAATTGGAATACCCGATGGGCACGAATTGCTCGGTGACGCCGCCCACCGGGAACTGCGGGTAGGGCACCAGCAACTGCTGCTCCTGCACGGTGGGCGCGCTCAGGTAGGTCCCTTTCGCCAGGCTCGCGTACGGGGAAGTGGAGGGCAAGCCCAGGAACGGGTTGGGCACGCTGGCAGTCAGAGCCGCGGCTCCCAGTTGCAAGGCTGAAAGCGGCAGGTAATTGAGCTGCTGGTTGACCGGCAAGCGGCTGGAACGGCTGCCCACGTAGGCGGCCGTCGCCAGCCAGTTGGCCGCGAAGCGGTGCTGGATCTCGAAGGAGAACTGCTGCGTGCGCGGAATATTCATCTGCGGGTTCGCGAAGGTAATGCCCTGGCCCAGGCCGGTCGCCAATCCCCCGGAACTGCCGACCGGCGTCAGGATCCCCTGCGGGAAGGGATTGGTCAGCGTGTTGAAGGGGATGCCGGTCTGAATCGACGTCACCATGTTGGTGGTCTGGCTGAAGCCGGGGGCGGCGCCGGGGTTGTCCATGGCCTGCCCATAGATCATGCCGTAGCCGCCGCGCAATACCGTGTCGTTTCCGATACGGTAGGCGAAGCCGACGCGCGGGCCGAAGTTGCCGTAGCGGGGATCATAGATGCCATGCGGGTTGGCCTGCTGGCCGGCGAACAGCAGGCCGCCGAACAGGTTCAATCCCGGCACTTGCAAGGGGCTCGGGCAACTGCCGCAGAAGCCCCGCGTCAGGGCGTTAAAGCGGTCCGACAGCGGGCCCAGGTAGTCCCAGCGCAGGCCCGCGTTGATGGTGAGTCTGCTGGAGACGTGGATGTCATCCTGCACAAAGACCGACCACAAGTGCTCCATCAGCGCCGGGGCGCTGTTCACCTGGATAAACCCGCTGGCGGGATTCCCCAGTAGAAAATCGGCGATCGAGTTTCCGGTGGCCGAACTCTGGTGCAGCGGGTCCGCCGTGGTGAAATTGCCGGTAAAGTTGAAGTAACCGGCCGAATAACCCGGATTGACCACGTTTTCCCCGATCTGCATGTTCTGAAATCCGAGCTTGATGTTGTGCCCCCGGTAGGTCTTGGCCAGGACCGCCTCGTTCGAGTAGGTCAAATCCGAAGGCGTGATTCCCTCCGGGTTGGATCCGGCGCCTTCATAGCCGGACCAGACAAATTTCGGGAACCACTTGTCGGCCTCGGCGGCAAAGGTGGGCGAAAATCCCAGGCTGGGCACGTTGAAACCCCGGCTGATAGTGCTGCCCGAGGTGGAAATGAAATGGTCCAGGCCGGTGCGCACCTGCAAGGTGGTGGTCGGATTGAAAGTGTGCGTCACCTGGAAGGAGAAATCCGTGTTGGCCCGCGAGAACGGGGAGTTGCCGCTGGTCTCAGCGATGTTGTATCCCGACGTGGTGGAGTAATGATATCCGCGGGTTTCGTCCAACCGGTTCACGGAATAGCGGAAGGCGAACTGGGTGCCTTCCGAGTAGTTGTAATCCAACCGCCCGCTGTACTCCGGGAAGACGTCGTCGAATTTTCGGGAAGCTCCCGTATTGGCCAGGTTGCCCAGGTTCGTGATGGGGTTGCCGGGAACGTTCGGGCCCGGAATAATGCCCAGCACGTTCTTGGCCACCGGATTGATTCGGCCGGCCGGAATCATGTTGCCGGGGAAAGCCAAGCGCGTGCAGGTGCCCCCGGAGCAAACGGTGGTGAGGGGATCGTAGATGGTTTGCAGTGTGCCGCTGCTGTTGAAGACCTGCGAGAAATCGCCACTGCGCATCGGCGCGGTGGGCACCGAGCTGACAAACTGGTCGGGCTGCACCTGGCGGATCTTCTGGTAGGCGAAGAAGGCGAACACCTTGTTCTTAATCAGCGGGCCGCCCACGCTGCCGCCGAACATGTTGATGTGCCACGGAATGCGCGCAACGCCGTTGCGGTTGTTGCCCCAGGTGTTGGCGTTCAGCAGGGTGTTCTGGAGATACTCGTAGGCGTCCCCGTGATACTCGTTGGTGCCGCCGCGGGTAATGGTGTTGACCACGCCGCCGGTGCTCCAGCCGTATTGCGCGTCATACATGGTGGCCTGCACGGCGATCTCCTGCACCGAGTCGGAGATGGCGTTGTAACCCACACCTACGCCATGCGTGTTGCTGGAGATGCCGTCCACCAGCACCAGGTTGCCGCTCGTCTGGCCGTTCTGGCCAGACTGGCCGCCGTTGATGCTCTCCTGCTGGCTGCCCGCCGTGTCAAACGGCCGCAACTTCGTCACCGCGCCCACGGTGGTCACCCCCGGCGACGACCAGGTGCTCTCGATGGTGTTCAAGCCGCGTAGCGGAACGGCCGACACCCGCTCGGAACCGATGGTCCAGTTCCGGTCCCCCGATTCGGCCTGCACCAGGGGCGCATCGGCCACCACGTTGACGGTTTGCGACACCGCGCCCAGCTTCAGTTCGAAATCCAGCGTGGCCTTCTGCGCCACGGTCAGCGTGATCCCCGTCCGGGAAACAGTCTGAAATCCCGGCTTCACAACCGTGAACGCGTACGGACCCGGCTTTAAGAAAGGAATCTGATAGACGCCGGCCGTGTCGGACGCGGCGCTGAATACGGCGCCCGTGGTGACCGACTTGGCGGTGATAGCTGCTCCGCTCACCGCCGCCCCGCTCGGGTCGGTGATGTGTCCGGTCACGGAAGCTCCCGTCTGCTGCGCGCGCAGGAACACCGGCAGGAAAATCGTCAGCAATGCAATTCGCGCACTTGTCTTCCTGGACGAGTGCATTTCTGTTCTCCTCCTCCAAAGTGGCCCGCCAAGCAGTGGCGGGGCTCTGATCTGCCGATACCCAAGAGACCCTTGAGACTCTGGGATTGATCGTATCCGCAAAGGGCCCGGGCCGGAAATCCCGGCGAAAGAGTATCTTTGGATTGCGGAGATGTGCGCTCTATAACATGCCGGCGTCTCCCTGCGTGGTCCATCCGCCTGACTGCCAAACGCCAGGACATAGCTTTCGCGCCGCCCGCGCGCGGAATCCTGGGACCCCGGCGCTACAATAATTGCTATGTGGGGCATCGTCCCGCTTCTTCTGCTCCTGCAAACGCCCGACTACAATCAGCAGGGCCGCAAGGCGTTGGAGGCAAACAACTACGACGCCGCCGTGCAGTATTTCACGCAGGCCGTCCAGGCGGATCCCAGCGATTTCACCGCGCACTTCCACCTGGCCCTGTCCTACAGTCTGCTGAAGAAGGACCCGGAAGGAATCGCGGAGTATCAGAAAGTGCTGGCCCTCAAGCCCGGCTTGTACGAGGCGGAATTGAACCTGGGCATCCTGCTGCTGCGCCAGAAACAGGCGGCCGCGGCCGTCCCCTACCTGCAACAAGCCGCCGATCAGAAGCCCAAGGAGTTCCGGCCGCGTTACTTTCTCTCTGACGCGTTGCTGGCTGCCGGCGATGCGGCCAAAGCCGAGGAGGAGTACAAGGCGGCGGTGGAACTGGACCCCAGATCCGCCGCTGCCGAATTAGGTTTGGGACGCGCCATCGCCCGGCAAAACCGTCTGCCCGACGCCGCCTCGCACTTTCAGAAAGCCGCCCAACTGGACCCGGCCTACAAAGACGCCCTCCTCGAATTGGCGGAGTTGTACGAAAAGAACAAGATGACCGTCGAGGCCATCGACCTGTACCAGCAGTTCCCCGAGAACGTGGCCGCCCAGGAGCGGCTGGCGAATCTCCTCCTGGATACCAAACGCTACCAGGAAGCCATCCCGCGCCTGGAAGAGGCCCTGCAAAAGGACCCTACGCCGGCCAACCGCCTGGCCCTGGCCGAAGCGTACCTGTTCAGCAAACAGCTCGACAAGGCGCTGCCCATGCTCGAGAGGATCGTGGCGGAGCAGCCCGCTGATTACCATCTCCGCATGATGTACGGCCGCGCGCTCCGGGACCACAAGCAATACAGCGGAGCGGCGGCGCAGTTTTTTCAGGCCACCAGGCTCAAGCCGGATTCGCGCGAGGCCTGGAACGAACTCGCCGGCATGCTCTACATGCTCGAGTCTTATCCCCAGGCCCTCGCCGCCCTCGACAAAGCCCGCGAATTAGGCGAAAATACACCCGCCAACTACTACTTCCGGGCCATCACTTTGGACAAGCTGCACGTTCTCAAGCCGGCGCTGGAGAATTACGAGAAATTTCTGGAGTTGAGCCAGGGCAAGAATCCGGACGAAGAATTTAAGGCCCGGCAGCGGGCTAGAATTATCAAACGGGAGTTGAGCAAGCAGTGACGCGCGCGCACGTGATGGCCGGGCTTCTGATATTGGGTCTGGGCTTTCTGCCGGCCCTGCGAGGGGACTTGCAGCAGGCCAAGGCCGAGCCGAACCTCGAAAAGCGCTCCAAGCTGGCCCTGGAGAACGCCGACCGTGCGCTCAAGGACGCGCGCGCGGCTTATGCCCGGGGCGATTTCAAGCAGACCGAAACCCTTGTGGGGGAAGTCCAGGATTCGGTGGTGCTGGCCGAAGACTCCCTGCGCGAAACGGGCAAAAACCCCCGCAAGAGTCCCAAGTGGTTCAAGCGCGCGGAAATCGAGACCCGCGATCTGCTCCGCAAAATGGAGAGCTTCCGGGAAGAGATGAGTGTCGTGGACCGTCCCATGCTGGAGAAGGCGACCGCCAAGATCCAGCAGGTCCACGATGACCTGCTCCTGGGAGTGATGGAGGGCAAACCCAAATGAAACACGCCCTGCTGTGGTGCGCATTCCTGGCGGCGCCCCTGGCCGCCCAACAATCGCGCGACTTCCTCACGGCCGACGAGGCCGATCAGGTCCGCCTGGTCCAGGAACCCAACGACCGGATGAAGCTCTACGTGCATTTCGCCAGGCAGCGCCTGAACCAGGTGGAGCACTGGCTGGCCAAGGAGAAAGCCGGCCGTTCCGCGCTGATTCATGACGCGCTGGAGGATTACTCCAACATCATCGACGCCCTGGACGACGTGGCCGACGATGCCCTGCGGCGGCGCATCGACATCAAGCCCGGCTTGAGCTCCGTCGCCGGCGCCGAAAAGGAAATGTTGGCCAGCCTGGAGAAAATCCGCGACAGCCAGCCCAAGGACATGGCGCGCTACGACTACATCCTCAAGCAGGCCATCGCAACCACGTCCGACAGCCTGGAGGCTTCGCAGAAAGACGTGGACGCGCGCGCGCACGAGGTCCAGGCGGAGGCCGCCAAGGAGAAGAAGGAAATTGAGTCCATGATGCAGCCCAAGGACTTGGAGGCCAAGAAAGCGGAGGAGCAGAAAGAGGCTGCCGCCGAAGGCAAACGCCGCAAGCCGCCCACGCTGTATCGCCCCGGGGAGAAGCCCAAAAACCAGCAGCAACAGTAACAGCCTCCACCTTTTGCCGGTGCAACCGAGCCGCGGCCGTCAGGGTCCTTTGGCCGGCTTCAACCTGGCTCTGGGTACTCCACCGCAACCAGGAACAGTCCTTTGGCGGGCGCGGTCGGGCCGGCCTTGGCGGCTCCGGGCGCCAGCAATGCGCGCAGGCCGTCCGCGTCCAGGTTGCCCTTGCCCGCTTCGATCAGTGTGCCCGCGATGTTCCGCACCATGTGCTTGAGAAATCCGCTGCCGCGCACGCGGTAGTACATGCGCTCGCCCTCCGTCTCCAGCCGGGAGGAGAAGATGGTGCGCACCTTCGAATGGCCTTCCGCATCCCGGTCGTCCGCGGCGGCAAACGCGGTAAAATCGTGCTCGCCTTCGAGCAGCGGGGCCAGCGCCCGCATGCGCCCCTCATCCAGCGGATACGGGTAGTGATGCAGGTAGCGCCACTCCATGGGCGGGCATACACCGCCGCGGAAGATCCGGTACTCGTAGGTCTTGGCCAGCGCATGATAGCGCGGATGGAAATCCATAGGTACCTCCTGGGCAGAGAGCACTCTGACGGCCGGCGGCAGCAGCCGGTTCACAGCCTTTTGCAGATTCGGGAGCGGAATCGGGTTCTCGAGGGTGAAGGCCGCCACCTGCGCCAGCGCATGCACGCCGGCGTCAGTGCGGCCGGAACCGGCCACCTGCACCGGCCTGCCTTCCATTTCGCCGAGAATGGCCTCCAGGACACCCTGCACCGTGGCCAGACCAGGCTGCACCTGCCAGCCGTGAAAATCGGTGCCGTCGTAAGCGATCCGAATGCGAATCCGCCGCATCAGGCAGGACGGGAACCTGGCTTCACGACCGGGATCCCCTGCGCGCACAGGGGGCAGTTCGCGGGCTCATAGCTGGAGACACGCAGCGTGGCCAGGGCCGTGCGCGGCGCGCCGACCTCCGCCTGCCCTCCGCTGCGATCGATAATGGACCCGGCGGCCAGGGCCCGCGCGCCGGCCGCGCGCAGCACCTCCACCACGTCGCGCGTGCTGCCGCCCGTAGTGACCACGTCTTCGATCACCACCGCGGGCTCCCCGGGAGTAACCGTGAAGCCCCGCCGCAGCGTCATCTTTCCGGAAGTGTCTCGTTCCGTGAACACAAATCGGGTCCCCAGCGCGCGGGCGACCTCGTGCCCGATGATCACGCCGCCCAGGGCCGGCGAAGCCACCAGCGCGACCGGCTCAGAGGTGAGTCCACGGATGGATTCCGCCAGCAGCCTGCCCAGCTTTTCGGCGTGATCCGGATACTGCAGCACCAGAGCGCATTGCAGGTATTCCGGGCTATGCAGTCCGCTGGTCAGACGAAAATGCCCGCGCAGGTAGGCTCCAGTGGTCCGGAACAGTTCCAGAAGGGGTTCGGCTTGCGGGTCCACAAAGGCCTACTATACCATTGAAAGATCGAAGGAACAGGCGAATCCCCGGCGGCGTCATCCTTGGTTTTGAAGGAAAATCATGCATCGTGTGCAGTCATTCATTGCCGTGCTCTGCGTTCTGCTAATGCTGCCTCCGGCCTTCGGAGGTGGTCCGCAACCGGCGGCTTCCACCGGCCAGAGCCAGGCGCATCAGTTGATCTATCCCTCCAGCCACGCCTCCTGGCTCACCGGAGCGTACCGGGCCGCGCAGGTGCCGCCCATCAACCTGGCCAACTCGAACCGGCTGGAGTCGCTGCTGCGGGCAGGCAACCTGTATCTTTCGATGCAGGACGCCATCGCGCTCGCCCTGGAGAACAACCTGGACATTGAAATCCAGCGCTACGGGCCGCAACTGGCCGACGCCAGTGTGCTGCGCGCGAAGGCCGGCGGCTTCGTGCGCGGGGTGACGACCAGCGTCACCCAGGGGCCTTCCAGCGCCCAGGCCCCGGGCGCCGCGGCGGGCGCGGTGAACGTCACCGGCATCAATACCAGCGCCGCCGCCGTGGCGAACGCAGCCGCTCCGGTCGTAGGCAGCAACGTGGTGACGCAAACTGGCTCGCCCATCCCCAACCTGGACCCAGCCGTGGGCGGCTTCCTGAAGTGGGGGCATTACACCACCCCTCAATCCAGCGCCTTCATCACCGGCGCGAACTCGTTCATCCAGCGGCAGGACCTGACCAACTTCGGCATCACCCAGGGCTTTCTCACGGGCACCATGGTGAACCTGGGGCTGAGCACCAATAACACCACCACCAACAATCGCAGCAACGACTTCAACCCTTCCCTGTCTTCCACTTTAGGTTTCACGCTCACCCAGCACCTGCTGCAAGGCTTCGGCCGCGCGGTGAATTCCCGGCAGATCCAGATTGCCCGCAACAACGTCGAGGTGGCCGACCTCACTTTCAAGCTTCAGGTCATCACCACGGTGTCCGCCGTCATGGATCTGTACTGGGACCTGGTGAGCTTCATTGAGAACGTGCGCGTGAAGAAGCAAACCCTGGAAGCCAGCCAGAAGCTGTACGAGGACAACAAGAAACAGGTGGAGGTCGGCACGCTGGCGCCCATCGAGATCGTGCGCGCGGAGGCCGAGGTGGCCACCGACCAGCAGAACCTCACTATCGCCGAAACGCAGGTGCTGCAGCAGGAAACCATCCTGAAGAATGCCTTGAGCCGCAACGGCGTGGCCAGCCCCACGGTGGCCGCTGCGCACATCATTCCCACGGATCGCATCCACATGCCGGATGTGGAACCCATCTTGCCCCTCCAGGATCTGGTGGCCCAGGCTCTCTCCGCGCGGCCGGAGATGGCCCAAAACCGCATCGGCGTGGAGAATAGCAAGCTCAACCTGAAAGGCGATCGCAGCGCCCTGCGTCCGACTCTGGATGCCATTGTGAACCTGAACAACAACGCGCTGGCCGGCCAGTTCAATACCCTGCCCGTCCTGCCCGGCCGGCCGCGCCAGGGCAACCCGTTCTACATCGGCGGCTTTGGCTCGGCGCTGACGCAGATCTTTTCCCGCAACTTCCCGGACTACAACCTGGCGCTCAACCTGAATATCCCGATTCACAACCGCGCCGCCCAGGCGGACATGATTAACGACGAACTCACCCTGCGCCAGCAGGAGTTGCAGTTGCAGCGGTTGGAGAACCAGGTGCGGGTCGACGTGCAGAATGCCGTCATCGGAGTGCAGCAGGCACGCGCGCAATACCAGGCCGCCGTCAAAGCGCGCATCCTCCAGGAACAGACCGTGGACGCCGAACAGAAAAAGTATGCCCTGGGCGCCTCCACCATCTACAACGTCATCCTCACGCAGCGCGACCTGGCCAACGCGCAGCAGGCGGAGGTAGCCGCCGAAGCGGCCTACGCCAAGGCGAAAGTCGAACTGGACCGCTCCACAGGACAGACCCTGGCCGCCAACCAGATCTCCATCGACGAAGCCTACCGGGGCAGCGTCTCGCGTCCGCCGACTCCCATCCCGGCCGCCAAACCGTAATCTGGAACGGCATGCTCCTCGAGATCCAGCAGCACGAAGTGAAGCCCGGGGTCATGGTCGTCAAGCTGACGGGCAGCGTCATGCGCGGCCCGGAAAGCCAGCAACTCGAAGTGCTGGTGCCCGCGTTGCTTGCCCAGGGCTATCGCACGATCGTCTTTGACCTGTCCGAGGTCAAGCGGATCGACAGCACCGGCATCGGACGCTTCATCTTCAGCCTCAACGCCGTCGATCAGGCCGGCGGGCAGATGCGCATGGCCGGCGCCACCGGGTACGTCCGGGACTGTTTCCGCGTCACCCGCCTGGATACGGTGTTTCAATTCTCTCCCACCATCGAACAGGCCTGCGCGGAATAGGGAAATTTCCCTACGCCAGAATTTCCGAGTATTTCCCTGTAAATCCCGTAAAATGGTTCGATCCCTTCAGACCAACCTTGCAAGGGCTCGGGAGGCAACCATGCGACGTGTAATTTCAATCCTGGGGATGGCGTGCGCGATTTGGGGATGGGCGCCGGCGTCCGCACAGCAAGTGGAAGTGATCTCGGAGGTGAAACACGATGTGTCACCGCCGCTGCGGGTGATGGCGGCTGAGGCGGCTCCGCTGGTCTCGCCGCAAGCCCGTCCGCTGCTGCTGACGCCGGCACAGGCAGTTCCCGGCGCCGCGCAGGCGGACCCTGTGGTGCAGGAGAATGCCGGCGCAGCCGTGGCCACCACGCCGGGTCTGAACATTCTGGGCTTGGGCAACGGGTTCGTTGGCCCGAACGGCACGTTCCAGGTGCAGTACGCTCCCCCGGACACGAATGCCGCCGTGGGCGCGACGCAGGTGGTAGAGACGGTGAATATCTCCTACGCGGTGTTCGACAAGAATACCGGTTCCCCGACGCTGGGTCCTCTTCCCATCAATACCATTTGGAGCGGGTTCGGAGGCAACTGCGCCACCACGAACCTGAGCGACCCGGTCGTGCTGTACGATCAGTTGGCCAACCGATGGGTGGTCGAGATCATTACGGTCAGTTCCCCCTACCTGTACTGTGTAGCCGTATCCACTACGTCCGATGCCACCGGGAGCTACAACCGGTACGCCTTTCAGGAGACCATCGGACTCCCGGATTACGCCAAGGTTGGCATCTGGCCGGACGCGTATTACCTGTCATCCCGGATGTTCACCAACGCGATCAGCTACGCTGGTCCGCGAGCCTGCGCGCTGAACCGTGCCGCCATGCTGGCCGGTTCCGCGGCCACGATGCAGTGCTTCCAGATCAGTAACACCAGCATCGACGGCATGCTGCCCGCCAGTTTGGACGGCTCGACGCCGCCTCCCGCCGGGGTGCCCAATACCTACGTGGTCCAGGGACCCTCCGGCTCCAACCAGCTTTACTTGTTCAAGCTGCATGTGGATTTTACCACCCCGTCCAATTCCAAGCTGGCCGGCCCCCTGCCACTCGCGGTGGCAGCCTATACCCCGGCGCCCAGCAGCGGCGGCGTGCCGCAGTCCGGGACCACGCAGCGGCTGGATGCGCTAGGGAATTTTCTGATGCACCGCCTGGCATACCGCAATTTCCCGGCGGCTAATCCGCCTCACGAGTCACTGGTCGCCACGCATTCCGTGATCGTGGGATCGAGCCTCACCAGAAGGGTGGGAGTGCGCTGGTACGAACTGCGGAATATTTCCACCAAGAGCCCCACGATCTTTCAGCAGGGAACGTTTTCCCCGGATACCACCTTTCGCTGGATGGGCAGCATCGCCATGGACAAGGCGGGCGACATTGCCTTGGGCTACAGCGCCTCCAGTTCCAGCATCAACCCGGCGATTCGCTACACAGGCCGGATACCCACCGACGCGGCTGGGACCATGGAAGCGGAAGCCACCATCTTCCAGGGCAACGGCTCCCAAAGCGGCCGGCGGTTGAGCCGTTGGGGAGACTACACGAGCATGAGCGTCGATCCCAGCGACGGCTGCACCATGTGGTACGCCAACGAGTACATCCCCGTCACCGGCGCGTTCAACTGGTCCACGCGTTTGTTCTCGTTTAAATTCTCCGCCTGCCAGTAGTCCGGATCGGGATCGGGGGCGGGTTCTCTCCGCCCGCCCCCCCAGGCTGCGATATCTTGGAAGATCTGTGAGGAGAGCGAATGCCCTGGACTTTTGAAGAGTTGGATCCCCCCTACGGCCAGGTCAGCGAGGGGCCGGTCTGGGATGGGTCCGTCCTGCTATTCACCCGGATCCAGCAAAGCCGCATCATGAAATTCGACCCGGCCACCCGCGCCGTCACGGTTTACCGGGAGAACACCAACTATGCCAACGGCCTGGCGTTCGACGCGCAAGGGCGGCTGTATGCCTGCGTCGGCGGAGCTAGCATCGACGCCCGCCGCGTAGTACGCTACGAGGCCGACGGCGGCGAGACGGTCCTCGCGGACAGTTACGAGGGCAAGCGGCTCAATATCCCGAACGACGTCGTGGTGGATCGCGAGAATTGTGTATGGTTTACGGATCCCTATTACGAAGGCGCCGCCGGACCGTGGAGTGAGGACCGCGCCAACAAGGAACTGGAGCACGATTCGGTCTACCGCCTGGACCCTCAGCCGGACGGCAGCTACCAGATCCACCGCGTCACCTTCGACACCACCCGGCCCAATGGGCTGTTCTTCGCGCCTGACTATCAGACGCTCTACGTGGCTCAGAGCGGCCGGCGGCCGGATGAAAAACGCCAGCTTCGCGCCTATCCGGTCAAGCCGGATAAGAGCCTGGGCGCCGGCGAGGTGCTCCACGATTTCGGGGAACATCGCGGCATCGACGGAATGTGCATCGACACCGGCGGCAATATCATCGCCACCGCCGGGTGGGAACTCGGCGGACCCGGACCGATGATTTACGTGTTTTCGCCGTCGGGCGAGGTCAAGGAAATGCACCCGGTCCCCTGCCGCCGCCCCACCAACTGCACCTTCGGAGGCAAGGACCTCAGCGTCCTCTACGTGACCACCATCGAAGGCTTTCTCTTCCGGGCGCAGACGGAGCGCAGAGGATTGCTGCTCTATCCCCCGGCGAGCTGAGCGGAAACTACGAAATAATCCCCTTCCTTACCGCGTACAAGATCAGTTCCGGCACCGTGTGCAGGTTCAGCTTCTGCAGGATGTGCGTGCGGTGGGTCTCCACGGTGTAAAGGCTCAGGTTGAGCATGGCGGCGACTTCTTTGTTGCTCTTCCCTTCCGCCAGCAATTGCAGGATCTCGCGCTCCCGGTTGGTGAGCAGTTCGTAGGAGTCCTCCACCCCATGCCGCTCCAGTTGCCGCATGTAGTCCTCCACCAGGATCCGGCTGATGGCCGGGCTGAAGAAGGATTTCCCCTCCGAGAGGGCGCGCACGGCCGTAATCAGGTCCGTCTCGGCGGAGTCTTTCAGCAGGTACGCCCGCGCGCCCGCCTTCAGCGCGCGGATGACGTAACTTTCATCGGAGTGCATGCTGAGGATGACGATCGCCGTACGGGGATTCCGGGCGACGATCTGGCGCGCCGCCTCGATGCCGTTCAGGTTGGGCATGGCAATGTCCATCACCACCACGTCCGGATCGTGGGCTTCCGCCAGTTCCACGGCCTGCCGGCCGTCCGCCGCTTCGGCCACCACGGCTAAGTTCGGCTGCCGTTCCAGCAGCAGGCGCAGGCCCTTGCGCATCACCGTGTGGTCGTCCGCCAGCAGGATGCTGATTTTGCTCATCCGGCCTCCGCGGCCGCGACGGCCACCAGCGGCAACTCGATCGCCACGGACGCGCCGCGGCCCGGTTCGGAGCGCACCACGAACTTGCCCCCCAGGTGGGTCACGCGTTCTTCCATTCCCAGAAGCCCCAGGCCCCTGACCAGGTGGCTGTCGAAACCCTTGCCGTCGTCCTGCACGCTCAAAACGATGGCTTCCGGCTGTTGTTCCACGCGGATCAGGACATGACGCGCCTCGGCGTGCCGGGCACAGTTGTGCAGGGCCTCCTGGACCACTCGATAGACGCAGGTCTTGTGCTCCTCCGGCAGGTCGTCTGCCACATTCTCGGCGAAGACCTCCACCGCCATGCCCGTGCGCTTGGAAATCTCCCGGGCTTGCCACTGCAAAGCCGGGACCAGGCCCAAATCGTCCAGCATGGAGGGGCGCAGCAGCAGTGCCATGTTGCGCACCACGCTAACGCTGCTTTCCGCCAGTTTCCGGCTGGATTCCAAGTGCGCGCGCAACGCCGCGTTATTGGCGGGCGCCACCGCGCCCAGGTTTCCCAGTTCCATCAACAGGGCACTCAGCGATTGGCCGACTTCATCGTGCAGTTCGCGCGAGATAGCCCGGCGCTCCTGTTCCTGCGCTTCCACCAGCCGGGCGGAAAGCTCCTTGAGTTCCCCCTGGGCGCGGACAATCTCCCGGTAGCGCAGATCCGCGTCGCGGGCCAGCCGAAGGATGTGATGCATCGTGACCGCCGCCAGCACCAGTCCCAATCCCAGGGTGATGGCCAGCATCAGCGTCAGGCGGTGGCGGAATCCATCGAAGATCACCTCCAACTGCTCGTCGCCGTTGCTCAATTCCTCTTCGTTAACCGCGCCGATCTTGTCGGCAATCTGCAAGGTGGTCAGCCGGCGGGGAAACAGCTCTTCCTGGAGAAACGTGCCGCTGCGGGCCTCCTTCTCGCGGGCGTCCCAATGAAAGATCGGGTCCAGCACGGTCCAGTACTGCCGGATTTCGGCCTCGAGCGTCTGGAAGGAACCGGCCTCTCCGGTAGCCAGCGACTGGGAATAGTTGTGCAAAGCTTCATCGATCTCGACGCGTACCTGCTGCAAATCTGCCCGGTGTGCTTCGGCCTTCGCCGGATCCTCCTCGGCCAGGAAATCCCGGGTCAGCGCGCCCGAAAGATAGAGGGCCGAGCGGATCTGTTCCAGGGCCCGGTTGCGGAGCAAAAACTTCTGCCGGATCTGTACGTTACGCAGATGGATCTGGTGCAGGACGCCGATGGAATCGATCCCCACGAAAGCCATCAAGGCCAGCAATCCGCCAAACCCCGCCAACAAGGCGAGTTGGGTGCCGGACTTGACCGGCGGGATGCTGCGGTCGGCATTCACGGAGGCGTCCTCTGGCTGGGCGGTGCTCATTCGTAACCTTACGAAGGTCTCCCCTTTTGATGATATCCCTCCCGCTTGGTATTTTCGCGGTTTCCTAAACTGGCCCCCTAAACAGTCCTAACCCGTGTTTCGGCCCAAAATACCGTCCGGGAGGGATGGGCGAAATCGTCCGAAAGCCGTATAAAGTAATCAATAGCCTGGCGCGGGGCAGCCTGTCACACCTTGGTGGGCGCCCCGCATTCTTTGCTTGGCTGGTCTCAAACGGTATTTCTTGTCCGCTTTGGTGCGGTTTGGTTGTGGGGGGCCCGGGACCCCTAGAGTTCCGGGGGTGTCTGTGCCCAGGAGTTGCCTCCGATGAAAATTCGCCAGGCCGGCACTATGGTGCTGGCCTTTAGTGCCTTGCTCCTCGCCGGAGCCTGTAAGAAGAAAGTGCCGCCGCCTCCGCCTCCGCCGGCCCCAGCGCCCGCGCCGGCCCCCGCACCTCCCCGGCCAACCATTTCTTTCACGGCGGAGCCGTCCACCATCGAACGCGGGCAGTCCGCCGTGCTGCATTGGAACGTGACCCAAGCGAATCAGATCAGTATCGATCAGGGGATCGGCAGCGTCCAGGCGAATGGAGAGCGTCGCGTATACCCGAACGACACCACCACCTACAGGCTGACGGCCACCGGTCCGGGCGGCACCGAGACCGCCACGGCTACCGTGACCGTGACGGCGCCCCCGCCTCCACCGCCGCCGAAGCCCTCGGGGCCCTCGTTCGCCGATCGTGTGGGCCAGTTGAAGGATGCCTACTTTGATTTCGACAAGTCCGACATTCGCTCGGACGCCAAGGACGCCCTGACCAGTGATGCCGATGCCCTGAAGTCCATCTTCAACGACTTCCCGAGCGGCGTCGTGGTGGTGGAGGGGCACTGCGACGAGCGGGGATCGGCCGAATACAACCTGGGCCTCGGCGACCGGCGCTCCACTGCGACCAAGGATTTTCTGGTGCAACTGGGAGTGCCGGCCGACCGCCTGAAGACCATCAGCTACGGCAAAGAAAGGCCGGTTTGCACGGAACACAACGAGGAGTGCTGGCAGAAGAACCGGCACGTGCACTTCTCGCCGGGACAATAAGTTTCCTCGCTCGGGGCAGGCTGCCCAAAGGGACCTCCAGAGATGCAGCCTGCCCCCTTTTTTGTCTCTAGCGGGGATCGATAGGCCTTACGAGACGATCGCTTCCTGGGGGGTCTCCAGTTTCCGCTTGTGCTTGCAGGAGGGGCACTGGAGCTCGGGGCCGGCTTTGAGCCACTTCTCCACCATGTACGCGCCCCCGCATTCGGGACATTTTTCCGCCACCGGCTTGCCCCAGGAGACGAAGTTACAGTCCGGATACCGGTTGCAGCCGTAGAAGGTCTTGCCCCGGCGGGAACGGCGCTCGATGATCTCGCCCTCCGAGCACTCCGGACACTTCATGCCGATGGTCTTCTGCTTCACGTACTTGCAGGCGGGATAATTGCTGCACGCGGTGAACTCCCCGAAACGGCCGGACTTCAGGACCAGATGGTTGCCGCACTGCGGGCACTTCTCCTCCAGCGGCACATCCGGTTTCTTCTGGCTCCCGCCGATGGGCTTGGTGGTCTTGCAGTCCGGGTACCCCGTGCACGCATAAAACGTGCCGAAGCGCCCTTTTTTCAGCACCATGGGCCGGCCGCAGTTCTCGCAATACTCTTCGTCGCCCTGTTCGGCCAAGTCCACCTTGTCCACGTCCGGCAGGTCCACGGTCAGCTCGCGCGTATAGGTGCACTCCGGATATCCCGTGCAGGCGATGAAGCTGCCGTGCTTGCCCCACTTGATCACCAGGGGCTTGCCGCATTTCTCACAGGTCAAGTCGGTGGGTTTTTCCATCCGCTTGATGTCGGTCATGTGCTCTTCGGCGTGTTTCAGGTCCTTGTCGAACTTCTCGTAGAACTCGGACATGGCCTCGCGCCAATCGAGCTTGCCGTCTTCGATCTCGTCCAGTTCCTCCTCCATGCGCGCGGTGTAGCGCACGTCGAAGATGTCGTCGAAGCTCTCGAGCAGCAGGTCGGTGACCACCATGCCGAGCTCGGTGGGCACAAACCGGCCGCCCTCCTTCTTGACGTATTCGCGCTCCTGAATGGTGGAGAGGATGGACGCGTAGGTGGAGGGCCGGCCCACGCCGTCGGCCTCCAGTTTCTTTACCAGCGTGGCTTCGTTATAGCGCGGCGGCGGCTCGGTGAAGTGCTGCTCCGGCCGGATCTGCCGGAACTTCAGCGCATCGCCCTGGGCGACGGCCGGCAGTTTGTGCTTGAGCTCTTCGTCTTCTTCGTCGGGCTGGTCTTTGCCTTCCTGGTAAACCGCCAGAAAGCCGTCGAACTTGGGAACCGAACCGGTGGCGCGGAACACATATTCCCCGCCGTCTTTTCCCTTGGCCCCGACGTCGATGGTGGTCTGGTCGAAGACAGCCGGTGTCATCTGCGAGGCCACGAAGCGCGTCCAGATGAGGCGGTACAGCTTGAGCTCATCTTCCGCCAGGTACTTGGCCACGGCTTCCGGGGCGTGCTGCATGGAGGTGGGGCGAATGGCCTCGTGCGCATCCTGGGCGTCTTTCTTGGATTTGTAAATGTTGGGAGCGGGCGGCAAGTAGCCGGCGCCGTAACGCTCCTGGATCAGACGGCGCACGTCCACCAGCGCATCCTCGGAGACACGGGTCGAATCGGTACGCATGTACGTGATCAGGCCGACCGATTCCTTGCCCAGCTCCACGCCTTCGTACAGGCGCTGGGCCAACATCATGGTGCGCTTGACGCTGAAGCGCAGCTTGCGGGAGGCCTCCTGCTGGAGCGTGGAAGTGATGAACGGGGCCACGGGGTTGCGCCGCTTTTCGCGCGTGACTACCGATTCCACCACGTAGTCCGCGCCCGCCAGTTGGGCCACTAGGGCGTCGGCGGCCGCCTGGCCGGGAATTTCCGGGTTCTCGCCGTTTTGCCGGATCAGGCGGGCGGAGAGCACCGGCGGCTTCTTCGCCGCCAGGTCCACGTCGATGGTCCAGTACTCTCTCTTCTGGAAAGCGCGGATTTCGCGCTCCCGCTCCACGATCAGGCGCACGGCCACCGTCTGCACGCGCCCCGCGGAGAGGCCCCGCCGCACTTTGTCCCAAAGCAGCGGGGAGATCTTGTAGCCGACCAGGCGATCCAGGACGCGGCGCGCCTGCTGTGCCTGCACCAACCGCTCGTCCACCGTCCCCGGCTTCTGGAAGGCCCGCTCGATGGCGTTCTTCGTGATTTCGTTGAACATCACCCGGAAGATGCGGGGCTGGCCGTTTTTCCGGGCGGCGAGTTCTTCCTGCAGGTGGTAGCAGATGGCTTCCCCCTCGCGATCAGGGTCGGCCGCCAGGTACACCGCCTCTACCTTCTTGGCGTCCTGTTTCAGTTCCTGGATGAGCTTGCGCTTCCCTTCAATCACCTCGTAGTGGGGTTCGAAGCCGTGGTCGATGTCTACGGCCAAATCCTTCTTGGGGAGGTCCTTGATGTGCCCGAGAGAGGCTTTGACGACGAACTGCTTACCCAGATACTTGTTGATGGTCTTCGCCTTCGCAGGCGATTCCACGATTACGAGAGCCTTTGCCATATGAATCTACTGCCAGTCGAGGGACGTTGCTACCACACTTTAACAAAATATTTGCCTGGAAGTTGTCTGACCAAACCCTCCACTTCCAGTTCGAAGAGCGCGGCGATGAGCTCGGACGGCGAACTTTCGTCCACCGCCGAAATCAGGTCGTCCAGATGTGTGGCGGCATCCACTTTGAGTATTTCCAGCAACTTGCGAGCAACCCCGCCGCTGGGTCCACTAAACACTGATGCGGGCTGCCCCTCCGAAGTTGCAGGCGCCTCGCCCAGCAGACGTTGGCGGCTGCGCTCGATGAGTTGACGGCGGATCTCGGGGGAGAGGTCCACAACCACGTCGTTCCAATCCTGCACGAGTTTTGCGCCCTGTTTAATCAGCAGGTTAGGTCCCCAACTGGCTTTCGAGGTGATATTGCCCGGAACCGCGAAGACCTCGCGGTTCTGGTCCAGGGCCAGCCGCGCCGTGATGGACGATCCGCTATATTGCGCGCCCTCCGCCACCAGTACGCCCGTGCTCATCCCGCTGATGATGCGGTTGCGGATGGGGAAGTTTTGCGGAAACGCCGTGGCGCCCATGGGGAACTCGGAAATCAGCAGCCCCCGGGTGGCCAGGTCGGCAGCCAGTTTGCGATTCTCGGATGGGTACACCACATCCACCCCGCAGCCCAGCACGGCCACGGTGTCCCCGTTTTCGGCCAAGGCTCCCCGGTGGGCGGCGGTATCGATGCCGCGGGCCATGCCGCTCACGATGGTCAGGCCCGCCTTGGCGAGGTCGCCGGCGAGCCGCTCGGCCACGGCCAGTCCATAGGGAGTCGGCCGGCGCGTGCCGACCACCGCAAACATCAGGGATTCGAGAAGCTCCACGCGGCCGTGGGCAAACAGCATCACCGGCGGGTCGAAAATCTCCCGCAACAGCGGCGGATAGCGCGGATCGTGCCGCGTCACGGCGACCGCGCCCGCCGCGTTCATTTTTTCCTGTTGGGTGACCGCATCCTCGAAGGAGCAGCCGCTGGCGATGCTCTGCGCCAGCGCGCCGCTCACACCCGCGGCTTCCAGTTCGGTGCGGGAGGCGCGGAAGACCGCCTGCGGCGTGCGAAAGCGGGCCAGCAGTTTGTCCGCGGCCCGGCTTCCCAAGCCCGGAACGAGGGTCAGTGCCAGCCAGTGAAGTTCTTCCTCGCGGCTGATGGTAGGAGCCAGCATGAGATGGGCGGAGCGGACCGCAACCTGGACGCAAATCTCCTAAGATTAAGAGGGTGCCGGGCCCCGGCCGGGCCTCTCAGGAAATCATGCGACAGGACGCCTCCTACTTCGAAGGCCACGAGCCCATCCTGGTGTATATCGCCAAGCGGCTCAAGGACGCGCTGCGGCTGGAGGGGGTCCTCAACGAGGCGGGACTGGACTACGGGGTCGAGGCGGACCAGTACTATGGCGGCTTCCTGTTCCGCGGCGAGCGCACCGGCGCGTTCTTTTACGTGCTGCCGGACACGGTTCCGGCAGTCCACCGCGTGATGCGGAGCAACGGCTACCGGCCCCACGAAGGCGACCGGTAGATTCTAGCCCGGAGTTGCGGGTTCGGCGGCGCGCAGGATCTCGGCACGCTCTTCGGCCACCGTGTCGTTGAGGAACGTGCCGGCGCCGCTCTCCACACCAGCCAGGTACTTCAGCTTGGAGGGGCTGCGCTGAATGGGGAGAAGATCGATGTGAAAGTGGAAGTACGGGTGCTCGCCGGAGACGGGATTCTGCCGCAAAATCATCATCAGCGGCATGGAAAAGCCGAACAGCGAGTCATACTTCATGCGGACCGTCTTGACGATGGCCGCCAGGTCGTAAACCTCTTTGGCATGGAGCTCGGGGAGCGCGCCGCAATGCCGCCGGGAGTAGATCTGCACTTCCGCCGGGTACCGCGCCCAGTAGGGCACAAAGGCCACAAAGCTATCGTTCTGGACTACCAGGCGGCTCGCCGCGGTCATCTCCTCCACCAGGATCGAGCAGTACAGGCACTCTCCGGCGGCCGAGAAATGCTCGGAAGCGGAGTCCAGCTCCCGCTGGATCTGCGGCGGCAGGAACGGAAAGGCGTAAATCTGGCCGTGCGGGTGCGGCATGGTGACGCCAATCGCCTGGCCGGTGTTCTCGAAGATGTAGACGTAACGGACATCGGGGTTGGCCGCCAGCTCGCGGTAGCGGCTGGTCCACAGGTGGATCACCTTTTGCCAGTGCTCCGCGGACATCTGCGAAGGCAGCAGGTCGTGGGCCGGATGATAGAGCACCACATCGGTGAAGCCGCGGGCGCCGGTGGCCTGGTACACGCCCGTCTGCGGCGCAAACGGCGGATTGTCGGGCTGGAAGGCGGCAAAGTCATTCGGGTACAGCCACACGTCGTAGGTCTCGGGCACGCGTCCGGAACCCGGGCAGAACGGGCACCAGTCCGTCGGCATTTGCGGGCGGTCCTGGCGATGGGCGGCCACGGCCACCCATTCGCGCAGCAGGGGATGCCAGCGAAGTTCGTTCACGATCTCTCCTGGTGGGCAAAAACCATATTGTAGTGACTCCGCGGAAGAGCGCCTCACTGGTTGGCGCAGGTATTGCGGGCGATCGTATTCTCGGCCAGGCGCACGCCCGGCGCGGCCTGGATGCAGCGCCGCTTCATCCGGAAGCCGGAAATGGTGTTGTCGAGGATGAGGTTTCCGCGCGTGACCGCGGGGCGCTCGGCGCGCCGGCCCAGGTAGATGCCGGACTCCAGCAGTTCGGGTTCGCCGGGAAAGTAATAGCAGCCGAAGCGGGCCGCGTTTTCGTTGCAGTGCGCCGTATTCAGGCGCAGGAGCTGATTGCCCACGATGTGGTGGCCGCTGCCGATGACGAAGATGCCGCCGAACTTGGTTCCCTCGATGCGGTTGCCGGCGATGGTGATGTTCCGCGACTGCATGTCCGGGTTGGTGTTGTTCATGACGATACCGAAATGCCCGAAGGGGTAGTCCTGGGGGGCCCCGCGGTTCACGCAGACGTTGGCGCGCACCTCGCCGTCATGGAACCCGTCCAGGTCGATGCATTTGCCGTTGGTCTCCTCGAAGCGGTTGCCCTCGTAAGAAGATTGGTCCACGTTGCCGGCGGTGTCGATGGCCACGGGAGTGCCGCCGCCCTCGGCGTCCACCATCTCCGCCGGATAGCCGGTGCGCACGCCCGCATTGCCGGTCACGCGGATGCGAGTGGCGTGGCCCACCTGAATGGCGTCCCGCCCGATGGTGTCGAAGCGGTTCTGCGCGATCAGCCCGTCCTGGTTGCGCGGGGAGATGTACAGCGAGTGCGTCCAGATGCCGTTGCCGCGGATATTGCGGAGCGTGCAGCCGGCCACCCGGAAATCCGCGGTGCCCTCTTCCAGCAGGATGCCGCCGGTGGTGTTGTTCCTTCCTTTGGGCGCGAGCGAGCCGCTGTCTTCCACGGTGACGTCCTCGATACGCACACCCCGGCTGCGGCTCACCAGGATGGCGAAGTTGGCCACCTGGCGAAAGCGCACGCCACGGATTTCCAGATCGCGCGCCTGGTCGGCCAGGAGGCCGTTGTTGGGGTAGTACACGCGGAAGTAGTTTTCCGGCGGCGCCATGGGCAGGGGCCTGGCCACCGCGGCGCGGTTGCCGTCGATGGTGAAATCGCGCAGGCGGAGGCGCGTGGCGCCGGCTGCGCTCAGAATGGCGCGGCCCCGGAAGTTGGCCGCGGCGCGCAGCACGGTATCACCCGCGCCCACGATTTCCAGGTCGCGGGCGCCGTCCGGGATGCGGATCTCCGCGGAAATTTCCACCACGCCCGCGGGCAGGCGCACGATGCCGCTGCGGACCTGTAGACTGCGGCGCAACCGGGCTTCCGGGGAGCCGGAGCAGGCGCCCAGGGATAGCAGCGCCAGGAGCAGCGCAAGAAGCGGCATGGCACCGCCATTCTACCGTGCAGCCATCCGCCGGCATCTCCGTTATGCTGGGGGAATGTCCTGGAAGCCGCTGTGGACCGGCCTGCTGGCCGCCGCGCTGCTCGCGCCGCAGAGCCGCACCGTCAGCGATGCCGAGGCCGCGCGGGTGGGGCGCTCGGCCATCCTCATCGATACGCACAACGACGTGACCAGCCGGACATTGCAGGGATTCGATATCGGCAGGCGCGCCTCCACCGGGCATACCGACGTGCCACGCTTGCGGGAGGGCGGCGTGGGAGCGGTGTTCTTCGCCGCCTACGTGGAGGCAGCCTGTGCCCGGGAGCACCGCTCGGCGCACCGCGCGCTGGAGATGATCGACACGGTGCGGCACGACATCGTGGCGCGCTATCCCGGCCAGTTCATGCTGGCCACCACGGCAGACGAGATCGAAGCCGCGCACCGCCAGGGCAAGATTGCGGCGCTCATCGGCATCGAAGGCGGCCACGCCATCGAGGACAGCCTGCGCCTGCTGCGCGGCTACTACCTGCTGGGCGCGCGCTACATGACGCTCACGCACGTTAACACCAACGCCTGGGCGGACTCCTCCGGCGACATGGACCAGCCGGGCGTCGCGCACCACAACGGACTGACGGATTTCGGCCGGCAGGTGGTGCGGGAAATGAACCGGCTGGGCATGATCGTGGATATCTCGCACGTGGCCGACAAGACCTTCTGGGACGCGCTGGCCGCCAGCCGCGCGCCCATCTTCGCGTCGCACTCCTCCTGCCGCGCGCTGTGCAACGTGCCGCGAAACATGACCGACGAGATGATTGTGGCGTTAGCCAAAAAGGGTGGGGTGATTCAGATCAATTTCAACTGCGAGTTCGTTTCGCAGAAGTCCGCCGATGCCAAGCGCGCGGGAAAGCCCGCGATGCCGCGCGCCACATTGGACGACGTGGTGGCGCACATCGACCACGTCGTGCGGATTGCCGGCGTGGACGCGGTGGGCATCGGCAGCGATTTCGACGGCGTGGAGTGCACCCCCGTGGGACTGGCGGACGTTTCCGAGTTTCCGCACCTCACGCGGGCGCTGCTGGCGAAGGGATACTCGGCGGAGGACATCCGCAAGATTTACGGCGGCAACACGCTGCGGCTCATGCGGGCGGTGGAGAAGATCGCGGCGGCGGAGCGCGAGTAGAGTTGGGTCCAACTCACGCTACTTGATCATCTCCTCCGTCTGGCAGTCGCCTGCTTTGGCAAAGCGCGCTGCTTTTCCTGGAGCGGGTGCTTCTGGATCGTTTGATCGATCACCATCTGCAGGGGCAGCAAGTCCGCGAATCCCTTAGCTACGGCTGTCACAAATGCCTCCGTATCGAAACCAGACTCGCCAGTGAAACCGTCGAGGCGGAGGTATCGCCATATGGGCACTGTCGGTTCCGGATCACCCGGCGGATATTCATCCGTGAAGCCATCGGGCTTGCGGCGCTTGATTGTCCTCGTGATTTCGGGGTATGCGGACCAGGACTCAGGGAGCCTGACATAGACATATGGATCCTGATCGGGAGCATAACTCTCGGGATCGGGCGCCGTTGGGTCAAGCCGCACAGCCAGGCCAAACGCCACCCCCGCTGTGCCCCAACTTTCATCGGCAGCGATCTCCAGGTAGGCGCTCGCAATCCCGTGGTCATCGTATCGCTTGACCGTCGGTGAGCGCCAGGACGAAAATTCGGGAGCAAGACGTCGCAGTTCGCATCGGAAATAGTGGAGGAAGTCCATCATATCGTGCTCAAGAAGGCCGTCTTCCCGGCAAATTTCGCGGACCTCACGCACTGTTCTGATTTCCTTGAGGATCGCATTGACGTGCGAGGAAAACTGAAAGGGTTGAACAGATTGACTCATTTGTCCTCCAGTTCCAAAGAAATATGGTCAGCGAAGCCGTTAAGAAATCCGGCCGCGTCTCCTCGCGGCACCAAATCGTCCAGAATTTCGCGGATTACGCGGTAGGGCACGGAATGGAAGTGACTGCTTTTGGCGGCCCTTCCATCCGGCGTCAGAAATGCGAAATCGCTTCCGGGCCATCGCTTCGCATACTCGATTGTCCGGTCATTAGCATCGTCGATCTTGTTTTCGATTACAAGCCGCCAATTACGCCCGCAAACTACAATATCGGCCCGCTCGCTTCCCGATTGAACCTCACACCGCGCGAACGCGGTGCTTGTGCTGGCAGGAACCCTTCCAAAAACCCGCTTGTAGAACTCCTCTAAAAACGCGCTGCCCAGACCATGGGATTCACGCGGATCGAAGAGCCAACGCAACACGCTCGAATGCGTATTCTCGTCTCGATCGCGCGTGAGGATTGACCAAATCGGCAAGAGGCGGCTAACAGGCCGCGTCTCGCCGCAGACAGGGAGGTCGTGTGATAATCGCCGCAGCCCACCGCCAAATTCCGCCTCAAGTAGGGTAGACATCTTCACGATCATAACTCCGATTGTCAGGTGATGATTTTTGGTTTTCGGCTGAGGCTCTCTCATTCGGCAGACCGGCCGCGCTTGCGGGGGGCGGCGTAGGAGCGGTAGTTCTCGTCGTCTATTATGTAGAAGCCGACTATAAGTCCGCGGTAAGACACCGGTTCCCGAGCCAGAACCAAAAAAGGTGCGGTTTCGCAAATGACCGCTCCCTGACGGTCGCGGCTCGGTTCCATTCCGCGAAAGTTGGAGGCCAGGTCGGACTCGAGCACGTTCCAGCCGTTGGCAAAACAAAATGCCGAGGAACGCGAGTGCGCGAAGTATAGGCGCACTACGGCTCAGCGAGGGGAGCAGATCAGGAGGGATCGTCACCGCCTCGGCCGCTCCTTTTACGGGAGCAGCCGGGCGGGGTGAAACGCTTCAGGGCCATGGAATTTACGTCCGGGGTACCCCCGGATTTCCCGTCCCATCCCCGAAGCTCGGGCAGAAACCGGTTTCTTTGGAACCCGCATGGCGGGCGCCGTGATCACCGATGGAACCAAGCGAACAGAGGCCCGTTCCACTGACGATGAATGCTGCGCAGCATTTGGCTCATCGGGCGGTGCGGGGTGAGCGCACTACCTTTTCTGCTTTGAGGGTAGCGGAGGGCCGGGCGGCAGGGGGCGGGGGATTCGCTGCAACTGGTGGAAAAGAGGGGGGAAAAAGTTTTGGAAAAATTGTCACCGGAAGAACCGCTGTGGTCGCGGCCCGGCAGCCAAGTACACGATTTCAGAAGTCCGCTCACGTATTCCCTGGCCAAGCCGTGCTGCCAACCGGGACAGTCAGGGATCGTGCCCATCTCAGCGTACCGCCATATTGGTCTACGGTAGGGGACCTGGCTGGAATACCCGGTCCAGACAGCGGGAATCCCGGTCATCTCGTTGCCTGACCGTATCACGCCCGACGGTCCTTTCTGGCTTTCTGGCCGGTCCCCGACGGAGAGCATTTCCATTCGGCAGTCCGGCGACCGAACGGCCAATTGAGCAACCGGTACTATCTATTTCATGCGAGCGCGTATTCACGATTGCGGCGAACTAGCCTGAAGCGAATTGGCCTGTGCGCTCGAGCGTCAAGGCGAAATTCCATCTCGTGTTGTTCTTGGTCTGAAAAGAGGGCGGGTAATGGCGACAGGTCCAAGGCGGACACCAAAAATGCACCGGGCTCCCCCTGCTCCGGTGGTTTACGGGTCCCCTCCATGATGATGTTGAAAAGGACGGATGATTCCGCGGGAATCGTGGCATCGTAGCGACGCTGTCCGGAAATCTTCAGTGGGCTGCGGAAGAGGTAATCTGGCTCGTTCCCGTCCAATCTCTCCAATGTGACGATGACGCTATCCTGAAGATCGCTGCTTTGATTCTCGATAGTAACGGAGATCGAGGTTCCGCTCAAAAGATTTCCAGCACCGTCACTAAAGGTCACATTCAACTGTTTGACTATCTCTCTCGCCCGCAGAAACCGGCTATATTCAGGCCGCCACTGCTCCCTTTCAACATCGTTTCGAATCTGATTCAACAGCTCGCCTTCATTGGAAAAGGATGGCCGATTCTGAACTATGAACTGGGTGATGCCGACGTTGGGTGCGCCTTGTTCGGAAAAAAGCAAGAATCGCCGGTGGCCCAGTGCAAGAGCCATGGCTAGTTCCTGGTGACTGTAAAGAGAGCCGGGAAACGCTTCGGACTCTCGGTGAAAATTGACAAAAATGAAATAGTCAGCGGATGCCAGTCTCGCCAGTACATCGTTGTTGAGGCTGTACATGTTGTTCGTGGCGCGTGCGATGAACACCTCGAGTTGGAAAGATTCCCGGAGAAGTCCGGCAACCCTTTCGGCAATCTTCAGCTCCCGATCGTTCTGTCCGCAACTTAGGAAGACCGTACCCGCCATAAGGGCAGCGTAGCAGATCAGGACCGACTTCGATGAGTCAGATGCATGCCGCATCGCCTCGCCACTTGCGCGTATTACGCCGATGCTGATATCTGGCTGCCGAGGGGATAAATCCTCTCTGACGCCGAAGGGTTCCCGGAATCCGAGTGGACCGGGCGCCCCGGATGGGCTTGGCATACGTCAGCGAACTTGCGAAATGGGGTACTCAGCTAATCTCCGCCGTGACGGTAGGGCGCGGTCTTCGGGTTGGCGGCGTTCCAGTGGGGCGGCTCGGGTTGGTCCGCCACGAGGATGGCCGCCAGCGCGAGCATGCGGTCCACCGTGGCCATATTGCGGTAGTCGATCTTTTGCCAGGTGTCGCCGGGGGCGTGGTAGTCCGGGTATTCGTAGGCCACCACGATGGTGTGGGCCGGAATGCCGTGCTGGGCGAAGGTGAGGTTGTCGCTGCGGTTGAAATAGGGCTCGCCGCCTTCGGGCGAGCGGTAGACCTTGACGCCGGTGAGCCGCCCGGCCTGCCGCAGGGTGGCGCTCAGATCGGAGAAATCGTATCCCGTTAGGGTGGCGTTGCCGGTCTCGGTTCCGGCGCTCGAGTCGGTGCGGCCCAACTGCTCCAGGTTCAGGTCGGCGACGGTCTTTGCCAGGGGAAAGACGGGGTGATGGATGTAGTAGAGCGAGCCCAGCGAGCCCTCCTCTTCGCCGAAAAAGGTCATGAAGACGATGCTTCGCCGCGGGCGGGGGCGCAGGGTGGCCAGAGCTTGCCCGATTTCGATCACCGACACCGTGCCGCTGCCGTCGTCGTTGGCGCCGGGGTAGAGCACGCCGCCGCGCTCGTCGCGCCGGATGCCGAGGTGATCGTAGTGCGCGGTGACGAGCACGTACGTACTTTGCAGCGCCGGGTCGGAGCCGCGCAGCAGGGCGATGACGTTGCGCGCGATAAACGGGGTTACCGAAGGCGCGGGGACGCGCAGCGAGACGCGGAGCGCGGTGGGACCCGGACGGGCGGCGCGCAGCCAGCGCAGCACGCCGGAATCCCGCAGCGCGATCCAGGGAACCTCCAGGTGCGGCGCGGAAGGATCCATGAGCCACTCCGCGGGCCATTCCTTCCACGCCAGGTCCAGAACTACGGCCGGTTTCAGGGCAGCCAGCAGGCGCACGGTTTCTTCGGCGGTTTCATCCGGCGGCAGAGCGATGGCGACAGCCTTGCCGGCCACATCCGCGGGTCGCAGCAAACCGACGGCGGAAGCATCGGTTCTAAAGACCGGCACCTGCACCAGGTTGGCCTGGCGCAGGCTGCGCACGGCCGCCTGGCTGGCGGAAGCATGCGCGGATTGGGGGCCGTTCTCCAGCGTCAGATCGAAACCCTCGAGGTTTTGCCGGATGCTCTGCATGCGGGCGGTCTGGTAATAACCATCGTCGCCGGCCGGCTCGAGGCCGGCCGCACGGAACTGGGCGGCCACATAAGCGGCGGCCAGATCCAGGCCGCGCGACGGGGTGCCGCGGCCTTCCAGCAGGTCCGAGGCCACGAAGGAGAGATGCCCGCGCAGGGAACCGGCGGAAATATGATCCAAGGCCCGCTGGATTTCGGGAGTGACCGCAAACGGCGGGGAGGCCGCCAGAAGTGCGAACACAGACAAGGCGCAGAGGAACACGGTGAGAAAGGCTCGTCTGGTTCGCATCAAGAATCCTACGTGGTAGACGTTCGGGGCCGGAATAAGGTTCAATCACAAGTGTATATGCAGCCGGAACCCGAACGGGCGGGAGCGCTGGCGCTGGCCCGGGCGCAAACCGATGAACTGTTCACGATCGTGCGGGGAGATTCGCTTTATGAGCGGCCCATCCCGGAGCGGCATCGCATCATTTTTTATCTGGGGCACCTGGAAGCGTTCGACTGGAACCTGATCGCCCGAGACACGCTGGGAAGAGGTTCGTTCCATCCGGCGTTCGATCAACTGTTTGCTTTCGGCATCGACCCGGACAGCAGCGGCCTGCCGCAGGACGGCCCCGGCGACTGGCCGGCGGTGGAGGAAGTGCTGGCGTACAACCGGGAGGTGCGGGCGCGCCTGGAGCCGCTCCTGCCGCAGGCGCCGGCCGAGAGGATCCACGTGGCGCTGGAACACCGCTTGATGCACGCGGAAACGTTCGCCTATATGCTGCACCAACTGCCCTACGGGCGGAAGCGCGCACCGGAAGGCACGGCGCCCGCGGCTTCGGGACCGCCGCCGGCAGCCCGGATGCAGGAGATTCCGGCGGGCACAGCGGTGCTCGGACGCCGCCGGGAAGAAGGCTTCGGATGGGACAACGAGTTTGAGGCGCACGCGGTGGAGGTGCCGGCCTTCGCCATCGGCAAACACAAAGTGACCAACGGCGATTACCTCGAGTTCGTGCGCGCCGGAGCGGCGGCGCCGCATTTCTGGCGGGAGCGGCCGGGCGGCTGGGTCTACGCGGGCATGTTTCAGGAAATCCCCTTGCCGCTGGACTGGCCGGTCTACGTGACCGAGCGAGAGGCCGAGGCCTACGCGCGGTGGAAAGGCAAATCGCTGCCCACCGAGCCGCAATTCCACCGAGCGGCGTACGTGGGCCCACCGGAAGCGGGCGGCAACTTCGATTTCCGGCACTGGGACCCCGTGCCGGTCAGCGGCGCCGCGGAGAACCGGTACGGCGTCACGCAGATGGTGGGCAACGGCTGGGAATGGACCTCGACGGTGTTTCACCCCTTCCCCGGTTTCCAGCCGTTTGCGTTCTATCCGGGATACTCCGCCAACTTCTTTGACGGCGAACATTACGTCTTGAAGGGAGGCTCCGCGCGCACGGCGGCCTGCCTGCTGCGCGCCTCGTTCCGCAACTGGTTCCGGCCCTGGTATCCGTATGTGTACGCCACATTCCGGCTGGTTGAGAATTGACCATGCAAGCAAGCGCCGAAGCAATGCCGGAGTTTGCGCGGGAGGTGCGGGCGGGCCTGGGCCGGGACGGCCAGAAGACGCTGCCGTGCCGCTACTTCTACGATGAGGTAGGGAGCGCGCTGTTCGAGGCCATCACGAGGCTGCCGGAGTACGGGCTGACGCGGGCGGACGCGCGCCTGATCCGGGACCACGCGGTGGATCTGGCCGCGCGCCTGGACGGTCCCGTGGTGGTGGCGGAACTCGGCAGCGGCGGCGGGGCCAAGACCCGGTGGATTCTGGAAGCGCTGGCGCGGCGCGGTCCGGTGACTTACTATCCGATCGATGTCTCCCCAGCCGCGCTGGCAGCCTGCGTGCGGGAACTTTCGTCCGTGGCCGCCGTAGTGCCCATCGCGCAGTCTTACCTGGAGGGATTGCGGGAGGTGGCGGCGCGGCGCCCGGCGAAGCAGCGCCTGCTGCTGCTGTTCCTGGGCAGCACGATCGGCAACTTCGACCGCGGGGAAGCGGCAGGCTTTCTGGCGGACATCCGCGCCAGCCTGCTCTCCGGCGACGCGCTGCTGCTGGGCGCGGACCTGGAGAAGCCCGTGCCGCAGATGCTGCTGGCCTACGACGACCCCGCCGGGGTGACGGCCGCCTTCAACCGCAACCTGCTGGCGCGCGTAAATCGCGAACTTGGCGGGGACTTCGCGCCGCGGAACTTCGCGCACGAGGCGCGCTGGAACGCGGCCGAGCGGCGGATCGAGATGCATCTGCGGGCTTGCGCTCCGCAAACCGTCCGGATCACGGGGGCCAACCTCACCGTGGACTTCGCGCGCGACGAAACCATCTGGACCGAGTCCTGCCACAAGTTTCACGTGGAGGAGATCCGGACGATGGCGGCTCGGGCGGGCTTTCGCTGCGAGGCGCAGTGGGTGGACGCCGCGTGGCCCTTCTCGGAGAGCCTGCTCACGGCATGAACGCGCTGGTGGAGTTCCGGCAGGTATGCTATCGCATCGGCGCGCGCGACATTCTGCGGGACTTGACCCTGGAGGTCGAGGAGGGCGAAACGCTCGTGCTGCTGGGCCGCAGCGGCTCGGGGAAGACCACGGCGCTGCGGATGGTCAACGGGATGCTGTTTCCCACCTCCGGCGAAGTCCGCGTGGAGGGCCGGCCGACCACGGCCTGGGACCCGGTGCGGCTGAAGCGGCGGATCGGCTACGTAATCCAGGAGATCGGCCTGTTTCCGCACTACACGGTGGAACAGAACGTGGGCCTGGTGCCGCGCCTGGAAGGCTGGGACCCGGCGCGCATCCGGAAGCGGGCGGGAGAACTGCTGACGCGCGTGGGACTCGAGCCGGAACAATTCCTGCCGCGCTATCCGCGGCAGCTTTCCGGCGGGCAGCGGCAGCGGGTAGGGGTAGCGCGGGCGCTGGCGGCGGATCCGCCGCTGCTGCTGTTTGACGAGCCGTTCGGGGCGGTGGATCCGGTCACGCGGACCGAGTTGCAGCGGCAGTTCCGGGCGCTGGGGCGGGATCTGGCCAAGACCTCTCTGTTCGTCACCCACGACGTGCGCGAGGCCCTGATGCTGGCGACGCGCATCGCGCTACTGCACGATGGCCGGCTGGAAACGCTGGCCGCGCCCGGGGAGTTCCTGCGGTCCGGGAGTGGAGAAGCGCAAGCGTTTCTGGCGGGCCTGGACTGGCGGCAGGAGACGGCCGGATGAGCGGACTTTCCGGGGAACTTCTGGACCTGACGCTGGAGCACCTGCTGCTGGTGTTGGTCTCGCTGGCCATCGCCATCGCCATCGCCCTGCCCGCGGGCGTGCTGCTCACGCGGCGTCCCGGGTGGCGAGTGTGGCTGCTGGGCTTCGCCAACGTGATGCAGACGATTCCCAGCCTGGCGCTGTTCGGTTTTCTGATCCCGGTGCCGCTGATCGGCGGGATCGGGAAACGCACGGCCATCGTGGCCCTGGTGCTCTACGCGCTGCTGCCCATCCTGCGGAACACGCTGGCGGGCATTTTGGGGGTGGACCCGGCGGTGCGCGAATCGGCCGTGGCCATGGGCATGACCGGGCGGCAACTGCTGTGGCGAGTGGAGATGCCGCTGGCGGCGCGCACGATTCTGGCGGGCGTGCGGATCGCCACGGTGACCACCATCGGGACCGCCACGATCGCCGCGGCGATCGGCGGCGGCGGGCTGGGCGTGTTTATTTTCCGCGGCATCGCGTCGGTGGACACCAAGCAGATTCTGGCCGGAGCGATTCCGGCAGCCTTTATGGCGCTCGGGGCGGACGCAGTTCTGGGGTGGTTCGAGCGCAAGTTCAGCCCGGCGTAGGGTGACGGGTTCCTCACGCTAAAGCAGCCTGGCCGCGAGATCCAGAAAATCGCGCGCCGCCACGTGAAACGACTCTGCCGCCGCCGGCTCCGCCCCTCCCCGGCCATACTCCCGCGGCCGGGGCACATACGCGGTTCGCAGGCCGCAGGCGCCCGCGGCCTTCAAGTCCCCGGGGTGCGCCGCGACCATCATGACTTCCGCGGGTTGACAGCCGAGCAGATCCGCCGCGCCGAGATAGACTTCCCGATCCGGCTGTAGCGGCGGAACAGCTCGGCCGAGAGCACGGCATCCCACGGCAGGCCGCCCCGCTTCGCCATCTCCACCAGCAGCGAAACGTTGCCGTTGGAGAGCGTGCACACTACATATTTCTTCTTGAGCCGTGTCAGGCCGGCTACCGCGTCCGGCCAGGGCGTGAGCCGATGCCAGACGCGATTCCAGTGCTCCTTCTCCTGTTCCGTCAGTCCGGTGATGTGGAATTCCTCGAGCAGTTCTTCCAGGATCATCCTGTGCAGCGCGTCGATCTTCATCCACGGCAGTTTGCCGCTGCGAACTTTGTCCATCGCCGGGCCGTAACCCGACCGCCAGCGGTCAGCGAACCGCGCCCAGTCGATCCGGAGGCCTTCGGCCTTGCCCCATGCGGCGCCTTCGCGGATGATGGAGCCGCGCCAGTCCACCACCGTTCCGAAGACATCGAAGGCAAGCGCCTTCACGGCGGGGGGACTGATGGCCGCGGCCATTCGCGCGCCGGGCATAGCCAGGATTTCGCGCCGTCGCATAGCAGTCCGCTATTTTCGCGCGGCCTCGTTTTCGATGGCTTCCAGTTCCTTGCCGGCTTCGGCCCATTTCCCCTGGCCGGCCAGCTCGCGGTAGCGGCGCATGTGATTGCGGATGCTTTCCAGGCGCTGGTCCGCGGGCGAGGGCGCTCCCGCGGCAGGCGCCGCCGGCGCAGCGCCCGGGGGCGCCGCGGCTTCGGCCTGCTGGATCAGTTGCCGCGCGCCGCTCGAAAGCTGCGATACGGCCTCCTCGTAAGTGTCGGTGTAGATCAGCCGGTTGCCCACCGCCAGCACGATCTTCTTCAACTGCGGCATGCGCGCTTCGGTGGCCTGGATGTAAATGGGATCCACGTAGAGGAAAGTGCCGCCGATGGGCAGCACCAGCGTCTGACCGCGCAGCACCTGGGAGCCCTGCTGGTTCCAGAGCGACAGGTCTTTGGAAATCTGCTGGTCCTGGTTGATGCGCGCGGCGATTTGCATGGGGCCGAAGATCAGCTCCTGCTTGGAGCGCTGCAAGACCACGATTTCGCCCAGGTGCTCGCCGTCGCAGCGGGCCAGCATCAGGCCGATGAGGTTGTCTTTGGACCGCGGCGTGAAGGGGAGCAGCAGCAGGAATTCGGGCTGCTCCTCGTTTGGCAGGGTGGCGACCACGTAGGTGGGCGTGACCGGCTCGGGGCGGTTGCTCTGCGAAGCCACAAAGCGGGCGAGATCCCAGACGTCCTCCTTGTTATAGAAGGACTGCGGATCGGTCATGTGGTAGGTGCGGTAGATTTCCGCCTGCACCCGGAACAGGGTCTCCGGATAACGGGCGTGCCGGCGCAGATCGGCGGGCATTTCCGAAAGTGGCCGGAACAGGTTGGGGAAGAGTTTCTGATACGCCAGGATGATGGGGTCGGAAGGCGCGAAGATGTAGAGCTTGCAGGCGCCGTCGTAAGCGTCCACGGTGGCCTTCACGGAGTTGCGGATATAGTTGACGCTGCCGATGCCGCTCAGGTCGAGGGCGCGCGAGTAGGGGTGCGCATCCGAGGTGGTATAACCATCGACCATCCAGACCAGGCGGCCGTCGTCGGTGATCACCAGGTAGGGATCGGCGTCCCACTGAATGAATCCGGCCAGGGCTTCGAGCCGGTCGCTCACCTTCCGCCGGATCATCATGCGGCTCTCGCCGGTGAGGTAGTCGGTCAGCAGAATGTTGGCGTCGCCTTCGCGGATAGCGGCGGCCAGGCGCATCGTCAGCGACGAAATAGGGATGCCGCCCTTGCCCTCATACCGCGCAAAGACGTTGTCGGCGCCGGAGGGGTAGTTGAATTCCTGCTGGGCGGTGTGCACGAAGACGGGTTCATGCACTACTTCTCCGTAGTAGATCTCCGGCCGGGTCAGTTTCAGGCTGGGAGTCTTGACCTCCGGCGGAGCGTTTTCGATCAGCAGGACGGGCAGGCCGTCCGGGGTAATATTGCTGACCTCGGCCAGGACCAACCCGTAGCCGTGGGTATAGATGAAGTGCGGGTTGATCCAGCGGGATTGCGCGTCGGGAAGCTGGCGGATGTCCAGCTCGCGGGGCGAGAGCAGCACCTGGCGGTACTGCCCGCCGATGGTGTACCGGTCCACGTCGCTATCGGGAAAGACGTAATACTGGCGCAGCGCCTGGATCTGGGTAATGGTATCGTGAAAGGCCCGCCAATCCCAGAGACGCACGTTGTCCAGCAGGTTCTTGTGCCGGGCGGCGTCGATGGGCGCGTCCTGCCGGGCTTTGAACTCGACTTCGCGCATGCGGGCGCCGAGACCGTACGCCGCGCGGGTGGCCTGGATGTGCGTCTGGATGTAGGGTTTCTCGAGCGAAATCTCGTTGGGGCGGACGTACACGGCGGCCACCACCCGCGGGACCGCGAATTCCACCACCAGGGCCAGCGCCATCAGGCCGGCCAGCAGCCAGCGGCCCAGCCAGATGAACACGGCGGCGGCCAGGCAGGCAAAGATCACCAGCCACAGCAGGGGCAGGCCCACGTTGAGGTCCACATAATCGATGCCCACCATGAAACCGTGATCCTGATAGACCATTTCGTACCGGGCCAGGTAGAAACGGACGGCCAGGGCCAGCAGGAAGACCACGGCGGCGCCCCGCAGGAACCGGGATTCCAGACCGCCCTCCAGTCGAAAGATGCGGGGATCAAACTCCGTCATGTCCCGCAGTTCGGGCAGGCGGTAGCGCAGTTGCCAGGCGCGCGCGGCGATCCAATAGACCAGCACGCTGACGATGGTGAGCGCCAGGACGTAGCCGCGCACGTCAGAGAAGAAGGGCAGATCGAAGAGGTAGAAGGAAAGCGGCTTGCCGAAGACGGCGTCGCGCCAGGCGTTGGCCGCTTCCGGCAGGCCCCGGGAGCCGGCGTAACGCACCACGGTCCAGGTCTCTACGGATCCCGCAGCGATGAGCCAGCCCAGAAACAGCAGCGCCAGCACGGAGAGGCGCGCATAGAGCGGGTGCTCCCGCAAGGCGGTGCGCGCGAACTTGAGGGCGCGGGCGTGGGCCACCCAAAGCACTGCGAATGCCAGCAGGGTCGCGGCCGCAAGCGGGGCCAGAGAATAGGTGAGCATGCTGAACCAGGTGGCGGTCTGGCCCAGTTCCTTCCACCACTCGTACTCGATGACGTAGGAGGCGATGGATCGCCCTCCCAGAAGCAGCGCAAGCACCAGAATGACCAGCGTGATCCTACCGGCGCGCGAGGGGGCCGAGCGCGGGCGTTCGATGCGGTAGTAGGCCATGCCCGGAGTTTAGCAGGTCCACCCGCCGGCGATGCGGGCGGCAACTTGCCGCCCCGCGAATTCCTGTCGTCCGCTAACCGATTGATTCAAAATTGAAGCGGCCGTGGCCACTGGATTGCGGTGGCAGTCCGTGGCAGGAAACCGCTCCCTGATGGTCGCGGCTCGGTTCCATCAATGGAAGTTGGCGATCTCCTGCCAGGGTACGGCAGAATTCAATCATGAGAAAGTCCGCCCGCCAGGCTGCCGCCACGTTGGCCATCGTTGTGGCCGCCGCGGCGCTGGGGATTTTCGCCGCGTGGCGCGCGCCGGGAATCGAGCGCTACGCGCGGGACTGGCTGATGCGCGCCCGGGGACCGCTGCCTCCTCCCGGCGACATCGCGCTGGTGGCCATCGACGACGCCAGCATTGCGCGGTTCGGCCGGTTTCCCTGGCCGCGATCGCTGATGGCGCGGGCCATCGACACCCTGGCCGCCGCGCAGCCCAAAGTGATCGCCCTGGATGTCCTGTACACGGACCCCACGAATGCCGCGGACGACGCGGCGCTGGCCCAGGCCATCGCCCGCGCCGGGAACGTGGTGGTGGCGGCGCAGTTGACCGAGGGGGAGCAGGGCCAAGCCCGCTGGCTGCTACCGCTTCCGGACATTCAGCGCGCGGCGGCGGGCGTGGGGCATGTCAACGTATTCACCGAATCGGAAGGGGTGGCCGGGGAACTGCCGCTGCGCGCCGCCGATGACGAAGGCCGGGCCTTGCCAGCCATGGCTGTGGAAGCCGTACGCGTGGCCGACGGCACGGTGCCGCAGGCGGTGGTGGACACCCCCTCGGGGATGCTGCTTGGCGCGCGCCGCATTCCGGCGCAGTTTCCGGCCCCCACGCTGGTGATCGCGCCACAGGCGGGGAGCGCGCGCGTCCCGAACCGCCTGCGGGCCGGGCGCATGGCGATTGATTACATCGGCCCGGCCGGCTCCTTCGCCCCGCACACCTACGGCATCGCCGACCTGCTGGACGGCCGGGCGCCCGCCGCCGCCCTGCGCGGCCGGTATGTGCTGGTGGGGGCCACGGCATCCTCGCTGGGCGACCGGGTGGCTTCGCCCTTTCTGCACACCGAGGACTGGCGGGGCAGCCAGCACGGCACGCTGATGCCCGGCGTGGAGGTACTGGCCAACGCGATCAATACCATCCTGCAGGCGCGCTTCTATACGGAGACCCCCGACTGGCTGGCGTTCCTGATCGCCATGCTGGTGGCTGCCGCCACGCTGGGGCTGCTGGCGGTGTCGCAGGGCCGGTATGAACTCCCCGGGCAGGCAGGCGCGCTGGCCGTGGTAGCGGCGGGCACTCTGGGACTCTCCTACCTGGCGTTCCGCTGGTTCCTGGTGTTTCCGCCGCTGACGGCGGCCACGGTATCGTTCGCCGCCGCCGGAATGATGGGATTGCTGCGCCGCACGCTCGCCGCGAGCGCCAGCCTGGACGCCAGCATCGCTCAAATCGGCCAGGCGGAGGAACTGCTGGCACCGATTGCGGAAAGCTCCCCGCGCCCGGAACCCGGCGATCCGCGCCTGGCCGCTCCCGCGCCGTGGTGGAAGCTGCCGCGCGGCGTGGAGTGGAAAGCGCAGGCCCTGGCCTGGCTGAACCGGCGGCTGCTGGCGCGCGCCCGCTTTATCGATCGCGCGCTGCGCTCGGTGGAAGACGGCCTGGTGGTGGCCGGCACGGACGGCCGTATCGCCTTCGCCAACCCGCGGGCGGCCGAAATCCTGGGCGCTCCGGGCGCATCCTTGAAAGGCGAGAACCTGTTCGAACGGCTCGCCGAGCGGGCGCACCTGCCGGATGACTTTCGCGGCTTGCCGGCCCGCCTGCTCGCCGACGGCAGGCCGCTCGAGCGGGAGATCGCCATCCGCGACAGCCGCACGCGGCACTACACGCTGCGGCTCTCGGCGGTGTTCCCGGCAGAAGAGCCGGCCGCAGCCCTGGGCATCGTGGCTTCGCTCTCCGACATCACCCGGCAGCGGGAGTTGCAGCAGACCAAGAATGACGTGGTGGCGCTGGTTTCGCATGAAATGCGCACTCCGCTCACGGCCATTCAGGGCATGAGCGAACTAATGGCCCAGTACGAAGTGGATCCCGAACGCCGCCGGGAAATGAACCAGGCGATGAACGAGGAGGTGAAGCGCCTGACCCGCATGATCGACGAGTACCTGGATATTGCGCGGCTGGAGTCGGGCGCCCGGACGCTCACGCGCAGCCCGGTGCGGGTAGAACTACTGGTCGAGCGGGTGGTGCTCCTGTTGGAGCCTCTGGCCGCCCGCCGCAGCATCCGGCTGGCAAAGAAATTCGGCGCGGGGCTGCCCGCGCTGCTGGCGGACGCCGACCTGCTCGCCCGCGCGGTGAACAACCTGGTGGCCAACGCCATCAAATACAGCCCGGAGCACACCGAAGTCACGGTCTCGGTGGAAGCAGATGCCGCGGAGTTGCGGGTTGGGGTGGCCGACCAGGGATACGGCATTCCGCCGGAACACCTGGAGCGGATTTTCGAGAAATTCCATCGGGTTCCCCGCCTGGAGGACGCCGATGCGCCCGGTACCGGCCTGGGGCTGGCGCTGGTACGGGAGATTGCAGAGTTGCATGGGGGCCGCGTCACCGTGGAAAGCCAGGCCGGGAAAGGATCTACGTTCACCCTCTGCCTGCCGCGGCAGAACAGGCCGGATTCGATGCGGGAATCGCAGTGATAGTAAACTGGAGGTTTATCCCCACCACGCCGCGGATTCGGTAGCGCATGCCCCGAACTTCCCACATCCTGATTGTCGATGACGAGCGCTCGATCCGCCTGACGCTGGAGACCGGGCTGTCGCTCAACGGTTTCCGGGTGACCAGCGCGCGCACCGGTCGCGAAGCGCTGGAAGCCGCGCGGGCGGAGGAATTCGACGCCGTGCTCAGCGACGTATACATGCCGGACGGAGACGGGCTGGAGTTGGTGCGCGGTCTGCGGGCCATGCACCAAAGCATGCCCATCATCCTGATGACGGCGCAAGGATCCCTGGAAGCCGCGGTCGAAGCCGTGGCCGAGGGGGCCACCGACCTGATCGGCAAGCCCTTCGAGGTGGCCGGGGTGGTGGCTTTGCTGAGACGGCACCTGGACGCCCGGCGGGAAGTGCGGGAGTCCGGCGCCGCGGAGAGCCAGGATCTCTCGCGTTCCGGCCTGGTGGGCCGCAGCGCGCCCATGGTGGCGGTCTATAAGCTGATTGCCCAAGCCGCCCGGACCGACGCCACGGTTCTAATTACCGGCGAAACCGGCACGGGCAAGGAACTGGCGGCCCGCGCCATCCACGAATTCAGCCCGCGCGCGGCGCGGCCATTTCTCTCGGTGAACTGCTCCGGGCTGACGGACACGCTGCTCGAATCCGAGTTGTTCGGGCACACGCGGGGAGCATTCACCGGGGCGGCCAGCGAGCGGGAAGGCCTGTTCGAAGCAGCGGAAGGCGGGACGCTGTTCCTCGACGAGCTGGCCTCCACCAGCGCCGCCTTCCAGGCCAGTCTGCTGCGGGTGCTGCAATCCGGCGAAGTGCGCCGCGTGGGATCCACGCAAACCCGCCGGGTGAACGTGCGTGTCATCGGGGCCAGCAACGCCCCCCTGCGGGAACTGGTGGCCGGAGGGCGGTTTCGGGCGGACCTGTATTACCGCCTGAGCGTGCTGAGCATCGATTTGCCGCCGCTGCGCGAGCGCGCCGGGGACGTGGAGATCCTGGCCGGTCATTTCCTGCGGCGTTTTCAGGAACCCGGACGGCCGCCGGCGCACCTCACGCGGGAGGCGTTGGAGGCCCTGCGCGCCTATGCGTTCCCGGGGAACATCCGCGAACTGGAGAATGCCCTGCGGCGCGCCGTGGCGCTCTCCGCCGATGGCGTGATCCCCGTGGACTGCCTGCCCGCGGAGATCGTGGCGGCGGGTCATGCAGGCCGCCCCGGCGCAGCGGACGCCGCGAATCAACTGATCACCGACCGCCCCTCCATGGACGAACTGCAGCGCCGGTATCTGCAGTTTATCCTGGATGAGAACGGGTGGAACCGCCGCCGCGCGGCTGCCGTCCTTCAACTTGATCGCCGCACGATTCAGCGCCTGATCGCCCGCTATCAGTTGAAGGGCATGCCGGACCCCGAAGAGGAGCCGGACGACGCCGGAGAGGAGGTCCGGAACACGCCGCCGGATCGCGAGTGCCACGAAGCGTAAGGTCATTCCCGCGGTGCACGCGGATGCATGAGCAGTCCCGCCGTGGGGGAAGCAGTTTGGCCTTCCCGGCGCTGCTTTGCCTGGTGCTGCTCGAGGCGGCGGTGGTGTGCGCGCCCGCGCAGGAGGTTGCGGGCGAGGCGCGGGCCGCGAGCGTATCGGGCCACGTTTTGGTGTCGAGCGGCGCCGCTCCTGCCGCGGCTATTGCCACGGGCGCGCTGCTCTCCCCGGGCGACCGCATCGACACGCGCGGAGGGGGCCAGTTGGTCATCAGCCTCAGCGACGGCAGCATGGTGATCGTGCAGCCGGAATCCGTGGTGGTAATCAAGGACTACCGGGCCGCCGCGTCGCTGCGCGAACTCTTCGAAATCACCCTGGGGCGCGTGCGCGTGAAAATCAACCACGCGGCGGGGAAGCCCAATCCCTACCGCATGAACAGCCCGACGGCCTCGATTGCGGTGCGCGGCACGGAATTCAGCATCGCCGTCGATTCCCTGGGGGACACGCAGGTGGTGGTGTTCGAAGGCAGCGTGGAAGTGGCCAGCCTGGAGGATCCACAGCGCAAGACCCTGCTGGGTCCGGGCAACGGCGTGCTGGTGCGCCCGGGCCAGGATTTCCGCTTCTTCACGCCCATGGTGGGCCGGGATGCCGCCGAAGGGAGCGAAGGGCCGGGCGGGGATCGCGACCGCCGGCTCATGCCGCCGCGTCCGGACGCGGCGCAGCCGGCGGCGGGGAATCCTCCACCGCCGCCGCGGGCCGATGCGCTGCCGCCAGCACGCGCGGACGCCCGCCAGCACCCCTTCGACGAGCACGACGACACCTCGCCGCGGAGCTTCGCGGGCACCTATGCGCGTTACATCGCCAGCCTCTCCGAAGTCGGCCAGATCCCCTTTTTCATGCGCTTCAACGCCTTTCCGGATGCCCACCTGGACAGCCTGGAGAATCCCGCCTATGCCGGCGAATTCCGGGCGGCGGAGGGGCGCATCTTCCTGCTGCCCACCTTGAGTGGGCGGCCCGGTTTGGACGAGGGCCAGGCGCCCTTCGCCTCCGGGTTCAGCCAGCCGGTGAGCTACAGTCTGTCTCCGCAGATTACGTTCTTTACCCCCCTTGGCGGGTCGCGGTTCACCGCGGGCGCGAGTTTCGCCAGTTCCCTGAGCAGCAGCGGCGCCACGCTGCCGGTGCAGGATTTCGACCCGGTATTGCCGGGGCAGCCCGCGGCCGGTTCCCTGCTTCAGAACGGTTCCTCGTCCAGCCGGTTCTTCGATGGCTCCCTCATGCTGGCCCGCCGGTTCGGAGAATCCGGCCGCACGAGCTTGGGAATCAGCCTGGACCGGCTGACGGGCAGCGGCTCGTTGTCCAGCCAGACCTCGCCACCGACTTCCGGCCAGGTGGGCGTCACGGACCTGATGAGTTCCAACTCGCAGATTCACCAGACGCGCCTGACGGCGGGGTGGACACACGAGTTCGAGGGCGAGCACACCCTGGGCGTCTTCTATCGCTACGGGCTCATTTCGGCCGGTGACGCCGACCAGTTGCACCTGTTCCGCTCGCAGCCGGCGGGCCTCGATTCCACCCTATCCACAGGTCATTCTTCGGAAGTCGGGCTGCGCCTGCGCGGGCCGCTCTCGAGCCGCTTCTTTTACGGCATGCAAGCGTCCTGGCTGGGCCTTTCGCTGGATGACGGCCTGGTGCGCGCCGTCACGGTGGACTCCCACCAGCGGGACCGTGTGAATCGAGGGGCGATCGGCGTGGGCATCGGCTTTGCGTTGCGGCGGCAGACGGTCCTGAGCCTGGATGCGTCGGGAGGCTTTTCGCGCACCAATGCCATGCGCAGCGAAGATACGACCGGCGATCTGCTGCAAACCGGAGACATCCTGAGCCGTTTTGTTTCGCTGCACGCCGCCGTGCAAAGCGACATTTGGCGCAAGCTGTTCGTCAGCGCTTCGCTGCTGCTGGTGGGGCAGCACGATGACGTAGGCATGGCCATCTATCCCGACCGAAATGGTCTGCGGATTCCTCCCAGCACATCCCTGTTGCCGTATGGGCCGGCCTACCAGGCGCCCAGCCGCAGTTCCGATTTCGGCGTCGGCTGGCGCTTCTCTTCCAACTTCTTCGCGCAGTACGTGTGTACGACAGACTACGGATTCAGCGGCGTGAGCCACACGATCATGCTGCGCTATACCTTCCACCTGCACAACGAATGACGGCGCCCTCCGGCGCACGCCTACCGCCGCTCCATCGCCGCGCGGGCGGCAATTTGCCGCGCACGGGCTTGCCGCAGCCGAGGCTGGTCCGGTAACTGGCTGGATTTCAACCTCTTCCCTTCCGGAACCCGAACTGCATACGAACTCCCCAGAAGACTTATGGAGCATTCCAAAAAGATCACGTTGGGCAAAGCCGCGGTGGTCCTCTGTGCGATCCCGATCCTGATTTATGCTTACGCGGAGGGCCCCGATGCGGGGCTGTCCGGCGTGCCGGGAGAGTTCGGCACCTGTACGGTGTGCCATTCGGGAGGCAGCGGTTCCGGCAGCGTGTCGGTGGCCTTCCCGAGCGGGCTGACGTACACGCCGGGCGTCACGCAGCACCTGGTGGTCACGGTGGCCGATCCGGCGCAGAGACGCTGGGGATTCCAACTGACGGCGCGGCAGGCGAGCAGCACCTCCACCATGGCCGGGACACTCACGCCGGGTTCGGACGGTTATACGCAAGTGGTTTGCACGCAGACCGCGTTTCAAACCGAAGCCCTGGGACCTTGCCCCGCGTCCATGCCCCTGCAATACATCGAGCACACCTGGAACGGCACTCGCAACGGCCAGCGGAACTCGGCGACGTTCGCGTTTGACTGGGCGCCGCCTTCGACCGACGTCGGCAATATCACCATCTACGTGGTCGGCAACGCGGCCAACGGCGACGGGAGCACCGGCGGCGACCATATCTACACGAATCGCTACACCCTTTCCGTTGCGCAGGCGAATAAACCGACGATTTCCCAGAACGGCGTGGTCAATGCCGCCAGCTTTCAGCCGGTGATCACCGCGGGCTCGTGGGTCACCATCACCGGCACGAATCTCGCGGGCACCACGCGAAGCTGGCGAAGCGACGAGATCGTCAACGGCGCCCTGCCCACGCAGTTGGATAACGTGAGCGTCACCATTGATAGCCAGCCGGCGTATGTCGCCTACATCAGTCCGACGCAGATCAATGTGCAGGCGCCGTCGGATAATAACCTGGGACCCGTGCAGGTACAGGTGACTTACAACGGCGTGACCAGCGATCCAGCTACGGTCCAACTACAAACTACTTCGCCGGCTTTCTTCCTCTGGAACGGAAAGTACACCGTGGCCACACGGGCCGACTACAGCCTGGTTGGTCCCGCGGGCCTGTTTCAGGGCCTGACCACCACGCCCGCCAAACCCGGCGACACGATCATTCTCTGGGGTACAGGCTTCGGCCAGACCACGCCGGCGGTCCCGGCCGGCCAGCAGGTGCCGGCTTCCCCGCTGGCCGCACCGGCGAATGCGCCCACGGTCACGATCGGTGGTGCGGCGGCGCAGGTAGTGGGCGCCGCGCTCACACCCGGGCAGGCGGGACTGTACCAGATCGCGGTCACGGTGCCGACCACACTGCCGGACGGGGACCAGCCCGTGGTGGTGCAATCAGCCGGTTTTCAGTCGCCCAGCGGCGTGTTCCTTACCGTTCAGAAATGAAAATTTCGGGTCCGCCGCGCCTCGCGGCCTGCAAGCTTGAGATACCATCAGGAAAGCAGGCACAACGCAGAGGAAAACCCTGGGCGCGGCGGGCCTCCAACCAGGGTCGCGAAGTTTCACCAGGAGAGTCATCATGATGCCACAGACCGAAGTATCCGCCGCGCCGGATAGGTTGTATAAGGACTACGTAAATCCCCACTGGGTCCGGCTCCTGGACCTGCTGGAAATGAATGTCAATTATACCTGCTGCCGGGGTGCCGAGTTGTTCTCCGCCGAGGGACGGCGTTTTCTCGACTTTCTCTCGGGATATTGCGTACACAACGTGGGCCACAATCATCCCCGGGTGATCGCCGCGTTGAAGCAGGAACTGGAACGCAGCGGGCCGGCCATGCTGCAAAGCCATGTTCCCGAACTGGCCGGCGAGTTGGCCGAGCGCCTGTGCAGGCTGGCCGGGGGCCGGCTGACCAAGGCCTTTTTTTCCAGTTCGGGCAGCGAAGGCGTGGAGGCCGCCATCAAATTCGCCCGCGCACACACCGGGCGCGCGGGCCTGCTGTACGCGGAGGGGGCCTTCCATGGCCTCACCTGCGGCGCCCTTTCCCTCATGGGATACGGCTTCTGGCGAGAGGGTTTCGGCCCGCTGTTGCCAGGCACGCAGGCAGTGCCTTTCGGGAACCTGGAAGCCCTGCGCGAGGCGCTGGCCACCAAGAGGTTCGCCGCCTTTTTCGTGGAACCGATTCAGGCCGAGGCGGGCATCCGCATGCCGGACGCGCACTACCTGGCGAAAGCGCAGGAACTATGCCGGCGCTACGGAACCCTGCTGGTGCTCGACGAAGTGCAGACCGGCATGTACCGCACGGGGCCGTTCCTGGCCGCGCATCACTTCGGCCTGGATCCGGATATGGTGATCCTGGCCAAGGCGCTGAGCGGCGGCCTGGTGCCGGTGGGCGCGGTTCTCATGTCGGACGAGGTCAATGCCTCGGTGTACGGCTCATTGCAGCGCGCGTTCATCCACACGTCGACATACAGCGATAACAGCCTGGCCATGCGGGCCGGATTAGCCACCTTGCAGGTGCTGGATGAAGAGCGCCTGGGCCAGAATGCCGCGGCGATGGGCGCTTACCTGCGGGCCCGCCTGCGGGACCTGCTATCCGGGTACGAAATGGTGAGGGAAGTCCCCGGAATGGGGCTCCTCTCCGGCATCGTCTTCGAGGCACCGCGCCAACTGCGCCTGCGTGTTCCTTTTGAAGCGTTCCGGAAAATCCATCCGGCGCTGTTCGGGCAGATCGTCGTGATGCGTCTGTTCCGCGACCACGGCATGCTCACGCAGATCTGCGGCAACAACTTCATGGTGCTCAAAGTGGCGCCGCCGTTAACGGTGCGTGAAGCGGAGATCGACGAATTCGTGGCCGCAGTAGCGAGGGTGATGGAAGTGACGCATACTTCGCCGGCCTTCTGGTCCGACACCCTGGGTATGGCGCGGCGGGTGGCCAACATTTGACCATGACTCCGCACCAGACCGACGTATTCATCGTGGGCGGCGGCCCAGCCGGACTGGCGGCTGGGATCGCCGCGCGTCTGAGGGGTTTTCGGGTGATGCTGGCAGACGGCTGCCGGCCACCTATCGACAAGGCCTGCGGCGAAGGCCTGATGGCCGACGCGCTGGCGGGTTTGCGGCGGCTCGGCGTGTCTCTCTCCCGCGAGCAGGGCGCCCTATTCACGGGCATCCGGTTTGTAGAGCCGGGGTTCTCCGCGGAGGCGCGTTTCCGCGGAGGTCCGGGCCTGGGAATCCGCCGCACCACGCTGCACAGCCTGCTGGTCGAGCGGGCGTCCGAGCTCGGGGTGGACCTGCACTGGGGACGCCCGGCGCGGCTGGATGCGGCGGGGGCGAGCGTGGACGGCACCCCGGTTCGAGCGCGCTGGATGGTCGGCGCCGACGGGCAGAATTCCAGCTTCCGCCGGTGGGCTGGACTGGATCGTTGCCGCGGCTACACCCGGCGGTTCGGTTTCCGGCGTCACTTCCGCGTCTCGCCCTGGTCCGATTTCGTAGAGGTGCATTGGACGGAGCGCTGCCAGGCCTACATCACGCCCGTGAGCGCGGATGAAGTGTGCGTGGCCGTGATCTCCCGGGACCCGCGCCTGCGCTTCGAGGATTTCTTTCGCTTGTTTCCCGGGGCGGCGCGCCGCCTGGAGGGAGCCTCTCCGGGGACCGCTCCCCGCGGGGCCGTTACGGCCTCCTGCCGGCTGCACTCGGTGGTTTCAGGATCGTTCGCGCTTATCGGCGAGGCGTCCGGCTCACTGGATGCTATCACCGGGGAGGGCCTGTCGCTGGCGTTTCGCCAGGCCGTTGCGCTGGCCGAAGCCCTGGAGCGCGATGACCTGGCCTGGTACGCGGCCGAACACCGCCGGATCGCCCGGATGCCGCGCTTGATGGAGCGCCTGATGCTGATCCTGGACCAGAACACTTGGGTGCGGCACCAGGTGCTGCGCGCCTTCACCGCCGAACCGCGCCTGTTTGCCAGGCTGCTGGATATCCATACGCGGCAGCCGGCAGCCAGCACTTTCTACCCTTCACCGAGGTACCTATGAGAATTCCAAGACATTTCCTGAGAGATCCCCGGGCGGCTCTGGCCGGGATTCTGCTGGCGGCGGCCTGGAGTATGGCCGCCCCGGCCACGCTGCCCACGGGCGAGCCGATCAAAGTGGCCCTCGACCCGGCAAAGAGCAAGGTCGAATTCAACCTGGGCGCCACCCTTCACACCGTGCACGGGAGCTTTCAGTTGAAGCGCGGGAATGTGGAATTCGATCCGGTCACCGGAAAAGTGGCCGGCGAAGTCGTCGTGGACGCCGCCAGCGGAGACAGCGGCTCCAAAGCCCGCGATCGCCGCATGCACAACGACGTGTTACAGACCCCGCGCTTTCCGGAGATCTCTTTCCGGGCCTCGCGGGTGGAGGGCCGCGTGAATCCGCAAGGGCATTCCCAGGTCCAAATCGCCGGTGTATTCCATCTGTGCGGCGCGGATCACGAGCTCACGGCGCCGGCGGAAGTCGAGATCGAGGGCAACCACGTGAGTGGAACCGTACACTTCCAGGTGCCTTACGTCGATTGGGGACTCAAAAATCCAAGTACGCTCTTCTTGCGAGTGGACCGGGAGGTGAATATCGAACTGCACCTCGACGGCACCCTTATGGCCGGGGCAAACCACCCGTAAGCTGACTGGCCCCAGACGGATTGCGTTGCCCGCCGAAAACGCCCTTTTTTCAGGCGTTTACGTTTCATGCAGATACGGGCTGCCGGTTGAAGCCGGTGGAACCCGGTTGAAACCTGGAAGCAACCGGCAGATACAAAACTATCTGCAGCGGACACGCGACCGCGGGACACGTCGTTGTTCCTGTGGGACTCCGCGGTGCGCGGCGACAACGCGGGTCCCCAGGGACAGCCAGTGCTTTACCGAGACCGGTATTCGCGAATCCTGGTTCGGTCGATCAGCAAGTGCATCGTCGACAGAGTAAATACCTTGCCGTCCGTCGCCTGAAGCAGCCTCCGCATATCCTCGCGTCTGACCTTGAAGCCCCTACCCGCGATGCAGGCGATAACGTCGTAGGTCTGACCTGCCTCGTCTCGAAGGGCGCGTAGTCGTTGGACCCGCGCCACCTTGTCACGGGCCGTGCCGTCGTCCTCAGTCAGCTTTGCCTCGATCAACGCAACCGGATTGAATTCGTCTGGGATGATAAAGTCAGGGGCCTGGTCAAAACCGGTGATCCGCTCCGCGCGCTTCGCTTCGCGAAAGCTCACCTTGGCAGCCGAGAGCACGTCTTTGATGGCGCCTTCGACCACGTCTCCGACCAGTTCGCTGACCGAATCGCGGTGCGAGGCGAATGGCCGCCCCAAGAAGCGCTCGTAGAGAAGGACGGGGTACGGAACGCCGAGATCGGCGACGGGTTGAAGACTCTTGACCCCTTCTTTCGTGTCGGCTTTGTCGAGCCGGTGCAGGATGGTTGGCACTGCGGTGTTCGCTCCGGCGTGGAGCGTTTTCACTCCAGCATCGATCATCGCCCTAATGCGCCGGTCAGTCAGCGTTGTGCCCAAGGAGCGCGCCCTGAGCGGCTGCACGCGCAGGTTTCGATCAATGGACCGTGCTGCTCCCTGGTCAACGGCGACGCCGGTCATTTCCGTAGCCAGGTAGGCCCACTCGGGCGGAGTGAACCCGAGGATGGCGCGAAACACGATGAACGCAATGGGAGTGGCTTCCACTGCCGCCTCAACGGTCTCGTTCGTCACATTGGTGAAGGCTTCCGTAGAGCGCTTCAGCTCCTGGTAGCCGCGTTCGAACGTGGGATAGTTGACGAAGCCGTCACCTCGGGGCATTTCGACAAAACTCGACTTCAGCTCGGCGAATACCTCATCGATAAGAGGTTCGTAGGCCAGGGTGGGGTCGGTGTAGTTCGCCTCAAAACGCAACGGCATCGGCAAAGATTTCCGTTTCATCCTCGTCAAAGAGACTGCCAGATACCGTCGCGACCGGGACATCCATTTTCTCGAGTCTCTTCATTACGGCGTCCGCAGGCGCGATGCCGTTCATGGCCTTTCGCAAGATAGCGAACTTCTCCTGGGTAGCAAGCTTGGGATTCCAGGCCGATTTCAGTCGCCAGGTGGCCATGCGTGTAATGTGGCCGAGCGCTATGCATCGAATGTCGCCAACCGTCGGTTTCATGCCAGCCGCACGGAGGTCCTCCAATTCATCTGACATGATGGCAGCGAGCCCTGCGGCGTCTGCGAAGAGCCACGATCGCGGCGTGGTGCCGCTCTGACGGCAGACAAACACCGTGTCCAGGATGGAAGACCCGGTGCCATGGATATGGATCGACCCACCCATCTCAGCCGGGCACGGCAACGAGGCTGAACAGGTTAGCCCGGCGTCAAGAATCGCCATGCCAACGGCCAGATAGGCATCCTGCTGGTTGTGGTGGTACGTGAACACGAGCGGGGCGCCCGGCTTAAGGGCTCGTGCCATGCGTCCGTACACCTTCGCCAAGCCTTCGGCAAAGTGCTCCAGACCACGTTCCGCCGTCTCGTTCCCGGTCAACTCGTCCGCGTGCCTGGTGGTCACAAACTCCAGCCCCGGGAAGTTCTCGCCCATGAGCTTTCGGAGCCAGACGTAGCAGAAATGCATGAGCTCTCCGTACTGCACCATGCCGAAATACGGTGGGTCCGTCAGCACGGCATCGAGGCTTGACGCCCGCAGGGCAACGTCGGTCGCTGAGGCGCAGCGGATATCAACTTGCCGCTCGGTCGCTTCCGGCCTTTCGGGGTTTCGCTCACCAATCCACTCGCCCCGCACGGGAACGGTGATCTTCCTCTTGCCTCGGAAGGCGACTTCAAAGGGCTCCGTGCAATAGCGTTTGGCTTTCGTGTACTTCTCGACGATGTTGATGAAGCCCCCGGAACCCACGGGCAGAGCATTTCCGTTGCGGATACCCAAGAGATTGGATTCCACCTGAACATAGCCCACCGGAAAACCGTGGATGGAGAACACATCCAGCGACTTGAGGGCCATCATGTCGTAGCGGCAGAGCATGTTCTGGTACCGCAATAAGTCAGAAAAGTTCGTCGCCAGGGCGCGCCGCAGCCGCAAGTCCTTCACCCGTGCGATCAGGCGGGCGGTGGTTTCAAGTCCGAGCAACTGGCGGGTGTTAAAGAGATCTCTAAAGCGCTGATAGCCCCAGCGGTGCAGCCGCGAGGACTCATCGCCCTCTGGAATCGCGTCCTCGGGCACGAACGAGGGCTTCAGCCGGCGCCACTGGGACTCCGCCTCCGTAATCCGCGCCAGATCATCCCGATCCGGTTTCTTAAACAAGCGCCCCGGCTTGTCCTTAAGGTCCGAATTGTAGTACTCGATCGCAAACAGCCTGTGCGATGGCGGGCCGTCACCGTGAAAGGGCGACGAGTTGATGTGTCCGCAATGCGGACAGGCACACCTGTTCCGGTGCACTGGTCCTTCTGCGGTCAAGGGCGTCCGGCAACGACAAACGCCAGGCCGGTGGGGGTCGTCCACTTCGTTAAGCTCACCGCAAGACGGACAGACCAACACATACGCGGGATGGCGCGCGTTCTCGGCCAACACATAGCCCGGAAACAGATCGAACTCCCTCCGACATTTCCGGCAGTGCCCGGTCTTGACCCATAGGAAGTACTTGGCGTCTGCATCCTTTCGCCCGGTGATCGGACACCGAGTCTTGTAGAGGTAGCCAACCTCCTGCGAGAGGTGGTTGAGCAGTTCCTCGGCCGCCCTAGCGTAGGCCTTAAGGTCAATCCCCTCGATCTCCTCGCGCACCACCCACGCCGCCATCGGGTTGATATCCGTGCCGACGACATTGCAGCCGATGCGGTTTGCCTCAAGGAGAGGTGTGCCCCCACCCATGAATGGGTCGGCAATCGTGATGCCCTCGAGGCTGTGGGCACGGTAGTACGTCTCCTCGACGGCCTTGCCCGCGAACTCAGATAGTAGTAGAGCCCTGAACAACGTGCCCGGCCGACGGGCGAACCATTTGTGGACAGCGATGATGGGGCGGTAGTTCTGCTGGATTTGCTTTTCCCGGAGCGCGAGCGCCGCGACGAATTTCACGTCGTAGTTTTGTTCTATCGACATCGCCTACCTTCGCCCTCTTGGAGTCATCACGATGCTGCTTCCGGTGTAAGCCATTACAGGACCCTGTTCGGCCACGCCTGAACTGCCAACGTGGCGAGTGATTTTTGGCGTGCGTCAATCGCAGCGGTGGTCCATTGTCCCTTTTCGGCGAAAGCGCTCAATCCAGATGTGAGCTTGAATTCCGACTTGCCGTAGAGCTTGACCTTCTCCGAGAACTTGGCGTTCCCCCCAGCTTCGTTCTTGCTCTTCTTCATGAGCGCTAGGTTGCCAATCCGCTTATAGTACCGGCTGGCGGTCTCTTGGTCAAAATGCCTCCAATCCCTATCAGGGTTGATGCGGTCGTCGAGCTCTTTCTCTCGCGCGACTCCGTTCTGGGAACACCAGAGATGGCGGATAAAATCGACGATGAGCCCTTCCTCCTTGAGGTAGCCGATGCCTTCCAATTGGATACGGATTCCTTCAACGGTTCCAGGCACGTGTCGATCTTCCCCTTAAGCCCGCCTTCCATTGTCCCTTATCGGCTGCGCTTCGGGTTGGTGCTCGAGAAACCTCGCATGATCTCTTCTTCAGTGCGGGCTAATGGCCAGCGACCGTTGTGCTCTGCGATCTAAGTTGCCCGGGTTCTTCGAGAGTGACACGCACCTGCGCCTTGTGCGGGTGACCTGCCGGTGAGCCACTGAAAAGATTCGTTCGTGGGCCATCGCGATGCCCGCCGGGACGCCGAGCACAGGCCACAACAGCTACAAAATCGTCTAGAGCGGAGTGTTCGCGGGTAGCCGGGAATGGCTGTATCCGCACGATTTCATTGGTCGGGGCGGCCCGATTTGAACGGGCGACCCCCTGCGCCCAAGACGACGCCTGCGACGTTTTCTTCGCCTCCCGCATCTAAGTTTGCATAGTCCCGTGAGAAGCTAATCAGGAGGACTGGGGGAGGGATGGCGAAACCGGCCCTGTTAACGGTCGATGACGATGCGGAGGTGCTCCGCGCGGTGGAGCGGGATCTGCGGCGCCGCTACGCCGACCGGTATCGGGTTCTTTCCGCCTCGTCGGGCGCCGGGGCGCTCGACCTTCTCGTGCGAGTCCAGCAGCGCAACGAGCCGGTGGCTCTGCTTCTGGCGGACCACCGCATGCCGCAGATGACCGGGATCGAGTTCCTGTCGCAAGCGACACGCCTTTATCCGGAAGCCCGGCGGGTGCTGCTGACTGCCTACGCGGACACGGACGCGGCCATCCGCGCCATCAACCAGGTCAAGTTGCACCATTACCTGCTGAAGCCCTGGGATCCGCCCGAGCAGCACCTGTATCCGGTGTTGGACGATCTGCTGGACGATTGGCAGGGCTCCTACCAGCCCGCGTTCGACGGCATCCGCGTACTGGGCACCCGCTGGTCGCCACGATCCTACGAAATCCGCGACTTTCTGGCCCGCAACCAGGTGCCCTATCGCTGGCTGGACGTGGAAACCGCGGATCGGGACGCGGAAGTGCGGCGTGCCATCGACGCGATTCCGAAGGACGATCTGCAATTGCCGGTGGTGCTTTTTCCGGACGGCGGAAGGCTGCCGGAACCGAGCACTTCGCAGATCGCGGAACGCGTGGGCCTTCGCACCCGGCCGGGGACGGATTTTTACGACCTGGTGATTGTCGGGGGCGGGCCGGCGGGGCTGGCGGCGGCAGTCTACGGAGCCTCCGAGGGTCTGCGAACGGTGATCGTGGAACGGGAGGCCCCGGGGGGACAGGCGGGGCTGAGTTCGCGCATCGAGAACTACCTGGGCTTTCCGGGCGGGCTGAGCGGCGCGGACCTCGCGCGCCGGGCGGTGGCGCAGGCCCGGCGGTTCGGCGCCGAGATCCTGGCGCCCCAGGAAGCCGCCGGATTATCGGTAAAGGATTCGTATCGCATCGTCACGCTGCGGGACGGCTCCGCACTGTCCTCCCACGCCACGCTGATCGCCACCGGTGTGCAATGGCGCACACTGGACGTGCCGGGCATGGAGCGCCTGGCGGGAGCGGGAGTGTATTACGGCGCGGGCGCGACGGAGGCCGCCTCCTGCCGGGGCGAGGTGATCTACGTCGTGGGCGGCGCCAACTCAGCGGGGCAGGCGGCGCTGAACTTTTCCCGCTTCGCCGCACAGGTGGTCATGCTGGTGCGGGGCGAAGCCCTGGCCAGTTCGATGTCCAAGTACCTCATCGACGAAATTGCCGAGACTCCCAACATCCGCGTGCAAACCCAGTGCCAGGTCACGGAAGTGCACGGCGCCGAGCACCTGGAGGCCATCTCCATCCTGTGCAGCCGCACCGGAACCGTCGAGAAGGCGCCGGCTGCCTCGCTGTACATCTTCATCGGCGCGGAACCGAGGACCGGCTGGCTCGCCGGGGTCGTCGAGCGCGATGCGCGCGGTTTTCTGCTCACCGGTCCCGACCTGATGCGGGACGGCAAACGCCCGCGGGGCTGGCCCCTGGACCGCGACCCGGGGCTGCTCGAAACCAGCGTGCCGGGTATCTTCGCAGTGGGCGACGTGCGGCACGGTTCGGTGAAGCGCGTGGCGTCCGGCGTGGGGGAAGGCTCCATCGCCATTCAGTTTGTCCACCAATACCTGAGCAAAGTGTGACATGAGCCGGCTGGCGGAGGAACTTCGCGGCATTCCGATTTTTTCCGACCTGTCCGAAGACGATCTGCTTTGGCTGGCCTCGCGGATGAGCGAGACCTCTCTCCGCCCCGCGGAGGTTTATCAGCGCGAAGGAGATGCCGCCGATCGGATGATCGTCGTGCTGGAAGGCGAGTTGCACGGACGCACCGAAGCGGCGGGCGCCGACGGGCCGGCCTTTGTGGTTCGCGCCGGCCAGGTCACCGGCCTGCTTCCCTATTCGCGCATGGCGCGGTTTCCATCGACTGTCCGGGCCGTGGCGCCCTCGCGGGTGGCTTCCCTGCCCGCCGCGCACTTTCGGGAAATGCTGGATCGGATGCCCGCGCTGGGGCCGCGCCTGGTGGGCTTGATGGCTGACCGCATCCGCGCCACTACCCGGATGTCGGAGCAGCGGGAGCGCCTGGCCGCACTGGGCAAACTCTCGGCCGGACTGGCGCACGAGCTCAACAACCCGGCTTCAGCCGCGCGGCGGGCGGCCACCGGGTTGCGCGAAGCGGTCCTGGCGTTGCGATCCGCGAATGTGCGGCTCGACGAGCAGCCATTCACTACCGCGCAGCGCGCATTCCTCGCCCGGTTGGAGCGCGACGAGGCGGAGGCATGCGGCGCGAGCGCTCCCCTGGACTCACTGGAACGCAGCGACCGCGAAGAGGAGATCCGCGCCTGGCTGGATGCCCGGGGGGTAGCTCACCAACCGGAACTGCCCGGCAATCTCGCGGATGCGGGTGTCACGCCGGCGACTCTGGAGCAGGTAGCCGCGCAATTTCCGGCGGAGGCGCTCGGCGACGTCCTGGTGCGCCTTTCCGCCACCTTCACAATCGTCCGGCTGGCCGGCGAAATCGAAACCGGCACCGCGCGAATTGCCGAACTGGTCCGCGCCATCAAGGAGTACTCTCACATGGATCAGGCGCCGGAGCAGGAGGTGGATGTCCACCAGGGGCTGGAAAGTACCCTGGTCATGCTGCGGCACCGGCTGAAGAACGGCGTCCAGGTGGCGCGGGACTACGACCGCAGCCTCCCGCGAATCTGCGGGCATCCCGGTGAGCTGAACCAGGTCTGGACCAACCTGATCGACAATGCTATTCAGGCGATGAAAGGCGAGGGTATCCTACGCGTGCGCACGGCGCCCGAACCCGGGTGGGTGCTCGTGGAGATCGGCGATAACGGACCGGGGATCCCGCCTGAAGTGCAGAGCCGCCTGTTCGAGCCGTTTTTCACCACCAAGCCGCACGGCGAAGGGACGGGGTTGGGATTGGATACCGTGTATCGGATCGTCACTGCGCACCGGGGCACGGTTTGTTTTGAGTCCGAGCCGGGGGACACGCGCTTTCAGGTGCGCCTGCCGGCGCCGCAGAAGGGAGCAAATCCGTGAAGAATTGCACGCATCTGGGGCACATCCGCCAGGCAACCCCCAAAACCAAAGGCTGAGAGGAGTGCCTGAAAACCGGCGACACCTGGGTGCACCTGCGTCTGTGCACGGAGTGCGGCCACGTGGGTTGCTGCGATTCCTCGCGGAATCGCCACGCCACCCGGCACTTCCACCAGACCAGGCATCCCGTCATGCGGTCCATCGAGCCCGGCGAAGATTGGGGCTGGTGTTACATCGACGAAGTGGAAATCGATTTTTCTTAGAACTCAGGGGACAAAGGGCATGAATCCGTTGCAGGAGCTTTCCCACTACGGCCAGTCGGTCTGGCTGGATTACATCCGGAGAAGTCTGATTCTGAGCGGCGAGTTGTGGCGCCTCACAGACCAGGACGGTCTGCGGGGCGTCACCTCCAATCCCTCGATTTTCGAAAAGGCCATCCGCGGAAGCCAGGACTACGCGAACGAACTGAGAGATCTTCAGCGGCGCGGGGATCTGGACGCGAAAGGCATCTACGAGCACATTGCGGTCCGCGACATTCAGGACGCTGCGGATGTGCTGCGTCCGGTCTACGATCAGACGGGCGGCGCGGACGGGTACGTCAGCCTGGAGGTCTCTCCCGCGCTGGCGCGCGATACCGAGGGCACGCTGGCCGAGGCGCGGCGCCTGTGGCAGGCGGTGGCGCGCGCCAACCTGATGATCAAGGTGCCGGCGACCCCGGAAGGCATCCCAGCCATTGAAACTCTGATCGGCGAAGGCATCAATGTGAATGTGACGCTATTGTTCGCCGTGGACGCCTACCAGAGCGTCGCGGAAGCCTACCTGGCGGGTCTGGAGCGGCTCGTGGCAGGCGGCGGAGATCCCGCGAAAGTCTCCAGCGTGGCCAGTTTTTTCATCAGCCGCATCGATTCCGCCGTGGATGCGCTGCTGAGCAGCCGCATCCAGGCGTCCAAAGATCCGGCGGAGCAGCAGGCGCTCGAAACGCTCAAGGGCCGGACCGCCATTGCCAGCGGCAAACTGGCCTATCAGCGCTACAAACAAATCTTCGCCGGCGAGCGCTGGCGGCGCCTGGCCGCAGCCAGCGCGCGGCCCCAGCGCCTGCTGTGGGCCAGCACCAGCACTAAGAATCCCCAGTACCGCGACGTGCTCTATGTCGAGGAAATGATCGGCCCGGACACGGTGAACACCATGCCGCTCGCCACCCTGGATGCCTTTCGCGACCACGGCAAGCTGCGGAACAGCCTGGAGGAGAATATCGAAGGCGCCGAGGCTGCCGTCCGCGGGCTAGAGAGTCTCGGCATCTCCCTGGCCGATGTCACCAGCCGCCTGCGGGAAGAGGGCGTCCAACTGTTCCAGGATGCCTTCGACAAACTGCTTGCCGCGCTCGACCGCACCTGTCATCCGCAAGTACCGGCAAGCTTGTTCTCCTGGACTTTGCCGGCGACGGCAGGCGCTGCCGTCCGGCAGGCCGTCGGAGAGTGGAAAGCCGGCAAGAAGATGCGGAGGCTGTGGGCTCGCGATGCCTCGGTCTGGACCGGCGGCGACGAAAGCAAGTGGCTGGGGTGGCTGAATATTGTCGAAGACCAGTTGGCTCACCTGCACCATCTCACCAACCTGGCGCAGGAAGTTCACGACGCGGACTTTTCCGACGCCCTGCTGCTGGGCATGGGCGGCTCCAGCCTGGCGCCGGAGGTGATGGCCACCACCTTCGGTCCGCGGCGCGACCACCCGCACCTGCACGTGCTCGATTCCACGGACCCCTCGCAAATCGGCGCGATCGAAAAGAAGCTCGACCTCGGCGACACCCTGTTTATTGTTTCGAGCAAGTCCGGCACCACGACGGAGCCGAACATCCTGATGCGATACTTCTTCGAACGCGTGCGCGCGTTCGACACGGATAACACCGGCGACCGTTTTATCGCCATCACCGATCCGGGCTCCAAGCTGCAGAAGGAAGCCGAAACCGCGGGATTCCGGCACATCTATTTCGGACTGCCTTCCATCGGCGGGCGCTACTCCGCGCTCTCCGATTTCGGCCTGGCGCCCTCGGCCATGGCGGGGATCGACGTGAAGCGGGTGCTGGACCGCGCCGAAGAGATGGTGCACTCCTGCGCCTCCTGCGTGCCCGAAGAGGAAAATCCGGGCCTGATGCTGGGCGCCATCCTGGGCACGCTCGGCAAAGCCGGCCGCGACAAGGTCACCATCGTAGCTTCTCCGGGGATTGAAACTTTCGGCGCGTGGCTCGAGCAACTGCTGGCCGAATCCACCGGCAAAGACGGCAAGGGACTGATCCCGGTGGACAGCGAGCCGCTGGGGCCACCCGAGGTTTACGGGGACGACCGCCTGTTCGTTTATATGCGTCTCGATGGGGCGGCGGACCCGCGGCAGGAGGACGCCCTGGCGGCTCTGGAAAAAGCCGGCCAGCCGGTGGTGCGCATCACGGTTCGCGATGTTTACGACATCGGGCAGGAATTTTTCCGCTGGGAGATCGCCACGGCGGTGGCCGGCTCCATCCTGGGCATTAATCCTTTCGATCAGCCGGATGTGGAAGCCAGTAAGATCGCCACACGCGCACTTACCGCCGAATACGAGAAGACCGGCAAGCTGAAATCCGGCGAGCCGGTGCTGGAGAGCGACAAATCCCTGCCCGAAGTGATCCGCAAGCACCTCCGCCAACTCCGTCCCGGGGACTATTTCGCTACTTTGGCCTACGTGGAGCGCAACCCGGCGCACGACGCCCGCCTGCAGTCCATCCGGCGCCGGGTGCGCGATGCCATGCACGTGGCCACTTGCGCCGGCTTCGGCCCCCGGTTTCTGCATTCCACCGGGCAGGCCTATAAGGGCGGTCCCAACAGCGGCGTTTTCCTGCAAATCACGTGCGAGGAGGCGGCGGATTTGCCGGTGCCGGGACAGAAGTACACCTTCGGGGTGGTCAAGGCCGCCCAGGCCCTGGGAGACTTGCAGGTGCTCACCGAGCGCGGCCGGCGCGCTCTGCGGGTGCATCTCGGCAAGGACGTGGAAGCCGGCCTCGCCCGCCTGGAAGCCGCCGTCGCGGAAGCGCTGAGCTGACCGGCTCTTCTACAACCCGAACACCAGCAGAACCCGGTCCGCGGCGATGGCCACGCACTGCTTTCCGTCCACCAGGAAGGAGACCGGATTGGCGGTAATCGGCCCGCCGGTTTGAAAGTCCCACAGCGGCTTGCCGGTCCGCGCGTCCAGCGCAAAGAAGTTGCCTTCGTCGGAGCCGCCGAAGACCAGGCCGCCGGCGGTGGCCATGACCCCGGCCCAGGTCGGCCGGTGGAGCAGAAATTCCCACACCCGTTTCCCGGTGGTCGCCTCCAGCGCCCGGACGGCGCCGCGCGCCCGGTCGCCGCTCAGCGCGGTCTCGCCGCCGCCGGGGAAAAAGGTTCCTGGCTTGTAGTTGGCCTCGCGCTTGTAATACACCGCGCCCATCTCTCTCACCGCCACGTAGAACAATCCCGTCTCGGGGCTGTAGGACGGGCTGAACCAGTTGGTGCCGCCTTGCAGGCTGGGCCACACCAGGGTGCCCTTCTCACTCGGCTCAGTGTTCGGAATTACGCGCGGCCGGCCGCGCTCGTCCAGGCCCTCCGCCCAGGTTTGTTTGGCGTATGGTGTTCCCAGCAGGAACTTCCCGCTGGTCCGGTCCAGCAGGTAGTAGAAACCGTTGCGATTCGCGTTGGCGATCAGCTTGCGCGGCCGCCCCGCGAACGTCGCGTCGATCAGCACCGGCACGTGCGTCGAGTCCCAATCGTGGGTATCGTGCGGCGTGAACTGGAAGTGCCAGCGCAGTTTGCCTGTGTCCGCGTCCAGCGCCACAAACGAGCAGGTGTACAGGTTGTCGCCCGGGCGCACATCGCCGTTCATGTCGGGGCCCGGGTTGCCGACGCCCCAGAACACCAGGTTCAGTTCCGGATCGTACGAACCCGTCACCCAGGTGGACCCGCCTCCGGTTTTCCAGTCGTCCCCGCGCCAGGTCTCGTGCCCCGGTTGGCCCGGCCCCGGGATGGTCCAGAAACGCCACAGGCGCCTTCCCGTCCGGGCCTCGTAGGCGTCCACGAAGCCCCGAATCCCGGCCTCGCCCCCGCTGATCCCGATGAGCACCTTCCCCCGGATGGCCAGCGGCGCCACCGTGATGCAATGCCCCAGCCGGTAATCCGCCACTTGGGCGTCCCAGCGCTGGGCGCCGGATTTGGCGTCCAGGGCGATGAGGTGATCGTCCAGCGTGCCCACGTAGAGCGTGCCGTCGAGAATGGCCGCGCCGCGGTTGGTGCGGTCGAAGCCGATGGTCTGCAAGTCGGCGGGCAGCGGCCGTTCCCAGGTCCACAAGTTGCGGCCGGTGCGCGCGTCCACCGCCGCCGCGAACTGGGGAGCGGTCAGGTACATCACCCCGTCCACCACCAGCGGCGAGACCTCCGTGCGCGGATTGCGAAACTGGTACACCCACTTCACTTGCAAGCGGGAAACGTTTTCCGGCGTCAGTTGCCGCAGCCGCGAAAAACGGTGGCCCTGGTAGTTGCCCGAGTAGGTCAGCCAGTTTTCCGGCTGGCTCGCGGAGTTCAGAATACGCTCGTAGGGCGCCTGCGCCGACGCCGCCAGGCAAGCGCACAGCAGCAAAAGCGCCGGTCTCATGGCTCCCCCCGCAGGCTGGCCAGGTAGGCCACCAGGTCATCCAGTTCGCCGCTCGCAAGCGCCTGGTAGCCCGGCATGGGGCTTTCGTGGAAGAGCTTGTGCAGTTCCCGCAACTGGTCTTTTCGCAAGGAGTGAAACATCCGGTTGCTGTCCTTGATCTGGATGGTGAACGAGTCCTCATTCACGCGAATGCCGCGGATCTTCCGGCCATCGGACGTGACCGCCTCCACGTATAGAAAGTCCTCCGGGAACGCCGCGGCGGGATTCACCAGGGACTGCCGCAGGTAAGCGGCGCTGCGCCGCGCGCCCACTTCCGTCAAATCCGGGCCGAAGCCGGTGCCCTCCCCCCGCAGGATGTGGCAGGAGCCGCACCCGCGGGCCTGATAGACTTTGGCGCCCCGCCCCGGATCCCCGGGCAGCGCCTCTGCGCGCACTGTGCCCAGGGAACGCACGTAGGCGGCCACGCTGGCCACTTCGTGCGGCGAGAGTTGCCAGGCGCCGGGCATCTCGCCGCCCTCGATTCCGTTGCGGATCACGGAGCGTAGCGCGGCCTCGTCGGGAACATGCTTCAGCCGGGGCCGTGCCAGGCTGGGCCCGCGCCCGCCGCGCCCGTCCTGCCCGTGGCACAGCGCGCACTGGGATTCGAACAACCGCTGGCCTTGAGCCGGATCCGGCGGCGCCTCGTTCACCGGCGCTTGCGCCAACGCCAGCGCCGCCAGTACGGAGAGCAGAGGCATATAAGGAGTAGGTGTCAGTATACCGCTGGTCCGTTGTGAGGCAATTTGCTGCTGGATTTCGTTACACTTCGTACAACTCGCCGGCATGATATTCTGGTGGACATAACGAGGGCATTGCCAATGCGGCTCCGCTGGGTCGTACCGTTTGTCCGCAGCCTCTTCCGTTCCGCCAGGCCGCCGATTCTCGCCGCGCCTCTCACGGCTCACCCGGTATCCGGAAGGATTTGTATTCGATGCCTGCCGGCGGCGCTTCTCAAGCCGGTTTCGTGGTGATCTGCTAAGGCATTTGGGCCTCAGCCATGTTCGAGTTCCTTTTCAAATATCCCAGCTTCCTGTTTCACAAAGGCAGGTTCGTGCTGCTGGCTCCCTGGCCGCTGTGGATTCTGGCGCTGGCGATCGCCGCGGCGGCGGCCTTGCTGTTCTGGCACGTGCGGCGTCACCACGGGCTGCTCACCGGATCGCGGCCCCTGGTGATCTGGCTCCTCGAAACGGCCATGGTGGCCCTGGTGCTGTTCCTGCTCTGGCACCCGGCCCTCAGCGTGGCGACCTTGCGCCCGCAGCAGAACGTGGTGGCGGTGCTGGTGGACGACTCGCAGAGCATGGGAATTCAGGAAGGCTCCCGGACGCGCTTGAATGAAGCGGTCGGCCTGCTGAAGAGCGATCTGTTGGACGCCCTGGGCAAGCGCTTCCAGGTGCGTCTGTACCGCTTCGGCAAGGACCTGGAGCGGATCCAGAAGCCGGAACAGGTGGCCGCGGACTCCCAGGCTACGCATATCGGAGACAGCCTGCGGCAGGTCCTGGCGGAATCCTCGACGTTGCCGTTAGGGGCGGTGGTGCTGCTGAGTGACGGAGCCGACAACTCGGGCGGCATCGACCTGGATACGGTTTCGCAGATTCGCAGCCGGCGGGTTCCCATCCACACCATCGGCTTCGGGCGGGAGAAGGTGGAAAAAGACCTCGAAATCAGCGACGTGACCGTGGCGCCGCGCGCTCTGGCGGATTCCCGCCTCACCGCGCTGGTCACCTTTCGCCAGGCCGGTTACACGGGGCAGAAGGCGCACCTCACCGTGCGGGACGGCGACCGCATCCTGGCAGCCCAGGACGTGACCTTGAAGGCCGAAGGGGCGCCGCAGACCGAAGCTCTGCTGTTCAGCGCCGGGAGCGTGGGACCGAAGACCTTGCGCATTGGCGTGGATCCGCTGGCAGGCGAGGAGAACCGCGAGAACAACGCGGTCACGCGCCTGGTGAACGTCGAAGGGCGCAAGCCGCGCATCCTCTACGTCGAGGGCGAGCCGCGCTGGGAGTTCAAATTCATCCGCCGCGGCGTGGAGGACGACCACACCCTGCAGCTTGTTTCCATGCTGCGGACCACGCAAAACAAGATCTACCGCCAGGGGATCGCCAACCCGAAAGAACTCGAGGACGGATTTCCCGCCAAGCCGGAGGAACTGTTCGCCTACGACGGCCTGATCATCGGCAGCGTCGAGGCGGGCTACTTCAGCGCCGCCCAGCAGGACCTGATCCGCGAGTTCGCCAACCGGCGGGGCGGCGGGATCCTCTTCCTGGCGGGGCGGTACGCCCTCTCCGATGGCGGCTATCCGCATTCACCGCTCGCGGAGTTGCTGCCGGTGCGGCTGCCGGACGCCAAAGGCACCTTCCATCGCGACGAGGCGGCCGCGGAACTGACTGCCGCCGGACGGGACAGCATCATCTGCCGCCTGGTCGAGACGCCGGAACGCAACGCCGAGCGGTGGAAGAAGATGCCGCTGTTGATGAACTACCAGGACGTGGGCGAGGCCAAGCCGGGCGCGGTGGTTCTCCTGCAGGTGTCGCCCCAGGGGCGGCGGAGCAGCCCTCTGCTGGTGACCCAGAACTATGGCCGCGGCCGCACGGCCTTATTCGCCGCGGCGGGCAGTTGGCGCTGGCGTATGTTGCAGGATCATAACGACACCACGCATGCCACCTTCTGGCAGCAACTGCTGCGCTACCTGGTGACCGAGACGCCCGGACAGTTGGTCACCTCCACAGCCCATCCCGTGCTTTCCGACGAGACCCGCGTGCCCCTGCGGGCGGAAGTGCGCGACAAGGCCTATAAGCCGGCGGCCAATGCGCGTGTGGAGGCGCACATTCTCGGACCTGCGGGCCAGTCGGACACGGTGGAACTCACCCCCAAGCCTCTGGAAGAGGGCGTCTACGTGGCCGAGTACGCGGCCGAAAAGCCCGGCTCCTATGTCGCCGAGATCGTGGCGCGCCGCGACCAGGAAGAGTTGGGCCGCGATGTTCTGATGTTCCGCCGGGAAGACGGCGTGGCGGAGCATTTCCACGTGACCCAGAATCGCGAACTGCTGGAAAAGCTCGCCGAGCAGACCGGCGGGCGCTACTACACCCCTCGCGACGCGTCCAAGCTGGCGAACGAGATTTCCTACTCGGAAGCGGGGATCACCATCACCGAGACCAAGGATTTGTGGGACATGCCCGTGGTCTTCCTGCTGGTCCTGCTGCTGCGCGGCGGCGAGTGGATGCTCCGGCGCAAGTGGGGCGTGGTATGAAGCTCGCAGTTCTGCTGCTGGCGGCCGCCTTTTGCACGCAGGCGGCCACCTACTACCTCACCATCAGCGGATTGGGCGGGGAGCCGGATTACGAGCAGCGGTTCGGCATGTGGGCGAAAGAGATCGACCAGGTGGTGCGTTCCAGCGGCGGCGACGCCAAGGTGCAGACCCTGACCAGCGCCACGCGGGAGGCCGTGCGCCGCGCCTTCGCCGAAATCTCTCGGGAAGCCAGGCCCCAGGATGCCCTGGTGGTCATGCTGATCGGGCACGGCGCGTATGACGGTTACGAGTACAAGATCAACCTGCCCGGTCCGGACCTCTCCGCCACCGAACTGGCCAGCCTGCTGGACCACGTCCCCGCCGCGCGCCAACTCGTGGTGAATATGACCAGCTCGAGCGGCGGCGCCATCGACGCGCTGCGCAAGCCCAACCGGGTGGTCATTTCCGCCACCAAGAGCGGCACGGAGAAGAACGCCACCGTCTTCGCCCGCTACTGGGCCGAAGCCCTGCGCGACCCGGCCGCGGATACGGACAAGAACGACTCTATCTCGGCGCTTGAAGCGTTTCGCTATGCCGAGCGGAAAACCGCGGAGTTCTACGAGACGCAGAAGCGCCTGGCCACGGAGCACCCGGTGCTGGAGGATACCGGCAAGGGGGAGGCGGTCAAGGATCCCTCGCCGGCCAACGGGGAAGGCCTGCTGGCAGGCGCCTTCCCGGTGATGCGCCTGGGCTCGGCCGCGGCTGCCGCGAAAGACCCCGCCAAGCAGCGCCTGCTGGCGAAGAAAGAGCAAATCGAGCAGCAGATCGACAAGCTCAAGTACGAAAAGGCGGCCTTGTCCGCCGAGGACTACAAACGGCAGCTCGCCGCCCTGTTGCTCGAGCTGGCCAGGACGCAGGAGGAGTTGGACAAGTGAGAGCCGTCCTCCTGCTCGTGTGCGCCGCGGCCGCTCTGGCGGCGCAAACCCTCGAACAGGCCGAATCCCTCTGGAAACAGCATCGCTACAACGAGGCCAACGACGTTTTTCGCGCCCTCGAAAAAGCTCACCCCAAGAATCCGGACATCAAGGTCCGCTGGGGCCGCCTCCTGCTGGAACGCTTTAATCCCGGCGAGGCCACGGACCTTTTCCGCGAGGCCCTCGAACTGAAGAAGGACCACCCGGGTGCGCTGCTGGGCCTGGCGCTGGTGGCCGCGGACAGCTTTGAGAGCCGCGCCGTCGAACTGGCCCACAAGGCGCTCGAAGCCGACCCTCATTTGCTGGAGGCCCAGGAACTGTTGGCCCGGCTGGCGCTGGAGGACAACGATCCCAAACGCGCCATCGAAGAGGCGGACAAGGCCATGGCCATGTCGCCGCGAGCCCTGAACGCCATGGCCATCCGGGCCACCATCGACTGGATGGGCGGCCAGGCCGACACCCCCTGGATCGGCCGCATCCTGCAACTGGATCCGCACTACGGGGAAGCCTATGAAACCGCCGGGCATTTCTTCGTGATCAACCGCCGCTACGAGGAGGGCATCCGCTTTTACCGCCGAGCGATCGAAATCGAGCCCGAGTTGTGGAGCGCGCGCGCCGAGTTGGGGCTCAATCTGATGCGCCTGGGCGAAGAGGCCGAGGCGCGCCGCCAACTCGAGCAGTGCTACGAAGCCCACTACCGCAACGCGCTGGTGCGCAACACCCTGGTCCTGATGGACAGCTACAAGAACTACGTTACCTTCCGAAACGGCCGTACCATCCTGCGGCTGGAGAAGAAGGAAGCCGAAGTCCTGCGGCCCTATTTCCAGGAGGAACTTGACCGCGCCCTGCGCACCTACGACCAGAAATACAAGGTGAAGCTGGACCGCCCCGTGCAGGTGGAGGTGTATCCCAACCATCCGGATTTCGAGGTGCGCACGCTGGGGCTCCCGGGGCTGGGAGCGCTGGGGGTCACCTTTGGATACATCGTGGCAATGGACAGCCCGTCGGCGCGCAAGCCGGGGAGCTTTCACTGGGCCAGCACCATGTGGCACGAACTCAGCCATGTCTACGTGCTGGCGGCCACCAAACACATCGTGCCGCGGTGGTTCACCGAGGGCATGGCCGTGCACGAGGAGACCGCCGTCTCCCCCGAATGGGGCGACCGCCTGGATCCCGACGCGATTCTGGCCATCAAGAACCACAAGCTCCTGCCGGTGGCGGAACTGGATCGCGGCTTCGTACGTCCCTCCTACCCGGGCCAGGTGGTGGTGTCTTATTTTCAAGCCGGGAAGATCTGCGATTACATCAATCAGAAGTGGGGTTATGACAAGCTTCTGGCCATGATGTATGATTTCGCGAACGGACTGGATACTCCGGCCGTGATCCAGAAAGAGCTGGGGCGGAAACCCGAAGAGTTCGACAAGGAGTTTTTGGCATCGCTGGAGGCCGAAACCAAATCCGTGGTGGCGGGTTTCGACAATTGGCAGAAGCAGATGAAGCAGTTGGTGGAACTCTATCGCGCCAAGAAATTCGACGACGTGATTCGCCTGGGCCCGGCGGTCCGCGACCTGTACCCGGATTATGTCGAGAGCGGCAACGCCTACCAGTTGCTGGCCGATGCCTACGTGGAGAAGGGCAACAAGCCGGCCGCCGTCGCGGAACTGGAGCGATACGCCAAGACCGGCGGGCGTAGTCCCTCCACGCTGAAGCAGTTGGCCTCCCTCGAAGAGGAGGCCGGCAACAAGAAAGCCGCTGCCGCCGCCCTGGACCGCCTCAACTACATCTACCCGCTCGATCCGGACCTGCACCGCAAACTCGGAGACCTCTGGCTGGACCTGGGGAATGTCTCCGGGGCGATCCGCGAATACCAGGTCGTCGTGGCGGGCAACCCCCAGGACCCGGCGGCTTCGCATTTTAACCTGGCGCGGGCCTACCGGGCGGCCAGCCGGAACGGCGAAGCGAAAGACGAATTGCTGCTGGCCCTGGAAGCCGCCCCGGGATACCGGCCGGCCCAGAAGATGCTGCTGGAACTATCCCAATAGAACGGAAACCTTCATGTCTACAGTGGCGACGACCCAATTGGAACCTGAGGTTTTGAAGAGCCGGATTGCGCGTTTCCGGGAGGTGCAGGCGGAGATTGTCCGGCAGGTCCGCCGCGTGATCGTGGGTCAGGAGGACGTGCTGGAGCAGGTCATGATCGCGCTGTTCGTGGGCGGCCATTGCCTGATCACCGGTCTGCCCGGAACGGCCAAAACGCTGCTGGTGCGCACCATGGCGCAGACCCTGGGCCTGGTCTTCAAGCGCATCCAGTTCACCCCCGACCTGATGCCGTCCGACATCACCGGCACCGACATCATCGAAGAGGACCCCACCACCGGCCACCGCACCTGGACCTTTGTCAAAGGACCGATTTTCGCCAATGTGCTGCTGGCCGACGAGATCAACCGCACGCCCCCGAAAACCCAGTCGGCGCTGCTGGAGGCCATGCAGGAACTGGCCTGCACGGTGCGCGGGAACAACTACAAGCTGCCCTCGCCGTTCTTCGTGCTGGCCACGCAGAACCCCATCGAACTGGAAGGCACCTACCCGCTGCCGGAAGCGCAGCTCGACCGCTTCCTGTTCAACACGGTGCTGGATTACCTGACCGCCGACCAGGAGTTGCAGGTCGTGGACCTGACCACCACCACCCATGTGGCGCAGGCCGATCCGGTCACGCATGCCCAGGAGATCCTGGAATTCCAGCAGCTGGTGCGCATGGTCCCCATCAGCGAATCGGTGGCGCGTTTCGCCATCGAGCTGGTGCGCGCCACGCGCTCGTCCGACGAAACCGCGCCGGACTTCGTACGGAAATATGTGAATTATGGCGCCAGCGTGCGCGCGGCCCAGTTCCTGGTGCTTTCGGCCAAGTGCCGCGCGCTGCTGCGCGGCCGCTATCACGTCACCTACGAGGATATCCGGGCGCTCTTCACCCCCGTGCTGCGGCACCGCGTGCTGCTGAACTTCCACGCCGAGAGCGACAGGCTCAAGCAGGATGACATCCTCAGGAAACTTCTGGAGTGGAAAGGAGTCCCCAAGGACTAGGGCCCTGGTTGTTTTATGCTGCAGCGGTTTCTGGATCCTTCGGTGTTGGCGAACATCTCCGGCCTGGACCTGGTGGCCAAGACCGTGGTGGACGGGTTTGTTTCCGGGCTGCACCGCTCTCCGGACTTCGGCTTCAGCCAGGAGTTCGCGGAGTACCGCGCCTATAGCCAGGGCGACGACCTGCGCCACGTGGACTGGAACGTGTTCGCCCGCACGGAACGCTGCTATCTGAAGCGCTACCGCGGCGAAACCAACACGCAGCTACTCATCCTGCTGGATACCAGCGCCTCCATGGGCTACGGCTCGCAGCCGGTTCACAAGCTGGACTACGCCCGCTTCCTGGCGGCTTCGCTATGCTACCTGGCCCACACGCAGCGGGACGCCGCCGGGCTGATCGTATTTGACGAAGACGTCAAGAACTACGTGGCGCCGTCCACCCGGCAGGGGCAGTTGTTCCGCCTGCTGCACGCCGTCGAGGAGTGCCAGGTGGGCACGCGCACGGACTTCGCCAAGCCCTTCGCGCACTTCCTGAACTTCCTCCGCCGCCGCGGGCTGGTGGTGGTGCTCTCGGATTTCTACGAGCAGCCCGAAACCATCATCCAGACCGTTGAGCCGCTGCGCTTCCGCGGCAACGAGGTGATTCTGTTTCACCTGCTCGACCCGCAGGAGATCGCCCCCACGTTTCGCTCCCCGGTGCTGTTGCAGGACATGGAGAACAACAGCAGCCTGGAGGTTTCCCCGGAATACGCCCGCACCGACTACCGCCACAAGATCGACGCGCATATCGAGGCCTTGCGCGATAAAGCCAAGGGCGCCGGCCTGGACTACTTCCTGATGAACACCGGAAGGCCCCTGGACGAAGGTCTGCGGGAATACCTGGCCGTGCGGCAGGGGAGGCTGTAAATGGGTTTCCTGGCGCCCTGGTTTCTCGCCGGCCTGGCCGCCGTGGGGCTGCCTGTATGGCTGCACCTGCTCAAGAAGCACAAGAATGAGCCGGTGCCTTTCAGTTCGCTCATGTTCTTCGAGCGGCGCACGCAGAGTTCGGTGAAGCACCGGAGATTGCAGTACCTGCTGCTATTCGCGCTGCGCGCGGCGCTGGTGGCGCTGCTGGCGCTGACTTTCGCGAATCCGTTTCTACAATCCTCCGCCCGCGTGACGGCCGGCGGGCGCAAGCTGGTGGTGCTGGCCATCGACAACTCCTTCAGCATGCGGCAGGGCGGCCGCCTGGAGCGCGCCCGGCAGGCGGCCCTGCGCACCCTCTCCGGTCTCCGTTCGCAGGATCGCGCCCAGGTACTGGCCTTTGGCGCGCAAGTGCGCATGATGAGCGAGGCTACTGGCGACCGGGCGGCGCTGGAGGCGGGCATCCGCGCGGTGGAGCCGGGCGATACGCGCGGTTCCTATGCCGAACTGGCGCGCGCCCTGCGCTCCATCGAGCAGTCCGCACGCATGCCGGTGGAGGCGCACCTGTTCTCGGACATGCAGAAGTCGTCGCTGCCCCCGAACTTTTCCGATCTGCGGCTGGGCGAGGGCGTGACCCTGGAGCCCCATCCGGTGGTCACCGCGCGCGTCCCCAACTTCGCCGTCGAAAACGTCAGCGTCCCCCGGCGGGTCTATGAACCGCGCAAGGTGCGCCTGCTGGCCACCATCACGGGCTTCGGAACGGAGCGCTCCACTCACCGCGTTTCGCTCGTGCTGAACGGCCGCGAGGTGGACTCCAAGAGCGTGGAGATCCCCGCCGATGGCCGCGCCACGGTGGAATTTCTCTCTCTCGAGGCGCCTTACGGTATGAACCGCGGCGAAGTGCGCCTGGATTCCGGCGACTCCTTCCCGGACGACGACCGTTTCTATTTTTCCGTCGAGCGCGCGGATCCCCGGCGCGCGCTGTTTGTCCACGAGGCCCGCAACACCCGCGACCTGCTGTATTTCCAGACGGCGCTGGAATCCGCCGGGCAGTCCGCCTTCGCCCTGGATGCGGTGTCGCCGGAACAGACCGGGGCTATCGCGGCCGAAAAATACGCCTTCGTGGTGCTTTCCGATATCTCCTCGCTGCCGCAAAGCTTTGAGCAGGCGCTCGAGCGCTACGTGCGCTCCGGGGGCGCGGTGCTGGTGGCCCTGGGACGCGAGTCGGCGCTGCGCAAGAACGTGCCGGTGTCCGGCGAGGGCGTGCTCGAGGCGCGTTACTTCACCCGCGACAGCGATCGCTTCCAGACCGCCGCCTGGCTCGATCCAGCCTTTCCGCCGGTGCGCGGCGAAGACCACTGGGACGACGTCAAGTTTTACCAGGCGGTGCGCGTCGAGCCGGGCAAGGCGCGCGTGCTGGCGCGGCTCTCCGACGAAACACCTCTGTTGCTCGAAAAACAAATCGGCGAGGGGCGCGTGCTGGTCTTCACCTCGACCTTCGACAACATCTCCAATGATTTCCCCCTGCACGCTTCCTTTGTGCCCTTTGTGGAACAGACGGCTCACTACCTCGGCCGGCTGGACGATCGTCCGGCCAACTACCTGGTAGGCGCTTACCTGGAACTCCGCGAGGCGCAGGGCAAGGGGGCGGCGGCCGAGGTGCTGGATCCGGCGGGCCGGCGGGCGCTTTCGCTCGAGGAAGCCACCCGCGCGCAGAACATCGCGCTCACCAGCACGGGCTATTACGACGTCAAACGTCCGGACGGGCGGCGCGAGTTAGTGGCGGTAAACGCCGACCGGCACGAGTCTGACCTGCAGGTCATTCCCCAGGAGACCCTGGCGTTGTGGCAGAATACGGCTCAGAGCACCGAGGCCCAGGCAGCCCAGGGCGAGACGGAGCGCCGGCCGCGGCAAGTCTGGTGGTATCTGATGCTGGCGATTCTGGCCCTGGCCGTGGCCGAGTCGCTGCTGGGGAACCGGCATCTTTCGGCGGATAGAGAGGCGGCATGAATCCTTTAGACCGGTTGGCCGAATATCTGGGCAGGGTGGAGCGCGGCTTGCGGCTCTTCACGCTGACCCGCGGCGCCGCCATCACGGCGGCGGTAGCCCTGCTGGTCACCGTGCTGGCGGTGCTGGTGGCGAATCACTTTGCGTTCTCGGACCCGAGCGTTCTGGGCGCCCGTGTGCTGCTCTTCGTGGCCCTGGCCCTGGCGCTGGGCGCGGGGCTGCTGGTCCCCATCCTGCGCCTGAACCGGCGCCGCGCCGCGCGCGAGGTGGAACGCCGTGTGCCGGAGCTGGAAGAACGCCTGCTCACCTTCGCCGAGCGCTCGCAGCAGGATCCCGGCGACCCCTTTCTGGAACTGCTGGCCGCCGACACACTGCGGGTCACCGACCACGTCGAACCCGCCCGCGTCGCCGGACGCAACTGGATCCTCAGCTTCGCCACCGCCGCCGTCGCAGCCATGCTCATCCTGGTCTGGCTGGGCACCTCCGGTCCCGGCTTTCTGGGCTACGGGACTTCGCTCCTGTGGGGAGGGCTTCCCAAGGGCGAGCTCAAGCCTTACTACGACATCGTAGTCAAGCCGGGGGACCGCACCGTCCGCCGCCGCTCCGACCAGGTGATTACCGCCCGGCTGATGGGTTTCCAGGCCGAGCGGGTGCGCCTGCTCGCCAAGTACGCCGGCTCTTCGCGCTGGGAAGAAGCCGAGATGCTGCCGCAACCCGGCGGGCCCGGCTATGAGTTCCTGCTGGCCGGAGTGCCCGAATCGATGCAATATTACGTGGAGGCCGGCGGGGTGAGATCCAAGACCTACAAGCTGAATGCCGTCGATCTCCCCGGCGTCAAAAAACTGCGCGTTACCTACCATTTCCCGGCGTGGACCGGGCAAAAGGACCAGGTAGAGGACCCTGGTGGTGACCTACGCGCCGTCCAGGGCACCCAGGCGGAAGTGGCGGTCCAGACCGACAAGCCGCTGGCCAACGGTTCCCTGCTGCTGGATGACGGAACCAAGATCGCCCTGCGCTCCGGCGAGCAGGGCTGGCTGATCGCGAACGTGCCGATCGAGAAGGACGGCATGTACCACATCGCTTCGGTGGAGCGCGGCGAGGATGTGCGGCTGAGCGAGGACTACTTCATCGAGGCGCGCCGGGATGCTCCCCCCGTGATCGCCCTCAACCGGCCGGGAAAAGACGCCCGCGTCAACCCTGTCGAAGAAGTGACCGTGGCGCTCCAGGGGCGGGACGATTTCGGCTTGCAGGACATGAACCTGCACTATTCGGTCAACGGCGGCCCGGAAAAGGTCGTGCCCATGCTCAAAAGCAAAGGGCAGAAGGAAGCGGACGCCTCCACCGTGCTCTATCTGGAGGACTTTAAGCTCGTGCCGGGCGACGTGGTGAGCCTGTACGCCACCGCGAAGGACGCGCACACCACCGCCACCACCGACATGTACTTCGTCCAGACCGAGCCCTACGAGCGCGAATACACGCAGTCCCAGCAGCAGGGCGGCGGGGGCGGCGCCGGCGGAGACGATCCGGCGGGCGAGATTTCCCAGCGCGAAAAGGAGATCATCGCCGCCACCTTTAACCAGATCCGCGACAAAAGCGGCGACAAAAGGGCCGCCGCCGACAACGCGGCGTTCCTGGCCGGCGTGCAATCCAAGCTGCGCGACCAGGCCGCCTCACTGGCGCGGCGCATGCAGAGCCGCGAGCTTTCCGGCGCTAATGAGTCGTTCCGCATCTTCTCGGAAAGCATGCAGAAGGCCGTCCAGGCCATGGGCCCGGCGGCGGACCGTCTGAAAGCTCTGGAGTGGCAGCAGGCCCTCGGACCGGAGCAGCAGGCTCTCCAGCACCTGCTGCGCGCGGAGGCCACCTTCCGCGAGATCCAGGTGGCGTTCGGCAACCGCGGCGGAGGCGGTGGTGGTGGCGCCTCCGGCGCCGGGCGGGACTTGCAAGGCCTCTTCGACCTCGAGTTGGATACTGAAAAGAATCAGTACGAAACCGGGCAGACCGCCTCGGCCGACCAGCGGCAGAAGGAGATCGACGAAGCGCTGCAAAAGCTCGAACAACTGGCTCGCCGGCAGCAGGAACTGGCCGAGCAGCAGCGCAATAAGCCGCTTACCACCCAGCAGCGCTGGGAGCAGGAAATGCTGCGCCGCGAAGCCGAGCAGTTGCAGCGGCAGATGGAGCAGCTCTCCCGTAATTCCGGCCAGATGCAGGCGGGCCAGCAAGGCCAGCAAAGCCAGTCCGGCCAGCAGGGTGGGCAACAGGGGCAGCAAGGGCAACAGGGGCAGCAAGGGCAACAGGGGCAGCAAGGCCAGCAGGGGCAGTATGGCCGGCTCGCCAATGGCCTGAGCGGAGCCCAACCGCAGCAACTTCGCCAGGCTTTGGAGCGCCTGGAACAGGCCCTCCAGGATATGCGGCAGGCGGGATCCACGCAGGCCGGCGGCACGCCCCAGGGCGAGGCCCAGGCGCGCCGCGCCGCCGAGCGCCTCAAAGAGGCGCGCGAGCAGCTTGCCGGGCTCCAGCGCCAGCAGAGCGGGCAGCTCCTGGATGACGTGGCCCGCCGCGTGAACCAGTTGGCCGGCCAGCAGCGCGATTTCGGCAACCGGTTGCGCAAAGCCTACGGCAGCCCCGGCGCCGAGCGCCCCGGCGACGAGGGGCCGCGCGGCTTGACCCGCCAGCAGGCCGAGCGCATGGCCCAGGAACAGCAGCAGATGATCGAGGATCTTCAGAAGCTCGAGGGCCAGATGCAGCAGGCCGTGCGCGAGCTTTCCGCGAGCAACCGCGACGCCGCCCGCAAGCTCCGCGACGCCTTGGGAGACATGCAGCAGCAGGAACTGGGCGCCAAGATGCGCTGGAGTTCCGAATACATCCGGCGCGGCCTGGGCGCCTACGCCGCCATGCGCGAAGCCACTGTCACGCAGGCCCTGAACGAACTGAGCGACCGCGTGCAGGAGATCCAGAACCAGTTGGCCCAGGGGCCGCAAAAGGGCGACGGCGAGAAAGGCCTGGAGCAGGCGCTCGCCCAGGCGGAGCGGATTCGCCGGCAGATGGAGCAGTTGGCCCGCTCCGGCAAGGCCGGTGAACAGGGCCGCGAAGCGGGCGCCCGCGGGTCCCGCCAGGGCCAGCAGGCCAGCCAGGGGCAACCCGGCCAGGGACAGCCCGGTGCCCAGGGACAACCCGGACAAGCCGGACAGCCAGGGCAGCAGGGACAAGCCGGCTCGCAGGGCGGACAGCCCGGCCAGTATGGCGGCCGCGAGTACGGAGGGATCGGGGGACCTGTGGGCGGCGGAGGTCCGGCCATTGGACCCTGGTACGGTGTCGGAGTGAATCGCAACCGCGTGCTGCCCGATCGTCCCATTCCCGCGCCCCTCAGCCCCGAGGAAATCGATCGCGCCTACCAGCAGAACCTGCGCGAGCTCTCTCAGTTGGAGCAGGCCGTGCGCACCGATCCGGATCTGGCCCGCGACGTCCAGGACCTGATCCGCCAGATGCACACCGTGGATCCGCGCCAGCTCACCGCCGATCCCCTGCTCGCCGAGCGCATCAACAGCCAGGTGCTGACGGAGATGGAACAGGTCGAGCTGAAGCTGCGGCGCCTGGTGGACGACAAGCAGGGCGGCACCGTGCGCAGCGGGATGGCACAGCCCGTGCCGCCCGGCTACGCCGATGCGGTGGCCGAATACTTCCGCCGCCTCAGCAAGGACAAGTAGCACGGATTCAAGCAGATTGCCGGAGTCGAAGAACTCTGCCTTGCACAATTACCCAAATTTCGATATAGTTTAGGGTAATTGTTCTATGAAGGCGAGTAACCCCCTTTGGAGAGACCGGCTCTTGGACCGGATGCCGCCGCATCTGGCCAAGGAACTCGACATCTACGAAAACGAGATCGCGCTGAAGAAGCAAGGCAAGATCGATGATAAGGTCTTCGCCGAGACCCGCCTGCGCCGCGGCTCCTATGGCCAGCGGTACGATAACGGCCAGCGGCACGATGGCCGCGCCGCCCGCAAACTGGAATATCCCGCCGGTGCTTTGACCAAGGGCCCCAACACGTTGTGGGATGCGCCCGGCATGCAGCGCATCAAGATCCCGTTCGGCGGCCTGAACGCGGACCAACTGGAGGTGTTGGCGGAACTCGCGGAGGAATATTCGGACGGCATCGCGCACGTCACCACGCGGCAGGATTTCCAACTGCACTTCGTGCACATCGAGGACGTGCCCTCGCTCATGCGGCGCCTGGCGGCGGTGAACATCACCACCCGCGAAGCTTGCGGCAACACGGTACGCAACGTCACCGCCTGCCCCTATGCGGGCGTGTGCCAGGATCAGACCTTCGACGTCACGCCCTACGCCAAGGCCACCGCCTATTACCTGCTGGGTCATCCGGACACCCAGAGTTTCGGGCGCAAGTTCAAAATCGCTTTTTCCGGCTGCCGGGATAACGCCTGCGCCCTGATGCGCATCCACGATATCGGCCTGATTGCGGTTACTCGCGAAGTGAACGGCGAGATTAAGCGCGGCTTCGAAATGTACGTCGGCGGCGGGCTGGGCACCGTCCCTTACCAGGCCAAGCCGTTCGAGGAATTCGTTCCGGAAGAAGAGTTGCTGCCGCTGTGCCAGGCCATCGGCCGGGTTTTCGCGCGGCTGGGCGAAAAGAAGAACCGCAACGCGGCGCGCATGAAGTTCCTGGTGGTCAAACTGGGCATGGAGGAGTTCAAGCGCCTGGTCTACGAGGAGCGCGCCATCCTGCCGCACGACGACCGCTGGACCGCCTACCTGAAGGAGGTGGAGCGCTACGCCGAAGAACCGCTCCGGCCTCCCAGCCTCTTGCAGATTCTGCGCGCCGCTCCGGAGGGCTTCGAGGAATGGCGCAGAACCAACGTCTATCGCCAGCGCCAGCCCGGCTACGCCACCGTTACGGTGACCCTCCCGCTTGGTGACATCACCGCCACGCAGTTGCGCCGGCTCGCGGACCTGGGCCGCAAGTACGTGCAGGAGACCATCCGCTCCACCGTAGAGCAGAATATCGTGCTGCGGTGGGTCAGCGAGGCCGATCTGCCGGCGCTCTATGCCGAGCTCAAGGAAGTGGGCCTGGCCACGCCCGGCGCGGGGACCATTACGGACATCGCCGCGTGCCCGGGCACGGATACCTGCAAGCTGGGCATCTCCTCGTCCCGCGGCCTGGCCGGCGAACTTCGGCGGCGCCTGTTGCGCCAGAACGGTTCCGTGGACGAGGCGGTCCGCAACCTGCACATCAAGATCAGCGGCTGCTTCAACTCCTGCGGCCAGCACCACATCGCCGACCTGGGATTTTACGGCGTCAGCCGGCACAAAAACGGCTACACCGTGCCGCACTTCCAGGTGGTCCTGGGCGGGCAGTGGAGCGAAAACGCCGGCTCCTACGGCCTGGCCATCGGCGCCGTGCCTTCCAAGCGCATTCCGGAGGCGCTGGAGCGCATCACCAGCCGCTACCTGGCGGGTCGCCGGGAGGGCGAGAGCTTCCAGGCCTTTGTCCGCCGCATCGGCAAGGCGGAATGCAAGAAGATGCTCGACGATCTGATGCAGGTGCCGACCCACGACGCAGACCCTTCTTTCTACACCGACTGGGCCGACGCGCGCGAGTACACCACCGGAGACATGGGCACCGGGGAGTGCGCCGGCGAAGTGGTCTCGCCCGTCGAGTTCGCCCTCACCGCCTGCGAGCGCGAAGTCTTCGAGGCGCAGCTCCAACTGGAGCACGGCGAAATCGAGAAGGCCGCCCGCACGGCTTACGAATCCATGCTGCACGGCGCCGCGGCGCTGCTGGACTGGAAGATGATCGCGCATTCCGACGATGCCGCCGGCATCGTCGAGCGCTTCCGCGAGCACTTCTACGACACGCAGTATTTCCACGATCCGTTCACCGGCGGCAAGTTCGCGCATTATTTCTTCCTGGCGCACGAACACGCCGGCCGCCGCCATGACGGCGAATCCGCCCACCGGCTCATCGAGGAAGCGCAGCTCTTCCTGGAGGCCTGCCATAGCTGCTACGGGCGCATGGTGGCGCAGGCCGCGGCGGTGTGAGAGCGCGCATGACAAACCAGGTTCAAGTGCAGCACATCAACGTCAAAATCTTCGCCACCGAGCCGGCGAACATCCAACTGGCCGATGCCATCCCGGTCTTCCACCGCTGGATCCAGGAGAGCGTCTGCGAAGAGATCCTGATCGACGTAGCCGACTACGGCCACGTGCCCGCGGGTCCCGGAGTCGTGCTGGTCGGGCACGAGGCCAACTACAGTCTGGACCAGGCATTTTTCCGGCTGGGCCTGCTCTACAACCGCAAAAGCGCGCGCGACGGCGGCCCGCAGGACAACCTGCTCCAGGCCTTCTACTCCGCGCTGGTGGCCTGCCGCCGGCTGGAGGAAGAGCCGGAGTTTCGCGGCAAGCTGAAATTTGACGCCGGGCGCTGCGAGGTGATCCTGAACGATCGCCTGCTGGCGCCCAATACCGAAGCCACCTGGGAAGCCCTCCGCCCCGAGTTCGAGAAGTTCTTCGACGGGCTGTACGGCGCGGGCGCCTACCAGTTCTGCCGGTTGGGCGAGCCCCGCGAACGGTTTCGCGTCGGCGTCGAGGCCAGCCGCCCGGTGGATGTGCGCTCCCTGCTCGAAGAAGTTCAACCGGCTTAGGGTTCTTGTTGAAACCTGACAAAAGTGCTGCTGGCTGGCAGCAAGGAAATGGAACTCCCCCGTTTCCGGTTTCCCCCTGTGGGGAAGCCGGGGCGGGCGGGTTCTCCCCACGCCGCTGGCGCTCAGCGTGGATGCACGTTACCGTGTAAACCGGACAACTGGACGGGCTGCCAACAGGGCTGCTACGAGACCTGAAACTGCTGGCCGATCTCGTGCAATCCCACCCGGTCGGTGTGCCGGCCGGCCGCGTGGCAGAACCGCTCGATGGGCTCGTTGTAGGGCTCGCGGCTGAGCTGAAACGTGCGGTGGTGCACGGGGATGAAGAACTCCGCCCCGGCGTCGTTGCCCATGCGCCAGGCCTGCTCCGGTGTGCAGTGGTAATGGATCCACGGATTATAGGCGCCCACCGGCATGATGGCGAGGTCGATCCGCCGGGAACTGCGCAGGTTGCGGAACAGCGTGGTCTCGGCCGTGTCCCCGCCGAACAGCACCCGGTAGCGACCGGCCTCGATGAGGTATCCGTTGTAGCCGCGCCAGGTGTCGGAGCGCATGCGCGCGCCCCAATGGTTGACCTCAAACGCCCGCACCGAGACTGCGCCCACTTGCACCCGGTCGCCCCATCCGAGCTCGTGGACCGCGCCGTAGCGCTCCGGTCGGAGCAAGTCGCCGGTCTTGGATGCGGTCACCACCCGGGTTTCTTTACGCTCCAGGGCGCGCAGGCTGGGAATGTCGAAGTGATCCATGTGCGCGTGCGAGAGCAATACCAGGTCGATTCTGGGCAGCTTCGACTCGTCCAGAGCGGGTGCCACCAGGCGCTTCAGTCCCAGAGTAAACACGCCCAGGTACAATCCCACCCGGTCGCTGAAAACCGGGTCGGTGAGAATGGTCGTGCCATCAATTTTGAGCAGCACGGTGGCATGCCCCAGCCATGCAGCGTACACTCCTCGGTCGGGCCACCGGCTGGGATCCGGACGCTGCGGAGGCGGGAGGATCGGGCGGCCCAACTCCTTGCCGAATTGCCGCCAAAACATGGGGGAAGCGCGATACAGCACTGCCCCGGTTCCTGCCACCCCGGCCAGCCCCATTCCGGCCACCAAAGTTCGCCGTAGCATTCTGTTCCTATGATGCAGGCCTCGCCCGTCCCGTTGCAACGTGTGTGGGTCGGGCGCCCCTTTGGCAAAGAGGTTGCTCGTGCAGCCACCGGGGGAGGGCTAGGCGTGCCAGAAGTCGCTCGTGATCGTGTGTTTTCCGTGAAGTCAACGGTGCAGGCCTCGGATCAGACGCAGGCCGTTCTGTTCTGCCGGTTGGCGCAGTTAGTAGTTTGGGGCCAACAACATAGCGATGTGAGAGCGCGCTACCCGGAACTCGATCGGCTGCTTGCCGGAGCCGCCGCCGCGCTCGCCCGCGTGGAGGATCGGCACTCCGCAAGCTCAGGGCACGCAGAGCTAATTCCCTTCCCGGATTCCCAAAGTATGGTCTGAACTCCTCAGCGGATTAGCTAGGGCAGGAGAATGCCGACAATGGTGCAAAAAGTCAAAGTCACCTCAACCTATTGCCGGACGTGCGGCAGGGACACTCCGCACGAAGTCCGGGGTTGCGCCGGAGCCTCCGTTCAGATCTGCCGGCGATGCCTGGAGAGGATCATGGCGCACCTGAGCGCGCCCCGGCCGGCGCGCCGCAGCCAGGCAGGCCGATGAAGGGAGCGTGCATGATCGCGCACCAAAGCGTGCTCAACTTGGACACGGCGCGCCGCAGCCAGGCAGGCCGATGAAGGGAGCCCCGTGTCGTTTTGAGTTCCGTTCCTCCGGGAGACGCCCACTGCCATGAGCGGCCATGCCCAAGGTGAACTGGGGCACATCTCCGACGCCATGCTCGAACAGATCGTGACCGTGGGTCTGCCGGAGTCCGAAATGCGCCAGGTGCAGGAGCACCTGCAAAGTTGCGCCTTGTGCCGCGCCCGGCTCAACGAAGTCAGACAGGAGCAGTCGGAAGAACCGGAGTAACGGGCCGGCGGCATTCACAAATTTTTCCAGGAAAAGTTGGCCCGCTTTTTCAACCTCTTGCGGGAACTGCACATCCCTTGCTTCCCTGCCTTGCGCTACTGTGTGGATGAAAGAGTTGCTCGCTCGCCGAGAGGCAACCGGCGGTAACGGGTCAGGCGCCCAACCTAGGGGGCTCGAAAGTCCTGAGCAAACCCGTTCAACGTCCCAGGCGTTGCTGCCGTCTCCTGGAGCCTTGAACAAGCTCGCAGGGGAAAGGGATCGATCCCTCGCCGCAGGCAAAATTAACGATGGCTTTGCGCGGTTCGTTACAGTAGAAGCGAGGTTGGGTGGCGCCCCGTACCGCCCAACCCCCTGGAGAGCTTCCGCCTCCCGGTCGCCTGCTACAATAGCCTCACGCACTCCGACGGCCTATGCCCGCAATGCGTGAAGCGATCCTCTTTCTTCTCCTTTTCTTGTTTGTGCCACAGCCCGGGCCGGGCTACGCTGTCCTGACCCACGAAGCCATCATTGATTCCGCCTGGGACCACATCCGCCCGATCCTCCTGAAGCGCTTTTCCGGCGCCACTCCCGAGCAGATCAAACAGGCCTACGCGTATGTGTACGGCGGCTGCATCCTCCAGGACATGGGCTACTATCCCTTAGGCAGCAAATATTTCAGCGACCTGGTGCACTACGTGCGCAGCGGCGACTTCGTCCTGAATCTGCTGCGGGACGCGGAGGCGGACAACGATATCAACGAATTCGCCTTCGCCCTGGGGGCGCTGGCGCACTATGCCGCCGACACCGTCGGGCACCCCGTCGCCGTCAACCGCGCCGTGGCCATCTCCTACCCCAAGCTGCGCAAGAAGTTCGGCAATGCAGTCACCTACGCCGAAGATCCGGTTGCCCACCTCAAGGCGGAATTCGGCTTCGACGTGGTCGAAGTCGCCAAGGGCCGCTATGCCAACATCGCCTTCCACGACTTCATCGGGTTTCAGGTATCGAAGAACCTGCTCGAGCGGGCGTTCCGCGATACGTACGCGCTGGAATTGAAAGACCAGTTCACCAGCCTGGACCTGGCGTTGGGCACCTATCGCCGCACAGTCAGCAGTATCATTCCGGAAGCCACCAAAATCGCCTGGTCGCTGAAGAAGGAAGAAATCGTCCGCTCCCGCCCGGGAATCACCCGGCGGCGGTTCCTGTACAACCTGTCGCGTTCAGCGTACGAACGGGAGTGGGGCCGGGACTACCGGCGCCCCGGCTGGTTCGCTCGGTTCATGGCCTTTCTGCTGCGCCTGATTCCCAACTTCGGGCCGTTCAAGTCCATCTCATTTAAGCCCCCCACGCCGCGCACCGAGAACCTTTTTATGGAGAGCTTCAACCAGACGCTCACGCTGTACCGCGCCTTTCTCCGAGAGGCGGAGCCGCCGCGTCTGCGCCTGGCGAATCTGGACTTTGACACCGGCCGCCCCACCCGAGCCGGCGAATACCCGCTTGCGGACAAGGCCTATGCCCGGCTGCTGCGCGATCTGGCGCACCAGGGTTTCAAGAATCTGAGTCCGGAACTGCGCGATCAGCTTCTGGCGTTCTACAGGAATCCGGAATCGCTCACGCACGCGCCGCGGAAAGAAAAGAAGCAGGACCGGCTGGCGCGCCAGGACACTCGGGCTGCGCTCGAGAAGCTGCGGGCGCTCGAGGGAAAACCCGCTCAAAGCGGCCGGCCTTGACTTCCTTCTAACCCCGAAATATCCTGGCTGCAACGTGATGCGCTGGGTTGTACTGTGCTGTCTGGCGGTCTGGGTGTGCGCCGCCGAGGGCCCGGATTTTACCCGCGACGTGCAGCCGATCCTGGCTGCCCGCTGTTTCCCGTGCCACGGCAGTCAGACCCGGATGCACCACCTGCGGCTGGACCGCCGCGCCGACGCCCTGGCCGGCGGCGAATCCGGCAAGCCGGCCATCGTGCCGGGCAAGAGCGCCGAAAGCCTGCTCATCCAGTACGTCTCCGGGCAGAACCCGAAGGTGGTGATGCCCCCGGTGGGGGCCCACTTGACCAGCGAACAGGTGAATACCCTGCGCGCCTGGATCGACGGCGGCGCTGAGTACCGCCAGGCTTCGGCAGGCGCCGGCCACTGGGCCTTCCAGCCTGTTCGCCGCCCGGATGTCCCGGAGGTCCGCGACCGGGCCTGGGTGCGCAATCCCATCGACGCGTTCGTGCTGGCCAGGCTCGAAGCCCGCGGCTGGAAACCTTCCCCGCCCGCGCCGCCCCAGGTTTTGCTGCGCCGCATGTACTTGGATGTTACCGGCCTGCCGCCCACGCTGGCCGAACAGGAGCAGTTTGCGCGGGATCCTTCGCTCGACCGTTTGTCGGCCGATCTCCTCGCGCGACCGGCTTACGGCGAGCGCTGGGCTCGCCACTGGCTGGACGTGGTGCGCTATGCCGAGACCAACGGCTATGAGCGCGACGCCGCCAAGCCCAGCGTCTGGCGTTACCGCGATTACGTGATCCGCGCGCTCAACGCAGACAAGCCTTTCGACCGCTTCATCCTGGAGCAGCTCGCCGGCGACGAACTCGAGGACCTGTCCGGCGAGACGCTGATCGCCACTACTTATTTCCGCCTGGGCCCCTGGGATGACGAGCCGGCCGATCCCGCCATGGACCGCTTCGACCAGCTCGACGACATGGTGAGCACCACGTCGCAGGCCTTCCTGGCTCTCACCTTGGGCTGCGCCCGCTGCCACGATCACAAGTTCGACCCGCTCACGGCGCGCGACTATTACAGCATGGCCGCGATCTTCAACGGCCTCGAGCGGCCGCGCAGCGGGCGCACGGAGCACGATCTGCCGGCAGGCACGCGCACCGAACTCGCCGCCCTGGCCGAGCGCGATCGCCGGATCCAGCCGCTCGAGGAGGAAATCGGCCGGCTGCGCGTGTGCCTCGCGAGCGAGGTCACCGGCGCATGGCCGGAGGTTTTCAAACCGCGGATCGCGGCGTACGAGGAAAAGATCCGGGCGCTGAAACAGGCCACGCCGGATCTGCCCCGGGCTTACATTCTGGACGAGCCCGCGCCCGTGCCGCCGCCCATGCACGTGCTGATCCGCGGCAAAGCCGCGAGTCCCGGGCCGGAGGCGCCGCCGGCCGTCCCCGCCGTGCTGGTGAGCCGGCAGCCGGAGTTTCCGCCGCCCGGCCGAACCAGCCTGCGCCGCCTGACGCTGGCCCGCTGGATCGCCAGCCGCGAAAACCCGCTCACCGCGCGCGTCATTGTCAACCGCGTCTGGCAGTGGCATTTCGGCCAGGGCCTGGTGCGCACCCCCAACGACTTCGGCGCCATCGGCGAGCGGCCCACGCATCCCGAACTGCTGGACTGGCTGGCCGATTGGTTTATGGACCACGGCTGGTCTCTCAAACAACTCCACCGCCTGATCCTGGCGAGCAACACCTACCGCATGAGCAAACGCTGGAACCCGGAATACGGCGCGAAAGATCCCGAAGACCGCCTCTTTTGGCGCGTGCCCTACGTGCGCCTGGAGGCGGAGGCCATCCGCGATTCCATGCTGGCGGTGAGCGGCCGGCTGAACCCCGAGATGTACGGACCGAGCGTGCTGCCGCCCATTCCCGCCGCGGCGCTCGAAGGCTCGAGCGACCCGGACAAGATCTGGCACGCCTCGGACGAGCGCGCCGCCTCGCGCCGCACCATCTACGCCTTCGTCAAGCGCTCCATGATCATCCCCATGCTGGAGGTGCTGGACTTCTGCGACACCACGCGCAGTTCCGCGCAGCGCGTCAACACCAGCGTGGCGCCGCAGGCGCTCACCCTGTTCAACGGCGAGTTCGTCAACCAGCAGGCGCGGCGCCTGGCCGAGCGGCTCATGGAGGAGGTGGGCCCGGACCCGGAGAAGCAGATCGAGCGCGCCTACCGGCTGGCCCTCGCGCGCCCGCCTACTCCCAGCGAGCGCGCCGCCCTGATCGAGTTCCGCAAGACCGAGACGGCGGCCGAGATGTGCCGCGTCATCCTGAACCTGAACGAGTTCGTGTATCCCGATTGAGAGCGCTATGAACCGCTTCGTTCCAAACCGGACTCCCTGCGGCCGCACGCGGCGCGAATTCCTATGGGAGGTGGGCGGCGGTTTCGCCGGCCTGGCCCTCATCGACCTGCTCAGCCGCGACGGCCTGCTGCACGCGGAACCCACCGCCGGACCGGACCTGCTGGCGCCCAAGAAGCCGCATTTTCCCGCTAAAGCCAAGCACGCCGTGTTCCTGTTCATGAACGGCGCGCCCAGCCACATCGACACCTTCGACCACAAGCCGGCCCTCACGCGCTTCCACGGCACCCCCTATCAGGGGCCGCTGACCGTGGGTTCGAACGGCCGGCCCGTCGGCTACCTGATGCAGACGCCCTTCGGGTTCCGCCCCTACGGCCAGAGCGGTCTGGAAATCAGCAGCCTGTTTCCGCACACTTCCAAATTCGCCGACGACCTCTGCGTGATCCGCTCCATGTACACCGATACGGCCGCGCACGCCTCCGGCTGCCTGCAAATGAACACCGGCAACATCATCATCGGCAAGCCCAGCCTGGGTTCCTGGCTGAGCTACGGCCTGGGTACGGAGAACGAGAGCCTGCCGGCGTTCGTGGTGATGACCGATCCGCGGGGCGGCCCCATCAGCGGCGCTTCCAACTGGACCGCCGGCTACATGCCGGCCGCCTACCAGGGCACGCTGTTTCGCAGCACCGGGGCGCCGCTGCTGGACCTGGCCACGCCGCCCGGCGTGAGTGCGGGCACGCAGCGCCACTCGCTCGATCTGCTGGAACGGCTGAACCGCGAGCACCTGGAGTCCCGCCCCGGCGACAGCGAACTGGCCGCCCGCATACACTCCTACGAGCTGGCCTACCGCATGCAGACCTCTGCCGCCGAAGTGGTGAATATCGAGCGCGAGGACGCCCGCACCCGCGAGATGTACGGCCTCAACAACAAGCTCACCGCGGACTTCGGGCGTAAGTGCCTCATCACCCGGCGGCTGCTCGAAAAAGGCGTGCGCTTCATCCAGCTTTATTCCGGCGGCGGCCACATCGAGGACACCTGGGACGGCCACAACGACTGCATCACCAACCACAAGCTGCACGCCGGCGAGACCGACCAGCCCATCGCCGCGCTCATGGCCGACCTGAAGCGCACCGGCCTGTGGGACGAGACCCTGCTGATCTGGGGCGGCGAGTTCGGCCGCACGCCCACCAGCGAAGGCATCGGCCGGCCGGGCCGCGACCACAACTGGCACGGCTTCACCATGTGGCTGGCGGGCGCGGGAGTCAAAGGCGGCCAGGCCATCGGCGCCACCGACGAACTGGGCTTCGCGGCCGTCGAAGAGCGCTGCCACGTCTCGGATCTGCACGCCACCATCCTGCACCTGATGGGCCTGGATCACACCCGGCTCACCTGGTTCTACCAGGGGCTCAATCAGCGGCTGACGGGACAGCGCGGCGAGGTGGTGAAGAAGGTTCTGGCGTAGCCGCCGGGCGGTAGCGCCGCTCCCATTCTTCCCGGGTGCACAGGCTGTTCTCGTCCAGCGCGCGGTCGATGGCCAGGATGCCGTCCAGGTGATCGATTTCGTGCTGGAGCAGTTCGGCGAGCGGACCTTCGGCCTCCAGGCGGCGTTCCGCCCCGGTCTCGTCCTGGTAGCGCACGCGCACCGCGCGGGAGCGCTCCAGATACACCAGCAGGTTCGGGAACGAAAAACAGTCGTCCCACAGGCGGAACCTTTCCGCGCTCTGGTGCTCGTACACGGGGTTCGTGAGACAATAGGCGAGGCCCTGGAATTCGATATAGATGCACCGTTTGGGCACGCCGATCTGGATGGCGCTGATGCCGCGCCCGAATCCGTGGGTGCGGCGGAACTCGTGAAGAGTGGCGCGCAAATCCTCGAACACCGGAAGGACTTCGGACGGAGCGGCCGCGGGGGTGGATACGGTCCGCAGCATCGGGTCGCCGAGCTGAAGAATTCTGCGGGCGGGCATAACTATTCATGAAGATATCAGCGAAAGCACCGTGCCGGGTGGATATGGCGGGCGGCACCATCGACATCTGGCCGCTATACCTGTATCACCGCAATGCCGTGACCGTGAATTTCGCCGTAGACCGGTACGCGAGCTGCGTGCTGGAGACCCGCGAGGATCCACAGATCGCCCTGCGGTCACTGGACCTCGAAGGTGAAGAAACCTTTCCGTCGCTTGAAGCGCTGCGGGAGGCCCGGAAATACAAGCTCCCGCTTTTGGCGTATCTGGTGCGGTACTTCGCGCCGCAGACCGGCATCACCCTGGTGACGGATTCGGAGGCGCCGGCGGGAGCGGGGATTGCCGGGTCTTCCACGCTGATCATCGCCGTGGTTTCGGCGCTGAACAAGCTCACCGGCGCGGGCTACCCGATCGAAAAGCTCCGGGTGATCGCGCAGAACATCGAGGCCCAGATCATCCGCGTCCCCACCGGCTGCCAGGATTACTATCCGGCCATGTACGGCAGCGTGAGCGCCATCGAGCTGAGCGAGGCGGGCATCCTGCGCAAGCCCGTCGAGGTGGATATCGACGATCTGAACGAGCGCGTGGTGCTGTGCTACACCGGCGAGCCGCGCAATTCCGGCATCAACAACTGGGAAGTCACCAAGGCGCACATCGACGGGGACCGCGTGGTGCACCGGAACTTCGACCGCATCGCCGCCATCGCCCATGCCATGCGGCAGGCGCTGGAGAAAGCCGACTGGAAGGAGGTGGCGCGGCTGCTGCGAGAGGAGTGGGCCAACCGGAAGAAGAATGCTCCGGGCATCACCACGCCGCTGATCGACCGCCTGGTGGAGGTCACGCGCCGGCAGGGCGCGGTGGGCGCCAAGGTGTGCGGCGCCGGCGGCGGGGGATGCGTATTTTTCCTGGTGGAGCGCGGCGCCCGGGAGCGTGTCTCAGCGGCCATCGCCGCCGAAGGCGCCACGGTGCTGCCGGTCAAAGTAGCCCGGCGCGGCGTGCAGCTCAAGACGGCCTGACGGCGAGGCATGCCCGCGAAACCAGATCCGGTACGGATCGCGCTGCAGATCCTGGTCTATGTGGTGTTATACCTGGCCGCCGCCTGGGTGTGCGGGCCGCTGGCGAACTGGCTGGGGGGATACCTGGTGGGCATCACGACCACGGGCCTGGTGGCCGCCAGCCTGACCAATGGGCTCTCGCTGCGCATCTTCGAAGGTCTGCGCCTCCCCGACGCCGGCCTCGCCTGGAACCGGACGTCGATGTGGAACCTGGGGTTGGGCGCGGCCGGAGGGGCGGGTTCGGCCATGGTGGTGCTCTGCGGGCCACTGGCGCTGCGCGCGGCGCATTTCGTGCCCGTGCCGGAAGGCGGCGCATCGGTCAACGCTTATTGGTTCCTGCCCTTGCTGCTGCTGGCCGGTGCGGCGGGCGAGGAACTGCTCTTTCGGGGCTACGGCTTCCAGGTGCTTCTGCGCACGCTGGGGGCTTGGGCCACCATCGTGCCGGTGGGCCTGGTATTCGCCGCCCTGCACGCGGGGAATCCCAACGCCAACTGGCTGGCCCTGGCCAACACGGCCGGGTTCGGAATCCTGTTCGGGTACGCTTTCCTACGCAGCCACGACCTATGGCTGCCCATTGGCTTGCACTTCGGCTGGAATGTTACGTTACCGCTGTTCGGCGTCAACGTCAGCGGGATTACAATGAGATTGACGGGTTACAGCCTGGAGTGGTCCGCCGGCAAGTTGTGGAGCGGCGGCGACTACGGCCCGGAAGCCAGCCTTCTGACCGCGGGCGTGTTGGGGCTGTTGTTCATGTACCTCTATCGGGCCCCCATCCGGCGGCAATCTTCCCGGCTGCTGGACCCGCCGGCGGAGGGCGTATGATGCGATCCTGGTACGCCGCGGCAATCACGCTGGCGATGGTGGCCCCGCTGGCCGGCGCCGACAAGCTTACGCTCGACGACCGGGTGGAACTCACGCGCGGGCTGATGGCGGAATACGCCACCGTCAAACAATTCCTCCCACGTTCCAAAAAGCCCCTTCCCTTTTCCTCCGCCGGTAAGTATGACAAGGCGGTGTGGGAGGGCGCGGGTAAAGAATATGGCCCGGCGGCGCGCGTCGGCGACCTGGTGCAGATCACCAAGGTCTCCATTGAAAACGACAAGATCGTGCTGCAAATCAACGGCGGATTCAAAGGCGGGCGCAAGTGGTATCAGGGCGTCTCGGTGGGCATGGGGCCGACCATGAGTCCTATAGGCGGCGGTGATTCGAATGCCCCGGGCGGCACGGTGATTGCCGTGGACTTCGATGAGCCGCTGGCCCACGGCGTGACTTCGGCGGCTATCAAGAAGATGCTGGCGCCGGTGCTGGATTTCGAGAAGCGCAGCGCCACGCAGGTGTACGCCGAGTCGTTGCCGCCCGAGATGAAGAAGGCCATCGCGCAGAAGCGCGCCGTGGAAGGCATGGACCGCGACCAGGTGGTGCTGGCCCTGGGCCGTCCGGATCACAAATCCCGTGAAGTGAAAGACGGCATGGAACTCGAGGACTGGATCTTCGGGCATCCGCCGGGCAAGATCGTCTTCGTAACATTTAACGGCGACAAAGTCATCAAAGTGAAAGAAGAATACGCCGGCCTGGGCACGGAAGTAGCTCCAGTCAAAACACCCTAAAGCGGGCTGTTTCGGATGTTCGCCTCCGGTTCCGGGTTGCCGCGGATCTGTCCCTCCTGATATCCTGAAAGGTAATTAAATCAGGTCAAAACACAGGAGAAACAATGGCAGTGAAGGTTGGTATCAACGGCTTCGGCCGCATCGGCCGGAATGTGGTCCGGGCAGGCTTGCATCGGAACGACATCGAATTTGTGGCGGTGAACGACCTCACCGACACGAAAACGCTGGCTCATTTATTCAAGTACGACTCGGTTCTGGGCCCGCTCGGCGTGGACGTGAAGGCGGAAGCCGATGCCATCGTAGTGGCCGGGAAGCGGATCAAAGTGTTCGCCACCAAGGATCCGGCGGAACTGGATTGGGCTTCGGTAGGCGCCCAGATAGTGATCGAATCCACCGGCCGGTTCACCGACGCCAAGGACGCTTCCAAGCACCTGCGCGGCCCGGTGAAGAAGGTTATCATTTCCGCGCCGGCCAAGAACGAGGATGTGACCATCGTGCTGGGCGTCAACGAAGACGTGTATGATCCGGCCAAGCACAACATCGTTTCCAACGCCTCCTGTACGACCAACTGCCTGGCGCCGGTGGTGAAGGTGCTGCATGAGACCTTCGGCGTGGCCAAGGGGTCGATGACCACCATCCACAGCTACACCAACGATCAGAACGTGCTGGACTTTCCGCACAAGGACCTGCGCCGCGCCCGCGCCGCCGCCCTGAACATGATCCCCACCACTACGGGCGCCGCCAAGGCCATCGGCCTGGTGATGCCCGCGTTGAAGGGTAAACTGGACGGCTACTCCATGCGCGTGCCGACTCCGGACGTCTCCGTAGTGGACCTGGTGGCGGTGCTGGACCGCGCGGCCACCACCGAGGAGGTCAACGCGGCCATGAAGAGCGCCTCCGAAGGCAAGCTGAAAGGCATTCTGGGCTACACCGAAGACCCGGTGGTTTCGAGCGACCTGCTGCACAACCCGAACAGTTCGATCGTGGATGCGCAGATGACCAAGGTGCTGGACGGCAACCTGGCCAAAGTAGTGGCCTGGTACGACAACGAGTGGGGCTACTCCTGCCGCGTGGTGGACCTGGTGGCATTTCTGGCGAAGAAGGGCCTGTAAGGTTCCGGCGGGCGCGGTTGATCCACGTTGCAATCCTGCGTATAATTTTACGTAGGATTATACGTAATGCCGGAGTTTGGTTTGTTTAGCGACGAGGTGTTCACCTCTACGGACCTAAACCGGCGGTCCGCAGAGGTGCTGAACCGTGCCCGCAAGCATCCCGTAACGATTGCCCGGAACAACGAGCAGTTTGCGCTCCTTCGAAGGGAACAAGCCGCCAATCTGATCAAAGCTCTGGGGCAGATCAAGGAAATCGTGGACGTTTTGCAGGGAGCGCTTTCCATCAGCGTCGGCGCGGCCCCGCCGCCTCCGGTGGCCTGGGTGAGCGCCTTCGAGGAGAGTGATCGTTTGTCGATGCTCCGGGAGATTCTCGCTGCCTATTCGCGCGCTTCTGCGGATGAGGATTGGGAATCCGTTGGAGATCTCATCCATCAATGGCGGGAGAGCGCGGCCGTCGTTCAGAGCGGGGTGATTGAGCAGGCGCTTCGGGAGCAGCCGGAAGAGCAACCGCTGACGGTTCCGACAGCCGGGGACTAGGCACAGAACCTTGCCTCCAGATGAAGACGACTCCACTTCCGCCCCAGATCTGCGCGTATCAGCACCCTCTGGCACCAGTCCGGAACTGGAAGCGAAATGGAGCATCGTCGCTTACAACAGCCGCGTGCTTGCCGGCTGGGACGCATTGGCGGCGAGTGCCTCGGCGAACGCGCGGAATTGCTACGCCTGGCTCTCACAGCACGCCATGAAAATCAAGCCGAGGCGCTGCTACCCATTGAAAGGGGCGAAGTACAGCGGCTTGTGGTCGTATGAAATGACCGCATCTATTACAAGCCGGACGAAGCCGCGAAGAAGGTGACCGTCTATTATGCCGGTCCACACCCTTCGAGAATTCCCGATCCTCCGAGCGATTTGTAGTGTTCGCAGAGGATTGTCAATTTTCGTAATTTCCTCCTCCTGGTCTGGGGGAGGGTAACGTTTTCGACGCCGTCCGTCATCTATCCTGTAGTGTTGATCGGCTTTCTGTTATTCGCTTTTCTGCCAGGCGCATCCTACGTAGGCACGGTGCGGTCGGCCGGCCAACCGATTCCGGGGGCGACGGTGACCGCCGTGCACGGCGCCACCCGGTACGGCGTCCTGACGGACGAAGAAGGGCGGTACGTGCTGCCGGATCTCACGCCGGGGACATGGCAGTTCACCGTAGAGATGTTCGGCTTCGTGACCGCGAAGCGGGAGGTCGCTGTCGGCGAAGGGCCCGGGAGCGCGGATTTCACCCTGGAACTGCGGCCCCGCCCGGCGGCAGCCCGGCAGGGCGGACCGCAGACCGGCAACCGCGGATTTCAAAACCTCAGCCTGAACGGCGGCAGCGTGGAGAATCAGGTGAGCGCCGCGCTGGCGGGGGCGCCGGCAACGGACGGCGCCGCCCGAACCAGCGCGGACGCCAATGAAGCCTTTCTGGTGAATGGCAGTCTAAGCCAGGGCTTGCAGGCGCCGCAACAGGAAGACGCCCTGGATGCCCGGCGGGCGGCCTTCGCGCAGCGCATGGGCATGGGCCCGGGCGGTCCAGGTGGTCCGGGAGGTCCCGGCGGCGGAGTAGCGGGTGCGCCGGGCTTCGGCGGCGGTGGCGGCATGGGCGGCGGAGGCTTCGGCGGCCGCGGAGGCGGTTTCGGGGGACGCGGGGGAGGCGGTTTTGGCGGCGGATTCGGAGGCCCGGGCATGCGCCGCGGCCCCGGCATGGGCGCGAATCCTAACTTCGGCAACCGCCGCCGGCAAAACCAGGGTACGGTCCGCGGCGCAGCCTTCTTCAGCCTGGGCAATTCCGCATTGAACGCGCGCCCCTATTCGCTGACCGGCCAGAGCATCGAGCAACCGGCTTACGCGCAAAGCCGTTTCGGCCTGGTCGCCGGCGGCGGGCTCAACATTCCCAAGGTGCTGCACACCGAGCACACCTTCTTCTTCCTGACCTACTTCGGCACGCGCAGCAAAAGCCCGCAGAACTTCACCTCCACGGTGCCCACCGCGCTCGAACGCGCCGGGGACTTTTCGCTCTCCGGCACGCCTGCTCCGGTGCAGATTTTCGATCCGACCAGCCACCTGCCGTTCCCCGGCAGCGTGATCCCCGCCAGCCGCATCGATCCGGCGGCGCGCGGGTTGTTCTCCTTCATCCCGCTGCCCAACCAGCCGGGGCAGGTGCAGAACTACCAGTTCCTGACCTCGGTTCCGCAGAACACCGACAACCTGGGCGCGCGCCTGAACCAGACGCTGAACCGGAACAACCGGCTGGACGTGAACTTCAACCTGCAAAACCGGACCGCGCAGAATACGCAGCTTTACGCCTTTAACGACGAAGTCAGCGGGCGGGGGATGAGCTTCACACTGGGCTGGACGCACAACTTCACGCCGCGCACCCTGAATTCGCTGCGATATACCTTCAGCCGCAACACCAGTGAGACGCTGCCCTACTTTGCTTATGGGCCGGACGTGGCCGGGACGCTGGGCATTCAGGGCGTCTCCCAGGATCCTATCAACTACGGGCCGCCGAATCTTTCCTTCACCAACTACGGCGGGCTGACGGATGCGAGCCCCCTGCTGCAGCGCAACCAGACCTCGGGCGTGGGCGACGGCGTGACCCTGGTGCGGGGATCGCATACCATCACCCTGGGGGGCGATTTCCGGCGCCTGCAGTTGAACACGCGCACCGATCAGAACGCCCGCGGCACCTTCAGCTTCAGCGGCCTGCTGACCAGCGCGTTTGACGCGAAGGGGCTGCCACTGGCGGGGACCGGTTACGATTTCGCGGATTTCCTGCTGGGGCTGCCGCAGTCGAGTTCGGTGCGCTTCGGCGACTCCAACACCTACTTTCGGGCGTCCTCGTACGACTCCTATGTGGCGGACGACTGGCGCATCCTTTCCAATCTGAGCGTGAACCTGGGCCTGGGCTACGAGTACTTCACGCCGTACACGGAGAAGTACAATCGCATCGCCAACCTGGACATCGCGCCGGGCTTCACGGGGGTGGCGGTAGTCACGCCGGGAGAAGCCGGCCCCTACAGCGGCCAGTTCCCGGATGCGCTGGTCAACCCCGACAAGAACAATTTCTCGCCGCGCGTGGGGCTTGCCTGGAGGCCCTTCCCGAAGCACCAGTTCCAGGTGCGGGCGGGATACGGGATTTTCTACAATGGATCGATTTACAACCAGTTCCCCATGCGGCTGGCTTCTCAGCCGCCGTTTGCCAACACGGCCACTCTGACCACCAGCACGGCGCGGGTGCTGACGATTGAGAACGGCTTTGCCACGGCTCCCTCCCAGACCATCACCAATACCTACGCGGTGGATCGCTACTATAAGGTGGGCTACGCGCAGACCTGGAACTTCTCCATCCAGCAGACGCTGCCGCACGCGCTGGTGCTGGAGTTGGGCTACCTGGGGACGAAGGGCACCGACCTGGACATTCAGACCATGCCGAACCGGGCGGCGCAAGGCTCTCCGCTGACAGCGGAAGAGCGCCGGCAGATCGGCAACGCAGTGGGCTTCCTGCTGGATACGTCGAATGGTAATTCCATCTATCACGCGCTGCAGGTGCGGTTGACGCGGCGATTCCAGAAGGGCATCGCGATGAACGCCTTGTATACCTTCTCGAAGTCGATCGACAACGCGTCGACGATCGGGGGCGGAGCGGCGGTGGTGGCGCAGGACGCGCGAGACCTGGCCGCGGAGCGGGGCCTTTCGAGCTTTGACCAGCGGCACACCCTGTCGCTGAATTTCATTCTGACCTCGCCGTTCGGTGAAAACGGCGTGCTGCACGACAGCGGCTGGAAAGCGCGGCTGCTGGCGGACTGGACGCTGAGCGGAGGCGTTACGGCGGGCTCGGGCATGCCGCTCACGGCGCGGGTGCTGGGCAACCAGGAGAACTCCGGCGGCACCGGATCCGTGGGCAGCGGGCGGTCGGACTCCACCGGGGAAGACGTCTCCACCGGCCCCGGCTTCTTCAACCTGGCGGCCTTCACAGTGCCGCCTCCGGGGCGGTTCGGCAACGCCGGGAGAAACACGATTCCGGGGCCGGCGTGGGCTTCGTTGAATCTCTCGTTTGGAAGGTCGTTCCGCCTGGGCGACAGCCGGCGGAGGGTGGAACTGCGGGTGGACAGCACCAACGCCCTGAACAACGTGAATTACAGCGCGCTGGCCACGGTGGTGAACGCCACAAACTACGGCCTGGCCACGGCCACGCAGAGCATGCGGGCGCTGACGGCGACTTTGAGGTTCCGGTTCTGATGCCGCGCTGGAGCAAACATTTCCTCGTGATCGCCGCTCTGCTGCCCCTGGCGGGGCAGGAGGTCAAGTTCTCCACCAGCAGCAACCTGGTGATCGTGGACGTGACGGTGCGGGACCGCTCCGGCAAGCCCATCGAGAACCTGAAGAAGAGCGATTTCGCGGTGCTCGAGGACGGCAAGCCGCAGCAGATCGCGGTCTTCGAGTTCCAGCGGCTGGAGGAGCAGGCGCCTGCCCCGGCAGCCCGGCCGCGAACGGCTGTGGCTGCGGTGCGGCCGGCGCCCGCTCCGGCGCCGGCCGCGCGCCCGGGTCAGGTGCAGTATCGCGACCGGCGGCTGCTGGTGCTGTTTTTCGACCTCTCGTCGATGGCCACGCCGGACCAGATCCGCGCGCAGCAGGCGGCGTTGAAATTCCTGGACACGCAGATGAGCCCGGCGGACCTGGTAGCGATCATGAGCTACGGCTCGAAGCTGCACGTGGACCAGGATTTCACAGACGACCGGGAGGCTCTGCGGCAGGTGATCCAGGGATTCCGCGTGGGCGAGGCCAGCGAGCTGGCGGAGGTGGCCGACACCGCGGATGCCAACGCCGGCGAGGACACGGGCCAGGCTTTCACGGCGGACCAGACCGAATTCAACATCTTCAACACGGACCTGAAACTCGCGGCGATCGAATCGGCGGTGGAGAAACTCGCGCAGCTTCCCGAGAAAAAGTCGCTGGTGTATTTTTCGAGCGGCATTGCCAAGACGGGGGTGGAGAACCAGTCGCAACTGCGCTCCACGGTGAACGCGGCGGTGAAGGCGAACGTGGCCATCTATCCCATCGACGCGCGGGGATTGACGGCGCTCGTGCCGGGAGGCGACGCCAGCAAAGCCATGTCGCGCGGGCAGGGTATCTTCACCGGCTACGCGCAGACGCAGCAGCGGCAGCAGTTCAACGACCAGCAGGAAACGCTGAGCACACTGGCCGCCGACACGGGCGGCAAGGTTTTCCTGGACAACAACGAGCTTTCGTTGGGCATCGTGCAGGCGCAGCGGGACGTGCGCAGCTACTACATCCTGGGCTACTACAGCACCAATCCGGCGCTCGACGGGCGCTACCGGCGCATTCAGGTGAGGCTGGCGGGATATCCGCAGGCGAAACTGGAACACCGCCAGGGCTACTTCGGCGCCAAGGATTTCCGTCAATTCAACAGCGAGGACAAAGAGCATCAACTGGCCGAGGCTCTGAACCTGGGTGATCCGCTGACGGACCTGCCGCTGGCCCTGGAAGTGAACTATTTCCGCATCTCCAAGGGTCACTACTTCGTGCCGGTGGCGGTGAAGATCCCGGGCTCGGAGATCGCGCTGGCGCGCAGGGGATCGAACGAAACCACGGAGTTCGATTTCGTGGGGCAGGTGACCGACGAGAAAGGCAAGCCGGTCTCCAGCGTCCGAGACGGCATCCGCGTGAAGCTGGACCAGTCGAACGCCTCCAAGGTGGCCAGCCGGAGCTTCCAATACGAGACGGGCTTCACGCTGCCGCCCGGATCCTACCGGCTGAAGATGGTGGTGCGCGAGAACCAGACCGGCAAGCTGGGCACGTTCGAGACGCAGTTCACGGTGCCGGACCTGGCCAAGGATGGCCCGCGGCTGAAGCTCAGTTCCGTGGTATGGAGCAACCAGCGCGAGGCGCTGGCCGCGGCGGTGGGCGCGGCCGATAAGAAGGGCAAGCTGGATAAGCTGAACCCGCTCGTGCAGGACGGCCAGAAACTGGTGCCGAGCATCACACGCGTGTTCCGGCGGGACCAGAACCTGTACGTGTACGCCGAAGTGTACGATCCGGGAGCGGACCCGGCGCCCAGCGTGGAGGCCACGCTGACCTTCCTGGACGGGCAAAAGAAGGTGTTTGAATCCTCGCCGGTGCGGCTGACGCGAGCGGACGGAGCGCGCCTGCCGCTCCAGTTGCAGGTGCCGCTCGGCAAACTCACGCCCGGCCGCTATACGTGCCAGTTGAACGTGGTGGACGAGGTGGGCCGCAAGTTCGCGTTTCCGCGGGCGGCGGTGGTGGTGCGGTAAGCGGCGGTGCGGGCTCGTCAAGACCTGGGTGCGAACGCACGTTCGTGACAGTTGTGAATCGCGGAATTAACACTTTGCGCCGCCAGGCAGAACCTATACTTGTCGTCAAGATTTCCGCCAAAGGAGGATTTCCCGATGACAAGAAGCGTGCTCGCGACTCCGGCCGTGTTGGTTGGCCTGGTGATTTTCGTGCCGCCCGCGGGAGCCGATGACGATCCCGGCGGCTCTTTCCTCGGCAGGTTTCACACCATCACGATGACCGCCTCCACAGTGCCGGCCAACGGCGACGTGAATCCCTATGGAGTGGCCGTGGTTCCCCGTTCGGTGGGCGCCCTGGTGGAGGATAGCGTCCTGGTCAGCAACTTTAACAACTCAGCCAACCTCCAGGGCACAGGCACCACGATCATGCAGATCCGGGCAGACGGCGCCACCAGCGTCTTTGCGCAATTGAGTGCCGCCAGCCTGCCGGGAGCCTGCCCCGGCGGCGTGGGCCTGACAACAGCGCTTGTGGTTTTGCGTTCGGGCTGGGTGATTGTGGGCAGCCTGCCGACCAGCAACGGACAGGCGGCCACCGCGCAGGCAGGCTGCCTGATTGTGCTGGACAGTTCCGGCAAGCCGGTGGAAACGTTTTCAGGCGGCCAGATCAACGGGCCTTGGGACATGACCGCGCTGGACCTGGAGCATGCGGCGGTGCTGTTCGTGACGAACGTGCTGAACGGCACGGTGGCGGGCGGCGGCAATGTGGTCAACGGGGGAACCGTGGCGCGTCTGCTTCTGGGGATCCCCGAGGGCGGGATGCCACGCCTGGTTTCCAGCACGGTGATCGGCTCGATGTTCGGGGAGCGCACGGACCCGGCAGCGCTGGTGATCGGACCCACGGGCGTAGGACTCGGCCCGGACGGCGCGCTCTATGTGGCGGACACGCTGGCGAACCGGATCGCGGCGATTCCGAACGCCATTTTTCGCACCACCAGCGCGAACACCGGAATCACCGTCTCGATGGGCGGCGCGATCAACGGCCCATTAGGACTGGCCATCACGCCGAACCACCATATTCTGGTGGCCAACGCCAATGACGGGAACCTCGTGGAAGTCGCCCGCGTGGGCGTGCAGGTCGCGGTCAAGCCGGTAGATACCAGCGGGCAGGGCGCCGGCACGCTGTTCGGGCTGGCGATCGCCCCGGAGGGCAAAGGCGTCTACTTCGTGAACGATGGGAATAACACGCTGAATCTGCTGCACTGAGCACCGCTCCCTCACGGTTGCGGCTCGGCCGCTAACTCAGGCGCCGTTGTGGATGTGGCGAATGACGGCCGCGGTGAACTCCTGGGTGGAAGCGCGGCCGCCCACGTCTCCGGTGAGGGAGCTGTGCTCAGCGTAGACGTCCTGGATGGCCCGCTGCATGCGCAGCGAGGCTTCGCGCTCTCCGATGTGCGCCAGCATCAGAGCAGCGGATTGCATCAGCGCGGTGGGATTGGCCAGGCTTTTGCCGGCGATATCCGGGGCAGTGCCGTGGACCGCCTCAAAGACCGCGTGGTGGTCGCCGATGTTCGCGCCGGGCACGATTCCCAGGCCTCCCACCAGGCCGGCGGCGAGATCCGACATGATATCGCCATACAGGTTCGGCAGCACCAGCAGGTCAAAGGTCTCGGGCCGCATGACCAGTTGCATGCAGGCGTTGTCGACGATCAGTTCGTTGTAGGTGATCTCCGGATACGCGGACGCAACTTCGCGGCAGCACTTCAGGAACAGGCCGTCACTCATTTTCATGATGTTGGCCTTATGCACGGCGGTGACCTTGCGGCGGCCTTCGCGCCGGGCGTAATCGAAGGTCGCGCGGGCGATGCGCATGGATGCGTTCTTGGTGATGATCTTGAGACTTTCGACCACGTCCGGGATCACCTCGTGCTCCAGGCCGGAGTACAGGTCCTCGGTGTTTTCCCGGAAGATGACGAGATCGATGGGCAGGTCGCGGAAGCGCGTCTCGAGGCCTGGCAGCATGCGAACCGGCCGGAAGTTGACGTAGAGGCCGAGTTTCTTGCGGAGGGTGACGTTGATGCTCTGGTGGCCGCCGCCGATGGGAGTGGCGGTGGGCCCTTTCAGACCCACGCGGGTCATTTCCAGAGAGGCGAAGACGTCGTCGGGCAGCAGACTTCCGGATTCGGCCAGGGCGCGCGCGCCGGCCTCCACACGCTCCCACTCGATCTCGACACCGGTGGCCTCGACCGCGCTCACTGTGGCTTCTGCAACTTCAGGTCCGATACCGTCCCCTGGGATCAGGGTGATTTGGTGCGGCATTATCGCTATTATAACGGCGGGTGGTGTGATGATACCCGATTGGGCCGCGGAACGGCGGGGAATGGTGAGCCGGCAGTTGCGAAAGCGCGGCATCCGGGACGAGCGGGTGCTGACGGCCATGCAGACGATCCCGCGCGAGGAGTTCGTGCCGCTGGAAGAGCGGGTGTGCAGCTACCGGGACGAGCCCGTGCCCATCGGATTCGGGCAGACGATCTCCCAGCCCTACATGACCGCCCTGATGGCGGAACTGCTGGAACTGCGGGGAAGTGAAACGGTGCTGGAGGTCGGAACCGGGTCCGGCTATCATGCCGCGGTGCTGGGAGCGCTGGCGGCGCGCGTGATCACGATCGAACTGATTCCGGGACTGGTCCAGCAGGCGCAAGAGAACCTGAAGCGAACCGGTCTCGGCGGCAACGTGACGGTGATCTGCGCGGACGGCTCACAAGGCTGGCCCGCCGGAGCGCCCTACGACGGCATCTCGGTGGCGGCGGCGGCGCCGGAGGTGCCGGTGTCGCTGGTAGAGCAGTTGCGGGATCCGGGCCGGCTGGTGATTCCGGTCGGAGAGTTGCTGGACCAGGAACTGCGGGTAGTGAGCAAAGAGCAAGGGAAGATCGAATGGCGGGTGGCGACGCTGTGCCGGTTTGTGCCGCTCCGCGGCGAGCAAGGGTGGCGATAGAGTAGAAGCATATGCGGCTGCGCACGGCTCAGAACAAGCTCAAGGTCGAGCACAGCATCATCGACGGAGTGCGGGACCTGCTGGAGCGGCTGCTGGCGGAAAACCCGGAGGTGCGCACGGTGATTCCGGGGGTGATCCGCCCGGTGCGCGACGCCAGGGGAAAGGTGAAAGTGCGGGTGACCGTGCCGACGCAGAACGGCTGGAAGGCCATCGCGCTGAGCGCAGGGGCCCGGCAGGAGCTGTTCATCAGCACGGCATGGGGCAAGCAGGAAGTGGAGCAGGCGCTGCGCCGCGCGGGCGCGGAGGTGGGGTGACTCCAGAACAGAAGGGGGAGCGAGAAGCCGCACAGAAAAGAGTAGAATAGGAACAGAAAAAGAGGACCTGCGAGTATGGCGAGAATTCAACCTGTGCTGACGCGCACCGAACTGGCGCTGGTTGACCAAATGGCTGAGTTGACGGGCTCCAAACGGACCGAGGTGATTAAGAACGCTTTGGCCGTCTATCACTGGTTCGTCCGGCAAGCGCTTACCGGCGGCCGCGTCGTGGCGCGTACGCGAACGGGGGAAGAAGTCGCCATCGAGACTGCGGAACTTGCATTTTTGGAGGGCAAGGGGAACCGTCTGAGCCCGGAAGAACTGGGCTTGCTCGCGAAGCAACTCGCAGCCGCCTCAGATCCAATCGAGGCGGCGCGGATCAAAGAGCGGCTCACTCGCGGCTTTTATGGCCTCTAGAGCGCCGGGCAGCCGGAGATTCCGTTATGCCGCGAGTACGCCGCCACAACTTTCCTCCGGCCCTTTTCCACCACCTGCTCGACCGTGTCCAGTGCCGGAAGATCCCCACTTCGCAATTGCAACTGCTGGCCAAATGGCTTGACGCCGAGCCAGAGGTGCCCGAAGGTCCGTGGTACAAGCGATTCTCCGGCATGACTGTCTGCGGCGAAGGCGAGTTGATCAAGACCTTCCTGCTCCCTGGTCAGGCGCCGAAGGGACAGCGCGTTACGTGAAGGTCAGAGCCGCAGCCGCGACGCGTGGCTGGCGGGGCTATGTCGTTACCGCCGGCCCAGGTGCAGGGCTACGATCCCCATGGTGAGCCGCTCGAATTCCACCCGTTCGAAGCCGCACTCCCGCATCATTTGCGCAAGGTGTTCGCCGGACGGAAACTTGCGGACGGATTCGGGGAGATACGTGTAAGCGTCGCGGGAGCCGGAAAGCGCGCCTCCGATGAGGGGGAGGATGCGCCGCGAATAGAAATTGTAGAGCGCATTGAAGGCGGGGTTGGGAGGCCGGGAGAACTCCAGGATGGCGGCCACGCCGGAGGGGCGCAGGACGCGATGCATTTCGCGCAGGCCCCGTTCGTAATTGGCCAGGTTCCGAAAGCCGAAGGCCACGGTGACGAGATCGAGCGAGGCGTCGGCGAGCGGCAGCGCCAGCACGTCCGCTTCAAACAGGAAGCGGGCGCCCTTGGCGCGGGCGGCGGTGAGCATGGGATGGCAGAAATCCGTGCCCATCGCGCGCGAGGCGCCCAGGGCCAGCAAAAGATCTCCCGTGCCGCAGCACAGGTCCAGCACGCGGGCATCCGGGCGTTCGAGCACGGGGCGCAGGCGGCGCACCGTGTGGGCTCGCCAGTAGCGATCGACATTCAACGAGAGCAGGTGATTGGCCAGGTCGTAGCGGTGGGCCACACGGCCGAACATGTCGCGCACCCAGCGCGCGGCTTCCTGTTCGCCGGCGGCTCCCGCAGGGGTGGCGCCGCTCATGCCAGCGCGGCCTGGATGGCGGACAGCACGGCGATACTCTTCACGCCGCCCACGATCTTCACCTCGCCGACGCTGGTGGGGAGAATGAAATGCACCGTGCCCTGGACAGTTTTCTTATCGCTTGCCAGCCGCGCGAGGAGATTTCCGGCGGAGACGCCGTCGAGCGGCGGGATGGGGCCGTAGAGGCTGATGGCGTCCAGCATTTCGAGGGCGTTTTCGGCGGAAAGATAGCCGGTGGTCTCGGCCAGGTGGATGGCGGCGCGCATGCCGAAGGCCACGGCCTCGCCATGCAGGAGGCGCCGGTATCCGGTTTCGGCTTCCAGGGCATGGCCGAAAGTGTGGCCGAAATTGAGGATGCGGCGCAGATCGCCCTCGCGTTCGTCGGCCGAGACGACTTCGGCCTTGATGCTCACGGACTCGGCGATGATGTAGTCCACCGCGCGGTCCTCGCGGGCCAGCACGGCGTCGCGGTGTTCCACCAGGAAGCGAAACAGCGGCGCGCTGCGAATGATGCCGGTCTTGATGATCTCGTAGAGGCCGGCGCGGTATTCGCGCTCGGGGAGCGTGGAGAGCGCGCCGGGGTCGATCAGCACGGCGATGGGCTGGTGAAAGCTGCCGATCAGGTTCTTGCCGCCGGCCAGGTTCACGCCGGTTTTGCCCCCCACGCCGGCGTCCACCTGCGCCAGCAGCGTGGTGGGGATTTGCAGCACGGGGATGCCGCGCATGAAGATGGCGGCGAGGAAACCGCCCATGTCGTTGACGATGCCTCCACCGAAGGCGATCACGAGGCTGGTACGGTCGCCCTGGCGGCGCACCATCTCCTCGGCCAGCGTTTCGAGGGGAGCGAGGCGCTTATTGTCTTCGCCGCCGGGGAGGAAGAGGACCTCGTGCGGCAGGCCGGCGAGACCGCGCACGAGAGCCGTGCTCTGGTGGTTCCAGACGTCTTCCGTGGTGACGACGAAGATCCTGCCGGACTTGGGCGGGACGTAGCGCGCCGCGTCGAGTAGGATGCCGCGTTCCACAATCGCGGAGTACGCGCGCTGCGGCGTCTCCACGGGAAAAGAAGGCATACCCACGTTGTACCATGGAACTTGAAGACACACGGCGAGCGGATGAATCCGGATTTCCTGGTGATTGGCGCGGGTGTGGCGGGGCTGCGCGCGGCCGTGGAACTGGCCGCGGCGGGAAGCGTGCTGGTGGTGGCCAAGGACACGCTGCACGAGTCGTCTTCGGAGTACGCGCAAGGCGGAATCGCCGCGGCGCTGAGCGACGACGACGAAGTGGAACTGCACGAGCAGGACACGCTGGCCGCCGGCGACGGACTGTGCGACGCGGCGGCGGTGCACGTGCTGGTGGAGGAGGGGCCGGCGGCCATCCAGCAACTGATCGAGTGGGGTGCGGAGTTCGACCGGCAGGGCGGCCGGCTGGCCTTCACCCGGGAGGGCGCGCATTCGCGCAACCGCATCCTGCACGCGCACGGCGATTCCACGGGGAAGGAGATCGCGCGCACGCTCTACCGGAAGGCGGCCTCGCTTCCCAACGTGAGTTTCCGCAGCTTCCACGCGACCACGGACCTGCTGGCGGAGGAAGGCGCGGTGACGGGGGCCTTGTTGTACGACGAGCCCGCTCGGAAGCTGATTCCGGTGTATGCGCGGGCGGTGCTGCTGGCCACCGGCGGGCTGGGACGCGTCTTCCGCGAGACCACCAACCCGGACGTGGCCACGGGGGACGGGGTCGCGATGGCCTACCGCGCGGGGGCGGAGATTCAGGACATCGAATTCGTGCAGTTTCACCCGACGGCGCTGCACGTCGAGGGCGCGCCGCGGTTTCTGCTCTCCGAGGCGCTGCGCGGGGAGGGCGCGTATCTGCGAAACGCGGCGGGCGAGCGCTTCACGGACGAACTGGCGCCGCGAGACGTAGTGGCACGAGCCATCGTGGCGGAGATCCGGCGGACGGGCGAGCCGCACGTGTACCTGGACCTGACCCACCGCGGCGGCGAATTCATCCGCGCGCGGTTTCCGCGGATCTACGAGACCTGCCGGCGTTACGGGGTGGACCTGGCCGCCGCGCCCGCGCCGGTGCATCCAGCGGCGCACTACGCCATGGGCGGAGTGGCCACCGACCTGGAAGGACGCACCAGCCTGCCGCGGCTATTCGCGGCCGGGGAGGCCGCGTGCACGGGAGTGCACGGCGCGAATCGCCTGGCGAGCAACTCGCTGCTGGAAGGCGTGGTGTTCGGAGCGCGAGCCGGCGCGGCGATGCGGGAACTAGCCGGCGCACCCCCGCCGGAGGGCGGCGCGCCGCCCGAGCCGCTGTTCCCCTGCTCGTCGGAGGCGGAGATCCGCAGCCTAGCGTGGGAAAAATGCGGCATCGTGCGCGCGGGTGGGGCGCTGGCCGAGGCGCGTGCCTGGCTGGACGCGCGCTGTCTGGCGCCGGCCGGCGAACCCGGCCTTGCGCAGTACGAAGCGCGCAATATGCACGCGGTTGTGGGGCTAATCGCGCGCTGCGCCCTGGCGCGGGAAGAGAGCCGGGGGGCGCACTATCGCACGGACTTTCCGCAGAAGCGCGAGACGTTCGCCAGGCACTCCACTATCGCCAAGGGTCGTGATGTCCGGTTCCGATAGGCCGCGGCAGGTCGCCCTACCGGTCTGCGCCCTGCTGCTAGTGAGCGCGACGCCTCTGCCCGAAGTCAGCCCCACGGCCGCGCTCTGGACGGCGCCTTCGATTCTGCTGGCCGCCATGCTGATCGCGTGGGCGGCGGAATCGGCGCAGTACTTCATTGCGCAAGGGTTCGCGCTGGCGATCCTGGCCTGGCTGCAAACGCTGCCGGAGTTCGCGGTGGAGGCCGTGTTTGCCTGGAAGCAGCAGGTGCCGCTGCTGCTGGCGAACCTGACCGGCGCCCTGCGCCTACTGACGGGGTTGGGCTGGCCGATGATCTATTTCACGGCGGCCATGTTCCACCGGCGGCGCCACGGCCGGCCGCTGCGGGCCATTCACCTGGAAGAAGGACACAGCGTGGAAGTGGCGGGTCTGCTGGTATGCATGGCCTATGCCGCGGTGATCTGGTGGAAGGCCTCGCTGGACCTGGTGGACGCCGCGGTGCTGATCGGCATCTACGTGGCGTACCTGGTGGTGCTCGGGCACATGCCGCCCGAAGCCGCCGAGGCCGCCGAGGAACTGGAACTGATTCCGCGCAGCATCGTGCAGGCGCGCCGGCCGGTTCGAATCACCGTGATCACCACGCTGTTCGTGGGCGGCGGCGCGCTGGTCTACTTCATGGCGGAACCGTTTTCGGCGAGCCTGCTGGCGGTGGCCACGGCAGCGGGGGTGTCGCAATTCGTTTTCGTGCAGTGGGTAGCGCCGTTCGTCTCGGAGTTCCCGGAAAAGGTGTCGGCGTTCTACTGGGCGCGCACGGTGGATCGGGCCTCCATGGCCCTGATGAACATGGTGTCCAGCAACCTCAACCAGTGGACGCTGCTGGCGGCCATGCTGCCCATCGTCTATTCGCTCAGCCGGGGCGCTCCTTCCACGATCCCGTTCGATTCCCAGCAGGAACTGGAGATCCTGATGACGCTGGCGCAGCAGCTTGTGGGCACGCTGTTCCTGATCAACATGAAGCTGGAATGGTGGGAGGCGGCGGCGCTGTTTGTGCTGTGGGCCGTGCAGTTCGCGCTCTCTCCGGTGGCCCCGGGACCGGGTTTCTGGCGGGGCCTGGCGGCGCACATTCACTGGTGGGTGACGGCCACGTACCTGGCATGGGCCGGAGTGGAGATCGTGCGCATGGCGCTGGGGCGGCGAAAGGCCGCGGCCCTGCGGCTGTTTGCGGGCCTGTGGCGCCGGCACATGCGGCGCACTACGATAAAATAAGAAAAAGAATCAACGGATGAAAAACAAAGTACGCTCGACCACTGTGCTCTGTGTGCGCCGTGACAGCAAGGTCGTGATGGCGGGCGACGGGCAGGTGACGCTGGGGAGCGAAGTATTGAAGGCCTCCGCCAGAAAGCTGCGGCGCCTTTACAACGACAAGGTGATTGCAGGCTTTGCGGGATCGACGGCGGATGCATTCGCGCTGTTTTCGCGATTCGAGGCCAAGCTGGAGCAGTTCAACGGGAACCTGCCGCGCTCGGTGGTGGAACTGGCCAAGGAGTGGCGCACGGACCGCATGCTGCGGCACCTGGAGGCGTTGCTGCTGGTGGCGGATTCGCAGTATATGTACATCGTGAGCGGCAACGGCGACGTCATCGAGCCGGACGAGGGCGTGGCGGCCATCGGATCGGGAGGCGCCTTCGCGCTGGCGGCAGCCACGGCGCTGATCCGCAGCACCAAGCTGGGAGCCCGGCAGATCGCGGAGCAGGCCATGCAGATTGCGAGCAAGATCTGCATCTACACCAACGACAACGTCACCTACGAGGAACTCTGAGGTCATGGTGATCTATCTTCCCAGCCAGTCGGTGGACGAGGAGCCCTTGCTGGATGAGCTGACGCCGCGCGAGATCGTGCGGGAGCTGGACAAGCACGTGGTGGGGCAGGCGGAAGCCAAGCGCGCCGTGGCCATCGCCTTGCGGAACCGCATTCGCCGGCAAAAGCTGAATCCAGACATGGCCGAGGAGGTGATGCCCAAGAACATCCTCATGATCGGGCCGACGGGCGTGGGCAAGACGGAAATCGCGCGCCGGCTGGCGAAACTGGCGAACTCGCCGTTTCTGAAGGTGGAGGCCAGCAAGTTCACCGAAGTCGGCTATGTGGGGCGGGACGTGGAGTCCATGATCCGCGACCTGGTGGACATCGCTATCGACATGGTGCGCGAAGAGCGCCTGGATGAGGTGGCCGACCGCGCCGAGGCGAACGCCGAGGAGCGCCTGCTGGACCTGCTGATACCGCCGCAGCCGGAGGCCAGCGAGAGCGCCGAGCGTTCGCGCGAGAAGCTGCGCGAACGCCTGCGCGAGGGAAAGCTGGACGAGCGCATGGTGGAGATCGACGTCAAGGACCGCGGGCCGACGTTCGAGATCGCCACCAACCAGGGGATCGAAGAGATGGGCATCAATCTGAAGGACATGCTGCCCAATCTGTTCGGCCAGAAGACGCGCAAGCGGAAGATGCGCGTGGCGGAGGCCATGGATTACCTAGTGCAGGAAGAGGAGCAGAAGCTCATCGACATGGACCAGGTGACGCGCGTGGCGCTGGAGCGCGTGGAGACCAGCGGCATCATCTTCCTGGACGAAATCGATAAGATCGCGGGGCGGGAGAGCGGCCACGGCCCGGACGTGAGCCGCGAAGGCGTGCAGCGCGACATCCTGCCGATCGTGGAGGGCACCACGGTGAACACGCGCTACGGGTTTGTGCGTACGGACCACATCCTGTTCATCGCGGCGGGCGCGTTCCACGTCTCCAAGCCCAGCGACATGATCCCGGAACTGCAGGGGCGCTTCCCCATCCGCGTGGAGCTGAAGTCGCTTTCGGTGGAAGATTTCATCCGCATTCTGCGGGAGCCGAAGAACGCGCTGGCCAAGCAGTACACGGCGCTGCTCGAGACCGAGGGCATCAAGCTGGTCTTCACCGAAGACGCGCTGGAAGAGGTGGCCAAGTTCGCCGCCCAGGTGAACGAAACTTCGGAGAACATCGGCGCGCGGCGGCTGCACACCATCATGGAGAAGCTGCTCGAAGAGGTCTCCTTCGAGGGTCCGGACCTGAAGAAGAAGACCGTCAAAGTGGACGCCGTCTACGTGCGAAAGCAACTCGCCAACATCGTCAAGGACCAGGACCTGAGCCGGTATATTCTGTAGCTCGGAGGAGACCGCTCCCTGACGGTCGCGGCTCGGCAACTGAGTACACCGTTTCAGAATTACGCTACCGCATTTCCGAGCCCTCCCGAAGACCGAGGGCCGTTCGGATTCCGGAACACTTTGCCGTTGATCGGCGGGCTGTCATCGGCGGGCCAGTCTCACGGTAGCGCGTTTTCCGTCAGGCTGACCTCCGTGCTGGAGAGCAAGGTCCGGGTCGGGATCCCTTACAGGTGCTGGCGTGGTCTAATGTCCAGATGCTGTGGACTCAGCGGTGG
>JAJPJX010000157.1 GCA_021324015.1 Solibacteraceae bacterium | reverse complement strand
TAATATATGTTTCGTCGACCCGCCAGGACCGGTTGCGGTCGCGCATCTCACGGCGAATACGCTGGTTCAAAATGGGCGCATATCGCTGGACCCAGCGCCAGATGGTCACATGGTCCACGGAGAGGTTCCGCTCCGCCATGATCTCCTCCAGGCCGCGATAGGTGAGCGAATATCGCAGGTACCAGCGAACACATAGGAGGATGATCACGTCTTCGAAATGTCGCCCGCGGAACAGTGCCGGCCGTTTTCGGGTCACGATACACCCTACCAGCTCCGCTCAACCGCGTTTGCAATAGAACCCCGAAGACGCGCTCGGGGAAGCCGCCGATGCCGTGTTGTGCCACGATCAGGTACGGGGCCCGAGGCCTCCCGCGGGAACGCCAGCAGGCCCTCGGCTCTGAGCGGCCCGATTGGGATTGAAATCCACTCCGTGCCCGGTATGGCCGCGTGCGGCTTGCGCTCAACGGGGCCGGTTTGCTCGAACGCGGGAGGGAGCGAACATCTCCCTGTAGCGCCGTCGGTTTCCTTCCACGCTTCGCAGAAAAGCGGGTACTCCCGTATGCGAGCGACGCCACATCTTCGCTGCGCGTGCGGGATATTCGTCCACCAGGTGGTGGCGAAAATACCATTCGAGTTGCTGCTGGTAATCGTTGTTGCGCTGGTCGATCGGGCTGAGCGTGGGAGAATCGGCGGCGCTCGCAGCGCCGGTCGAGGAGGCGAGCACCGCCGAAACGCCGGCGCAAGCCATCGGAAAGCGTCTGCGTGTCATGGCAGTTAGCGCTAGAGTATCACCATGATTCGGCCAATACCCGCCAACCTCGCCAATCAGCATGGAGTGGACCTGATAGTGCTTCTACGCGTCCACATGGTCGCGGAAGACCCGATCCATGGCCGCCTTGTGCCGTGAAAGCGCCCCGGCGATGTCCAGCATCTCGGATTTCTCGAGCGGCTGAAACGCCTTGGCCAGCCGGGCGTTCTCTTCCAGATATTCGGGCTTGGAGCTGCCGATCACCGCGGACGCCACGGGCAACGAAAGTGTGTAGTACATCAGGTTGCGCGCGGTGCGCTCCGGAACATCAGGCAGGAAATCCTGTAGCCAGATCTTCATGCCCAGGATTCCCATCTTCTTGCGCACGGCCACAGGCAAGGCGGTGTTCTCGAATGCCGCCGTCGCGTTCGGCGGCATCTGCAGCCCGGCCTGGGCGGCGTTTAACGCCATCTGGGTACAGTCGAAATCGTGGCGCTCAAGGGCCTTCTGAAGGGTCAGCGGGGCACGGTGGCACGTCACGCCGATGAAGCGTGTCAGTTTCTTATCCTTGGCCTGCTGGAGGCGCTCCAGGACTCCGCCAGGAGCTTCGATGCGGGCCAGGTCGGCGTCACTCGAAAGGTCGTGGATATGGAGCACATCCACCTGCGAGCGGCCCAGCCGCTTCAGGCTCCGCTCCAGCGTGGCCTGAAAGGTGTTTGGATCACGGCTGGTAATCTTGGTGGCCACGAAAATTCCTTTATTTCCGTGGGCCGCCAGGGCTTTGCCGAAGCGTTCTTCACTGACGCCGTAGTCATCGGCTGTATCGATATAATTGATACCGAGTTTGAAAGCTCGCAGCAGAATCGCAATGGCCTTGTCCTCGTCCCGGTAGCCCGCGTCTTTGAAGCCGGTGAAACGGCTGCCGCCGCCGAAGGCGAGAATGGAGACCCGGAGCCCCGTTTTGCCCAGTATGCGCACGGGCATCTTGGGTTCCGCCGTAGCCGGCGATCCCGCCGTTATGCCGCCAACGGTCGCGGTTTCAAGGAATTCGCGTCGAGAGATAGACATACACCACTCCTGCTTCGGCCGAGTAGTCTATAGGGTACCTCTTCGCGGCGTCGCGATTAACCCCGGATTGCAGGGCTGATTCAAGAAACCTGACAAGATTTAAAAGCGACCGAATCAGTCTAGCGGAGTTGATCGTGCGCTTTAGTGGCCATGTTGGTTTTCTGTCTCGTAGCAATACTGCTGGCCCGGTGCGTCTCTGCCCAGAAACGCGCCGGCGTTCACCTGGCAGATGGGGTAAAGGCGGTCTGGAACGTGGGTAAGGCTTTTCGTGAAGCAACACTAACGCGGGAGCGCATCTCGATCAACGGCCTGTGGCGCTGGAGACCGGCTGCAGATGAGCAGACGCTCCCGGACGGCCGTATGGGGTATCTGCGGGTGCCGAGCGTTTGGTCCTTGAACGCGCCGAGAGCCGCGAGGCCGCAGGTCGGATGTGTGTATCTACCCTAGCTTAAACACACCGAATGTTTTATGTTTTTGCTGAAGCCCCTGATTGACGGGGCGTCCGGCACTTTCGGCCAAACGCTGAATGGCTCAGAAACCGTAGATGCAACACATCGGCCGACGCGCAAAACCGCGGCCGGCGTGGAAGCCTCCAACGCGGCAACCTTCGACCCGCGCAGCGGAGGGTTGCCCGAAGGGTGGACCTCCTGCAGAACGCCGGAAGGAGGCGGCGTGAGTCGAGCGTTGTCGAAGGGAGATCGCGGCGATCGCGGCGCAGATGCCGGCCAGCGGACCTGGGCCCCAAAACGTGGACCCAGCGCCAGATGCAGTTCGGGTGCATGAACAGGCCCCGTTCGATCGCCATCTCGGCCATGTGCACAAACGAGATGGGGAATCCCAGGTACCACCGGACGCACCAGAGAGTAATGTCGCCAGGATAGAACAAAGTGACCGTTCCGGCGCTCATGCAGCAACTGGCCTTTCGGCGGCCGCTTCACCGGAAGACCGCACAGTACGAATGGTCGGGAAGCGAAGCCAAGGGTTTGGTTCGCGGTCTCCCGTTTGGATCGGACCAGTTCCAGTGCGGCAATCTTTCGGAGGGCTTGCTTCGATACAATCAGACCGGAATAGGTTTGCTTGAGGATCGACCTGGCAGATTCAAGGCCGGCCTGCCGGACGAGGCGCAATGGACAGATTGCCGCCATGGGGCTCCCCTTCGGCCGCTGCCAGCGGCCAGTTTCTGGCGGCCCAGGGGAGATTGGGCATCGGAGAAGGAGGGCGCCGAGCGGTTCGCATTTCCGTTACTCCGTTTACTCCGTTAACGGGCTGTGCGAAGGAAGGGCGTGAAAACTCAGCGTGGGTTGGTGGTCAGGATCCAACGCGCTAGACGCAAATGTTCTTTGTTTTCAATTGAGCGACAATCTTCCAAGCTGTTGGTTGCGGGTTCGATTCCCGTCTCCCGCTCCATGTTTTCAACAACTTGCAAGAGGGTGGGCTTTACGCCCTTACTCCGCTCACTCCGAGAGCCGCGCACCCGACATCATCCTCCCCCCGACGCTGGACTTGGCGCAAGGTGGAAACCGAACGAGTTCCTAAGCTGTTGACTGTGAGGCGGAAAGGCTGGCGGTGAGGGTGGGATTCGGAGCCAAAAGGGGCTTGACAGGTCTGTAAGTTATAGACGGTTCGTTGCCCATACCGCTATTTTTGCCACGGTTCCCAACGCGCATTACCCAAAATTGCTCAAATCGCGGAACAGCCACAGACGCTGGGGCCGGGAACGGGTTCTGGACGCTGACGCGCGGGGTGCTACCTTCCCCCGCGTCTCCATCGTTCCTGAAGTGCCCGCGCTGCGTTCTCCAAATCGGTGGCGCGTTGAATGTCACCATGGCGTCTCGCAGTTTCGGCTTGGTGACGCTTGGCGCTTGCGCAGATGTGCCCGTCCATCGCGAAGTAGTGAGTCACCATGTAGTCCGCATCCAGTTTCGGGTACTTGGTGAAGTGCCAACGTTCCCGATGGTTCAGCGCTTCATTCCAGACCAGCAGCCCCAGAAACTTGCCCGATTCGTCATGCGCAGTCTGCGCATCAGTAGCAACCCGTTCAATGGCGTGGTATAGCGGGTGGAATTCCTGACGCCATGAGTTCGGTCCATCACACGCGATCCAAGCGGCGGTGAATTGCGTGTGGCTGTTAAGGTGCTGTCGAATCTCGTTGCGGATATGGTCCTCTGCGTCTGGGTCGTAGTCCGCTAGCAGACGTAAGTACTCGTTCAACAGGTCTTCACGTGCTTGCTCGGTGACCGGGATGCACCCGCCTTCAATGGTGAAGCGAACCAGCATGCTGCCTCTCCTGTAATTGACTCCCCATTCTACCGCCCGGCTGGTGTCTGCCGTTCCGTGGCGCTGCACTCCGCAGTGCCGTGTGATTAAATCTCAGCATGCGTCACGGAGTTCTTCTGCTGTTTGCAGTATCGTGCGGCTTGTGGGCTTGGCAGAATGAGACACAGCCAGCCCGCGATTTCTCGACACCCGCGTCTCGCCTCATCGGTAGGTGGAAAAGCGCGGACTTGTCAGTCGCTTCGAGCGAATGCGAGTTCTTCGGCCCTGTCGATTCAGCCTCGAAGACGGGCGTCTTCACCCGCTATCGGCAGACGGGGCGCGACAAAAAGACCAAACAGCCCATCTGGAAGCAGTTCGATTTCAAATACCAAGTCATCAGCGAAGATGCAGCCGGTGACCGCGTAACCGTGAATCTGCTGTTTTCGGACGGAGACTCAAGGCCGGAGTCCTACTACATCGAACACAACGGCCTGATGCGAATTAAGAAGACCGTCCTTGCCGGAATGGAGTCTTCATCGAAGCTGGTATACATGGACCGCAAGGACTTGGCTTGCTCTGAAAGGTGAACGCTCCCATGACGCCCTGCCGCCTTGATGATCTGAACGGCTGGCTGGAACAGGAAGCCGGGTCCATCGTCCCAGCCGCGCACCAGCGTGTCATCCTTGCCGTGAGTGCGGACTTGGATGCCTTTGTGAAATGGCCCCAGCGCGCGGAACTGCTGTGGGCCGGGTGTGACCGCACGGCCAAGTATCACAACTACCCGGACGCGCTGAAGGTCTTGTTTCGCCACCAGCGCGTGACCTGTGATGCCCGCAGCAACGGCCCCGCGATCATGGCGTACTTGGTGGCCGGGGGCCAGCGCCCCCAACGCAACGGCAACCATGATTGGACCATTCATCACTTGTACGACGGGAAGTTTCCGTATCCGGGTAGCGCGCGGCCATCGGTACGGGCCGTGATGGACGCACGCCACTTCACGCAGAGTGCGGGCCTTGTGGCTATCCATCCTATTGCAGATGCGTTGGCCGATGAATTCGCTGTTTTCGCGTGGCGACTTCGGGCGGAAGCCTTCCTGCGGTTCGGGTATGACCCGGAAAGCGTGTTCAGCGGTTCGCAGGATGTCAGTGAAGGTGTGGGCCACGGCCACGGGCAAATGAACTACATGCACAGCGAACACGCGGGAACGCGTCCACCCTTTGTTTTTGCGTGGGCCTGAAGGGCTTCTGCGTTCAGCGAACAGACCTTGCAGAAGCGTTTATTGGTCCAGTTCTTGCCCGTTCTGGGATTGTTGCCATTGAAGACCGCGCAAGATGCGCGATGCAGCATGTAAGCCTTGTAGTCACCCGGCCCCGCGCCAGTTCGATAGCAATTCAATAGGTAGCCATCATCGCTGTGCTGCGCCAGCCACGCCCTGAACGGCCTTTCTCGACTTCCGTTAGAACTCCAGAACAACTCAGTCTTCGCCATCAGCCAATCATTTTACTCAGCCCGCATCCCGCGCGCCATCGGCAACAACGTAGGACCAGCGGGCCGGGCAGCGCTGGCCAGAATCGCTGGAATGCTGCGCGGATGATGCTTGCTCGTTGGCTGCGGAGTCGGGGAGCAGGGGCCTTGCTCCAAGAAATCGAGCAACCTGCATCCATGCCCCCGGCCCGACGCTCAGCGTTTTGCGCGGTTCAGATAGACAAGCAACGCTTGGCGTTCGTTGTCGCGGTCGGAAATCCGGTCCAGTATTTCGTCTTGGTGGTCCCTGCGGAACGCTTCATCGGCAATCATGTTTGCCGATAGCTCGTACCACGCATCGTATGCCTTGAAGAACGTGTCCAGCTTCTCTGCGGCCTTGGCGTCACGTTGCTGTATCCGTTCCAGAAGTTCGGGCAGATCCAAGAATCCTTCATCCACTCCCAGCATTTCCAGAGTCCGATTCGCCACCCACAACTTGTAGGCCGCTACTTCGTAGCGCGTGTATTCGGTCATGCCCAACAGCGTATCAGCCTTGCAGCCGTCAGGCAGTGCCGTGCCTCTCACGGATGCCCAGCGGCCAGCGTCCGCTTATCGCAGGTACTTGAACAAGCCATCCGTGGGCCGGGCATGTACGTACACGCTGGTTGTCTCAAGGCTGGCGTGGCCCAGTTGTTCCTTCACCAGCCCGATGGGACACCCGTTGTCCAGCGCGTGTGACGCTGCCGCGTGGCGGAACCAATGGGGCGATACGGGCTGTTCGATACCGGCCCGCTGCGCAGCGGCCTGCATGACGCGGAAGACGGCTGGCTGGTCCAGTGCCTTGCCGGTCTTGCTGGGGAACACGGGGGCATTGTCACCGGCATCCGCGTGCAGGCGCACCAGTTCCTTGTACAGCCGTTTCGAGATTAGGACGTGGCGCGTCTTGTCCCCCTTCCCGAACACCGTTACCTGCGCCAGCCCTGCGTCACGCGGCTGAATGTCACGCCACTTTGCACTGCAAAGTTCTGACACCCGGCAACCGGTTTCATACAGGAACCGCAGCATGGCGTGGTTGCGGGGGCCGTCTTCACGTTCGATGATGCGCGCCACGTCTTCATGGGGCAGGATGCGTTCAGCCAGCGTGTTCTTGGCCTTGCGCACGGTCAACGCGGCCCCCACGTTGAACTGGCAGTATCCAATCTTCAAGCAGAACGCCAGCAGGCTTTTCACACTCGCAAGGATGCGCTTCTGTGAGGCAGGGGCAAGCCCGGCCAGCGAGTCCGCGAACTGTTGCAGGTCATCCAGCGTGACCGCTGGCAGCGGCCTGCGCACGGCAGCGCGGAACCGGTCAATGTCCAGCCGGTAAGCCCGCTGGCTGTGCGCTGCCTTGCCGTGCAACCACAGCTTGATGGCCTGTTCATCGGTGTCCGCTTGCTGCTGAAGGCCGAGCGAAACAGCCACAATTTGCTTACCCATAGACACATGATAAGTCGAATTATCATGTGTTGTCTATGCGGCCAGCGGGCCTTCCGCCAACCTTTCGCGGATGTACGCCAGCCGTTCTTGTTTCGACATGACCGGTGGGACCAACGCCACCGGCTGGGCTAGTTCATCATCGGGCACGCAGGGTGCTGTCTTGCGTCCGCGAACAACGCCATAGAAGTACCCGGCCAGCGGATACAGCGGGTACGGCTGCGTGGTGCGGAATGCACGGCCCAGCTTGGCTTCCACGCGGTAGAAGGCGTGAAAGCAGGTTCCCCGGTCAATCTTCAGCCGCTTGCAGCACAGCTTCCAATCAGCGCCCAGCAGGAAGTGAAACCGGAAGACGGAGTGTTCCAGCGGGTCCAGCGCGCGCTTGGCTATCAGGCACACGTCCGCAAGGAATTCTTCATGGGGACGGCCAACGCGCACCAGCCCCTTGGGACCAGTGCCCGCGTTTTCGAGTGACAGGGGCGCAATGAACTCTTCCCCTTCGGTGATGTCACGGTAGCGTTGCATCACAATGCGGAATACGGAACGCTCAACACACAGGCAGACCCCTTCAGCGCTGCGCAGGCCACTGCCACCGCAGTGCGCACAAGCTGGCAGCGCCAGCGCGATCAAATCAGAACGGCGAAACTCTGTTTTCACGGATGAGTCCTTTCAATGTTCGTGCGTTTACACGGGGTGACCAGCGTCTGAGTGCTGGCCACCCTTTCCCTGCGGCTTACTTGTACTGCGGCTGGTCGATTAAACGGGGCTGCGGCTGGCCTTCAGCCAGCGCTTCCTGTTCAATCACCATCAGTGCCAGTTCCTGCGCGGCTGCGGCAAGCTGGGGATTGGCCAAGACCGCGCTGACATCCAACGTGGCCACTTCCACCGGGCCGTCCCCAGTGGGGCCGGTCAGCGCCACCGTCTGGCTTTGCAGTTTTGGAAACAGGTACGGAAGAGATTCAGACATGCACTGAACCCTGATGGCCATGGGCTGATTCACGTCAGCGCCAATCCGCAGCAGCCCTTCCAGCGGATTCACGGCCCTGCCCAGTTCTGCTTCCAACTGGGCCAAGACTTCGTGTGCCACGGCCCTGCGCTTTGAAATGGAACCCTTCGGACGCCCAACAGGACGCCCCGTTTTTGTTTTTGACATACGTCACTCTCATGTGTGTTGCTGCGGCCCAGACGGGCTACAGCGCGTGAAGGGGCAGCGGGTGACACCACAGCATCCCCCGGCCCCGAAAAGCGTTTCTACGGCCACGGCTGGCAGCGCGCGGGTCGGTTTATGCGGCGGGTAATTGGACGGTCAGGTCCTTTGCCGCGCGCTAACGCCAGCGCATGCCTTGGCGTTGTCAAGTACTTCGTGTTCAGCGGATCGCCAGCCGTTCGCTTGGTGACTCCTGGTTTTAATGGAACCTTAATGCAGTACGTGTGACTGACCACGCGTGCCTTGGGGCCTGTCTGCTAAGTGCGCTAATAGCACAGCTTTGCGGCAACGCCACTTTAGCGCCACTTTTCTGACAGCGCCGACGATTGAGTAACTTACGTCCGATTCAGCGTGTCAAGTCCGTGACCCACGCACGGCGGACAGGAAGCGGGCAGCACGCAGAGTTACTGTCCGCCCTGCTGTCCGCCAGACGCATGACCTATCAGCTTGACACAGTTGGTGTTAAAAAGTTGGCGGACAGAGCGGACAGAGCGGACAGCATTTTGCAGCTATTTCCCGGTGGCATTTAGAAAGTCGCAAAGGTCCTGTCTGCGTGGCGTTTCTATACACTGTTTCCCTTTATATATATTCTTTTCCAGGGAAAACATAGAAATTGCTGTCCGCTCTGTCCGCCTAACACCTAACCCCTGCGTTTCCAGCAGAAATGGCGGACAGCAAGCCCGTTTTCGTTCCTGTCCGCTGCTGTCCGCTCTGTCCGCCTATGCCGCGTCCTGTTCGGGCCACGGAAGCAGGGTCCCTTGATCCGGGTTGCTGTATTCGACACGCAGCAACCGCGTGCGGCCCTTCCCACCACGCCGTGCGCTCAAGGTGACGCCCACGGCGAGCAAGCAGGGTTCCGCGCGGCGCAGCCAGCGGCCCAGTGACGCAGGCGTCTTGGGCCACGCTGTGAAGTCCCGTCTATCGAAGGGCACCCGCTGGTTCAACTCCAGCAGCAGTTCTTCACTGGTGCCTTCCCAGACGCTGGAACGCGTGGTCAGAATCATGCGCAGCAGGGCCTGGGCCACCATGTCATTTTCCACGGACATTTCCGCTGTCTTCTGGCGCATTTCCAGATACGTCCGCATGAAGGCCCCCGGTTCCCATGGCAGGGCCGGTTCACACGCTGAAACCCACTTAGCGAAGTCAGCCATGCGCGGAAGGCTGGACAACTTGGTGCTGGGCAAGTTCCGCAGCCCCGTGGACACTGCGGTCAGCAGCGCGCCCAAGATGGCACCTTGTGCGGAAGCGAATTCCGATTGAATCTCATCTTCCGTCTTCCGCTGTGTGTCCGCTATGCGTCTGAGATACACTCCAATGCCACGGTCCAGCAGGTCCGCGCGGGATGCGATATCGTCAATGCCGTTCAGCAGCAGCGGCCTGCGCGTCTCGAATAGCTGTTCATCCGCGTCGGTGTGCAAGGTCCGCGTGCGGAAGCCCGCGCCAGTGGCGATTCGGCAGAACGCATCGCTCAGCCATTGATGAACACCGGATACGTTGTCAAAAGCGATGACGCCACTGTTGTTGGCTGTGATGGCCAGTTCCCGTTCATCGCGCGGCAACGCGCTTAGGGGCACGGTCACCGGGTCAACCAGATTCCGCAGGATGGCCGTGGTCCCCGACTTCGCGGAACCATGCACACCTTGAATCAACAAGACCGGAAACGCGCCTTTCGGCAGAAACGTCCCAACCAGCCATGACGCCATCAAGACGAAATGCCGGTCATCCTGCGCGTTGATGAATCTGCGCAGCGCGGTCAGTGACCCGCCGCGTTCAGGAATCGGCAGCGGCTTCATACCGGCCACGCGCTTGAAACACACCGGGGACTGGGGCAGGATGCGCCAGCCATCAGCGTCGATTTCAACGACCTGCCAAGAATCGTTGCCAAGGTCCAAATACGCGCGCCCGTCAACGTGTGCGAATCGCAGGTGTGTTTGCTTTTCAGGGCCGTCATAAGCAGCGCGTGCGCACAGCAGGTCAACGAAACTTTGCAGCGCGTCCCTGCCCGGTGTGGCATTCTGCTTTTTGAAATACCGGCTGGTCAGAATGCCTTTGAACGTCTTGGAATCGACGGCCCAGCATTCCACGTGGTCATTGACGGGGACCACCGCGAATGCGTCACCCTTGGGCGAGTGGAACAGTTCGATGTCTTCAGACAGGTCTTCCAGCAGCTTTGCGGTATTGGTCCGCTTGCCGGGTTCGGTCCACGGGTCGCGGGGTTCCCGCTTATAGGCGCTGTTCAAGGTGGCCCGCGCTTCCGAAAGCGTGTACTTGGCCAGCGCTGGTGCGGCTTCATTGGCGCGGGTGACCCACTCCCGGAGAGTCAGGTACGATTCATCCTTAGTGTACCCGTTGTCGCGCATCTGGCCGTAGAAGAACAGGCCCGCATCGTTGCGCCCTGACCCGGCCCCGATCTTTTCGAGTGCCAAGGTCATGAGACGTTCGACGGGTACGCGTTCAGTTGGGGTCCGGGCCTTTGTCTTGGCCACTTCCAGCAGCCAAGCCGGTGGAACCGTCAGCGGAAGCTGGGGCCGGGGAGTGTTGGCCGGGCTTTCCGTATCCACCCACCGGTAGTTTCCACCGCTGGCATGCTGCGATGGGTCCACCCCGATGTAGCACCCGGCCCCAGTCAGCAGGTCAAGGCCGGGCCTGAACTTCAGATGCTTGGTGACGCCTTCCGCGGCTTCAAACACGTAGTGCCAGCCACCTGAACCGCTGCGCTGTTGCGCGCGTGCGACCAGCGGCCCGTGCTGTTGTTCGAGAGCAGCCAGTGAGTCAGCGCCTTCCGTTCCGTCCACGTCCAGCACCACCAGATTGTCCAAGCGCAGGCCGATGTTTGAATCCGGCCATTGCTGCCACCATGCGGCAACAGTGTCCGGGTCACATGACGCCTTCTGCCATTCGCGGACGCGCGCATGCTTGCCCGGCTTGCCGCAGTCAGCGCTACCGCAAGAACAGCCAGAACCCTGCGGGCTGTGCAGCGGAATGACAGACCAGCCGTTCCGCGCGTATTGAATTGCGATATCCCGATTCATTCACAGCACTCCCAGTTCGCGCGCCAGCGTTTCCAAGTCAACGTCATCTTCAATCACGCGCGGTTCACACGGCAACATCATGGGTCCAACTTCATCGTAGATTTGCACGATCTTGTTTCCGCGCAGCCGCTGGCCGTCAGCACACAGCGCCCTGTCGATAAGCTGGCGCAGCGTTGGGAATCTGAAGACGGCATTGGGGCCGTCGATCCTGAAGTTAAGGCCAAGGCCCACCGCAGCCGCAATGAAGCAGCCGTTGTGGACGTAGGGGTCCGGGTCACCGGCATCCCTGCGCCACTGTTCCACAAGGTGCTTGGAGTAGTAGGAAGTGCGATGCGGTTTGAATCCCGTAGGGTGTGTCTTGATCCAATCGGCGCAGAAGGCAATCATGCGCAACGCGTGGTCCGTCTCCAGTTCTGCCTGTTGCCTCTGAATTTCCCGGCACACGTGTTCACGTCCATTGCGATGATAGGCGTAATGCACGCCGATTCCGAAGGGGGTCAACTGCGGTATCTCTCTCATCGCAATAAATAACAACCTGCGGGCTTCCTGAAGTGTTGTTTCCTGTAACATCGGTCTGTCTCTCTCGCCCATTTAGGCGGTTTCAGTGACACATCACGTGAAATTATCCCAGTCAAACGAGTGGGTTGTCTTATGCCGGGGACCCGGCTGTATGCACCTGTCCGTTATCCTGTTGGCACAAGTGTTGAGATTTACTTACTTCGGGCCGGGCTTACTCACACCCGGCCCGCTCTTTTCGTTTAGGCAACCACGTAGGAAATGACCAGCCCTTCGTTGGCCACGTCCGCGTCCACGCAATACTTGGACAACTGAATGCAGTTGCTGCGGTCTTCCGCTGCCACTTCAAAGCTGTCCAAGAACCCGGAAGCAGCGGGTGGCAGGAACGGCTTGATGCAACCGGCCAGCGTGGTCTTGTTCAGCCCCACGCGGCCAAGCAGCACCCGGCCCGTGGTCCCACCAATCTGGCTGGCATAGACAGCCTGCACCTTGATGGTGTCATCCGTGGTCAACTGCACGGGCGTGCCCGGTGTGGTGGGTGCGATCTTTCCAAGGGAATAGATTTCCATGGTGCTATTGCCCCATCTCCCGCACCACGTTGGCGCACTCCTGCATGACAGCGCTGCGCATCTCGGGTGACCAGTCCTGCGTAGGAGTTTCGAGTACAGCAGACGCGTACTGCTTTAAGGCCCCACGGCGCAGGGCCGGGTCTGCCTGATTGTCGTTGATGATGGCGGGGGCTGGAATCGGCCCGCGCCGTTTGGGTTGAAGGTCTACAAGCCCTTGGTTGATGGCCTGCAAAAGTTGTTCTCGTTCGGTCATAACTACCAACTTGAATCTGTACTGCTTCGTGATACTACAAACTTGCAATAGCCCCAGACCGGGCCATTTCTGCCTGACGTGACTTCTCATCAATCAGGTTCTGGTGGGCCGCGCGGGTCCTGCGTCCCGCGTCCAGCGCAAGGCGCAGCAGGTATTCACTGCGGCCCCCGCTGATTTCAACGCTGCCTTCCACGTCCAGCAGGCCCTGTACCGCAATGGCCGCTTCGATGCGGGCAATCAGCGCGTCATACAGCAGGACCTGTTCATGTTCCCGCGCGTGCGCCAGTTCCAGTTCCAGCACCTTCACACGCTGGGCTGGCATCAGCCGGGTGACAATGAAGGTCACAGCCTCTGCGCCCAGCTTGGGCTTCATGCGGGCCTTGGCGCAGAGGTCAGCAACGCTGTCGAAATCGCAGGCCGGGTTCCGGGATGCTTCATCCAGCAACTTGGCCACGGCTTCCGATGCTTCACGGCCCCACGTGTTGGCCAGTCCGTTCATTCTGCGCTGGTCCAGCGCAATGGCCCGTTCCTCTTCCTCTTGCTTGGTCAGTTCAGCGGCCACGTTCGCCTTGCGCTGGATACACTCTTCACGTTCGGCGCGCGTGGCGTCCAGTTTGTCAATGCGGTCCATTGCCAGTTCCGTCAACTGGCCCAGATCATTTGCTTTTATCATCGGCGCACCCACATGACTTTCTGGCCACGCAGTTCAAATTCCTTGGACTGTGACGCCTGCGCGTTCTGCTGCTGATGCCCGTGCCATTCGGCCACTTCATCATCCGTGGCCAGCCGGTGGGTCCGTTCCACAAGGCAGCGGGCCGCATTGTCATTGGCCGCTTCGGTGACGCTACCGTCCACCGTGCCCCTGTCTCGATTCGCGATGCTGCACAGGTAACAGAAACCCTGCGGGAATCGCTCGTTCAGTGCAGCGGTCTGTTGCCTGACCGCGCCGTAATACTCTTCGGTTTTCATTGAGTGGTCACCCCGTATATCAACCGTTCAGCAGCGGCCATGGCGTCCGTTTGACTCTCCCACTGGCCCGGCTGGTCTTGTCCGCAAACGGAAAAGCCGTAGCTGCCATCGCTGTTCTGGAAGACGCATACTTGCCGTCCCCGGCCCGGTAGGTGCATGAACATGCGCCCGCTGGACAATGACTGCTTCCACGGCCAGCGCTTCATTGCGCGGCCTGTTCCTGCGCCCATCTGTGAAGGTCGGGAATGAAATATACCGGCACCCGGCCACCCAACAGCACACGGCGGGGACCTGTGCCCAGACGGTGCCATTTCTGTAACAGGGCCACGCTGACCGAAAGAAACGCAGCAGCGTCCCGCTGGCGCAGGTAGGCAGGCTGCGCACTTGGTGCGTGTAAACGCGTCATGGTGAAATTGCCTTGGGTTTTTACTGCACGTGAGGGAAGCGGGGGTGTGAATCCCGCCAACCCCATTCTACACAGGCCCCCATCAGCGCCTGTCAGCTTGAATCACGCGCGGTAATGCAAGCCAGTTTTGACAAACGGGTGGTTGCATGAACTTACGTGTCACTTTCGCGTGAGGCATTCCGAAACGAAATATGTGAACGGGTCCCGTAGGGGAAACGCTGGCTTCCGTCACACACTTCATTGCGGCATGTAAGCTGCTGGCTTCACAGACAGTTCAAAGGGCTGCTGCGCCTTGCCACTTGCGCGGCTGTGCTACTCGCTTCGTTGCTGCTGAAGAAAGTCCCGCCCAGCGCCCATCTTGCCGGGCCAGCGTTCACATGCTTCAAGCTGAAGGTAACTGGTTGGCAGGACGAGAAGTACAAAATGAAATCGGGGCCGGTGGGAGAAATGGGAAATTATGCTGCGGGCACGATGACACCAGACAGCACCTTTGAAAAGCACTACAGCATCTCAGATTTGAAAGACCAGTGGGCCATGGGCAGGGAAACCGTGCGCAAGCTGGTGATGAATGAACCCGGTGTGGTTCGCATCCGGTTGGGCAGGAAGAAAGCCAACACCACGTACAGCGTCCCGGAATCCGTGGCCCGGCGCATTCATACCCGGCTGCTGAATGCGGCCTGATGGCATAACCGCTACTCCGATGAAGAATCTATTTGAAATCCGTGGGGAAGTCGCCGTTCTTTTCCTACGACGGAAGAACGGCCCAGCCATCGAAACGTTGGTTGACGCTATGGACCTGCCAATGTTACAAGCGCTGCCGTATCGGTGGCATGGGCACTGGTGCCGACATTCACGCTGCTTCCGCGTGATAAGTAGCGCAGGTCGGAGCGGGGGCAAGGTCCATTTGCATCGCGTCCTTTTGGACGCGCCAGACTGCTATCAGGTGGATCATATAAACCGTGACACCTTAGATAACCGCAGGTCCAACTTGCGTCTGGCAACAAGGACGTTGAACCTTCTGAATCGCAGAATGCCTCGCAACAATACAAGTGGTACCACGGGAATCTATTGGCACCGGGGTGCGGCCAAATGGCAGGTCAGAGTGGCAGGCAAATATTACGGCACCTTCGCCGACTTGGAAGCAGCCAAATTCCTTGCCGAACACCATCAGCGAATCGCTGAAGCCGATGAACTCTCCAAGATCGCACAGGCGCTGTATCCGAAGGCCGCGTGACCCAGCCTGATGCCAACCACCGGCCAAGCGCAGGGCCGGTGCGGGCAGTATGCGGCCTGATACACGTAGGGCCGGTCATTTTGTTGACCGGCCCCGTTTCAACCTGCTTACCGAATCGCCAACAGCTTTGGCCGTGGCTTATCCGTGAAAGCATCCCGTAGGATGTTGGTCAGCCGCGCCTGTCTCTCTGGCACCCAGCGGGCATAGTGTTCGCGCACAGTGTCTTCATCATCGCCCATCAGGTCCGCGACATCGGCCACAGGGACGCCCCGCTGCAAGAGGATTCGCGCAAACGTATGGCGGAACCGGTGGGGCGTGGGTGTCTCTTTGAATTTTCCAGCCAGTTCAAACACCTTGTTCAGCCTTCTGCGCCACAGGTCGGTGACTGTTTCCAGCCGGTCTGATTCTCCGGTGATGAACGGACGCGGCCCGTGTCGCTTGGCGCGGTCAGTCAGCCGGGTGGCCAGCCAATCCGGTATCCAGGTGAACACGTCGCCACCGTTCTTCTTGGCCCGCAGGAAGACTTCGTTACCGTGCAGCCGATCCATGCGGAACAAGCCAGCGTCAGAAATGCGAAGGCCGGTGTACGTCAGCAGCCAGATGAAGTCCTTCACGTCTTCACCGGTCCACACGCCCGTCTTGCTGCCGTTGTTCCACTCGATTGCGCCCAGCCGGTCACAGGCGTCCAGGATGCGCTGAAGTTCGTCATCAGTGAAGGGGACCTTATTGGCTACGCGGTTGGCACCCAGCGGGGGCTTCAGGTCGCTGGAAACCGGCCCGATGGACTTCGGGTCCGTCGCGTCAACAGCTATCCATTTCCGTTTGGCGCAGAACCGGAAGAAACTCCGCAGCGTGCCCAGCGCTTTGCCCTTGGCTCGTGCTCCCAGCTTCCAGTTGGAGTAGAACACGTCAACGTCCGCAGACGTGAACTGGTCCAGCATCACATAGCCCTTGTCATCGGCGTAGGCGCGCAACTGCTTGGTGAAGGTCTTGTACTTGCGGAGTGTGGACGGCGCGATCTTGGACGCTTCCCGGACGGTGATGAACGCGGTGATTGCGTCGGCAATCGTGACGCGTCCAGCATCAGGATTCGGGGCCGGGGGTTCAGGGGCCGGTGGCGCGGTGACCGGGCCTTCCCACGAAGCAGCGTCCTGCCACGTGCGCACCAGCGCCTTGGCTTCATCCCAAGTGGCACACTCGGTATTCTTCCGCTTGAACCGGAAACCCAGCGTCCCCGACGCATAGATGGGGCACAAGCAGCGTTTCCAACTACGGCGCAGTTCGTCTGCTTCGTAGGTCATGTCGTGCAACGCGCGGCCACCAACGCAATGGGAACCGTGCCTGCGGTAAAGGTTCAGGGCCATGTCTTACCGCCCCGATCCTAACACGGGCATTACCCAAAATTGCCCAAGCCGGAAGCCTATGTTGTTGTAAATGCTTGAAAAGAAAGTGGCGGTGAGGGTGGGATTCGAACCCACGGTACCCGTAAAGGTACAACGGTTTTCGAGACCGCCCGATTCAACCGCTCTCGCACCTCACCGTGGCGGAAGGGAACTGGACTTATTTTATCAGGCGCCGGGCGGGCCGGTCCAGTTGCTCTACACGGGGGCTTCGCCCACGCTGGCGCCCGCCAGCAGGGATTTCATGCGGTCCAGCGCTTTGGGTCCGGCGAGGAGCAGGCAGGCGCTGGCCAGCAGGGGGGAGATGCCGGCGACCCCCAACGCCACTCCGAAATTCTTCTCCGGACCGAGCAGCCATCCGGTCGCCAGCGGCGCCACGGCGCCGGCAATGGTCGAGAGGGTGTTCAGGAAGCCGATGGTGCGGCCCGTCAAGTGGGGCGGCGGCGCATGCTGGGAGATGGCCCAATAGTTCGCATTGCCGATTCCGATGGCGCACATGGAAACCAGCAGCACCGGGAAAACGGCCGAGCGGTGGGGCAGAATCAGCAGCAGCAGAATGCAGGTGGCGCAGGCGTAGCCGGCGGCGCAGAACAGCACACGCACGCGAAACACCGAACCGGTGCGCTTGGCCAGGCGGTCGGCCACGAAGCCTGCCGCCACGTTCATCACGGCCATCACGAACAGCGGCGTGGAAAGCACGCGGCCCATTTCCAGGTTGGAGAATCCGCGGGACAGGGTCAGGTACGTGGGCACCCAGGTGAGCGTGAAATACCAGTAATAAGACGAAAGGAAGATGCACAGGCACATGGCCCAGAAGGCCGGGCTCGCGAGCACAGCGCCCCAGGGCAGATGGCCGCCGGCGACGGGCTGCGGCCGGGGCTCCTCGATGGCCTGGGGCCGGTGAGCGGGAACCAGCCACAGCCAGAAAGGCAGCCAGAGCAGGGGCACCAGGCCGGTGGCGGCGAACATCAGGCGCCAGCCCATGCGGTCGATGAGCAGCGTGCCCAGCAGGGCGCCCAGCGCGGGACCGATGTTCTGCCCGGCGATGTAGATGGCCGTGGGAGTGCCCTGGTCCCGGCCAGCGAAATACTGGCGGATAAAGGACAGGCTGGCGACCGGTCCCACGGCTTCCGCCATGCCCAGCAGCATGCGGAAGGCGATCACATCCGTCATGCCGCGGGTAATCGCGATGGCGGCCGACGCCAGAGACCACAGCAGAAAGGCGGCGGCATAGGTGCGGCGGATGCCGAAGCGGTCTACGATAGCGCCCGCGGGGAGTTGGAAGCCGGCATAGGTCCAAAAGAAGGCGGAGAGCAGCGTGCCCATAGCGGCCGGGGAGAGCCGGAAGTCGCGCATCATGGACGCCGCGGCGATGCTCAGGTTGCCGCGATCCACATAACTGATGAGCATGCCGAGAAAGATGAGGCCGACGATGAAGTAGCGCCGGTTCATCGAGCACACTCGCGAGGGGAAGGCGGGTTGGCCGGGTGCATGCGGGGGATTATAGCAGGCGGCCCGAGAGCTACGCCGGCAGAGCGCTCAGGGACTGTTTCTGCCGGCCGTCCGCGTCAAAATTGGACGGGTCCAGCCAGCGCTCGAGAGCGCCCTTGCGCACGGGCCATTCGGTATCCAGCATGGAGAACCACGCGGTGTCGCGGTTGCGGCCTTTCACGATCATGTGCTGGCGGAAGATGCCCTCGAAAGTGAAGCCCAGGCGCAAGGCGGCCCGGCGGGAAGGTGTGTTGAGGGAGTGACACTTCCATTCGTAGCGCCGGTAGCCGAGATCCTCGAACGCGTGGCGGGCCATGAGGTACATGGCTTCGGTGGCGCCGGCGGTGCGTTGCAAGCGGGGGCTGAAAAGGATGCCGCCGACTTCGATCACGCGGTGCCCGGGTTCGATGCGCAGGTAGGCGGCGTAGCCGGCAGCCAGCCCCGAGACATTGTCGACGATGGCGAAATACAGCGGATCCTCGGAGACCGCAATCTTCGCCAGGTGGGCGTCGAAGTCTTCCCGGCCGGCGAACGGCCCGTTGGACAGGTACAACCACAGCGCCTCATTCTCCGTCCTGCAGGTGGCCTCGTAGAGCGCTGGCGCGTGCGCCGCCGGATCCAGCGGCACCAGGGTCACGCGGCGCCCGGCGAGCGTGGTGTGTTGGGGCCGGCGGGCGGGCGCGGAATTGACGGGCGCTCCCAGGGGCGAGTCGTTCCGGGGACCCATATCCTCTCGCATATCCCAAGTGTAACTTCCGCGGGCGGCGCGCACCGGCTTCCGTTATCCTGGAAATTGCCAGGAGGATGATCCGGAATGACCAAACAGCAGATGCTCGGCCAGTTGGCGGCGATGAAGGAATACTTCGACCGCTCGACGCGCGTTCTGGAGGAAGCGGACTCCACCTTCGCTCCCGCGGAAGGGATGTTCACCGCCGCGCAGCAGGTGGCGCACGTCGCGCAAACCGTGGAGTGGTTCATCGCTGGGGTGCTCGCCGCGGACGGGTTCGACATGGACTTCGAGAGGCTCGACCGGGAGGTGCGGCAGGTCACTTCGCTCGCGGCGGCGCGGGCCTGGATGGAACGGGCATGCGCTGCGGCGCAGGCGGAGGTGGCAGCTCGCAGGGAAGAGGAGTGGGCGCAGGCGCTGCCGCCCGGTCCGATCATGGGCGGGCTGCCCAAGTTCGTGGTCTTCGGCGCGCTCACGGACCATACGGCGCACCACCGCGGCGCCCTGACCGTGTACTCGCGGCTACGGGGGAAGGTACCCCCGATGCCCTATATGGATATGTAGCTAATCCAGGTGGAAGACCTCTTCCAGGCGTAGAAAGCCTTCATCGGGGCGGCGGTTCCCCAGATTCTCGAAAAACGGCGCCATGGAGCTTTGCCAGCGGGCATTGACCTCCCGGCGGGCCATGCCTTCGAGGGCCTTTTGCAGGTCGGGTGTTTCCAGGTAGCCGACCAGCATGCCGTCCTCGCGCAGGAACAGCGAGTAGTTGTGCCAGCCGGTCTCGCGCAGGGCTTGCAGCATCTCCGGCCAGACGGAGCGATGACGCTCTTTGTACTCCGCCAGCCGCTCCTTTTTTACTTGCAGCAGAAAACAGACGCGCTCCATATAGGCCCCAGGATACAACAGGATACAATAGAATTTCGGGTCTTCAAAGATTATATGTGGCGGGTGGTTTTAAATCTGGCCGCCGGGCTCCTCTGGGCCGCCGAGCCCGAGCCGACCGTGGTGACGATCGCGGAGGCGGTGCGCATGGCGACGGAGCGCTACCCGGATGTGGGCAAGGCGAAGGCGAACGCAGACCAGTTAAAGGGCCGTATCCGGGAGGTGCGGTCGGAGGCGCTGCCGAGCGTCAACTTCAATTCCAATTTCCTGCGCTGGCGGGATCCCAGCCTGCTGAACGCCTCCGGGATCGAGAAATTTCCCCCGGAGCTGCGCGACGCCCTGGTGCCCGTCGGCGTGAACCTGTTCGACTATTACCTGAACGTAAAGCAGACGCTCTACACGGCAGGCAAGATCGGCACGGCCTTGCGCCTGGCCTCGGTGGAGGCGGAGGGGGCGACGGTGGAAATCGACCGGGCGGAGCAGGACCTGGCGATGAACGTGGTGAGGGCATTTTACGGCCTAATCCGCGCCGAGCGCTACCTGGAGCTGATGAAAGAGGCGCAGCAGCAGCGGCAGCGACACGCCGAGATGGCGCGCACCCGGTTTCGGAACGGAGTTGCCACAGAGGTGGACGTGCTGCGCTCGGAGGTGGCCGTGGCCAACATCGGGCCGGAGGTCGTGCGAGCGGAAAACGACATCCGCCAGGCGCGGGCGCTGCTGAATTTCTACATCGTGCGGCCGATTGAGGCGCCCACCGAGGCGGCGGGCCAGTTCACCGACAAGGAGTGGACCGACGGCGACCTGGAGACCCTGACCCTGGAGGCCATGCGGCGGCGTCCGGAGATCGTGAGCCTGCGCATTGCGGAGCGGAGCGCCGGGATGCAGGTGCAACTGGCCCAGGCGCAGAGCCGCATGCGGCTGGACTTCGAAGGGAATTATGGAATCATAACGCGCATGCCGCAGAACCTGGCGAACGCGGAGTTCGTGCGGTGGAGCATCGGCTTCAACTATACGTTTCCGATCTTCGACGGATTCAAGCGGAGCGGCCTGGTGTGGCAGGCAACGGCGGCGCAAAGGGCGGCGCGCCTGGAGCGCGAGAAAGCCGAGCAGCAGGTGCGGCTGTCTCTGCAGCAGGGGCTGGACGACCTGCGCGCCGCCCGGGAGACCATCGCAGCAGTGCGCGCCAATGTCCAGCAAGCCGACCGCGTGCTGGAGATGACGCAGGCCAACTATAAGTACGGCGCGGCCACCTCGCTGGACATCGTGGATGCGCAAGCGGCGCGCACGGTGGCGCGGATCAACCTGCTGCGCGGCATGCACGATTACACGATCGCCCGGGCCAATCTGCGGTGGCTGGTGGGGTGGACCCCATGGGAGTGACCGGAGCGAGTCCGCACTTGCTTGGCTGTCTGCTCTGCGCGCTTGCGCTGCTGGCCGGCTGCGCGCGGAAGGAAACGCCTACGGCGGCCGCTTCGGAAGCGCTTCCCGTGCGTGTCAGTGTGGCGCGCATCACGCCGCAGTCCTTCACGGCTACGGTGCCAGTGACGGGCTCGCTGGTCTCCACGGCGCAGGTGGACGTGAAGGCGGAAACCATCGGGCGGGTGGTCCGGTTCGACAAGCAGGCGGGCGATCATGTTGCCGCCGGCGAAACCGTGGTGTGGGTGGAAGAGGAGAACTACCGGCTGGTGGCGCAGCAGGCCGAATCGGCGGTGCAGGTGGCGGAAGCCGTGCTGGCGAAGGGCCGCGTGCTGGAAGCGCACAAACCGGGCCGAACTGGAGCGGGCGCAGAACCTGCTGGCTTCCGGGGGCATCACGGATAAAGATATGAAGGCCGCCCAGGTGGCCGAGCAGGACGCCCGGGCGCAGATCTCGTTGGCGGAAGCGCAACTGGCGCAGGCGCGGGCGGCGCTCGAGGTGGCCCGCAAGCGGCTGCGTGACTGCCGGATTCGAGCGCCGGTGGCGGGCGAAATCCACAAAAAGTTCGTCAATCCAGGCGCCTACGTGGAAGCCCCCACGGCCCTGTTCTCGCTGGTGGACAACGGCAAGCTGGAGTTAGAGAGTCCCGTGTCCACGGCCGATCTCGCCCCGGTGCGCGCAGGACAGACCGTGCGCTTCACAGTCAATAGTTACCCGGGTGTGGTGTTTGAAGGGCAGGTGGTGGAGATCAACCCGGCGGTGGAGGCGGAGTCGCGGGCGGCCAGGGTGCGCGTGCGCGTAGACAACCGCGACGCGCGGCTGAAGGCGGGTATGTTCGCTGAAGGCGAGATCCTCACCGGCGTGCGGCAGATGGCCGTGGTGATTCCCGCGGCGGCGGTGTACCGCGAGGACCGCTCGGCCAAGACGAGCAGCGTCTTTGTCATCGAGAGCGGCAAGGCGGCACGGCGCACGGTGCGCATCGGCCGCGAGCGCGACGGTACCCTGGAGATCCTGGACGGCCTCAAAACCGGCGACCAGTTGATCACCGAGCAGAGCATCGAACTGGCGGAAGGCGTGCGCGTGGAGGCACGCTAGGCATGTTTCTGAGCGACCTCTCGATCCGGCAGCCGGTGCTGGCCACCATGCTTTCGGTGTCGCTCCTGACGCTGGGGGTGTTCTCCTACCGGCAGCTCAGCATCGACCAGTTCCCGGACGTGGAGATTCCGGTGCTCACGGTGCAGACGCAGTATCCGGGAGCGTCCCCGGAAACGGTGGAGCGCGAGGTCACTAAGCGTATCGAGGAAGCGCTGAACACCATTTCCGGGGTCCGGCACATCACCTCCACCACCACCGAGGGACTTTCGGCCATCGTGGCTGAGTTCCGCCTGGGCACCAATGTGAATACGGCGCAGCAGGATGCGCAGGCCAAGATCAACGCCATCCGTGCGGACTTTCCGCGGGACATGAAGGAGCCGGTGATCCAGCGCATCGACCTGAACGCCATCCCGATTCTTTCTGTGGCTGTAGAAAGCCCTTCGGCGGACATCAAGACGCTCTCTTCGCTGGCGGAAAAAGTCATCAAGAAGCGCCTGGAGACGGTGCCCGGCGTCGGCCAGGTGAACCTGGTGGGCCTGGCGCGGCGCGAGATCCAGGCGCTGGTGGACCGCCAGAAGCTGGCCGCCTACGGGCTGGCGTACGCGCAGGTTGCCGCGGCGCTGGAGCGCGAGAACCAGGATGTACCCGCCGGCAAGCTGGAGCAGGGAAAGCACGAGCCGCTGGTGCGGGTGGCCGGCAAGTTCCGCTCCGTGGACGCCTTTCAGCACCTGATCGTGGCGGTACGCAACGGGCGCCCGATCTTTTTGCCGGAAGTCGCCCGTGTGGTGGACGGGGTCGAGGAGAGGCGCAGCGCCTCGCTCATCGACGAGCGGCCGGGTCTTTCGCTGGACCTGGTGAAGCAATCCGGCGCGAACACCGTGGAGGTGGCCGACGGCGTAGAGCAGGCCATCCAAAGCATCAACGCCGAACTGCCGGCGCACATCAAGCTGCGCAAGGTGGTGGACCGTTCGCTGTTCATCCGCGAGTCGGTGGAAGACGTGCAGACCACGCTGGTGCTGGGCGGCATCCTGACGGTGCTGATCGTCTTCCTGTTTCTGAATAGCTGGCGCAGCACGGTAATCACCGGCCTGGCGCTGCCGGTTTCGGTGATCAGCACCTTCATCGTGATGCGCGGGCTGCACTTCACGCTGAACATCCTGACGCTGATGGGGCTCTCGCTGGCCATCGGTCTGCTGATCGACAACGCCATCGTGGTGCGGGAAAACATCGTACGGCACCTGCACGGCGGCGCGGACCACTACACGGCGGCGCGGGAAGCCACCTCGGAAATCGGCCTGGCGGTGATGGCCACCACGTTCACAATCATTGCCGTCTTCGTGCCGGTGGCCTTCATGGGCGGCATCATCGGGCGATTCTTCTTCCAGTTCGGCATCACGGTGGGGTTCGCGGTGCTGGTGTCGCTGTACGTGAGCTTCACGCTCGATCCCATGCTGTCCTCGCGCTGGTACGATCCGGCGGCCGATCCCACGGTGCCGCGTTCCTGGCTAGGCCGGACGCTGGGCCGGCTGAACGATCAACTGGACCGGCTGCAGGGGCTGTTGGCGCGCGGGCTGGGCTGGTCGCTGGCGCATCGCTGGGCGGTGGCGCTCATCGCCACCGCGGCGATCGCCTCCAGTTTCGCGATCTTCGGAAAGTTGGGGTCGGCGTTCATGCCGGAGGCGGATCCCGGGGAGTTTCAGGTGAACTTCAAGGCGCGTCCCGGCATCAGCCTGGAACGTTCCACCGAGATTGCGCAGCAACTGGTGGGCGAAATCCGGCGCCATCCGGGGGTGGCGTACACCTACACGGCCATCGGCGGGAACGGCACGCAGCCCATCAACGAGGGGCGCATCTACGTGCGGCTTACGGAGCGCCGCCTGCGGCCACATTTCCTGATCATCAAGGCGGACCTGCGCGAGCGGTTGCAACGCTTCCGCGGGGCGCGCATCTCCGTGGAGGACGTGAACGAGTTCGGTGGCGACACCAAGCCCATCCAGATCAGCGTGCGCGGCCAGGACCTGGCGCGGCTAGAGCCCCTCAGCGAGCGGCTCATGCAGGAGATGCGGCAGGTGCCAGGCGCGGCGGATATCGACAGCAGCCAGGAGGAATTGCGGCCGGAGGTGCGGGTGGTAGTGAACCGCCAGGCGGCGGGCGACCTGGGCCTGGACTTGGGCACCGTGGCGGCCACGGTGCGGGGCCTGGTGGCCGGACAGGTGGTCTCACAGTTCGAAGACCCGGACGGGGACAGCTACGACGTGCGCCTGCGCGTGGATCCCTCCGAACGCACGCGCAGCGGCGATCTGCTGCGCCTGGACCTGCCGGCCCACGGCGGCACGGGCCTGGTACCGCTCATGCAGGTGGCCGCGCTCGAGGACGCCACCGCGCCCTCGAAGGTGCGGCATCGCGACCTGATGCGCGAGATCCGCGTGAGCGCCAGCCCCGCCGGCCGCTCCCTGGGCGAGGTGATCAACGAGATCAAAGAGCGTGCGGCGAAGCTGGATCTGCCGGCGGGCTACCGCATCGACTACACCGGCGAGGCCGAGGACATGCGGGAGAGCTTCGGCTACGTGGGGCAGTCGCTGGCGCTGGCCGTGGTGCTGATTTACGCCATTCTGGCTTCCCAGTTCCGCAGCTTTCTGCAGCCGCTGGCCATCATGCTGTCGCTGCCGCTGTCGCTGGTGGGCGTGGCCGGCATGCTGTACCTGGTCAAGGATACGCTCAACATGATGTCCCTGATCGGCCTGATCCTGCTGATGGGCCTGGTGACCAAGAACGCCATCCTGCTGGTGGACTTTGCCAACGTGCAGCGGCGCGGCGGAATGGAGCGGCGGGAGGCCTTGATCACGGCGGCGCGCATCCGGCTGCGGCCCATTTTGATGACCACGCTGGCCATGATTTTCGGCATGCTGCCGCTGGCCTTCGAGTGGGGCGCCGGCGCGGAGTTCCGGGCGCCTATGGCGCGGGCGGTGATCGGCGGGCTGATCACATCCACGCTGCTGACTCTGATTGTGGTGCCGGTGGTGTACACGCTGCTGGACGATGTGGCTGCCCGCGCAAGGCGTGCTACAAGAGTAGGGCGGGCCCTGGAGCCCGCCACCAGATAGCGAGGCACGATTCCATGAGAATTCTACTGGCCGGCCTGGCCGCGGCGGCGGCTTTGTGCGCCGCCGATACGGCCGCGCCGTGGCGTTTCGTCTTTGGGCACGCGCTCCCCCGATGGAAAGACGGCCTGCCGGTGGGCAACGGCCGGCTGGGCGCGCAGGTGTGGGGCAGCGGCCCGCGCCTGTTCCTGACGCTCGACCGCGGCGATGTGTGGGATCTGCGCTATCAACCCCGGCACGACCCCGGCTACACCTATGCCCGCTTGCAGCAACTGGTGCGGGAGCGCAACAAGGCGGCCATCCAGACGGAGATGAACCCGGATGCGGGAGCACTCAGCGATCTGACGCCCACGCGCATCAGCATCGGGAGGCTGGAGATCGAACTGCCGGAAGACACCACTGTGGAATCCGCGGAACTCGATATGCAACTGGCAGAGGTGCGCTGGCGGCTGCGCGCCAGGGGGCAGACGCTGCGCTACCGGGTGCTGGCGGCCGCGGACCGGGATGTCCTGGTGGTCACGCTCGACGGCGCCAGCGGATGGACGCCGCGGGTGTCGCTCGCGGCCCTGGGGGCGATCAATCCGAACCTGGGAAAAAAGCTGGGGTATCCGCAGCCGGTCCCCGGAAAGGACGCGACGTTTTCGTGGGTCGTGCAGCCGATGCCGGAGAGCGGGCAGGTGGCCACTGTATGGACCACCCGCGCCGAGCCGGGCGCCTGGACGCTCCTGGTCACGATTCCACCGCAGGACACCGCCGATCCGGTGGCCGCGGGGCAGCAGACGCTGCACGCGGCGCTCGAGCGGGGCACGGATGCGGTGATCGCGTCGCACCGAGCCGCCTGGCGGGAACGGTGGGCCCGATCAGCCGTGCACCTTCCGGATGCGGGCCTCCAGCGGCTGTGGGTGAACGGCATCTACAAGCTGGCCAGCAGCTCGCACGGGGGTGCGCCGGCCAACCTGCAAGGGCTGTGGCCGCCCGACGGGGAAATCCCGCCGTGGCGCGGCGATTACCATTGCGACATGAACGTGCAGGAGACCTACTGGCCGGCCTACAGCAGCAATCAGCTCGACCTGGTGGAGCCACTCGACCGCTGGCTGTTCGAACAGGTGCTGCCGGAATCGGAAAAGCTCACGCGGCGGTTCTTCGGCGTGGACGGCGTGTGGGTGGGAACAGCCCTGGATCTCAAAGGCCGCCTGCTGGGCGGCGTTTCCAACTGGATGACGGTGCAATACTGGCTGGGCGGCGGGGCCTGGCTGGGGCAGCACATCTGGTGGCAGTACGCCTACAGCCAGGACCGCGATTATCTGCGCGAGCACGGATATCCGGCGCTGCGGAAGCTGGTGCGGTTTTTCGAGAATACGCTGAAGACCGGCCCGGACGGGCGCCTGCACGTGCCGCTTTCAAGCTCCCCGGAGTATTTCAGCAACGATCTGGAAGCCTGGACGCCGGATCCGACCTGCGACCTGGCGCTGATCCGAAACCTGCTCCGCTACACCGCGCGGGCCGCGGAGGCGCTGGGCGTGGATGCGGCCGACCGCGCACGCTGGCAAAAAATGGACGCGCAGCTTGCGGCGTATCCCGCGGATGCAAGCGGGCTGAAGGTCCAACCCGACGCCCCGTACTCCCGCTCGCACCGCCACCCCATGCACCTGTTCCCGATCTTTCCGGGCGAGGACCTGACGGTGGAGGGAACCGCGGCGGACCGGGCGCTGATCGACCGCTCCCTGCATGAATGGATCTTCCGCGGGACGGGCGAGTGGACCGGCTGGTCCTATCCATACGGCAGCCTGATCGCATCGCGCGCGCGGCGCCCCAACCAGGCGTTGAACCTGCTCCAGATCTATGAGAAGGCCTACATCTGGCCGAACGGATTTCACGTGAACGGAGACTACAAGAAATTCGGGTTTTCGTTTTACACCTACGAGCCGTTCACCGAAGAGGCGGAGTGCGCGTTCACGGCCGCGGTGAACGAGATGCTGCTCCAAAGCTGGGGCGGGCGGCTGCGGATCTTCCCTGCCGTGCCGGAGGAGTGGACGGACGTCTCGTTTCGCGACTTGCGGGCGCAGGGCGGAGTGCTGGTCTCGGGCGTGATGCGCTCGGGCGAGATTGTGAGCGCCACGCTGCGCGCGGAGCGGGGTGGGGAAGTGAAGGTGGTCTGGCCGCTGGGGTACGTGGCGCCTGGCCAGGCGTTCCAGGAAAAGACCATCCGGCTGGGGCCGGGAGAGCGGCGGGAACTGGTGGTGCGATAGCGCGCGAGCGCCGGCGGTCAGAGCGCGGGGGCGAAACGGCCGATGACCTCCAGCAAATTGGCCGGGCGGAGAGGTTTCGAGAGATACGCGTCCATGCCTTGCGACAGGCAGCGCTCCTGGTCGCCCTTCATGGCGTGCGCCGTCAGCGCGATGATCGGCACGTGGCTTCCGGTGCTGTGCTCGGAGGCGCGAATGGCCTGTGTGGCGTCGAATCCTCCCATGCGGGGCATCTGTACATCCATGAGGATCAAGTCAAAGGGGTTGGTCTCCCAAGCCTGCAAGGCCGCCAGGCCATCGGGCGCCACCGTCACGGCATGGCCTTGTTTTTCGAGAATGCGGACGGCCAGCTTTTGATTGACGGGGTTATCCTCGGCCACGAGGATGCGCAGCGGCCGCGAAGGGGCCGGCGCCGGCGGGGCGCCTTCCGGGAGCGAATCGGAAGCCTGCGGCGCTGCGGCTACACACGGGATGACGACGTGGAAGGTGCTGCCGCGCCCGGCCGAGCTTTCCAGCCAAATGCGCCCTCCCATCAGCGCGACCAGACGCGAAGAGATCGCCAGCCCCAGTCCCGTGCCGCCGTAGCATCTCGTAATCGAGCCGTCCGCCTGCACAAAAGGCTGGAAGATAAGGGCCTGCTTCTCCGCGGGGATCCCAATCCCGGTGTCCCGAACCGCGAAGTGGACCCCCGCGGCGCCGCGTTCCACTTGCTCCAGCCGGACCGACAGCTCCACCTCTCCTGCGTGCGTAAACTTCACCGCGTTTGCGAGAAGGTTGAGGATGACCTGGCGCAAGCGGTCCGGATCGACCAGGATGCGCTCGGGTACCTGGGGATGAATTTCGTTCAGCAGCTTCAGGCCTGCCTGCTGGCAACGCATGGCCACGGTCCGCAACATCGAGCTTATGGCGGCGCGCAGTTCGATGGGCTGGGGAGAAATCGTTAGCTTTCCGGCTTCGATCTTGGAGAAGTCCAGGATGTCGTTGATCACGGTCAGCAGGGACTCGGACGAGCTCTTGATGGTTTCCACGTAATCCCGCTGCTCCGGGCTCAGTTGGGTTTCGAGCAAGAGTTCGGCCATACCCATGATTCCGTTCATCGGCGTACGGATTTCGTGGCTCATGTTGGCGAGAAACAACGCCTTGGCGTTGGTGGCGGCCTCACTGCTTTTAAGCGCTTCGCTCAAGGCGAGTTTCTGGCAAGCCAGCTCCTGGTTTTGTGTGTGCAGGAGTTCCCGGGCCTCTTCCAATTCGACCATCAGCTCGGCCGCGCGTGCATTCGCCTCGGATACTTCGAGAACCTCGGCGCGAAGCCGCACATTCTCCTGCCGCAGATGTTCGATTTCAGCGCTTGGGGAGCAGGCGGCCAATCGGGTCCTCCGCCTTGGTAGATCGGCCAAAAGCCGGCACGGCTTTAGGGTTGGTCGTCCGAGCCGCGACACTTATGGGCGGCGCCGCCTACGGCTCGATCCGCGTGCCCAGCACGCGAAGGAACTTGGCCAGCCATTCCGGATGCGCCGGCCAGGCGGGCGCCGTCACCAGATTGCCGTCCACGTGCGCCTGATCGACGGGGCAATCCACCCAATGCCCGCCGGCGCGGCGGACCTCGGGCCCCACGGCGGGGTAGGCGGTGCAAGCCTTGCCTTCCAGCACTCCGGCGGCGGCCAGAAGCTGGCCGGCATGACAGATGGCGGCGATGGGTTTGTTCGCCTGGGCGAAATGGCGGACGATCTCCAGAACCCTCGAATTGAGACGGATGTACTCGGGCGCGCGCCCGCCAGGGATGACCAGAGCGTCATAGCCGCCCGGCGCGACTTCGTCGAAGGTGGCGTTCAGCACGAAGTTGTGGCCTGGCTTCTCGCTGTAGGTCTGGTCGCCTTCGAAATCGTGCACCGCGGTACGTACCCGGTCGCCCGCTTTTTTCCCGGGGCACACGGCATGCACGGTGTGGCCCACCATGAGCAGCGCCTGGAACGGCACCATGACTTCGTAGTCCTCCACGAAGTCTCCCGCAAGCATAAGGATCTTCTTGGCTGCCATGCTCTTACTCTAGCTTACGGCGGGCGGCGAATTTCTCGCGAAACTTGTGCACTTTGGGGGACACCACGTAGACACAATAGGGCTGGTTCGGATGGTTGCGAAAGTACTCCTGGTGATAGTCTTCGGCCCGGTAGAAGGCTGCGGCGGGCTCGACGGTGGTGACAACCGGGTCGCGGAAGACGCGGGCGGCCGTCACCTCGCGGATCACCTCTTCGGCGGTCACACGCTGCGCATCGGAATGATAGAAAATTACGGAACGGTATTGCGGGCCCACGTCGTTGCCCTGGCGGTCGGGCGTGGTGGGGTCGTGAATGGCGAAGAAGACTTCCAGGATGTCGCGGTAGGAGAGCACGGCCGGGTCGAATTTCAGTTGCGCGACCTCCGCGTGGCCGGTCGTGCCGGTGCACACCTCGCGATAGCCGGGGTTCTTGACGTGGCCGCCCATGTAGCCGGACTCGACCGAGAGCACGCCCTGCATTTCATCGTAAACGGCTTCCAGGCACCAGAAGCAGCCACCTCCGAGGGTTGCGATTTCGTGATTCTGCATAATGTCTTTCCAGGGTAACGCGGCTTGAAGAAAACAGGAACGCGCTAAAATGTTTCCGTGTCGCCGTCAAGCACCAGGCGCGTGATGAAAGGGGGATTTGTCCGCCCGCAGGACTTGCCCAAAGGTCCCAACGGGCGGACGCTATGCCGGTGGTGCAGCCTGGAGGTGCCCAGGGGGCGGCGCACCTTCTGTTCGGAATGGTGCGTCACCGAATGGCGGCTGCGCAGCGATCCGGGATTTTTGCGGGAGCAGGTATTCGTGCGGGACCGCGGGATCTGCGCGCTGTGCGCTGTGGATACCGAGGCCGAATGGGCGCGTATCCGCGGGATGCGCGGCGCCCGCCGCCGGGCCGCCCTGGCGGCGTGGGGATTGCGCGGCGCCCCGCGCTCGAGCCTGTGGGACGCCGATCACATCGTACCCGTGAGCGAAGGCGGCGGGGAGTGCGACCTCTCCAATCTGCGCACCCTGTGCCTGAAGTGTCACCGCGTCGTGACGGCGGAACTGCGGCGGCGCTCCAGCACCAGCACCCAGTCGCGGAAAATGGGCACGTCCGGGGCCTGCCAGGCGCCCGAAGCGTCGGGCGATACGTCTCCCAGGTCGCGTTCGGAAGCGTCGCTGGGATTGAAAAAGAACGCGCGGTAAGGGCCGCTTTCGAGGTTGTGCAGCTTCACGCTGGATCGCGTGGCGGGGAGGAAGACCAGGTGCGCTTCGCCGGGGATGACGGCGGCGTAAGGTTGCACGAAATTGTCTTTGCTCCAGTGCGGTTCGACGATTTCCGGACGAGGCTCCAGGCGCCACCACCGGTAACGCCCCAGCAGGCGTTTGGCGAGGCCCAGTTGGCGCGAACCCGGCAGGCGGGCGGCCACATCCCAGGGCGTATCTCCCCAGGAGTGGCCGTGAGGCGAAAGCCCGTAAGGTTGACCGGCGCGGTTCACCTGCCAGATGCCGTTGGCGCCGTAAGTGTGCCCGGCGGCGCCGCTCAGGATGCAGGCCCAGAACATGAAGCGCTGCACCTCCTCGCGGCTGGCCTCAAGGATACCCTCGTAGCAGACCTCGCCCACCAGAACGGGCATGCGCGGCGTCTGGAGCAGCGACTGGGTCACGCGGTTCACCGTGTTGGGAATGCTGGCGCGGTCGTTGTGGCCGGTTTGCAGCATGTCGAAATCGATCACGCCGGGGTCGTCGACCGAATCCCGCGCGGTCTGCGAGGGGTGGATGGTGACCATGTGATGCGCGGGATCCACCTGGCGGACGTAGCGCCCTACTTCCGTCCAGCCGCGCTTCTGCATGGCGGAGTCCTGTTCGCGTGTTTTTGAGAGATAGAAGGGCATGGTGCCTTCGCCGGCCAGGCACCAGACCACCGGGTAGGCGCCCCACCGCGCGATCAGGTAGCGCCAATGCTGCTTCATTTTGGGCACGCCCATGAGCGGGAGGAAATAGCCCCAGCAGCCCACAATGCAGGGCACGATGCCGCGGTCGGCCAGGTGCTGGATGCGCACGTCGGCGGCATCGAAATAGGCGGGATTGACGCGCGCGTAGCCGGGCTCCCAGGGATAGCCGGCTTCATTGGCGCCGCGGGGATCGAAGGGCGGCATGTCCGGGTAGAGGCCGGCGATGATCTGCACCACGGTGAAGCCTTTGGACAGGCGGTCCGCGGCCAGGGTCTGGAAGTCATCCGGCCAGGACAAACGTTTGCACAGACCCATCCACCAGGTGTCTCCCAGCCAGAAAAACGGCGTGCCGTCGGCGTGCTCGAAGTGGCGACGGTCCGCGGCCACGCGAATCGGCCCGTGGCGGTAGAGCGGATTTGGCCCTTCGTAAGGCTCCACCTGGAGTGTGCCGGAGACATTGTGCAGATCCGGGTTGGACGTATCGTTGGAGACGGTCCTCCAGGTGTAGCGGCCGGCGCCGGGAGGAGCGAAGCGCACGCGCCACACCGACTCTCCGGCCCAAAACGCGGGAACCCGGTAAGAGGCGCTGCCCGGACCCGTGAAGACCACGTCCAGTTCGACCTCGTGGAACGGATCGCGGTGCGGCTTCCCCGAGCGGAAGGACCACTCGGAGACGCACCGCGCCGTGCCGAAGCGGGATTGCGGCCGCCCCGCTTGAGGCGCGAGCGGGAGGAGCGCGGAGGCGCGGCAAAAGGATCGGCGGGAGAGCAGCATGGCAGGCTGAGGATATCACGCCCGGACTATCATAGAGGGAAGAGGGCGAACCTCCGGCCGTAACACAACGCGTGGCCGGGGCGTCTACGAATTAAATGCACTCCATGCGCGTGCGAGCTTTGGTGCTACTTCTCTGCCTGTCGCTTCCCGCGGCGGCCCAGATGAAGATCACCGTGGAGCAGTTGAGGGCCTTCATCCAGTCCGCGGTGCAGTTAAAGCAGGATGACCGCAAGGTGGCCGACTACCTGCGCAAGATGAAGCTCACCAACCAGTTGGACGACCGCACCATCGAAGATTTGCAGGGCTTGGGAGCGGGCCCCAAGACGGTGGCGGCGTTGCACGAACTGGCCGAAGCCGCCGCCAGCCTGCCGAAAGCGCCGCCCCCGCCGCCGAAACCGGTGTACGTGCCGCCCCCGCCGCCGGACGCCATGGAACAAAAACGCGTGCTGGAGGCGGCGCGGGACTACGCCATCAACTACACCACCCGCCTGCCGGATTTCATCTGCACGCAGGTGACGCGGCGTTTCGTCGATCCCACGGGACATTCCGGCTGGTATCCGGCCGACACGATCACAGAGCGGCTGAGCTATTACGAGCACAAAGAGAATTACAAAGTCATACTGGTAAACAGCAAGCCGATGGACGTGGATCACGAGAAGCTGGGGGGCGCCATCTCCTCCGGCGAGTGGGCCAGCATGATGCGCGAGATCTTCGACCCCTCCACGGAGACTACCTTCGACTGGGAGCGCTGGGCCACCTTGCGCGGCCGGCGCACACATGTGTTCTCCTACACCGTCAGCCAGGCCCGCTCCAAATATCAGATCTACGTGCCGGACCGGCACATCATCGTGGGGTATCACGGCCTGATTTACGTGGATAAGGAGAACGAGTCTGTGGAAAAAATCACGTTGCAGGCGGTGGATATCCCGGCGGACTTTCCGGTGCAGGACGTGCACCTGACCCTGGATTACGACAAGACCGATATCAGCGGGCACTCCTTCACTCTGCCGCTCAAATTCGTGCTGAACTCGCGCGAGGGCAAGTACCTGATCAAGAACGAAGTGGAATTCCGCATGTATCGCAAGTTCAGCACCGAGGCGACCATCACCTTCGAGACGCCCGCGCCGCTATCCCCGGACGCCACCAAGGAAGAGCCCGCCGACAAGACCGCTCCTAAGAACAAATAACGCTCCGCGCCATGCGAATTGTGATAGAAATGTCGGACAGAAGATGGGGGACTGTCCATGCGGAAAGCGTTTCTAGCAGCGGGTTTGTGGTTGTGGGTGCTGTATGGGGCCGGTCCCCTCGGCGCGCAGACTTCCTTAGGGACTTCCGCGGTCGGCGGCACCGTGCGGGATGCCACCGGATCGGCGGTGCCGGCCGCCACGGTGGAGCTGGTGGACACGCAGCGTGGGGTCGCGCGCAAGACCGTGACCAACGCCGCGGGCGATTACGTGTTCAACGGCGTTGCGGCCGGCCTGTATACCTTGCGCGTGGCGCGCCAGGGTTTCGACACCTCCACCGTTTCGAATTTCCAGGTGGTCGTGAACCAGCGCGCCACCGTGGATGTCACCATGCAGGTGGGCGCCGTCACGCAGTCGGTGCTGGTTAATGCCGAAGGTGAGGCTCCGTTACTCGAGACCGCCTCGAACGCGCTCGGCACGGTGATTGACCAGACGCGGGTTTCCATGCTGCCGCTCAATGGGCGGGACTTCTTGCAGCTTGCCTTGCTGGCCGGCGGCACCGCGCAGCCGGGCGGGCTTTCCGACGTGGTGGCCGGGCAGCAGGGACATTCGGACCGCTCGGTAATCCTGAGCGGGAACAGTCCGTTTCAGACCAGCTACCTGATCGATGGCATTGCCACGCGCGGTTCCCGGCTGGGAGAATCGGCGCTGAACCTGTCGGTTTCGGCGATCGACCAGTTCAAGATTCAGATCGGATTCTTCATGCCCGACCAGGGGCCGAACCCGGGCATTGTGAACCTGATCACCAAGGGCGGCACGAACGAGTATCACGGCGAGGCCTTTGAATTTCTGCGCAACACCCGCCTGGACTCACGGAATTTCTTCGCTCCGGCTCCGGAGCAGTTGCAGCGCAACCAGTTCGGGTTCGCCCTGGGCGGCCCCGTGCTGATTCCCGGGCTGTTCAACGGGAAGAACAAGCTGTGGTTTCACACCGATTACGAGGGGACGCGGCAGGTGCAGAAGTTCTCCACCGCGGCCTTCACGCCGACGGCCGCGATGTTCGGGGGCGATTTCGGCGAGGTGCCGCAGGCGATCTACAATCCGCTGACTTTCGATCCCGGCACCGGCACGCGCCAGCCGTTTCCCAACAACCGCGTTCCGGCCAGCCTGATCAACCCGGTGGCCAGCAAGCTGCTCTCCTATTACCTGCCCGGTTCGAGCTTTGCGCGCCGGCCTTCCAACCTGTTCGGCAACCCTGTGAACACGCTGAATGACGACCAGTTCACCATCCGCGCGGATGCGGCCCTGTCCGAGCGGCAGTCGCTGTTCGCGGCGGTCACCTGGGAGAACTCGCCGGCCATCCAGGCCAGTCTGATGCCGCTGGCGGGCGCCTATTTCCCATTCGACACGCAGCTTGCCGTGGTGCAGCACACCATCACGGCCGGGCCGCACCTGGTGAACATCGCGCGCATCGGCTTCAGCCGCTCCTCGGTGAACAACGAGGGGCAGGCGGAGGCGGGACCTCCGCTCGCGCCGCAGTTGGGCATCACTGGCACGCTGGACCCGCGGGGCATCAGCGGGATCGGCATCCAGGGATTTACGGGCTTCGGCCGTTCCGGAGGACCGCTGGGCAATACGGATAACAATTACCAGGTGGACGAGGGGTTGAACTACAACCACGCCAGCCACAGCTTCTCGTTCGGAGCCGGCATTCGCTATCACCGCACCAAGCAGCAGAACGCCAACGCCAACGCGGTGGGCACGCTTTCGTTCCAGACCGTGTTCACCGCCCAACTGGCTCCCGCGGCGGGGGGACGGCTGGCGCCGGCGGCCAACACCGGCAGCGCCTTCGCCGACTTTCTGCTGGGCATGCCCACCTCCGGCCAGGTGCTCGGTTTGCAGCCCATTCACTACTACTACACCGAATACTTCCCGTACTTTCAGGACTCCTGGCGGGTGACGCCCAGCCTCACCCTGAACTACGGCCTCTCGTGGTATTACGGCCAGATCCCCAATCCGCAAGGCCCTGACCGGCAGATCATCCACAGCTTCGATTTCCAGACCGGCCTGCTGCGATACGCCGCGCTGAATCAGATGGACCCGCAGATCTTTCGCCCCGACCGCAACAACTTCACGCCGCGCTTCGGCCTCGCCTGGCAGCCGAAGTTTCTGAAGGACACGGTGATTCGCGCGGGAGCGGGCGTGTATTACGGGCAGCTTGGCCTGATTGAGGCCCAATTCGGCGCTGTGGGGCCGCCGTTCCAGAACTCGGTGTCCATCGTGAACAACCAGTTCAACTCCCTGCCCACGTACGTGCTGGGGCAGAACGTGTTTCCGGTGGTGCCGCTGCCGCCGCTGACGCCGGATTTCGCGGCGAATCTGCCGCCGGGCTTCGCTCCCTTCGCCGCCAACCCGGACAGCCGCACGCCTTACGTCACGCAGTGGAATTTTTCTGTGCAGCACACCATCGGGCGGGACGACCTGATCCAGGCCGACTACCTGGGCAGCAGCGCGCACAAGCAGCAGGACCGGTACGACATCGACCAGTGCCTGGCCACCGCCGGGTTGGGCTGCGACCCGGCACGGCGGCCGTACCCGCGCTACACTTCCTTGCTGTTTTCCAACAACAGCGGAAACATGAGCTACGAGGCGCTGATGCTGAAGTACCAACATCAGTTCGCCCATGGTCTGACTCTGCTGGCCAACTACACATTTTCCAAGACGCTCAGCGACACTTGGGAGGTGGCTTCCAGCACCATCAACCAGATCGCGGGCTGCCGCGCCTGCGACAAAGGTCCGGTATCCTACAACGTGCCACACCGGGTGGTGATCTCCACGGTGTATGAGTTGCCCTTCGGGCGCGGGCGGCATTTCGCCTCCACGCTGCCCAAGGCTGCCGACCTCCTGCTGGGCGGGTGGAATCTCAACGGCATCCTGACCTTCTCGACCGGCTCCTCGTTCAGCATCACCTCGCCCAACCGCACCGGCAGCAACTTCAGCTATGTGCGCGCCAATCGTCTTTGCAACGGCAGCGACAGTCAACTGAGCGGGAGCGTGCGCGCCAACGGTGGATACTTCTTCAACACGGCCTGCTTCGCGGCCCCGGCAGCCGGCTTCTTCGGAAACTCCGGGCGCGGCATCCTGCTGGGTCCGGGCATCAACAACTGGGATGGCGCCGTGAGCAAGAACTTCACGCTGCACGAAGCCAGCCGCATCGAGTTCCGGAGCGAATTTTTCAATATGTGGAACCACGCGCAGTTCAACCTGCCTTCGGCCGACACCGGCAGCCTCAACTTCGGGCAGATTACGTCCGCGCGCCCGCCGCGGCTGATCCAATTGGCCCTCAAACTGATCTGGTGACCCATGAGACGTAAACTCGCGCTGGCCGCCGCCATGGCGGGTACGCTCTTTTGGCTTCGCTCCCTGCGCAGCCAGAGTCCCGCGGCGGAGAGCCGCACCGGCGGCTACCGCTCGATGGCTCGCTACCTCACCGAAGAGGACGCCATCCGCAAGGGCGAACAGATGGGCTTGGGCGAAGCCTCCCTGGATGGGCCGTCCGAAGCCGTGGTGGACCGCGACGTGCCGCTCAAGCTGCGCTTCCGGGTCGGACGGGCGGGCATGAAAACCGGCGGCGGGCTGCGCCTGGCCACGGCACACGGCATGGGCACGGACTGGGGAGGCCTGCACCTGCAAACCAGCGATCCGGCAGGCGAGAATTACCTGGCCTTCCGCACCTCCACCGGCGCAGCGCTGGCTTGGCGGGCCTACACCACCACGCTGAATCCGCTGTTTGCGCGCTATCACCCCTGGCAGTTCATCAACGAGTTCAAGCTCACCGGCCCTTCTCTCAAAGAAGGGAATTCGATCGAGATCGACCTGGGCGGATCGCGCGGCGTGCGCATGCAGAGCTACGACGAGAAAGCCTTCGTCTTCCGCTTCTACGTGGATGCCCTGGGCAACGACGATTACCTGCCGCTGGAGCGCAACCCGCACATTCGCCTGCGGGCGGCTCCGGCAGCCGCGCTGAACGTGGTCACGCCCTCGGGCGCTGAGGCGGGCCGGGCCACCTGGGTGAACGTGTGGGCCGATGACGGCTACGGCAATCCCGCGGATAGCTTTCGCGGGAAAGTGGCCTTCTCCTCGGAAGCCGGCGATGCGCGCCTTCCGGGCGAATACACCTTTCAGTCTGCGGACCAGGGTGCGCACCGCTTCGAACAGGTAATCTTTCCGAAGCCGGGCACGTACCGCATCCGGGTCCGCAGCGCGGACGGCACCCTCGCGTGCGAGAGCAACCCCGTGATCGTGCGGACGTCGGCCGCGCGCGAGCGCATCTATTGGGGCGACATCCACACCCACACCATGTACTCCGACGGGCGGGGCACCCCGGAAGAGACCTACGATTTCGGCCGCCGCGTCGCGGCGCTGGACTTCACAGCGGTGACGGACCATTCCTTCCTGGTCGAAGATTGGATGTGGGAGGACATCAAGGCCACGGCCAACCGCCTGTATCAGCCGGGCCGGTTCGTCACCTTCCTGGCTTACGAGTGGAGCGGGCAAACGGACGTCGGCGGCGACCACAACGTGTACACCACCGATTCCGACATGCCGGTAATCCGTTGCTACTCCTATTTCAACTATCAGAACCTGCGCATGTATCACGGCCCCAACAAGGGCGCCAATCACGTGGAAGATCTGTTCCGCATGCTCGCGCCCATGGAGCGCAACGAGAACCTGATGGTGATTCCGCACTACGGCGGCAGGCAGGCCAACCCCGCCTTCCACAACCCGGGGTTGCAGCGCGCCATCGAGATTTTCTCGGACCACCGCCGATCGGAGGACTGGGCCACCAAGTTCTTACAAAACGGCTACCGGCTGGGCGTCATCGCCTCCACGGACAACCATGCGGGGAACGCGGGCTACGGCGTGCGGCGTGCGGCGGTTACTCGCGGGGAGGAGGGCGAGGTCTTCTCCCGGACCAGCCCCGCCGAGCGCGGAACGGCTCTGGTGGCGGTCTACGCCGGCGAACTCACGCGACAGGGTATCTTCCAGGGGTTGTACCACCGGCGCACCTACGCCACCACGGGCACGCGCATCATTCTGAACTTCGAAATCAACGGCTCGCCCATGGGCTCCCAGTTGCGCGTGAGCGGCGCGCCGCGCATCGTGGCAAGCGCCGAGGGCACCGCGCCCATTCAGGTGCTGCGCGTGGTGAAAAACGGGAAGGTGGTGCACGCCGTCTCGCCGGGGGGAACTTCGGCGAGCCTGGAATACGTGGACGCCTCCGGAGATTACCAGAACGTGTTCTACTACATCGACCTGGTGCAGACCGACGGCAAGAAAGCCATCTCGAGCCCGATTTGGGTGAACTGAGGAGCCTTCAGCGGCGCTGGTACGTGAGGATCACCGCTCCCGGCGCGGCGGGGATGGACACAAGCAGGCCGCTCTCCATCAGTTCCTTTCCGCTGAACTCGTGTTCGTCGGCGGTGTCCACATTCGCGACGCGATAGCGGGCCCCGGCATCGAGGCCGCGCAGGCGGAAACGCGCGGCTTCAAAAGGGCTGTCCGGGCGGCGGAAAGCCTGCACCATGCCCCTGCCACGGTCGGAGCGGTCGAACTGCCAGGCGATCCAGGCGCTGGTTTCCGTGCTGTACGGGGTGAGCGGATAGTAGTCCCCGTAATAGTCGTCCGCCACCTGGCGCCACTGCTCGATCAGGCGGCGGAAACGCGCGTAGCCATCCGGAATGCGGCCGGGCTCCAGCCCCACGGCAATGGCCGGGGTCATCTGGCTGCGGAACAGGTACGGTTCCACCGAATTGACCGCCGTGCCGAAATACGGGATCCACAGCGCCATGCCGTAGGTGAACTGCTGCATGGCGGAGGGCTCGTAGGCGAAATCGCTGCGCCAGAGCGGCACGGCGCGCCGCAGGGTCTCCAGATCGTTGCGCCGCCCGCCGGAGGCGCAGGTGTCGATGAGCATGGCGGGGAAGCGCCGCCGCAACTCGTCCCAATAGGCCAGGTAGCCGGTGACGTGCTTGATCTCGGTGATCCCCTGTCGGTCCTCGGCGTCGTGCGAGCGCCAGAGGGCCAGCGGCTCGAAATTGAAGTCCTGGCGGTACAGGTCGATGCCCTGTTCCTTCAGCAACCGTGTCACGTGATCGGTGAGCCACTGGCGCGCTTCAGGATTTCCCAGGTAGAGCAGCTTGTTCTTGCCGTCCGGGCCGATCAGCCACTCGGGATGTGTTTCGTAGAGCCAGGAGCCCGGCGTCACACGCTCGGGTTCGAACCAAACGATGGTCTTGACGCCGCGCGCGTGGGCCAGGTCCGAGATGGGCCGGAAGCCGCGCGGAAAGCGCTTGGGGTCCGGCTCCCAGGTCCCAGTGTTCCACCAGCCCTCCCGGAACGGATACCAGCCGGCGTCCATCCACCAGTAGTTCAGGGGCAAGCCGGCGTTCAGGTCGCGCGTGAGAAAGCGCTTCTGGTTTTCCTCGTCGGCATCCTGCATCTCGATGGTGTGGCGGTTGCTGCCTCCGGCCACCTGTGGTGGAGGCAACTTGCCGCCGGGGCGGGGAAGGTTGTGGGCGACCATCCAGCGGCGCCACACGTTCTGCCCCGCGATCACGTCTCCCTGCCAGAATTGCAAGGCCACCAGCGGCGTGCGCACCTCCTCGCCCGGCAACAGGCGGAAGTGCGTGTGCTCCTGTCCGGCGCGCACCCGCAGCCCGGCGCCTTCGTCGCGCTTGAACTCCGCGGCCCACTGTCCCGGCCATCCCAGCGCCAGAATCACGCCGTCCGTACCCCAGTCGATGTTGAAGTAGCACAGGGCGGTGTCGGTAGGACGGCCGCCCCGCGCGGCGATGCGCTCGTCGGCCTTGGCCGCCAGCCGCGTTTCCAGAGGCTGGTAGTCGGTGGGCGAATTGGGACTGCCTTTGGCGTGGTGCAGCAGAAACTCGCCCTCGGCGTTGCGCTCCAGGCGCGTGTCCAAAGCCTGGATGTCTTCCAGGATGGGCGTGGGCGCCGCGCCGGTGTTTTGCAGATAGAGTGTCCACTCGACGGTGGGGAAGTCGTGATAAGCCACCGCCACCGCGCGGGCCACCAGCCCGGTGCCTGGGTCCGTGAAGGTCAAGGTATGCTCTGTTGCGCCCGCCCCCAGCGGACGCGCGGATTCCCTCCGGATCCACTTGCGCAGCAGGTCTTCCGAGGGGCGCCCGCCGTAGCGGAAAGAAAACGGCGGATCGGTGGAATACGGGCCGGCCAGCGGACCGGCAGGCAGATCCGCCAGCCAGACGGTTGCGCCATTGGCCAGGGTGACGCGCGCGTCCCCCCAATCCGCCTGGTCCCATTCGGCCTGATAGGTCCGCGGGCGTTCGCCCACGGCGGTCAACTTCAGACTGAACTCGGCGGCGCCGTTCAGGATAACCTTCACCGGGATGCCGGCCAGACCCTCATGCAAGACCGGAGAGCGGAAGCCCTCCTGCCCGCCGGCTTCGACGGAAGCCACCACGCTGCCGCGCCCTGCGTTCGAGTAGTAGCCCAGGTCGTTGCTATCCACGCCTACCGTGGCTTCGAACGCCGCGGCGGGACCGGGCAGGCGCACCAGCACGTCGCCGGGTGACGGCATGCCGACGCCTCGCTCAAACTCCCGGCCCGCAATGCGGAACTTCCGGCCCTTGATCCGGTTCCGGTAGATCGAACCGGAGCGCGTGTATAGCATCAGGTGGGCGCGCGCCGGCCGCGTGTCCGGGCGCGCCAGAAACTTCGCCTCCACCCAGCGGCGAGCCTCCGCCATGGGCTCCTCCGCGCGGATGGAAGCGGCCAGCAGGGCCAGCAGGACAACCAAGCCAATTCGGCTCATTGGAAACCTCCGCTAATGTGGGGGATGCGCTGGACGCCCACCTCCGGTCTCAAGGCAGCCGGTCCGCTTCACTGCCCGCCATCAGGTAGGCTCCTGTGCCCCAAGTGTACGTCCCCTGCGGCCGGGTGCGGTACCCGTCCTTGTCTGACGGGTCCGTGCCGGCCGAGACGCCGCTCACCAAGCCGTCTTCGAACCAGCGCCGGTTCACCGCCACCCAGGCCCGCCGCGCGGGTTCCCGGTAGCGCTCGGGAAGCACTTTCAGGCGGACCAGCTTCATCAGCCCGTAGGCAACCATGGTGGTGGCCGAGCACTCCGCGTACGATTGCGGATCGTCCAGCACGGTGTGCCACAATCCGTCGCTGTCCTGAACCGCCGCGAGCGCGCGGGCATGCTCCTCTGCCAGGCGGCGCAGTGCCGGGTAATCCCTGTGGCTCTTCGGCAGGTACTCGAACGTATCCGCCAGAGACATAATCACCCAGCCGTTGCCCCGCCCCCACTGCGCACCCTCGATTTTGCCGCTCTGCCAGTCCCACATGTGATAGAACAGGCCGGTCTGCCGGTCTCGCATGTGACGCGCGGCCACCAGCAGTTGGTTCACGGCGTCGTCCAGGTAGGCTGTCCGGTCTTCCACCTTCGCCAGGCGGCTGAGCAGGGGGCAAGCCATGTTCAGCGTGTCCACCCAGAGCTGGTGATTTCCGAGCCAGTGCCCCAACTCCCCCTCCGGCCCGCGAGTAGCGCCGGTACGCACGAATTCCGCCATGCGTGAGGCGGCCTCCAGGTACTCCGGCTTCCTGCGGGCCTCAAAGAGAGCCGCCAGCGCGGTGCCGCACACCCAGCGGCCGCAATAGCCCTTCCGAGGAGAGTCCGCCGTGTTTCCCAGCAGCGCATCCACACCGCCGGGGAGATGGAAGGCTGCCCACTTCTCCACGAAGTCCGCGTAGCGGTCGTAGTGGGTACGCGAGAACACCTGCATGAGTCCACACATCTGGACGCCTTCCCCCCAATCGATCGGGTACGACTCGGGAGCCGTCCGGACCAGCCGATCCGCCACCGCGACCCACTGGTCGCGTGCCGGACCGGCGGCGAAGAGCAACATCGCGCCGGTCACGAAGAGACAGAAAAGACGGAGAAGCGTCCGCACCACGCCAGTATATCGGAGCGGATAAACAGATCTCAAACGTAATTCGCCGCCGCGTTGCGGGTATTGTACCCTGCGGATAGACATGCATAAATTTATTCCCTTGGTTCTCGCTTTGTCTGCCGCCCTCGCGGCCGCGGCCCCGCCCGGCGGCGCCCCCGGAACTTTCGAGGAGCTGGCCACCTATCGCGGCCTCGGCTCGCTCGTCGCGTCGTCGATCGGGCCGGGCCCCACGCCCGCAAGCGAGCGCTTGTACCTCAGCTACCTCTACCTGAACAACACGATCGAAGTCGTGTCCGTCGATCCCGCCACGGGAAGCTTCCAGGTCTTCTCCAATCCGGCGCCCACCGAATCCGGCGCGCGCAACATGGTGGTGGGCCCGGACGGCAAAATCTACCTGGGCACGCTGCCCAACGCGCACTTGCTGCAACTCGATCCTCGCGCTGGCAAGCTGATCGACCTCGGACGTCCCAGCCAGACTGAGAGCTACATCTGGGATGTGGCCGTGGGGCCGGACCGCAAGATCTATGGGGCCACCTACCCGCAGGCTAAGCTGGTGCGCTACGACCCGGCTACAAACAAGCTCGAAGACCTGGGCCGCATGGACCCCGTCGAACAATACGCGCACTCTGTCGCCGGCACGGGCGACTTCGTCTACGTAGGCATCGGCACCAGTAAGGCGAACATTGCGGTTTACCAGATCTCCACCGGCCAGCACCGCGAAATCCTGCCCGCCGATGCGCAAGTGGTCGCCCAGGCCACCGTGTATATGGGTCAGGACGGCAAAGTGTACGGCCGCGTGGAGTCCCGCTGTTTCCGTCTCGAAGGCTGGACCTGCACGCCCATCCCGGCCGCCGAAGCTGCGCCGGCCGTAGCCAATAACCGGCTGCGGGACGGGCGCAGCGTGACGGTCGAAGACAACACGCTGCGTATCTCCGATCCGCGAGGCGGCGGCATTACCGAGCGAAAGTTCGGCTACCAGGGCAACACGCTGCCGGTGTTCCGCGTGGCCTTCGGACCTGACGATCGCCTCTACGGCAGCACCATCCTGCCCATCCACCTGGTGCGCTTCGACGAAGCCCAGCGCGCGTTCCAGGAGATCGGCGGGCTGGGCGGCGGCGAGGTCTACTCCTTCCTCACTCTGCGCGGGCGACTGCTCATGGGCGCGTATTCGGGCCTCGCGCCGTTGATGTCCTACGATCCCGCACAGGCCTTCCACCCTGGCGTGAACCCCGTGCTGGTGGAGTACGCCGGCCAGGATCACGGCTGGCGGCCGGAGGCCATGATCGCCGGGCCCGATGGACGCGTGTATCTCGGGCCGGTGGCCGGATATGGGAGGCTCGGGGGGCCGCTCACTATCTGGGATCCGGCCACCAACCAAGTGACCAGCTACCCGCAATTGGTGCAGGATCAGAGCCCTGTGTCACTGGCGCGCGCCGGGGATCTCATCGCCGGCGGCACCACCGTCGGGGGAGGCGGCGGGAGCCACCCGACACAAACGGAGGCGAAGCTCTTTCTTTGGGATCCGCAGGGCGCGCGCAAGATCTTCGAGACCGTGCCGGTCGCGAGGGCTCGCAATATCAACGACCTGATCGCCGGGCCGGACAAGATGATTTACGGCATCGCTGGCCAGACGCTGTTCGTCTTTGACCCTGCCACCCGGCAGATCGTTCATACCGCGCCGGTGCCCTTCCACAGCGCACCGTATAACAGCGTCGCGGTGGGGGCGGACGGCGGCATCTGGGGCCTGGCCCGCGAAGGCATCTTCCGCATCGACCCGCGCACACGCGCTGCCACGCTCGTGGCCTCGGCGCCGCGGCCCATCACCGCGGGTTTCGATCTGCGCGGCGGCGCCATCTATTTCACGTCTGAAGCCGTCCTGTACCGCTATCATCTTCCGGCAGAGCGAAAGTAGGACTAAAGCGGGCTCACTTTCCGGCCTGACCCAGACGAAGCACGAAGTCCTTTTGGGAGGGCTGGCTGTTGAGAAGGGAAGGCGGAATCTGGTAGTTCTCCAGGGGGTGGCGGATGCTCAGCAGTCCTACCAGATCGAGCGCGCGCTCGGGCTCCGGGTTGTTCATGAACCACTGCCAGACGCTTCCCGTGCGCAGGTTTTCCGCGCTCAACAGGGTGATACCCATATCGATTCCGATGACGTACCGGCTCACCCATCCGGTCATGGGGTTGAAGGCGTCGACGAATCCGTAACGGCCGTATACCTTCGTTCCGTACCTCACCAGCATGGTCCGCATTGCCGGGATGCAAATGTCAGGAGTGAACATCAGCGAGCCGGCGGCGGCGCTGGGAACCACCGTGCCGTCGATTCGGCCATCTGTCGGAGAAGCTCCCCAGTCCGTGTATCCCTTGGTGCTGTCGGAGGCGGTGACGCCCCACACGTTCCGGGAATACCCGGAAAACTCGCGCGAAAGCTGCTTGCTGAAAAGTTCCTGCTGAGCCCTGGTGGCCACCACGGAATTGGCGAAGTAGTTCAGGTGGTAGTTCCTGCGGGGCAGCAAGGAGTCCAGCCGCACGACGGTGGGGTTTGCCGCTGGAGGTTCCTCGGCAAAGCGGTCGCGAAGGTCAATCCACGCCAGCGAGTATTGATGGATGAATAGCGGCCCGCCCCCCACGTACGTGTAGCCGCCGACGCCCACGATGGGGAGCCTCCACGCATCCCAGGTCCGAGGCGAAATGGGATGCGTCGGAGACCCGATCCCGAGCACGTAGAGAATCAGGAGTTCGCTGTAGGTGTTCCAGCGGTAGCGCAGGAAGCCTTTTTCCGGGGTCCAGCCGTGGGAAAAGTACATCTGGCTGCCGTCCATCATCCAGGGAAAATCCACGCGGTTGTAAATGTTGGTCGCCAGGTCGACGATGTCGGGATCGTTGTGGAAGCACTCGCGGGCAGTCAGAACACCGGCCAGCAGCAAGGCCGTGTCGATGGAAGAAACTTCGCTCTGCCAGGCGCGCGCGCCGGTCTCGGGATCCAGGTAATGGTAAAACCAGCCGTGCTGCTGGGGCGTCGTATAGGTAAACAGGCGCAATGCCGCCAGCACCCGCTGGCGCGCTATCTCGTGGCTGATCCAGTGATGCTCGGCGGCCACGCACCATCCTGCCAAACCGAAGCCGGTGGCCGCGATGCTGGCAACTCCCTGGCGGTCCGGCCTGCCTCCGTGCGAGCCTCTCGCCAGGGCGCGATCCATGACGAGGCCCGTGTTGACGTCGGTCTGCTCCCAGAAATAACGGAATGACCGGCGGGAGAGATCGTCCAGCAGGTCTATATCGACTCGACGGAGAGGGCGCACCGCCGCGGCCGGGGCATCCAGGTCCGGCGGTCGAGTTGCAGAGATCGCGGCCGGACCGCCGGAGAGCGCGGCGCAGCAGATTCCGCATCGAATCAAGAGCGTAAGCTTTCTGACAAACCCAAGCCCTCGCCCTGCCATCACCCCACTGGAATCCTACTTCTCAGTATTATCGATGCACGATCTCGCAGCAACCCCGAGGCGCGGCCCTGGTGAAGCGTGATCCGGTCTAAAAGCCGAGGCCGGGATTAAACAGCCAGAACGAGTATTGCGGGACGTCCCGGGCCAGATACTTGGCCAGAAACTGCTCATTGGCTGGCAACAGAGTCCCCATGCGGGCCAACGCGGGAGTCACCCCGGTGGCCAATAGTCCGCCGCCGCCATTGCCATGCACTTCGCTGACCGGATCCAGGTTCGGAATGCGCTGGCACTTGTTGTGTGCAATCTCGTGAATCGCCAGATTTGCCAGAACCTTCCCGCGGGAGGGTGCGTCGTTGCCCAGGTTCTTTACCCTCACCCAATAGACTTCGGAGAGCACCCCCTGCGAAAAGTCGACCGTGCCGCCGCCGGGAGACATCCCTGCTCCCACGATCTGAAGATTCTGACGCTCGGCAACGCTCCGAATCAGACTGCTCTGCGTCAGGTGCACCAGCACATCCTTCGGTCCCACCTGCGAAGAGGCCGGGTCGACCCCGACCTGGGCCTGTGAAAACGGCGATGAGCGAATCCGCCTCAGGCAGCGATCCAAATAGCCTTTCAGAACCACCGCTCCGGCTGCCGCCGTGTCCCGCAGCATCTGGATTTCCTGGGACGACAAATCACCCGACTTCGAAACATCGGCTGCATCGATGGTTTTGATCCAAGCGCGAAAGGCCGGCATAGATAGCACCCGCAGCGTAGTGATTCGAAGGCCAAAGCCGTTTCAGCAGGATAGTTTTGCGATCCGGCTTCTTCAGCGGATTCCCGAGCAGAATCGCTCTAAAATCGGCAGAGAGGGCGACGCCTACCTAAAACAAAATCTTCGCTGCCAACTCCATCTGCCGGTTCAGGTTTGCCTGGCTCGAAACCACCCCGAAGCCGGCAACGCCGAAGCGGCGCTGTAGCGAAAGTTGAATTGCAGCACGTAATTGCAGCCGGGATCCTGCTAACTCCCCAGGCCGGTGAAGGGTTCCACTATTGTTTCTTGCGCTGTTCCTCGTACTGCCGGCGCAGTTCCGGGTTGAGCGGGTACACGTCCCGGAAGCGGTAGCGGCGCTCCCGGGTGAGCGTTCGTTCGTAGTCTTCCTGGTCCACAATGCGCTGGCACTGTTCCAGCACCTGCGGCAGAATCGAGGGCGGGAAAAAGAAGACCGCCTCATCGTCGGCGAACACCACGTCGTTCGGTATGACGGTGGCCCCGGCCACCCGGATGGGCACGTTCCAGTCCACCCCGATCTGCGTGGCCGGACGCGGGTCGAAGCCCATCGCCAGAACCGGGAATCCGGCCATTTCTTTCAGCTCCGAATAGTCCCGCGTGGATCCATACAGGACCGCGCCGCGCGCCCCGGCTGCCCGCGCCGCCGTGGCGGAAATATCGCCCCAGAAAATTCCGTCCGGAATGCCGCCGCCCAGATCGACCACCACCACGTCCCCGGGTTTGGACTCCTCGCCGGCGCGAACGTTATAGGCGGGCGACCAGTCGCCTTCCTTGGCCAGTCCTTCCATGGCCGCCACCAGATCCGGGCGCCGCGGAAGGTAGCGCATGGTGAGAGCCCGGCCCACCAGGCGCTCGCCCGGCCGCGTCGTGTGCATGCCGCTCACGTGGCTGTTTACGTAGCCCAGGCGCTGCAGCGACGCCCAGACGGCTTCGACCGGCATCTTCCCGAGGCGCTCCAGTTGTTCGTCCGTGGCGCGGCCGTGCCGTGCCTGAAGCACCTCCATCACCGGGCTGTAGGTGTTCTTGTTGGCGCGCAGCCTCGGATCCGGGGTCACCTGCGCGCTCGACAGGGAGGCCGCCGCAACGATTAGTAGCCATTTCATATTTTTTCTCCAGAGACAAACCACGGCGTGCCGGGGATCTGCTTCCGCCGGGCGGCCGCCTCGTTCATTTCCACACCGATGCCCGGACGGTCCGGGATGGTGGTGAAGCCCTCGCGGATAATCTCGCCCTCTTGGACAAATTCCTTCCAGAAATCGTGACTGTCGATCCAATGCCACTCGAGCACCAGGAAGTTCGGCACGGCCGCGCACACGTGGCAGGAGGCCATCGTGCCCACCGGCGAGACCACGCAGTGCGGCGCCACCGGCACGTAATAGGTGTGCGCCATGTCCGCGATCTTGCGGGCTTCCAGCAACCCGCCGCACTTCTGGATGTCCGGCATCAGGATATCCGCCGCGCGCTTCTCCAGCACTTCGCGGAACCCATGCCGCAGAAACAGGTTTTCGCCGCAGCAGATAGGGGTCTTGGTAGCCTGCCGTATGTCGCGCAGGGCGTCGATATTCTCCGGCGGGGCGGGTTCTTCCAGCCACAGAAGCCGGAACGGCTCCAGTTCGATGGCTACCCGCTTGCCCGTGGTCATGTCGTAGCGCCCATGCAGGTCCGCGGCCAGGTCGATCTTCGGGTCGAGCGCTTCGCGCACGCGGCGCACCTTCTGCACCATGTGATCGATCTCGCGGTTGCTCGCCGTCCAGTTGACGCGGTCGAAGCGGGCCGGATCGCGGGCCTCGTCGATATCGATCTTCACGGCGGTGAAGCCATGCTGCGCGACCCATGCGGCCTTATCGTCTGTCTCCTTGCCGAGCGGATCGCGGATCGAGGAATCGCAGTACATGCGTACGCGGTCCCGCACCTTGCCTCCCAGCAGTTGGTAGATGGGCAAGCCCAGGGCCTTGCCGGCCACGTCCCACAGCGCGATTTCCATGCCGGAGAGCGCGGTCACGTACTGGCCGCCTTGGGCTCCGGCGAAGATCCCGGCGGTGCGGATGCGCTCCCAGAGGGCCTCCACGTTCAGCGGGTCCTGCCCGAGCAGCATCGGGCGGAAACTGCGCAGCAGTGCGGCGGCCCCCACTGCGGCATCCGTGGCTTCCCCCTGGCCGGTGATGTCCTGGTCGGTATAGATCCGCACGTGCGTCTGGTGCCCGTGGAGAGCGATTTCCGCCGTGCGAATATCCGTGATTTTGAGTTTCGGTCGACGATAGGGGGATGACGTGGCCTGGATCGCCTGCGAGAGCGCCGGCAGACTCAAGGCGCCGGCAACCTCGTGGAGGAAGGATCTCCGCGGGATCGTCATCGGCTCACCTCCAGAGCATAAGTATATTCGTATCTTAATATAGATGACCTGTGATTTTGCGGTCCGTGGCCGCGCGCGGTGTAAAATGGCTGCTGCATGAAAATCACTCATGGGTTGCTCTTGACCGCGATGCTGGGGGCCGGCCTCTGCGCCGGGGCCGAAATAGCGCCTCCGGCAGTCCAGATCGCTTCCGCCGTGCTCGCCGCCCCCCAGGAACTGCGTGAGGGCGCGGCCGTGTTGGGTTACGATGCGCAGGGTAAGCTCGTCAAACTGCGCGAGGGCTCCAACGAGCTCATCTGCCTGGCCAGCGATCCTAACAAGAAAACCTTTAGCGTGGCTTGCTATCACCGCGACCTCGAACCGTATATGGCGCGCGGGCGCGAGTTGCTGGCCCAGAACGTTACCGGAAAAGCGCGCAACGACGTCCGCTGGAAGGAAGTCGCGGAGGGGAAACTGGCGCTGCCGCGCACCCCGCATACGCTCTACGTGCTGACTGGCAGCGGTTACGATCCGGCCACCGGAAAGGTCGCTAACGCCTACCTGCGGTGGGTCATCTACGTGCCGTACGCGACGCCGGAATCCACTGGCCTCTCTACCAAGCCCAGCGACAATGCCCCCTGGCTGATGTCTCCCGGCACCGCCGGCGCGCACATCATGATTAACCCCAAGAAGCAGTAGCGTCCGCCGGTCCCCGCCAGCTTACTGGGCCGCGACCGTCAGGCAGCGTGTTTTGGAACCTGAGGCGCCCGATGTTGTATCATCTCTGAATCTCGCTCTATGCGTTTTTCGCCCGGGCTCCTCTGCTGCCTCTTCCTTCTATGCCTCGGCGCCGCGGCCGGGCAGGAGGGACAGGAGCGGACCGTGCGGCGGGACGAGAACCTCCCGGCCTCCAATCCCTATACCTCGGCCGCCGACGTAGCGAAGGGCCATCAGTACTTTCTGGGTCATTGCGCTCAGTGCCACGGACCGGAAGGCGAAGGCGGGCGGGGCGTGAACCTTACCACCGGCCGCTACCGCCACGGCGGCTCGGATCGCGAATTGTTCCTGACCGTGCGCCGCGGCGTACCCGGCACGGAGATGCCCGGCACGCACCTCTCCCAGGAGGAGGTCTGGCGGATCATCGCCTATGTGCGGCGGCTGGGCCAGGCCGGCGCGGAGGAGAAGGCTGCCGGCGACGCGCAGGCCGGCAGGCTGCTTTACGAGGGGAAGGGAGGATGCCCTGCCTGCCACGCCGTCAACGGCCGCGGTGGCACCCTGGGGCCGGATTTGACGCAAATCGGCTTGCGCCGCGCGCTGCGGTTTCTGCGCGAGTCGCTGGTTGACCCCGGCGCTTCCATCGCTCCGGAATATCGCGCCGCCACGGTGGTGACCCTGCAAGGCTCCACAATCCGTGGCGTCGTGCTCAATCAGGATGATTACTCTATCCAGCTTCGCGATTTGGGCGGCGAACTGCGCTCCTTTCTGAAGAACGAGGTGCGAGAGGTGCAAATCCAGAAAGAGTCCCTCATGCCTTCCTACCGGGCCGCATTTTCGGAAACCGAACTGAACGACTTGGTGGCGTACCTGAACTCCCTGCGGGGGGAACCGTGAAGCTGCTCTGGATGTGCGGCGTGTTGCTGGCTACCGGCGCCGTCTGGGGCGAAGACTCGGTCCCCTACACCCGCCTGCTGCGCGCCGACCAGGAGCCCGGCAACTGGCTGATGTACTCCGGCAACTATCGCGGCTACCGCTACAGCGCCCTGGACCAGATTGACGCCGGCAACGTGGGCCGCCTGCGTCTTCAATGGATCTACCAGATGAAGACCACCCACCACGTGGAAACCACGCCGCTCGTGGTGGACGGCATCCTCTACGCCACGCGGCCGCCCAACGACGTGGTGGCCATCGATACACGCACCGGCCGGACCTTTTGGACCTACCACCATCCGGTGCCCGAAGACGTGCATGCCTGCTGCGGCCAGGTGAACCGGGGCCTGGCGATTCTGGACGGCCGCCTGTTCATGAGCACCGTGGATGCCAGGCTGATCGCGCTCGACGCACGGTCCGGCCGCCTCTTGTGGGAGGCCGTACAGGCCGACTACCGCGCCGGGTACGCGGGTACCGCCGCCCCGCTGGCCGTCAAGGACAAGGTGATTGCCGGCATCGCGGGTGGCGAGTACGGCATTCGCGGATTTGTGGACGCTTGCGACGCTGCCACGGGCCGCCGCGTGTGGCGCTTCTACACCATCCCCGGACCGGACGACCCGCATTTCGGCACATGGGAAGGCGACTCCTGGAAAACCGGCGGCGGCTCCACCTGGACCACCGGCTCCTTCGATCCCGAGCTGAACCTGATTTACTGGGGCACAGGCAACCCGGGGCCCGACTGGAACGACGAGCATCGCGCCGGCGACAACCTGTTTACTGATTCCATGGTGGCCCTCGATGCCGACACCGGCAAATTGAAATGGTATTTCCAGTACACGCCGCACGACACACACGACTGGGACGCCACGCAGGTCCCCGTGCTGGCCGACCTGATGTTCGCCGGACGTCAGAGAAAGCTGCTCCTCCACCCCAATCGCAACGGCTTCTATTACGTGTTCGACCGCCGCACGGGCGAGTACCTGCTGTCCCGGCCCTACGTGCGGCAGACCTGGGCCAAAGGCATCGACGCCCGGGGACGCCCCATTCCCCTGCCCAACACCTCGCCCACCGAGGCAGGCGTTCCCGTCTGGCCGGGCAGTGATGGCGGGTTGAACTGGTTCTCGCCCAGCTACAACCCGAAGACCGGCCTGCTGTATGTACCCGTGCGCGAGAAGGGCGAGATTTACTTCAAGGTTGAGGCCGTCTACCGGCCCGGCATGAGCTTCGGCGGGGGCGGAGGAAAGGAAAACCCCGCCGATCCCGGCCACGGCGTGATCCTGGCCATGCGGCCGCAAACCGGCGAGATCCTCTGGCGTCACAGGATGCAGACCGCGCCGTGGTCGGGCGTGCTCTCGACCGCCGGCGGCCTGGTGTTCGGCAGCACCATGGAAGGCCAGTTCTTCGCCCTCGATGCGCGCACCGGCAATGACCTCTGGCACTTTCCCGCCAACGATGTCAGCTTCGCCAACCCCATCAGTTATCTCAGCCACGGCCGGCAGCAGGTGGCCATCGCGATCGGCGATGTGCTGATGGCCTTCGGGCTGGACTGAGGCGCGCCTGCACGTTCAGGCGATGGCGCCGCGGACCACTTGCCCGGCGACGTCCGTGAGCCGGAAGTCGCGGCCCGCATAGCGGTAGGTCAGCTTCTCGTGGTCGATGCCCAGCAGGTACAGGATGGTGGCGTGCAGATCGTGGATAGAAACCCGGTTCTCCACGGCCTGGAATCCGAACTCGTCGGTGTTCCCGTAGGCCAGCCCGCCTTTGGCACCTCCGCCGGCCATCCACATAGTGAAACCGTAAGGGTTGTGGTCGCGTCCGTCGCCGTTTTCCGAAACCGGAGTGCGGCCGAACTCGCCTCCCCACACCACCAGCGTCTCTTTCAGCAGCCCGCGCTGCTTCAGATCGCGGATCAGCGCGGCCGCCGCCTGGTCCATGTCCGGGCATCGCTTCACCAGGTTGGCATGGATGTCCTTGTGATCGTCCCAGGGCTGCCCCTGGCCGTAGTACACGTGCACGCAGCGCACGCCTTTCTCCACCAGCCGCCGGGCCAGCAGGCAGCCGTTGGCGAATGGCGTGGTTCCGTATTCGGCGCGTACCGCCTCCGGTTCCTTACGGATGTCGAATACATCCAGCGCTTCGAGTTGCATGCGGTAGGCGGTCTCCATGGCTTGGATGCGCGCGTCCAGGAAGCGGTCCGGCCCGGCCGCCGCCTCGTGCCTCCGATTCAACACCTGGATCAGGTCGAGCTGCCGCCGCTGCGCCGTGGCGTCCATCTGCGTGTTGCGCAGGTAGCGGATCATCTTCTCGGGTTCCGTCTCGGCGTCGTTGAAATACGTCCCCTGGTGCTCCGAGGGAAGAAAGCCCGAGCGCCACAGGTAGGAGTAGCCCGCATCCGGGCTGAGCACCACGAATCCGGGCAGGTTCCGGTTTTCCGTTCCCAGCCCATAGGAGATCCAGGCGCCCATCGACGGGCGCACCGTGGTGATGCTTCCGGTGTAGAACAGGAAGCGCGCCGGGTTATGCGTGGGATTGAAAGTGTACATCGAGCGGATCACGCACAACTCGTCGATGACGCCTGCCAGGTGCGGCAGCAGTTCGCTCACGGGGATGCCGCTCTGCCCCTGCGGGCGAAACGCGAACGAGGAGGGCAGCAGGCCGCCGGTTACCCTCTCGGTGCGCAGGTCCACCGAAGGCGGCCGCTGGCCGGCGAACTTGGCCAGGGCAGGCTTGGGGTCGAACAGGTCGAGCTGCGAAGGCCCGCCCGCCATGAACAGCAGGATGACGTGTTTGGCCCGGGGAGGAAAATTGGGGAATCCGGACGCCGCCCGGGCCTCTGGCGCGAACATACCGGCCAGCCCCACCGCGCCCAGCCCGCCGCACAGGGACTCGATCCAGGATCGCCGCGAAAGCTTTTCGCTCATGGCCAGTACAGAAATTCGTTGGTCGCCAGCAGCGCCTGCGCATAGCGCTCCAGCGGGTCGCGGTTCAGGTACGTGATGGCCAGATCCAGTTCGTCCGCGCCCGGATCGCGGGCCAGCACGCGCCGGTACAGCGCGCGGATCTGCGCCTTCCGGTCCGGCTCCCCCGAAACGCGGCCGGCCAGCGCTGCCGCCTGCTGCTGGAAGAACGGACTGTTCAGCACGAACAACTGCTGCAGGGCCGTAGTGGTGACCTCGCGGCCCGGGCTGTGCTGCGAAGGATCCGGCAGGTCGTACAACCCAAAGATGGTGTGCAGCGTCTGCCGGCTTACGGTGGCGTAGATGGTGCGCCGCGTGTTGCCGGGCGCGTCCAGGTCCCGCGAGGGACCGTACAAGCTCTCATCCATCGTGCCGGCCGCCCGCAGGACCGCGTCGCGATACGCTTCGATATCCATGCGCCGGGCATTCATGCGCCACTGCAGCCGGTTCGTCGGATCGATCCTCTCGCAGTCTGCCCGCGCCCGGCTGGACTGGCGATACGCGGCCGATCGCATGATCTCGCGGTGCAGCCACTTCAGGGACCAGCCGTGCGCTATGAAGCGCGCCGCCAGATCGTCCAGCAGCTCCGGGTGCGAGGGAGGCTCCCCCTGCGCGCCGAAATCGCTCGGTGTGCCCACCAGCGGCTTGCCCAAATGCCAGGCCCACACGCGATTCACCATCACCCGGGCCGCCAGCGGCGCCGCGTCCGTGAAGATCTTTTGGGCCAGATCCAGGCGCCCGGAGCCGCTGCGGAAGGCAGCGTCCGGAGCCTTCGCCAGCACCGCCGGAAACCGCCGCGGCGCCGGCGGGCCGGGCTGGTCCACGTTGCCGCGCTGGAACACGGGGAGATCCCGGGCCTGCCCCGGCCGGTATTCCAGCATGGTGAGATCCGGGTCCGATCCGTCCACCCACAGGGAGGCGTCGTACACCGCGTTCATGAAGGGCGCGTCTTCGCTGCGCGGCTTCGCCATGCCCACCCGCCCGATGGCCGCGTAGCGCGCGATCTCCTTGGGCAACTCCGGATAGCGCTGCCCCAGGGCATCCACCTCCGCCTGGAGTGTGCGCAGTTCGGCGTGAAAGCGCGCCGCCTTGGCCGCGGATTCCGCGGGCTTGGTACCGGGTTCCTTCTCCAGCAGGTTGGCCACGTAGGTGAGTTCGTGAATGCGCTGCTCCAGCCACAGGAAGCGGCTTTCCGTCTGCGGATCGATCTCGAACAGCGGGCGCTCCACGGCGGACGTGGAAGCGAACACGCCGGCCAGGCTGTAATAGTCCTGCGTGCTGATGGGGTCGAACTTGTGGTCATGGCAGCGCGCGCAGCTTACCGTCAGACCCAGCAATCCGCGCGAGACCGCGTCGATGCGCTCGTCCCAATCGTCCGCGGCAAAGGTGAGCAGCACGTCCCGCGAGAGCCGGCCATCTTTGTGCGTGACCGGGCCTATCCCCAGGTAGCCTAGCGCGCGCCACTGGTCGCGCGGCACGCCGGGCATCTGGTCCGCCGCCAGTTGCAGTTCCACGAACCGGTCGTAGGGGACATCCTGGTTCAGCGCCTCAATCACCCAGTCGCGGTAGCGCCACGCATAGGGATAATACGGATTGGTCGGCCCGTTGTTCTGGTTGTCTTCCGCGTAGCGGGCCACATCCAGCCAGTAGCGGCCCCAGCGTTCGCCATAGTGCGGCGAGGCCAGCAGCTGCTCGATCAACCGGTCATAGGCCTGCGGAGAGGAATCCGCGGCGAACGCCGCCACTTCCTCGTAGGAGGGCGCCAGTCCGGTCAGGTCCAGCGAGGCCCGCCGGATCAGGTCGCGGGCATCCGCGGGCGGCGACGGTTTCAAGCCGCAGGCCTCCAGCTTGGCCAGCAGAAAGGCATCGATCTTGGTGCGCGGCCAGGCGCTTTCCATCACCTGCGGCGGAGCCATCTCCCGCACCGGCTGAAACGCCCACCACGCGCGGCCCTTCTCGATGGCCGGCGCGCGGGCCGCTCCGGCGCCGGGCGTGCCGGCATCCTCCCGCGGGTCCGGAGCGCCGGCGGCGATCCACGCGGCGAAATTCGCAATCACCTCGGCGGGAAGCTTTCCGGTGGGCGGCATACGCAGGTGCGGATCGTTGTACCGCAAGGCTGCGAGCAGCCGGCTCTCCTCGGGCTTTCCCGGGATCAGCACCGGGCCGGAGGCTCCTCCTTTTCGCAGCCCCGCCCGCGTGTCCAGCGTAAAGCCGCCCATGGGAGACTTCAGCCTCGAGGAATGGCAGGGATAACACTTGGCCGCCAGCACCGGCCGGATGCGGCTCTCAAAAAGGGCGGCGCCGTCCGTCTGCGCGGCCAGCGGCACGACGGCCGCAAGCAGAGCCAGGCAGCATCCTCCCATGTGGCGCCATTCTATCACTTCCTGCCGCTCGCCCCGGACGCCTGCCGGGCGCGCGGCACATACTTCTTCGGCACTTGGCACACCGAAGTGTTGAACCACGAGCCCACCTTCAATTCCGCCGCCATGCCCAAAAGCACGTGCGCCTCCTGCGGCGCCAGGCCGTAGTCGGATGTGAGCCAGCGGAGCATCTCGGAAATGGCGTCGCGGAACCCGCGCTCGATGGCTCCGGGCGTAAGCCCAAAGGTCACCAGCGATTCCTGGTTTTCCAGGCGCGGCCACTGGATGGGATGATGCTTGCGCAGGTTCACCGTGAACTGCACGTCCATGGAAGTCTCCGTGCCCTGCCCGAGTAGTTCGCCGTCGCCGTGCCCGGCGTGGCCGTCCCCCACGAAGAGCAGGGCGCCGGGCGTGAAGACCGGCAGGTAGACGATGGCGCCTTCACCCATGCCGTTGAAATCGATGTTGCCGCCAAACGATCCGGCCGAGCCCGACGAGATGGCCTGCGCTTCCGAGGGAGCCACTCCTATGCAGCCCAGCGCGGGGCGCGCAGGAAACTCCAGTTTCGCGCGCCCGCCCAGCGGGCGGGACGGGGCCACTACTCCGCGCGCCAGGTCCAGATTCCAGCGCAGCGCATTGTGTCGCTTCGGTTGCAGCCAGGCGTCGCAACAATCGGCCGGAAACAGGTGCTCGATGGTTTCGGGCGCGAGCGCGTCCGTCGAAACGCGCACGCCGTTCCAGCCCCAGCCGCGGTTCAATCGCACGCGATCGAGCGTCACTACCAGCGTGTCGCCGGGTTCCGCGCCTTCGATATAGAACGGTCCGGTAAGCACGTTGTCCGCGTCCATGATGAGCTGGCCGCTCTGGTCGCGCCCGCGCGAGTCCAGCGTCTTGGTAACCACCGTGTCTCCGGGCCGCAGGCGGGCCACCGGCGGGTGCGCGGCCGAAAAGGTGTCGTAATAGCGGTCCGGCGCAATCCGGCGCGTTTCAGCCCGCGCGCCGGCGGCGCTCAGAAACAAAAACAGCAGCACGGCAGAGTAAAGGCGGCGAGGCATTTTCCCTCCGGGTGAAGCGAACAGTATATGCCCGCGCGATCCCCTTGCGGGTGTAACGGAGCACCCGCCTCGCGACACTACCTCACGGTATAACTTCAGATCCGTTCGGAGGCGTGATGACCATTCAGGATGAAGTGCGGGGAGACGTGTTGGTCTTGCGGCTGGCTGGCCGGTTTGCGGCCGGCGTGGACGAAGAATATCAACGTGCGAAAAACGAAATTCAGCGTTCCGGCTGCCGCAAGGTATTGCTGGACTGTAGCCAGATCCCCTGTGCCGGGTCCTCCGGCCTGTCGTTCTTCGTGGGACTGTACCATACCGTCAGGCGCGCACGCGGTTTCCTGGTTCTGGCTGGGGCGAACAAGCGCATACGCGAGGTCCTGCGCCTCACCATGCTGGACCGCGTATTCTGGCTTTTTCCCCACGAGGCGGCGGCCCTGGCGGCCTTTGCCGAATGGGAGGCCATGGTGAATTGGGTCCCGGCAGCCTGACGGTGCCCCGCCGCCCTCGCCCGCCAGCGCCGCGTTTTCTCCGCGGTACACTTCCTGAAGGAGAAATCATGCGGATTCCCAGACTTTTCGGATGCATTGCCGGCGCCTTGGCCCTCTGGACGGCCGGACCCGCGAGCGCGCAGCATGCCAACCCGCCCAACGTCTTTGGAGGCGCGCAGATTCAGGAGATCTATCGCCTTCGCCTGGACCGCGGAGACCTGCTGCTGGAGTCGATTGAGAAGGCCATCCGGGACTATCACATCTCCGACGGCGCCGTGCTGACTGCGGCGGGTTCGTTGCAGGAGTGCACGTTCCACGCCGTCAGTTCGCTGGCCGCCAAGCCCGAGGATAAATTCATGACCCGCAAAGGCCCCATGGAAATCCTCAACATCAACGGGCTGATCGCCGCCGGCGAGCCGCATCTGCACATGACTCTCTCCAACCTCAGCGGCGCTTTCGGGGGACACCTGGAGAAGGGCTGCAAGGTGCTCTATCGCGCCGAACTGACGATTGCCAAATTTTCCGGCACGCCGCTCGAACGCAAGCTCAACGCCGAAAATGTGGGCGTGCTCCAGAAAAAATAACGTCAGTAGAGAATCGTGAAGCCGCCGTCCGGACGCGGATAGACCGCGGCCAGGCTCCAGGCAGACACACCCGGGGCCACGCCGGACTCGGCCTTGGTCGCCCCGGAAGAGTCGAAAACCTGCCAGCGCAGCGAGCCGCCCTTCTTCCACCCGGTGCCCTCTGTCCACACCAGGATGGTGTCGCCCGCCGCGTTCACCGCCATCACCGGATGTTTGCGGCTGCCTTCGCCGGGCGCCGCCACCGGCGTGGTCACCCGCAGCGTGCGCTCGTCCGCCCGGGCGAAGTACACCTGCTTTTCGGTTTCCCAGGCCGCGAGCGCACCGCCCTTCACTGGCGCGAGAAAGGCGCTGCTCATCGGGCAGGCGTTCAGCTTCCAGGGATGCACGCGCGTGCCGCGGAAAGTTGTGCCGCGGTCGCGCGAGACCAGCAGCACGGTGTCGCGGTCCACCCCTCCGGTGGCCGCCCGATAGAGCGCATAGAGCGTGCCGTCCTCTCCGGCCATCGCGCGCATGCCGCAGCATCCGCAGGCGCCGGTCGGCTCGGACCACGCACGCGTCTCGCGGGCGAACGTGCTGCCATCGTCATAGGAGCGCGCGATCCACACCGCGCGGTTCGTTTCGCCCTGCGTGCCCGGCACGGGCGCGTGCCAGAAGACGAACACGCCGCCTTTGGAGTCCGCGGCCAGCGATCCTCCGCCGTCCAGTCCGTACGCCGCCTGGATCACGTTGCGCTGCGGTTCGAAGGCTGTTCCGCTCTCATTCAGCCGGCTGTACAACATGGGCGTGGCCCCCCCGGGGCCTTGCGGTTGCGCCGTCCGCGAGCCATTCCAGGCCACGTGCACGCGGCCTGCCCGGCCAATGGCGATCTGCGCGCCGCGGATGGTGCCCAACGCAATGGCGCTGCCGGACTGGCTGTTCACCCGGAGCGGGACGGAGAAGTCCGCGTCGTGCGGCCCCTTGCGCACATAGTAAATGTCCGCGGCGGCGGGATCCCCAGCCAGGTAGATCAGGTGCAGGACACCCTGCCGGTCCAGCGCGGCCTGCGGTTGCAAACCTCCGGCGGGTACCCGCGCCAGGTGGACCATGGCGGGTTCCCGCGCGCCGCCCTCGCATACCGCCAGAACGAGCAGCGCCGCCAGCCCGGCGGCTGAAAATATGCGCACTGGATGGAACGGCATCCCTCTCCTCGATTCTATGTTACCGGGCCCCACAGCGTTTATCCCCTCTCCCCGTTCGCCTGGGGCGCCACCCAGATTTTCCGCGCCGCCGGGCGGCCGATCTGCACCGGCCGGCCTTCCACGCGCAGCGTCAGCGTTTCATCGCAGTTCTTCGTTTGCAGGCGCAGCGTCACACCCGGGCGTACGCCCATCCCTTCCAGGTATTCGAGCAGCTGACGGTCGCGCTCGTACACGCTGGCCACGCAAAAGGTCTGCGCCTCGGCGCCCTCGTCGAGCGGCAGCAGCCCCCGGCGGCGGCGGTCTGCCGGCGTGTCCACGCCTACCATGTTGCCGTGCGGGCACGTCCCGCCGCTGCCCAGCCTCTCCACGAGCCGGTGCTCGAAGTCGGCTGAAACCGCGTGTTCTAATTGCTCGGCTTCGTCGTGCACCTTGTACCATTCCATGCCGAAGATTTCCGTCAGCATGCGCTCGATCAGGTGGTGCCGGTTCAGCAGGCGATTGGCGATCTCGCGGCCCGCGGCCGTCAGACGAATCTGGCCTTCCGCTCCCACCCGGATCAACCCGTCGCGTTTCAGCCGTCGGGTCGCCATGGTGACCGCCGGCGCCGAGACCTCCAGCCAGCGGGAAAGCGTCGCCGGCTTGACAGCCTCACCCTCCGATTCTGCTTCCGCGATAGCCTTCAGGTAGTTCTCCTTGGATATCGTGATTTTCACGCTTGCTCCGATTGTAACGCCGGTGCGCGGCCCAGCCGCCCTCGTGGTAGTCTACTAGGGATATTCGCGGGAATTCCGCTCCGATAGCACTCGAGAGGAGGTAACAAACGATGCTCAAAAAAACTTCGCTGGTTGTCCTCGGTATGGGTCTGGCGCTCACCTGGAACGCTTTCACCTATGAACCGCACCCCATGATCCGTGCCGCGCAAAAGTCGCTCCTTGACGCTCAGGAATCCCTGAAGCACGCCGACCGCGACTTCGGCGGGCACCGGGTCAAGGCCATGGAGCACATCCGCATGGCGCTTGACGAACTGCGCTTGGCCATCGCGGCTGACCGCTAACCTGTGGCCGACGCCGCTCCCATCCGCCCGGGGGAAGAGCTGGACGTACGGGCGCTGGCCGCCTACCTGTCCGGCAAGCTTCCGGGGGCCGGTGAGGGGCTCGAAATCCGGCAGTTCCCCGGCGGCCATTCCAATCTCACCTACCTGCTGCGCGCGGGCGGCCGCGAATATGTGCTGCGTCGCCCGCCGCTCGGCCCCGTAGCCCCCAAAGCGCACGACATGGCGCGCGAATACAACGTCCTCCGCGCCGTCCATCCCCTCTTCCCCCTGGCCCCGCGCGCCTTGCTGCTGTGCGAGGATCCGGCGGTCCTGGGCGCCGTCTTCTTCGTCATGGAGCGGCGTGAAGGCCTGATCCTGCGCCGCGAGCTGCCCCCCGGTCTTGCTGGAGATGCCGAATTCGGCCGCCTCGTGAGCCAGGCATTCGTCGAGTGCCTGGCCGCCCTGCACGCCGTGGACGCGAGCGGCGTTCTGCTGGGCCGGCCTGCGGGTTTCCTGGAGCGCCAGGTGCGCGGCTGGGCCGAGCGCTGGGAGCGCGCCCGCACTGGCGAGAGCCCGCAAATGGACTGGCTCATCCGCTGGCTGGCCGACCGCCTGCCCGCCTCCGGTCCGCCCACCCTGGTGCACAACGACTACAAGCTGGACAACGTCATGCTCGATCCGCGCGACCCCTGCCGCGTCACTGCCGTGCTGGACTGGGAGATGGCCACCGCCGGCGACCCCCTGGTGGACCTGGGCTGCGTGCTGTGCTATTGGCCCGAAGCCGGCGACCCCCCGGAGCGCCGCGAAGCCATCAGCGCCGTGACCGCCCGTCCCGGCTGGTACACCCGCGCGCAGCTTACCGAGCGTTACGCGGCGCGCACCGGGCGTGACCTCTCCGGCCTCGGCTATTATGAGGTGTTCGGACTTTTCAAAGTGGCCGTGGTCCTCCAGCAGATCTACTACCGCTATCGCCGCGGGCAAACCCGCGATGAGCGCTTCCGGCATTTCGACCTGCGCGTGCGCGGCCTCATCGAGGCCGCCGCCCGGGTGGCGGAGAGGTTCTGACCGTTTGAGCTCCCTCTATCTCATCCGGCACGGCCAGGCCGGCCTGCGCCAGCACTACGACACCCTCTCCGCGTTGGGGCGCGAACAGTCTTACCTCCTGGGCCGCCACCTGGCTGCGCGGAAGGTGTGCTTCGACGCCGTCTACGCGGGCGGCCTGGAGCGCCAGCGCCAGACCGCCGCTGAGGTTTGCCGCGCCTACCGCGAGGCCGGCCTAGAATTGCCGCCGCCTATCCACGATCCGCACTGGAGCGAGTTCGATCTCACCGCTGTCTTTGAGGAACTGGCCCCCGTGATGTGCGCCGAGGACCCCGAGTTTCACCGCCTCCATACCGAACTGCTGGACCGGCTGGCGGACGATCAAGCCGCCGAGCACCGCTCCTGGACGCACTGCGACACGCTGGTGATGCGCGCCTGGATGGAGGGCCGCTATCCTACCCGCGCGGAATCCTGGCTCGAGTTTCACACGCGTGTCTGCGGCGCACTGGAGACCCTGGCCGGCCGCCGCTCCGGCGAGACCGTAGCCGTTTTTACCTCCGCCATGCCCATCGCCATCTGGCTGGGCATGGCCTTGGGCGTGCACAACGGCCAGCTCATGCGTGTGGCCGGCGTGATGTACAACTCCGCGCTCACCACTATGCGCTTGCACGAGCGCGACCTCACCCTATTCACTTTCAACGGCGTGGCACATTTGGATGAGCCGCGCCTGCGCACCTTTCGCTGAGCATCCTCTGTTATGCCCCGCTTCTTCGCCGGCGTCGATGAACTTCGCCCCTTGCTGGGTCAGGAGGTGGCCGTCAGCCCTTGGATCTCCGTCGAGCAGGCGCGCATCCAGCACTTTGCCGACGCCATCGAGGACCCCCAGTGGATCCACGTGGACGTGGAACGCGCGCGGAAGGAATCGCCTTACGGCGTGCCCATCGCCCACGGCTTCCTCACCCTCTCTCTGCTCAGCCATCTCTCGGCGCTAGCCTTCGAGATCGGCGGCTGCCGCATGAAGATCAACTACGGCCTCAACCGCGTGCGCTTTCCCCAGGCCGTGCCCGCCGGCGGGCGTATCCGGGCCCGCTTCACCCTCAAGGGGCTCACCATCGTGGAGGACGCCGTACAGCTCCTCTGGGCCGTCACCGTGGAACTGGAGGGCGCCCCCAAGCCCGCCCTGTTCGCCGAATGGCTGATTCGCGTGTACCCGGCTTGACCAGCCGGAGACCGCCGCCCCGATTTGCTGCTATACTCAAATCTTGGGGCCATATCCTCCGGCCCTGACTGTAATTCCTTCCAAGATAGCAAGACGCAATTCCCGGCTGTCTGAGAGAGGATCCTGTGAAGAAAAATCCCAACAAAACCGAACAACCCGCCGAACCGGCAGTCCCCACCGCAGCCAATCCCGGAAACCATCCGCCGGAAGCGCCTGCGCCGCCCCCTCCGCCCCCGCCCCCTCCGCGCCAGGCGCAGACCCTGAACCTGGGTGCTCTCAAGGACCTCAGCATTCAGAAGCTGAACCAGGTCGCGCGGGAACTCGGCCTGGCGGGAGCCGCCGGCCTGCGTAAGCAGGACCTGATCTTCCGCATCCTCGAGGCCCAGGCCGAAAAAAGCGGCCTGATTTTCTCCCAGGGCGTACTCGAATGCCTTCCGGAAGGCTACGGCTTTCTGCGCTCCCCCGAGTACAACTACCTGCCCGGGCCCGACGATGTCTACGTCTCCCCCTCCCAGATCCGGCGCTTCGACCTGCGCACTGGCGACACCATCTCCGGCCAGATCCGCCCGCCGCAGGAGGGCGAGCGCTACTTCGCCCTGCTCAAAGTCGACGCCATCAACTTCGAGCCCCCCGAGGAAGCCCGCAACAAAATCTTCTTCGACAACTTGACGCCGCTCTATCCTAACGAGCGTGTGCGCCTGGAAACCGTGCGCGAGAATTACTCCGGCCGCGTCATGGATCTGCTGACTCCCCTGGGCAGGGGACAGCGCGGCCTGATCGTCTCGCCGCCCCGCACCGGCAAGACCATGTTGCTGCAGTCCATCGCCCACTCCATCACAGCCAACCATCCGGAAATCGTCCTGATCGTCCTGTTGATCGACGAGCGGCCCGAGGAAGTCACCGACATGCAGCGCTCCGTCAAGGGTGAAGTCATCAGCTCCACTTTCGACGAGCCTGCCGCCCGCCACGTGCAGGTGGCCGAGATGGTCATCGAAAAAGCCAAGCGGCTGGTCGAGCACAAGCGCGACGTGGTCATCCTGCTGGACTCCATCACCCGCCTGGCGCGCGCCTACAACACCATCGTTCCGGCTTCCGGCAAGATCCTCTCCGGCGGCGTGGACTCCAACGCGCTGCAGCGCCCCAAGCGCTTCTTCGGTGCCGCACGCAACATCGAGGAGGGCGGCTCAATGACCATCATCGCCACCGCCCTGATCGACACCGGCAGCCGCATGGACGACGTGATCTTCGAGGAGTTCAAGGGCACCGGCAACATGGAAGTTCACCTGGACCGCAAGCTGGTGGATAAGCGCGTGTTCCCGGCCATCGACATCAACAAGAGCGGCACCCGCAAGGAAGAGCTGCTGCTGCCCAAGGAAGAGCTCAACCGCGTGTGGATCCTGCGCAAGGTCCTGACGCCGCTCTCCCCGGTCGAGACCATGGAACTGCTGCTCGACAAGCTCGCCAAGACGCGCAACAACGCCGAATTCCTGGCCTCCATGAGCGGTTCGTAACCCACGTCCCCTTGCCTCGGGGAGGCTTTCGCTCATATCCACAACAGCGGCGCCAGCCCGGCCAGTGCCAGCGCGGCCAGCAGCGCCAGGCTCTGCCTGCCCGTCTGCCGGTCCGCGATCGCGTGCGCGTAAATTCCCTTTACCAGGTTGTTGCTGGCTGCGGCGATCACGATGGACGCCGCCGCCACCGTCAGCGGCGTGGCCGTCCCGGCCGTTTGCGTCATTCCCATGATGAAGGGGTCCACGTCGGTCACTCCCATGATCAGCGCCAGCGTGTAGACGCCGCCGTTGCCCAGGTATTGCACGGTCAGGTGCGTGGCCACCACCATCGCCAGGAAGAACAGCGCGAACAGCACGGCCGCGCCCAGTTCCAGCGGGTTCCGGGAGACGTATTCCCGCGCGATCTTCTGCTCGCTGGGGTCCGGCAACCGCGACCAGAACCACCCCGCGGCCGTCGCCGCCACCGCCAGCGCTGCCAGCGGCAGCCCCAGCCGCGCCAGCAGGCTCACGTTGAACATCCCCACCAGCGCCGCCAGCCGCACATACATCACCCCGGAAGCCATCAGCGTGCCCCCGGCGAACAGGTGCGGCCGGTTCTCGCGGCCCGCCCGGCGGGACAGCACCACCGTGGTCACCGTCGAGGAGTACGCCCCACCCAGCAGGGCCGCCAGCAGCACGCCGCCCTGCTCCTTGGTCAGCCGCTGAATCACGTAGCTGCCGTAGGAAATCGTGCTCACTGCCACCACCACCAGCCAGGTCTTGAACGGATTGATCTGGAAGGGGCCGAAATCCTGGTTGGGCAGCACCGGCAGCACCACCGCGGTCAGCAGCAGGAACTTGCTGAAGGTCAGCACCTCGTCCGGCTCGATCCGCCGGGTGAGCTTTTCGAGCGCCCCCTTCAGCTCTAGCAGCAGCATGCTGGCCACGCTCAGCGTTGTGGCGATCCAGAACTGCTCGCGGTATACCAGCGCGCCCACCAGGAAGGTCGTCAGGCCGGACATTTCCGAGGTGACGCCCGCCGTGCCGTACGCCTGCAGCTTGTGCCGGTAGGAAAGCATCAGGAACCCGCCCACCACCGCGAAGCCCACCGTCAGCGGCAGCCATTCCGATCCGAACAGCAGCGCCATGCTGTAGCCGATCAGCCCGATGAGCGGAAACGTGCGCACGCCACCGAAAAGATATTGGTCGCCGGCCCCCTTCCGCTCCTCTCGCTCCAGGCCCACCAGAAAGGAAAGAAACAGCACCAGCAGAATCTTGACGCCCTCGGGTGGCAGCCAGTGATACAGGTTCTGCAGCATAGTGTGGGGCGCGCGGCCTGGGCTTTCTCGCAGGTCTTAGCATACCGCGCGGCGTGACAGGCCAGCACGGCATCTGTTACACTCGGGCTGGATTCTCCAGGCCTGGGGAGAGCCAGCGCTTATGTCTCAGACCGCACTTATTACCGGGGCCACTGCCGGCATCGGCTACGAGCTCGCCCGGCTGTTCGCGGGGGACGGATATGAGCTCGTGCTGGTGGCCCGCGATGCCGCGCGCCTCGAAAGAGTCGCCGCCGAAATGCAGTCTCTCTCGCACGCCGCCGTGCGCGTCATTCCGGCGGACCTCAGCCAGCCCCAGGCCCCCTGGTTCCTTTTCGAACAGGTGCGCGCCGCCGATTGCCTGGTGAACAACGCCGGGTTCGGCCTCTGCGGGCCATTCGCCTCCAACGACCTGCGCCAGGAACTCGACATGATCCAGGTCAACGTGACGTCGCTGGTGCATCTCACCAAGCTCTTTCTGCCCGGCATGCTGGAGCGCCGCGCCGGCCGCGTCCTGAACGTGGCCTCCACCGCCGCCTTCCAGCCCGGCCCCCTGATGGCCATCTACTATGCCAGCAAGGCTTTCGTGCTTTCCTTCACCGAAGCGATCGCGGAGGAACTGCGCGGCACTGGCGTAACGGTGACCACCCTGTGCCCCGGCCCCACCGCCACCGAGTTCCAGAAACGCGCGCGCATTGAAAACACCCGCCTGGTGCGCGATAAGCTGCTAGGCATGATGAGTGCCCGCCAGGCGGCCGAGGCCGGCTATCGCGGAATGATGCGCGGCCAGGTGCTGGTGGTGCCCGGTGTCATGAACCGGGTGGGCGTCGAATCCGTGCGCCTGGCGCCCCGCGCCCTGGTGCGGCGCCTCACGCGCAAGCTGCAGGAAACCTGAAGGGCTCGCGGCGGATGGAAAAGAAACCCCGGAAAATCCTGGTCATCGACGTGGGAGGCACCCACGTCAAGCTGTTGGCCACCGGCCGCCGGACTGCCGTCAAGATCGAATCCGGGCCGGACCTGACCCCCGTCCGCATGGCGGCCGCCGTCCGCCGCGCGGTCGCCGGCTGGCAATACGATGCCGTGTCCATCGGCTATCCCGGCCCGGTGCTTCACGGCCGGCCGGTGACCGAGCCGCACAATCTCGGTCCCGGCTGGGTGGGCTTCGATTTCCGCAAGGCCTTCGGCCGCCCCGTACGTGTCATCAACGACGCCGCCATGCAGGCGCTCGGCAGCTACGAAGGCGGCCGCATGCTCTTCCTCGGTCTGGGCACCGGCCTCGGCTCGGCCCTCATCGTGGATGGCGTCCTGGAGCCCATGGAATTGGCCCACCTGCCCTACAAGAAGGGCCGCACCTATGAAGACTACGTGGGCCGCGCCGGCCTCCTCCGCCTGGGCAAGAAGAAGTGGCGCAGCGCCGTCGCCGACGTGGTCAAGAAACTCAAAGCCGCCCTTCAGGCCGACTATGTGGTCCTGGGGGGAGGCAACGCCAAACTCCTGAAGACCGCCCCCGCCGGAGCGAAATTGGGAGACAACTCCAACGCCTTCCGGGGAGGCTGTCGCCTCTGGAAAACGGTTGCCAGAGCAACTCTCTGACAGTTCGGATTGAGGTGGCGGCGGCTGCGGGAGCCGCCGCCGGTTGCCGTTTACTTGCCGGGCGTGTGGCCCAGGTTCGTGATGGAAGCTTTGAGCAGAGCCACTGTGTACGCCATGTTGTGGACGCCCCGGCTGCCGTCGCTCTGCACGAACAGCCAGTTGTAAGCTGCCTGCAACTGAGGCTGGGTCCATGTGGAATCGATCGCTAACGAGGTCTTGGGCTTGCCGGCCGGCGGCAGCAGGGTGGAGAGTTGATCCAGCAGGTGCTGCACCTCCGTCTGCACGCCTTCAATCTTGCCGTCTTCGTCATAGTCGATGAGCGGAAAGTCGAACGAGGTGATGTCCGGGCCGTGGCACCCCTGGCACGCCTTCACCAGGTCGTGCTTCGCGTTGTTGGTGTCCGCCCAGCTCGCGCGGAACGTGTGGCCGCCGGCATGCGTGAACGCCGCGTCGGTCGCATCCACCACCTGCATATGGCAATGCACGCAGGAATCCTCGGTCACGTCGCCGTGCGCGGAACTGGGGAGCGACAGGCCATAGGTGAACCCGTTGGTCCCCGCCAGCATGTCGGCTTGCGGGCCGCTATGCGGGCCGTAATGCGAGTTCCCCGCCGTGGTCGCCACGTACTGCGCGGCGTTTCGGCGGCTCTGATGGCAGTTCATGCACAGCGCGCCGGCCCCGGCATTCTGGATGACCGTGCCATCCGCCAGGGTTACCGGGTTGACACTGCGCACCAGGTGCGCGGTGTTGTCGGGCGAAGTCCGGCCGTGCGGATCGTGGCAGGTCTGGCAGTTGATGGCGTTGTAGTCCGTATTAACGATCTGTTGCCCTTTCATCTTGGCAATGAAGCCGCCGGCGGTGTGGCAGCCCACGCAACCTTCACGCCCCGGACCGGACGGATCCCGGGTGGTCACTGCGTGTCCGGAATTGACCCACTCGCCCATCTTGAAGTGATGGCTCATGGCGCCGTGGCATTGGCCGCAATCGCCCGAAGCGTAGCTGATCGAAATCAGCCGGGGGTCGCCGCCGTTCGCCACGTGTGTGCTGCCCGGTCCATGGCAGTTCTCGCACTGGATGTTGCCGACGTTCTTCAACGCATCCGGCAGGGCGTCCCAGTTGCCGGGCGCCATGGTGGCCGGAAAAGTCCAGTTCAACTGCTTCGCTACGTCGTCAAATCCGCCGTTGGCTGCGGCGGGATCGGTGTCGTATCCCACGGTGTGGCAACCCAGGCAGGAGACGGCATAGTGGTCGCTGGCTACTCCGTTGATGCCGTCCTTGAAGATCGTGGAGTGGCTGGTTTTGGACCAGGATTGTGCCATCGACCAGTCTGTCCCCGCCGGTCCTCCGCCATGGCAGCGGGCGCACGTCTGAATGCCGACGTAGGTGGCTGCGGTGATCATCGTTGTCTCGGTAAGGGTGGCGCCGTTGCTGGCGGTAATCGTGGCCATCACCTTGTAGATGCCCGCCACGTCGGGCCTGAGCATCTTTCGGCCCGCCACCAGGAAAGCCGCCTGATCGGCGGGCTCAAAACTGGGCACCTTGGGTCCCAGCGGGTCGTCCACCAGCGTTGCCTTGGAGCTGGACGGTTTGCTGGTCAGCGCCCAGTCCACGCCGGCGATGTCCTTGGCGGCTATGCTGTTGCTCACCTGAGCTTCCAGGTAGGCAGGTTGGCCGAGTCCCACGGTCGACAGTCCCCCTGATCGCTGGGTGCTGGCGGGAAGTGTGTAGGCCGCGATATCGTCGTTGGAAAGAGGGCGCAACACCAGTTGTCCCTGCAAAGTTGTTTGAGCTTGAACGGGGGCCAGGACGGCCCACATCAGCAGCACCACTGCCCAGAGGCCCAGTGGCGTTCTGCGGTACGAGGGATAATTCTGCATGCGGTATTCCTATGCTGTATTTCCCAGCGCAATGGTCCCATATGGCACATTTGCCGTCAAGGGTATATGGACCTGTTTATCTTTTATGTACGTAGCGGCAAGGATTCCACATTGCCGCCAGGGTCGTGAGGATCTGTGTGGCCGTGAAGGCGCATTGGCCCACCCCGGTCACAAAGGCTTGGGCCAGGTATTGCGAGCACCCCCTCGCTTGCACGGCGTCGCGATAATACCCTTCATTGTTGATTTCTGCCAGGCCTTCCGCCGTAGTATGCAGGGTGATCACCGGCCTAGTAAACAGTCCCCTCACGGGGTTCACGGTGGCAAAGCGGGACGCGAAGTCTCGGCACCGGTCGCAGGCAGCTATCGGCGGTCGGGAGTTCATTTTCTGCAGAAGATCGTCGGCCTTGCCCACAGGGTTGCTAGGTACGCTTTGTCCGCCGGCGAGAGACTATAACGGTGGTCTAGTGTCCTGAGCGAGAAATACGTTGAATAAATCCTGATTCGGCCGCATACTTGGGTATGCGCACAGGACGGCCCAAGAAGCCTCTGGAGATCCAAGCGGAGGATCGCGAGAAATTGCACATGATCGCGCGTCGGCCGAAGTCGGCGCAGGCCATGGCTATGCGCGCCCGCATCGTGCTTGGTTGTGAACAGGGGATGAACAATTCCGAGGTGGCGCGGAAGGTGCACGTCAGCGGCGCTACCGTCGGCAAATGGCGGGAACGATTTCGGGAGTTTGGGCGGGACGGTCTGCTGGATGAGCCGCGGGTCGGCGCGCCGCGTAAAAATCACGGATCAACAGATTGAGGAGGTCGTCACCAAAACGCTGGAATCGATGCCGTCCAACAGCACCCACTGGACCACCCGCCTCATGGCCCAGGAGATGGGGCTATCGCAGAACGCCATCGTGCGGATCTGGCATGCTTTCGGATTGCAGCCGCATCGAGTGGAGAACTTAAAGTTCTCCAAAGACCCGCAATTTGTGGAGAAGGTGCGGGACATCGTGGCCTTGTACCTGAACCCGCCGGATCGGGCGATCGTTTTGTGCGTGGATGAAAAGAGCCAGGTCCAGGCCCTGAATCGGACCGAGCCGATTCTGCCGCTGGCGCCGGGAGTCCCCGCGCGGCAGTCGCATGATTACGAGCGGCATGGAGTCACGTCCCTGTTTGCGGCCATGGATGTGGGCCTCCTCAGCAGAATCTGTGGGTTGATTCTGGCTCCGGCAATCGTCCCAAGTTGTGATACAGCGCGATTTCCATGGCCTCATAGGTGCGAAAGCCGTAGGATC
>JAJPJX010000152.1 GCA_021324015.1 Solibacteraceae bacterium | reverse complement strand
TTCGTGGAAGCGCTGATGCGCGATCAGCGCGTCGGAAGTTTCGGCGAACGCAGTTTGGATCGTCTTCTCATAGCGCACCAGCAGGCGCTCGCGCTCGGCCTCGGCCAGCCTCACGTTGGACCTGAGGCGCCCGGCGGTGAAGATCGGCTGAGTGACCTGCGGCGTGAGGTTCCAGAGGCTGGCCGGTCCGCTGAACAGGCTCGATAACTGCGTGCTGGCGCCGCCCAGCGCGCCGCTCAAGCTGAGGGTCGGAAAGTACATCGCTCGCGCGACGCCGATCTGGGCGTTGGCGGCGATCAAGTCCTGCTCTGCAGCGCGGATATCGGGCCGCCGCTCGAGAAGCGCGGAGGGTAGGCCGGGGGGGACATCCGGCGGGAGCTGCTGTTCGGTGAGGGACCTGCCGCGGGGAATGTCATGCGGGCTTTCCCCAAGCAGCAGGCTGATTTGGTTTTCCGTCTGCTCGATTTGGCGCTGAATTGCCGGGACGGTTTCCGCCGCAGTGTAGACGAGCTGCTCCGCCTGGCGCAGGTCCAACTCCGTGGACACGCCGTGCGTTTCGCGCGAATTGGTAAGCGCGAGCGACTCTTCACGGGTTTTCAGCGTGCGCCGGGAGATTTCGAGCTCGTAGTCGAGTTCACGCATGGTGAGATAGGCGGTAGCAACATCACTGACCAGCGTTGTGATCACCACCCTTCGATTTTCATCCGCGCTCAATAGATTAGCGCGCGCGGCTTCTGTAGCACGGCGCAGCTTGCCCCATACGTCAATTTCGAAGGACAGCAACTGCAGCGCGGCGGTCCCGAAATTCCGATTTTGCGAGGGAAGAAACTGAGGGGGAAGCGGTGTGGCGCCCTCGCGCGACAGACGATTGATTTCGACGGCTCCGCCTGCACCGACATTAGGATACTGGTCGGACCGCGTGATTCCGAGCGCAGCGCGAGCTTCTTCGACGCGGGCGACGGCCTCGCGGAGGTCGTAGTTTCTCGCAAGCGCCTGGCGGATCAGCGCCTGCAATTGTTCATCTCTGAATACCTGAAACCATTTCAGATCGGCGAAGGAGTCAGCCTGAGCCGATGACAGAGGTTCCGGAGCGCGGAACGTTTGCGGGGTCGCAATCGCCGGGCGCCGATAGTTCGGGCCCACCGTGCACGCAGTCGAAAAGCAGACGATGCCCACGACGAATATGTGACGCATACCATTCTCCAGTCCTTAATCACCAGTTCCGGGCAGCGGCTGTTGTGGGAGCACAGGAACCGGCGGGCGCGCTACCGCGCCGGAGACCCTCTCGACGAGATAGAAAATTGCAGGGATAAGAAAGATGCCGATTGCGCTAGCCGCCGCCATGCCGCCGATCACCGTCGTGCCCATGATCTGGCGCGCGACCGCACCGGCTCCGCTTGCGGTCCACAGAGGAACACATCCGAGGATGAACGCAAAAGAGGTCATCAGAATGGGACGGAGGCGCAGGCGCGCGCCGTCCAAAGCGGCATCGGCGAGCGGCTTCCCTTTTTCGAATTCGTCCCTGGCGAACTCCACGATCAGAATTGCGTTCTTCGCCGCGAGACCTATTAGCATGACGAGTCCGATCTGCGAATAGACGTCGTTTTCGATCTGCACCATGTAAGCCGGCAGGAAATGGCCGAGGACCCCCCGGCGCAGCCACAGGATGCCGAAGGCGCCGAATACAGCGACCGGCGTACTGAGAAGAACACTGAAAGGAAGCGTCCAACTTTCATACAGGGCCGCGAGAATGAGGAAGACAAACAGGAGGGAGAATCCAAAGATGACCGCCGGGGAGACACCTTGCTGCGCCTTCTTTTCCTGGAACGACATGCCGGAATAGTCAAAGCCCATCCCGGCCGGCATGGTTTGCGCGAAGGTTTGCTCGAGCGCCTGCATCGCCTGGTTTGTGCTATACCCAGGCGCGGCGGCCACGTTTAATTGAGCCGACCGATATTCGTTGAACCTCATGGTAAATTCCGGGCCATTGCGCGATTCGAATTTGGTGAGTGCGGAAAGCGGGACCATCTCACCCGCCGCGTTTCTCACATAGAACTGCCCGACGTTTTCCGCTTGCGTGCGGTACGCCCCCTCGGCCTCGACATATACTTGCCATTGGCGTCCGAAGCGGTTGAAGTAGTTGACGAAGAACCCACCCATGAAACTCTGAATGGTGCGGTAGACGTCGTTGATCGCGACGCCCTGCTTGATTACCTTATCGCGGTCAACAGTAACGAACTCCTGCGGCACACTCGGGAGGAATGTCGTCGTCAGGCTGCCGATTTCCGGCCTTTTGCGTGCGGCGGCCATGAACTTGTCGAGGTTGCGGGCAAGAAATGCAGGGTCGCTGCCAGAACGGTCCTCCAGAATGAAGGTCACACCGCCCGAAGTGCCGACACCGGGAATGGCGGGCGGAGAGAATCCGAAGGCGATCGCCTCCGGCATCCTGCTGAGTTCCGCGTTGAGCCGCGCTTTGATGGACTGAAACTGTTCGGCGCGCGTTTTGCGGTCGCCCCAATCCTTCATGCTGACCCAAACGAAGCCGCTGTAGCTGGTGCGAACGAAAGAGAGCAGGCTGAAACCGCCGACGGCGGTGACATTTTGCACGCCGGGAATCGCTGATGCGATCTTCTGAATTTTCGCGAGGACGTCCTCCGTGCGCTGGAGCGATGCCGCGTTGGGAAGCTGGATGTTCAGATAGAAGTAACCTTGATCTTCGTCCGGGACGAAGCTGGTGGGTAGCTTGCCCGCGACCCAGAAGCCGGCTGCGCCGAATCCGATCAGGACGACGAATGCTACCACGCTCTTGCGGAGAATCGCGCCGGAGATCCGCACATAGCTGTTGGTTGCCCGCTCGAAGCTGCGATTGAACCAGTCGAAGAACTTTCCAAGCGGCCCTCTCTTCCCCTTGGATCCCGGCCTGAGAAGCAGCGCCGCCAGCGCTGGGCTAAGCGATAGTGCGTTGAACGCGGAGAGGACCACCGAAATCGCGATGGTGATGGCGAACTGCTGATAAAGGCGCCCGGTGATGCCGGGGATGAACGCGGTCGGAATGAAGACGGCGGAGAGCACCAAAGCGATGCCAACCACCGGTCCGGAGATCTCCTCCATTGCTTTGCGGGCTGCTTCTTTTGGTGAGAATCCATCGTCTATGTGGCGTTGGACGGCTTCCACGACGACGATGGCATCGTCGACAACCAGGCCGATGGCGAGCACGAGGCCGAACAGAGAGAGCGTGTTAATGCTGAATCCGAAGGCCGGGAAGAAAACAAAGGTCCCGATCAGCGACACCGGGACGGCCAGCAGCGGAATCAGAGTCGCGCGCCAGCCTTGCAGGAACAGAAAGACTACCATCCCGACCAGGGCAATGGCAATGAGCAGCGTCTCGACGATCTCTTTCATCCCTTCGTGGACAGCCTTGGTGGTGTCGACGGGGACGGTGAAATCGATGTCGTCCGGGAAGCGCTTCTTTGCTTCGGCCATGAACTGCCTGACGCCCGCCGCCGCGTCGACCGCGTTCGAGCCGGGCAGTTGGTAGAGGCTGATGACGGCACTGGGCTTGCCGTTCAGTTGACCGGACACGCTGTAGTCCTGCGACCCCAACTCGACGCGCGCAACATCGCCTACCCGTACAATCCCGGTTTCCGGGGTCTCGCGGACGACGATCTGCTCGAATTCTTCCGGGGAGACCAGCCGTCCTTGAGCGCGCACGGCGTATGTGAACGGCTGGCCTGGAGGCGCCGGCTCGCTGCCGACCTGCCCGGCAGGATTCACGGTGTTCTGGGTTTGGATGGCGCTGATAATCTCGGGAACGGTGATCTGCAGCTTGGCAAGTTGGTCGGGCTTCACCCATATCCGCATCGCGTACTGGCCTGCCCCGAAGATTTGGATCGTGCCGATGCCCCGCACGCGCAAGAGCTGGTCGTACAAATTGATGTAGGCGTAATTCGCGAGGAATCGCGCGTCACGCGTTCCCTTGGGCGAGTACAGTGCCACAAGCATCAGCGGCGCGATCACCGATTTCTGCACGGTCACGCCGAAATTATTGACTTCGGGAGGTAGTTGTGAGGCGGCTTGGGTTTCCCGGCTCTGGGCGAGAATCAGGTCAGTGTTCGGATCTGTAGCGACATCGAAATCGACAATCATTCTCATCTGGCCGTTCGCCGTTGCGTTCAAGGAATACATGTAGTTCATGTTGTCGACGCCGCTCATTTGTTGCTCGATGGGCGTGGCCACGGACTCCTCGACGGTCTGGGCGTCGGCGCCGACGTACGTGCCGGTGACCTGTACCTCGGGCGGCGCGATCTGCGGAAACTGCGCGACTGGGAGCTGGGCGACCACCACAGCTCCGACGATAACGGTAAAGATGGCGATGACAATCGCCACAATCGGACGATTGATGAAGAATTTCGACATGATGGTTACCACTCGTGGAAGGGTTTTGGATCGACCAGCATCCCGGGCCGGACCTTCTGGACACCCTCGACAACAACCCGCTCGCCGGGTTTGACGCCTTCGTGGACGATCCAATCGTGACCAAAGGTTTCGCCGACGGTCACGGATCGAATGCTGACCTTGTTATCGCGGCCGACAACCGCCAACTGGCGCGTGCCCTGGAGGTCGAAGACCGCCTCTTGAGGCACCAGCAGCGCTCCGCGGTCCTGGTCAATGGCTGCCCGGACCCTTCCATACTGGCCGGGGCGCAAGACGTTACCAGGATTCGGGAATATTCCGGCGATGCGAATGGCGCCGGTTCTGACATCCACCTGGCGGTCCGCGAAGTAGATTTTGCCCTTGTGCGGATAGGTGCTGCCATCCGCCAAAATAAGCTCCAGTTGCACGCGCGCGCGCGCCTTGAGGAATTTGTCCGGACTGGGGTATTCGCGCTCGCGTTGCAGGTACTCTTGTTCGCTCACGGTGAAATAGACCTTGATTGGATCGAGCGTCGAGATGGTTGTAATGACGCCGCTGGCGGGGCTGACCAGAGCGCCGACCTGCAGTTGCGCTATGCCGGGGATGCCGTCGATGGGTGCGGTGAGTCGCGTGAAGCCCAGATTGATCCGCGCCGTTTCGACCGCGGCGGTGGCGGCCTGCACGGCGGCTGTGGCAGCAGTAATCTGGGCCCTGTCGGTTCCGACCTGGGCTTCCGCCGCCTGCATCTGCGCTTTGGCGGCCATGTTGTTCTGTGTCGAATTGTCGAGGTCCTGTTCGGTGATGGCGTGTGCTTGGGCAAGCGGAGTATAGCGATCAACATCGAGCTGGACGCGGCGCTGGTTTGCCGCGGCCACCGCGACTTCCGCTTGAGCCTGGGCGAGTTGTGCCCGGGCCTGCGCCAATTGGCCTTGGGCCTGCGCCAGCCGACCTTCGGCCTGGTCGAGGTCCGCTTGAAATGGCCGGGGATCGATCTGAGAGAGGAGTTGGCCCCGGCGAACGAAGGACCCCTCGGTGTAGGTCTGCTTCACGAGGTAGCCGGAAACCTGCGCTTTGATTTCTGCGTTGACGAAGCCGTCGACCGTGCCTATCCACTCGCGGTACAACGGCACGTCCTTCTGCTGGACAGAGGCGACCAGAACCTGAAGCGGCTTTCGGGCGGCCACGACCTTGGCGGAATGCCCACATGCCGCCGCGAGCAAGAGCATCACTGCCGACCCTAAGAACGACAGACTTCTCATCGCACTTCCTCCACTGACTCCAAAGATTGAGAGCGCCGCGCCCCGCCGGGGAATCATCGGCTTCTGGCGTCGGCACCCTGCCCGGACGTTCATCTCTTCGCGAACTGGGTGAAGACGTAATCGGTGGCCTTGGCTTGCGAGTGGCACGCCACCCCGCACCTGGCGTCTTTCCCCTGAGGGGGCGAGTCGGACGAGGTGCCTGGCGTGAAGCGGTCAGCGGCGGCGTCGTAGTCGAAAACGGCGTAACCCCATCCACCGCTGTCCGCGAACCTCTTGCTGTCTTTCACCATGAAGTCCACGTTTGCCAGCCTGTCCGGCACAGTCGCGTCGGGGAAGAACGAGTTCGTCTTCCGGGTCCAATGGACTTTCGCCATCTTCGCGCCGTCCGGGACAGGTTTCCCGTTGCCGGGTATGCCACTCTGGTACGCATTGATCATGATTGGATTTCCGAGAATTACAGCCAGCACCTTTTCGTGGCAACCGACGGAGATCGTCTGCCAGGATTCGTATCCTCGGAATTCTGAGAGCGCCAGCCCTCCCGGAACTTTCGCGGCGTACTTCTCCTGGGTAGCCAACACAAGGCCAGCGACTACAGCGATGAATAACGCTCCCATCAGCACTCGTTTTCTCACTTTTCACCGCCTCTCAGACGCCCCGGCTGGTTCAGCGGGAAACTCCCGCAGGTTCCGCGGTGAGGACGTCCATCAGAGCCTTAGCAGCCGCGGTTGAGGAAGCGGGGTTCTGCCCGGTGACCACGCGACCATCGACAAGGGCAAAACTGGCCCAGGCGGGCGCCTTCTCGTAAAGGCCGCCGATTCTCTTTAATTCGTCTTCTACGCGGAACGGTACGACTGTCAACATCATCAGAATTTTCAAGTTCGTTCTCCTTCGTCTTGCGACTCGAACCAGACATCCGGTCCGCGGTCAACCATCACTGTCTGGTAAGCGCAAATCCTGTACCACAGCGAAGAGACACAAATGAAAGGCCGCACGACGACCGTCACCCCCCTACTGTTGGCGGACCGACTCAGCGGGCTGACGCGGTCTAACGCAGTTCCTGGGGTCAAGCGGCGGCCCGCGGAACTACTTGAGCAACCATTTCGGACCACTGACGTATGGATTGCCTCGCTCGTAGAAGCGCAGCCTCAAATCCACGTTACGTGTCAACCCGATCCGGACACCTCTGGCGATGGCTCCGGTTTTCCGCCGGCTTGCCGCGAGCCAGAGCGGCCCTGCAGCGCAGAGATCCAGGCCGTCCTGACGGAAATCGATCTGCATAGCCTGGGTGAGCCGGCCTGGTCCCCGGGCTAATTCGAGCCGGCTGGCACCGCCGCGAAGCTGTTGCATCCGATCGATTCCATCGATTGGTTCGAGCGCACGCAGGAGGACACCCGCCCCGATTCCGGCCGCCTCGCTGGTGACGTTCAGCAAGAACGACGAACCGTAGGCGAGATGCACGTATGCGTGTCCTTGCCGGAGAAACAGCGATGAATTACGCCGCGTCTCTCCGCGGAACGCGTGACCGGCGGAATCGCCAACCGGATAGGCCTCCGTCTCGACGATGCGCCCGCTGAGCCGCCCGCCCTCGGTATCGTGGACAACCACTTTGCCAACCAGGTAGCGCGCCAATTCGACAGTATCCACCGGGAGTTCCGTTCGACGGATGCGCCGAAGAGGAGCCGCGGAAACACCTTCGCCCGGGCCCTTCATTCCCCTGTGCGCTGCTCTGTCGGGGATAGCGCTCTGGCGAGCGGCTGGAGCTCCCCGAGCATGGTAGGTATGAGTTCCGATACGGTCGGGTGAATGTGCATTGCCCTTTGGATAACCTGATACGGAGCTCTTGCGTACATCACGTCAAGGATCGAATGGATGGCCTCGTCGCCGCCGGTTCCGAGGATGGCGGCGCCCAGGATCTGGTGGGATTCGCCATCCACGATGATCTTCATAAACCCCTGCGTCTCGCCCTTCTCCACGGCACGACCGACCTTCGTCATCGGGCGCCGACCAATGAGCGCGGGCCGGCCGCTTTTACGAACTTCATCCTCAGTCGCACCTGCCCGCCCCAATGGAGGGTCGATGTATAGAGCATACGCTTTAATGCGATCGCTGACTTTGCGTGGATCGTTATCCAGAAGATTCGCAGCGACGATTTCGGCATCGTTAAAGGCCGTGTGAGTGAATGCGCCTCTTCCGTTGCAGTCTCCTAGCGCCCAAATACCGGGAACGCTGGTACGTAGTTGGTCGTCGACAACGATGTATCCGCGCTTGTCAACAGCGACGCCGGCCTCTTCAAGACCAAGGTCACTGGTATTCGGACGGCGTCCTACCGCCAGCAGGAGGTGAGAGCCGCTTACCTCGGGATTCCCGCTTGCGCAGTTAACCTGAGCGACGATCTCATCTCCGCGCCGCGAAAAGCCAATACAATCCGCGTTCAACCTAACCGTGATGCCTTCGTTGTCCAGGATGCTGCGGATGGCAGTCGAGACGTCCTCATCCTCGTGCTGGGCGAGGCGCGACGCTCTCTCGACGATGGTGACTTCGCTACCAAACCTGCGGTACATCTGCGCAAATTCGAGACTGACGTAGCCGCCACCGATGATCAGCAGATGACGCGGCAGGAAGTCGATATCCATTATGGAGCTGTTGGTCAGATACGGAATCCCGTCGATGCCGGGCATCTGAGGCACAGCTGCGCGGCCGCCTACATTAATGAAGATTCGATCTGCCCGGAGCGTCTGTGAACCGACCCTAACTTTTTTCGGGGATTCGAACCGGCCGTGTCCCTGATACACGGTGCAGTTTGTCATCCCCCTGAGCCAGGCCTCGACGCCGAATCTGGACTGCGCCGAAACCGTGTCTTTTCGGGTTTTTACGAGTTTCATATCAACGGCGGCAGGGCCGTTGTTCATCACACCGAAATCGGCCGCGTGGCGCACCATGTGAGCCGCATACGCACTGGCGACCATCGTCTTCGTGGGAATGCAGCCGGTGTTGACACACGTGCCGCCGAACAATTTGCGCTCAATGATCGCAACCTTCATGCCGGTACCTGCCAGCCGTTGCGCCAGGAAAGGACCAGCCTGACCGGTTCCGATGACAATTGCGTCGTATGTCTTGGTCATGGATCTCCTTCGTTCCTGCAGTTACGGGGCCGCGCCGTCCCCGCGGGCTATGCCACGGCCCCCAGGCGGGGGTCGTCTCTGTCGACAGTCGGCTATCGGTGTCCGGTGGACGGCTCTGCCGCCATACTGCGCGATGAGCGTGGCCCTTGACTGACCACAAAGATCTTGATTTCCGGGGGATTCATGCGCTGGTCGTTGAAATGCACCATTCACGGCCGTGACCGCGGAAACAGCATCACTCTATCAAGTTTCGACACCGGGCGATGTGGACTTGGAATCTGCGAGTGTCCAGCTTGGTGCCAGATATCGGGCCGTACGGTCGATGACGGCGTCCCTTGCCGCGGGTGTTTCCGCGGAAGACCAGATGGTTCAGTCCTGCCCGGATGCCAGCCCGATGAAGTGGCACCAGGCGCACACCACTTGGTTTTTCCGGAAAAGACTTTGCGCGCCTCGCTTTCTCGTCCGTCGCTCGACGAGGTGCTCGCCTTCCGAACACATGTGGACGAATGGATGGAAACGCTGTTCACACGTCAGATTTCCGGCGGCGCAGTGCGGCGCATTGTACTGGGCTTGAATCACGAGCAGCAACACCAGGCATTGATGCTGACCGATATCAAGCACGCCTTCTACTCGAACCCCCTGCGTCCGGCGTTTGCCGCTGCCCCTTTTGCAGTGGCGCGTGACGTTAACACCACGCGATCTCACGAGATCCGGCGAACTCCTTCGACTTTTGCTTCGATAACGAAACCCCACGCCACAAGATCTACCTGGAACCCTTCGGGATCGCCAGCCGCACCGTCACGTGTCGCGAATATCTGGAGTTCATGTCCGATGATGCGTACGCGCGGCCTGAATTTTGGCTTTCTGAAGGCTGGGAGACGGTGAGGAAGCAGGGGTGGGAGGCGCCGCTGTATTGGGAACGCGACTCCACGGACAGTACCGGCTGGCGAGTCTTCACCCTTCGCGGTTGGCACCCGCTGTCCGCGCTGGTGGACACACCCGTATGCCACGTTAGCTTCTTTGAGGCAGACGCGTTCGCCCGCTGGAATGACCGCCGCCTCCCGACCGAAGCGGAATGGGAACTGGCCGCGAGTGGCTGTTCAATTCATGGGAACTTCCTCGAAAGCGGACGGCTGCATCCCGCGATTGCGTCCGGGGATGGTCTGGATCAACTCTTTGGGGACGTCTGGGAATGGACGGCAAGTGCCTACACCGGTTATCCGGGTTACAGGCCTCTACCTGGCCCCCTGGGCGAATACAACGGAAAGTTCATGTCGAGCCAGATGATCCTGCGCGGCGGATCGTGCGCGACACCCACGAGTCATTTACGCGCAACCTATCGGAATTTCTTTCCGCCGGCAACGCGGTGGCAATTCACGGGAATTCGGCTGGGCGCGTAAGGGATCCCAAGTATAAATATGACGACCGACGTTCAGACATTCGAAACGAAGAGTCTCTGCCCTCTCGACTCGCGCGAGGCGCTGATCGATGAAGTTTGGAGCGGTTTATGCAAGCGTCCGCGATCCCTGGTCCCGTGGATGCTCTACGACTGCGAGGGTTCACGCCTTTTTGAGTGCATCACAACGCTGCCGGAATACTATCCGACGCGGACGGAGCGCGACATCGTGGCGAACCATGCCGGAGCGATTCTTGCGGCGTCTGGTTCCGACTATTCTCGGCCATTGCGCCTGCTCGAATTGGGAGCGGGGACAGCCGCCAAAACAGGCATTCTGCTGGAAGCAGCCACGCGCTCGCGAAGCCAGGTGACTTACTTTCCAATCGATGTCTCGTCCGACGCGCTAGCCGCGGCGTGCGAGAGCATCGGCTGCCTGTTGCCGGATGTACAACTGGAGCCGGTGGTAGCGAATTACGTGACTGACCCACCGAGGTTGGAACCTTTCCAGGGGACCACGCTCGCCATGTACATCGGTTCGAGTATCGGGAACTTCTCACCGGAGGAGGCTCGCACGATTCTGCGGAATCTGAGGGCGGAACTCAGGAGAGGCGACGCGTTGTTGTTAGGCACGGATATGGTGAAGGACGAGGCGACGCTGGTGCGGGCGTATGACGATGGAGAGGGCGTCACGGCCGCGTTCAACCTCAACATTCTGCATCGCCTTAATCGAGAACTGGGCGCGAACTTCGATACCGGCTGCTTCCGACATCGCGCGCGCTGGAATGCTGCGGAGTCACGCATCGAGATGCACCTTGAGAGTGCCTGCGACCAGACCGTAAATATCCCTGCCGCGCAACTCACTCTCCAATTCGCGGCCTTTGAAACGATCCATACCGAGAACAGCTATAAGTTCACTACGGAAACGCTCGGCGCCCTATTGGATGACGCGGGCTTTGCGATCGAGCAGACGTGGACGGACCCACAGCAGTGGTATGCCCTCACGCTCGCAGGCCTTCGGTAGCGTTCCTCGCCGGCCGACTCTAAACCGCTTTCGGCTGCTTGTTCCATCCGTGGAACGCCGAAAAATCGCCGGCAACCCAAGCCTCGCGGAGTCCAGGGTTCTTGAGATCCCAGGCTCTATAGCAGAATCTGTGGGCAGAGCGACGACTGAATTACCTGGCTGACAAGCTGTTTGACTGCGACGAATGGGAGCACTTTGAGAGAGCCGCCCCCGGTAC
>JAJPJX010000126.1 GCA_021324015.1 Solibacteraceae bacterium | reverse complement strand
GGTACCGGGGGCGGCTCTCTCAAAGTGCTCCCATTCGTCGCAGTCAAACAGCTTGTCAGCCAGGTAATTCAGTCGTCGCTCTGCCCACAGATTCTGCTATAGAGCCCCTTTCCCTTTCAGGGCTGCTCAGGCTCGCCGAGTGGTTCATAGCGAAGGGACTCGGGGGTATTAGCTGAGGGGAGAGCAATCGATGGCACTCAATATAAGCCCCGTTCACCGAAACCTGCACACGCGGGTGACGTTCCTGCACCTCGAATTTGAGGACTGGTTTGTTGTGATTGGTCTGGCGGCACTCACGAACATCTTTGGGCGCTGGATCGACCGCAACATCTTCGGGATCCCGATGAACGTCTTCCTCCAGTACATCGTGCCGGTGCTCAGCGTGCCGTTCTTGATGCTGTTCAAGTATGGCAAGCCCCACGGCTACTTGAAGGACTTCATGGTCTGGCACATCAAACCGCGGATCTACTGCGGCATGGAACCCGACTCTCAAATCAATCTTGACTACCTGACAGAAGAGGACACGAATGCCCACGACTATCGAACAGCGTGAGAGATCCCTTCACCAGCCGGCTTTCTGCGAGCTACTGCCCGTGCGGGACATACTGCACGACGTAATCGTCAGGACGACAGGCGCCTTTGTCGCCGCCTACGAACTGAGCGGCGTCAATTCGTATTACCACAACGACGAGGGAAGGAACCGCACCAAGGTGGCGCTTGAAGCGCTGATTCGTTCGCTGCCTGAACGATCAATGCGTATGCAGGTGCGCTTCGAGATAACCGAAGGACTCGGAGACCTGCTGGAGAACTACAAACGACAACTCCGGAGCGAAAATCCCACGCTTTTGGCACTTGACCGGGCGCGGCTTGAAACGTGGATCCGCCGAGAGAATGATGGCTTTTACCTGCGCCCGGTACTCCACGCTTACTTTCACTGGAATCCGGTGGCTCACCACGAACTGCCGGGTGGAGGTCTCACCAACATCACGAAGCGTGTTGGCCGTGATGGCTTCAGCCTTTCGGCGAACAAGTGCGTCCAGCGCACGCGGCGGGAACACGAAGACCTTCTATCGGAGTTCGCATCCATCCTTTCCGGAGTTGAGCAGACCCTCAAAGCTACGGGAATGCTGGTGCGGCGGCTAAGCGACGCCGAAATCTTCCTTGAGCTAAAGCGAGCGCTGAATCCTCTGCTGCGCGATCCCGTTCCGCTCCGGCGCCCGGAGTCGTCACTTCGCTATCACAGCGCGCGCCAGCAGGCAGTGAACACGAACATCGAGCACGAAGAAGAAACCTACATTCGCGTGGGCGGCCTTCTGCACTCATTTGTGACGCTGAAGGACCTCCCTGACGCCACGTTTCCAGGAATCCTCCGCGATCTGGTCGGGTTGGATTTTCCGATCACGGTGAACGCTGAAGTGACGATTCCCGATCAGGCGGCAATGATCAAGCACTACAAAAGCCGTCTCAAAAAGATGCAGGCCGCGCAACGTGATTCCCACGGCAATGTGCGCATCGATGTTGATGCCCAGGTCGCGCAGCGGCAACTGATGGAGACTCTTGAGCAATTGATTTCCAGTTCCCTGAAGACCTGCCAGATCAGCATGGTCATAGGCGTCCGCACGTCGCAACCGGTGCAGAGTCATCGGGACCTGGCGGAACAGGAACGCGTCCTTGCTGACCGTCGGCACAAGGTCCTTTACACGGTCATGCAGATGAACGGAAGTCGGGGGTTGCAGGAGGACCTGGCCAAGCGCCGGCTGTTCATTGGCGGACTTCCCGGCATGGGAGAGGAAAACCAGCGTGAAAGCGACTGCCTGACACTACACGCCGCCGACCTTCTGCCAGTAGAGACTGCCTGGCGCGGGCTGCCGCAATCGCCGCTCATCCTGCTTGAGACGCCGCAACGGCAACTGGTGCCGTTCTCTCCGTGGGATGCTGCTCTCGCTGATGCGAACCTCCTCATCATGGCGGCGTCCGGCGGCGGGAAAACTTTTATGGCGATGCTGTTCCTGCTGATGATGGCACGAATCAAGCCGCTGATCTCAATCCTGGAACGCGGGGACTCATACCGGCCACTCGTTGAACTGATGGGAGGCCGATGCATTGACATCGATCTCGAGGGCAACGTCACCCTCAATCCGTGGGATCTGCCGCCAGGTACAGCCACGCCGGGCAAGGACAAGATCGCGTTCCTCAAGAACCTGACCCGGCATATGATTGGCGACAGCCCGAACTCGGACACCGCGCTGTTGGACAACCTTCTCAGCGAAGCCATCAGCCGTACGTACAAGCGATGTGCCATCCGGCACTCAAATCCCACACCAACGTTCAACGACCTGCGGGAGGAACTACAGCAGTGGAGGGACGAAGAGCGGATCGAGCGGACGGTCGAGGAGGCAAAACTGGCGGCCCTGAAACTCCGCGAATGGACGGGTGAGAGAGGAGTCTACTCGAAGCTGTTCGACCAGCACACGACCTTGAAGACCGATGCCGACTGGCTCTTCTTCAACGTTGAGAGGCTGAGTGACGACCCCCGGCTGGAAACTGCGATGAGCATGATGATAGCCCACGCGATGCAGGAGCGCGCCTCGGGTAGGACAGGCCAGCACAGTATCACGGTGCTGGACGAGTGCTGGTCGTTGCTTGACTCGAACGTGTTGGCCCCGGAAGTGGTCCAACTGTTTAGGACGGCTCGAAAGCGAGGTGGAAGCGTCTGGGGGATATCGCAGACGTTGGAGGACTTCGTCGGTACCGATACACAACCGCGCATCCATGGACCCGGCATTGTCCGGAACGTGTCAACGAAGATCATCGGCCGCCAACCCGGCGACGTTACGCCATTGGCAACCCATCTGGCGCTCAATCAGGTGGCACTAAACGAGGTCAAGCAACTCAGTGCACCGCGGAAGGGCCGGAGCGCCGACGTTCTGCTGGTAATCGGTAAAAAGGCCGAGACGACACAGACCGTTCGCCTCGTGCCCACGTCCATTGAATACTGGGTGTGCACCACATTCCCCCGGGAACGCACATACCGGAAGTATTTCTTCGAGCGGAACTGCGTTTGTCAACTCGATTTGGCTCACTTTGATACTCTCATTTGGCCCCCCTCAAGCACCGATAGGCCCCTGGTATGGTTTTGTTCGCGGTGACCGCGGCCGAAGC
>JAJPJX010000135.1 GCA_021324015.1 Solibacteraceae bacterium | reverse complement strand
GCGCTTCGTCGTACTGCTGATCCTGCTTCGCTAGCACGCCCAGTTCCAGGTGCGCCGTAAAGTCATTGGGATTGGACTCGAGCTCACGCTTGAACGCCTGGGCGGCGCCGGCCCCGTCTCCAGTGGCCATAAGCGCCGAACCGTAGGCGGAATAGACGTCCGGAAGCGCGGGGTTCAGGGCCACGGCGCGCGCCAGGTCGTCCCGCGCGCCGGCGAAGTCGCGGGCCTGGAGCTTGGTGAACCCCAACAGCATACGCGCCTCCGCGGAGTCTCCATTGCGGAGGATGCGGTCCACCAGCACCTGGCCCTCGGTGGGGTGCTGGTCGCGGATCAGCGCCGTGCCCAGCATATAGATCACGGCCAGGTCGTTGGGATCGGCGGTCTCGAGGGGCTTGAGGAGCCGGATCACCTGCGGATTGTTCCCGAGCCGCAGGTGCGTATCGGCCAGCAGCATTGTGACCTGCCGGTTATCCGGATATTGCTTGTGCAGCGCGGCGAGCTGCTGAACCGCAGGAGAAAATCGCCCTGATTTGTAATAGGCCAGCGCCAGGTTCAGCATCACGCCGGGATTGTCCGGCTGCACCTTGAGCGCCTGTTGGTACTCGCTGATGGCGTCCTGGTAGAGGCCCTGGCGTGCCAGGGCGGCCCCCAGGTTTGAGCGGGCATCCACGGCCTGTGGGCGGATTTTCAGGTACTCACGATATTCCCGGATGGCGCCGGCCAAGTCGCCCTTCTGGTGCAGAGCGATGGCTTGCTGGAGGATTTGTTCCGGGGATTGGGCATCCACCGGGTTGAGGGCGAGGATGCCGCCGCTCAGCAGACTCCACGCCAATAGGAGAAGCATGGGGACCTTTTCCACACTATAAGCCGAAAAGCTTGCGCGAGGAACGGGAGGGCCCTGCGGGGGCGTTTTACAGCCGCCCCATGGCCTGGTAACGGGCCTCCCAGGCCGCTTCCGGGATGCCGGTGCAAGTTTAATCAAATCAGCGGATGATCCCTGTAACCGAGGCGTTAACGCAGTGGCACCGGGCACATTAACCCGTTTAACCTTGTTTTTGTGTCTAATGGCTTTATACTACGACACAGCTTTCCCGAATCACTAAACTGAGGGGCCTTAGCACATGACCAGGATGTCGAATTTGCGTGCGTGCTTCGTGATTGCCGGACTGTTGAGCGGATCGCTGGCCTACGGGCAGTCGATCTACGCCACACTGACTGGAGTGGTATCGGATCCTTCGGGGGCGGTCGTGCCCGACGCGAAGGTAAAGCTCGTCAACGAGCAATCCGGCTCCGCGCGCGAAACGGCCACGAACGCGGAGGGTTACTACACGTTTGCTTCCGTATCGGTCGGCAACTTTACGTATAAGCTGACTGCGGAGGCAAAGGGTTTCGTGACCTACGAGGCGACGGGACTGTCACTCTTGGGTGGTGAAAAGCGCAACGTCAACATCACCCTGAACGTCGGGAACACGACGGAAACGGTCCAAGTGACGGGCGTGGCAGAAACCATCGTCCCGGTGGATTCCGGCGAGAAATCGGAAACGCTGACCACTACGCAACTGCAAAATTACATCCAGGTGGGCAGTAACGCGGCCGAATTCATCAAGATTATGCCAGGATTCGGGATCCGGAATGGCACCACCAACAAATCCAATTATTCCGGGCAGGTGATCGGCATCAATGCCAACGGGGACGGTGGCAGTCAGAGCCCGCTGAACAATGCGTTCTCCTACAACGGGCTGCCGGGCAACTCGCTGGACATCCTGGCAGACGGGGCGCACGTCTCCGACCCGGGGTGCAACTGCGACACACCGGTCAACCCGAACTCGGACATGATCTCCGAGTTCCGCGTGCTGACCTCGAACTTCAGCGCAGAAAATCAGAAGGGCCCGGCGGTAATCAGCTCCGTGGCGAAAGCGGGCGGTACGCAGTTTCACGGTTCCGGATTTTTTTACGCCCGCAACTACTCGCTGAACGCCAATGATGCCCTGTTCAATGCCACCGGCACGCCGCAACCCCAGAACAAGTACTACTATCCGGGCGGCACCATCGGCGGCCCCGTAATCATTCCCGGCACCGGTATCAACAAGAGCCGCAACAAGCTGTTCTTTTTCACCGGGTTCGAATACTTCTACCAGGTGCTGGACACGGGCTTGCTGCAGGCCACAGTTCCCACCCCGGGTATGCTCCAGGGCAATTTCTCGCCCTCGGAAATCGCCAAGGAGGGAAGAATCACGGCTTCCGGCAGCCCTCCGGGACAACTGAACCCGGCCGCCCTGGCGAAATATCCGGGAGGCATGATCCCGCAGTCGCAGATGGATCCCAATATGCTGGCGCTGATGAAGCTGTATCCGGGACCCAATGCAGACCCCAACACCACCGGTGGCTTCAACTACGTGCAGTCGGAAGTCTTCAACCAGAACAACACGCAGTGGATGTCGCGCGTGGATTACAACATCAGCGACAACACCAAGCTGTTCGTGCGCTATAACCTGCAGCGCGAGACGCAGCAGTTCCCAGTGGGGTTGTGGTGGCGGCAGAGCGACCAGGTGCCCTACCCGACGCCGGTGCAGGGCAAAAACCGGTCCGACTCCGTGACGGCGTCGCTGACGCATGTGTTCAGCCCGTCGATGACCAACGAATTTATTTTCGGCTACACCTTCATCGGGTTCCCGAACGTATTCGAAGACCCCTCCAAGGTAGACCGCTCGAAGGTCGGCTACACCTACCCGGGCCTTTATAAGAACGGTGTAGCCCAGATTCCGGCCTTTGGCGGGAACGGCGGCGCAGGCGAGGCGGCGCTGGTGTTCAACCCCGGCGGCTTCGAGGCGGGCGGCGCCTCCGCGGGACTGTACGCCAACAAATACATGCCCAGCCTCAGCGACACGCTCACCAAGGTGGTAGGCACCCATACGTTGAAGTTCGGCGGCTTCTGGGAGTGGATCCGCAACGCCCAGCCGGCGAACAACATGACCAACGGGCAATTGCAGTTCTACACGCCCAACAACCCGTATACGTTCGGCAACGCCTACGCCGACATGGTGACGGGCAATCTGACGCAGTACAGCGAGACCTCTTTCAATCGCATCAACGACATCAGCTACAACACGTACGAGGCCTTCGCCCAGGACGACTGGAAAGTCACCAAGCGTCTGACCCTGAATTTCGGTCTGCGCATCACGCACTTCCAACCCTGGGTGGACCGGCTGGGGTACGGTTTCTCGATCTTCGATTACTCCAAATACAGCCCCAGTTGCACACCCAGTCAGTATTGCGGGTTCCTGTGGAACAAACGGGATTCGAGCGTCCCCCTGGGCGGATTCCCGACCCGCTTCGCCTTTTATCAGCCGCGCTTCGGCATGGCGTACGATCTGACGGGCTCGGGCAACACCGTCATCCGCGGGGGATGGGGCCGCTACTACTACCATGCGGGCCAGTTCACCAACGGCCTGGATGTGGCCGCGGGAGTACAAACTGTCACCTTGTCGCCAAGCGTGGTAGGCAGCCAGTTCTTCGCCAACCAGCTCAACACGGTCAACTTTACCAGTTCGGCGCTCTCGCCCTTCGCGGTGGACAGCACCGACGACAAGCAAGCCTACACGGACAGCTACAGCTTCACGATCGCACGGCGGTTGCCGTGGTCAAGCCTGCTGGAAGTAGCCTATGTGGGTAACCAGACGCATGATATCCCCAGTTCCGGCAACGGCGGCAGCCTGGGTTTCAACACCCTGAACCTGAACAAGGTGCCGGTAGGGGCCATGCTTTCGTCGAAGAACAACGGCGCGGACCCCAACAAGCTCAATGCGAACAGCTTCCGTCCGCTGCAAGGCTTCTCGGATCTGTACATTGCCACGAACAACGGATGGGCGAACTACAACTCGCTCCAGATGACGTGGGTGCGCACCAAGGGCCGCTATACGCTCAACTTCAACTACACCTACAGCAAGGCGCTGGGGATCGTGAATTTCTACGATCAGTTCAACCTGAACAACGACTATGGCGTGCTCCCGACCAACCGCACGCACATTTTCAACGCCGCCTATTCGATCGAGCTGGGCGACCACACCAAGGAGCGGCTGGCGGGCGCCTTTATCAACGGCTGGCAGCTTTCCGGCATCACGCAAATCCAGAGCGGCGCCAACCTCCCGGCCAACCGAAGCCAGAATTTCGGCATGAACCTCAACAACGCCACGCTCCCGGGAACCAGTTATCAGATCAGCAACGTGGCGTTGCTGGGCACGCCCAATATCCAACTCAACCCGGTGCTGACCTGCAACCCATCGTCGAACCTCGGCTCGCACCAGTACCTGAATCCGAGTTGTTTCTCCATGCCGACGCAGGTGGGGCAGAACGGCCCCACCATCCTGCCGGCCATCTACGGACCGTCGTTCTTCAACTCCGACCTGGCGCTATTCAAGAACTTCAGTTTCACAGAGTCGAAGAGACTGCAATTCCGCATCGACGGGTACAACTTCATGAACCACCCCTTGTGGTCGTTCACCGGCAGCAATCTGAACCTGAGCTTTGATCCCAGCACCGGCAAGGTGAACAACCCGAACTTCGGAACAACGACGCAAAAGCAGGGTAACCGCGTGCTGCAACTGGCGGTGAAATTCTACTTTTGAGGAAGCTGGTCCGACGCCGTCCTTCGAGAAAGTGCTTAAGATGAAAGGGTGACCAACCTCGTCGGGGAGGCGGCCGAGGTCTCCCGGTATGTGGCGTTCAGCCGAGAGGAATGGGCCAAGCTGCGCGCCGCCACACCGCTGACCCTGGACGAATCCGACCTCACGGCACTGCGGGGCATCAACGAGAGGATCTCACTGGGCGAGGTGGTGAAGATCTACCTGCCGCTCTCGCGCCTGCTCAACCTGTACGTGGCGGCCACCCAGGATCTTTACAAAGTGACGGACCTGTTCCTGGGTAATCTGCCCGCGCGGGTGCCGTACGTGATCGGCATTGCCGGCAGCGTCGCCGTGGGCAAGAGCACCACGGCGCGCATCCTACAGGCGCTGCTGGCACGCTGGCCCAACCATCCCAAGGTGGATCTGATCACCACCGACGGCTTTCTGTTTGCCAACCGCGTGCTGGAACAGCGCGGGCTGATGAAGCGCAAGGGATTTCCGGAGAGCTACGACGTGCGCCGGCTGGTGCAATTCCTGGCAGACGTCAAGTCCGGGAAGCCCGAGGCGCATGCGCCCGTCTATTCGCACCTGGCTTACGACCTCCTTCCGGGCCAGACCAAGGTGGTGCGGCAGCCCGACGTGGTGATCGTGGAGGGGCTGAACGTGCTGCAAACCGGCGACGGCGCCGGCAGAGGTTCGCCGCGCGTGTTTGTCTCCGACTTTTTCGATTTTTCGATTTACGTGGATGCCGCCGAGGAAGACATCGAGCACTGGTACGTGCAGCGCTTCCTGACGTTTCGGGAGACCGTGTTCCGCGACCCGCACTCTTACTTTCACCGCTACGCGCACCTGACCATCGACGAGGCAGTGCGGGTGGCGCGGGAGATCTGGGCCGAGATCAACAGCCCCAACCTGCGCGAGAACATCCTGCCCACGCGCGAGCGCGCGCACCTCATCTTGGAGAAGGGTCCGGCGCACTCCATTCAGGGCGTGAAACTGCGCAAAATCTGAGCTCGGGCACAAAAAAAGGCCGCGCCCCGGGGAGGGATCGCGGCCACGGTGTTTCGAACCGTCCGGGGACGGCTTAGTAGTCCATGCCCTCCGGACCGTGCGGACCGGCAGCCGGGGCGGGTTTCTTCTCGGGAATCTCCGCCACCATGGCTTCGGTGGTGAGCATCAGGGAGGCGATCGACGACGCGTTCTGGAGCGCCGTGCGGGTCACCTTGGTGGGGTCGATGACACCCGATTGCACCAGATCTTCGTACTGGTCGGTGGCCGCGTTGAATCCGAAGTTCGGGTTGTTATTCTCGCGGATCTTTTCGACCACGATGGCGCCTTCGGTGCCGGAGTTGATCACGATCTGCCGCACCGGCTCTTCGCAGGCGCGCCGCACGATGTCCACTCCGATCTGTTCGTCGCCGCCCAGCTTCAGGTTGGCCAGAGCCGAGGAAGCGCGCAGCAAGGCCACGCCGCCGCCCGGCACGATGCCTTCCTCGACGGCCGCGCGGGTGGCATGCAGGGCATCCTCGACGCGGGCCTTCTTCTCCTTCATTTCGGTCTCGGTGGCCGCGCCGACCTTGATCACCGCCACGCCGCCGGCCAGCTTCGCCAGCCGCTCCTGCAATTTCTCGCGGTCGTAATCCGAGGTGGTCTCCTCGATCTGGGCACGGAGCTGCTTAATGCGCCCTTCGATGGCCTTCTGAGAACCGGCGCCGTCCACGATGGTGGTGTTGTCCTTGTCCACCGTGATGCGCTCGGCCCGGCCCAGGTCCTCCAGCCGCACGCCTTCCAGCTTGATACCGGTTTCTTCCATGATGGCCTTGCCGCCGGTGAGGATGCTGATGTCCTCCAGCATGGCCTTGCGCCGGTCACCGAAGCCCGGGGCCTTCACCGCGCAGGCGTTCAGGGTGCCGCGCAGTTTGTTCACGACCAGGGTAGCCAGAGCTTCGCCTTCCACTTCCTCGGCGATGATCAGCAGCGGCTTGCCGGAGCGGGCGATCTGCTCGAGCAGCGGCAGGAGGTCCTTCATGTTGCTGATTTTCTTCTCGTGGATCAGGATGTAGGGATCCTCGAGGACGCATTCCATGCGCTCGGCGTCCGAGACGAAGTAGGGCGAGAGGTAGCCGCGGTCGAACTGCATACCGTCCACGGTCTGCAGCTCGGTGCTCATGGTCTTGGATTCTTCCACCGTGATGACGCCGTCCTTGCCCACCTTCTGCATGGCCTCGGCAATGGTGCCGCCGATGGTCTCGTCGCTATTGGCCGAGATGGTGCCGACCTGCGCGATCATGGCATTGTCGGACACCTGCTTGGAGAGCTTCTTGACCTCTTCCACGGCCACTTTCACGGCCTGCTCGATGCCGCGCTTCAGGGCCATCGGGTTGGCGCCGGCGGCCACCGCCTTGACGCCCTCGCGGAAGATGGATTGCGCCAGGATGGTCGCCGTGGTGGTGCCGTCGCCGGCCACGTCGGAGGTCTTGGAGGCCACTTCGCGCACCATCTGCGCGCCCATGTTCTCCAGCGGATCCTTCAACTCGATTTCCTTGGCTACCGTGACGCCGTCCTTGGTGATGTTCGGACCGCCGAACTTCTTCTCCAGGACCACGTTCCGGCCCTTCGGGCCCAGGGTCACCTTCACCGCGTCCGCGAGTTGATTGACGCCGCGCAAAATCGCTTGACGGGAATTTTCTGCGTAAATGATCTGCTTTGCCATTTCCGATTACTCCTTAGCTTGCTTTCTTGGCTACCTTGGGGGATGCTTCCAGGATGCCGAGGACCTCGTCCTCCCGCATGATCAGATACTCTTCGCCATCCAGCTTGATGTCGCTGCCCGAATACTTGCCAAACAGGATGCGATCACCCACCTGCACGTCCAGCGGGATCACTTTGCCGTCTTCCAGACGCTTGCCCTTGCCTACCGCCACCACTTCGCCCTCCTGGGGCTTCTCTTTGGCGGAGTCGGGAATGTACAGGCCGCCCTGCATCTGCTCTTTTTCTTCCACTCTCTTGACCACGATCCGGTCGTACAACGGTCGAATCTGCATGTTGGTACCTCCACTCATAATTTCGTTGGTCTGCGGATTTGGAGCCGGCTGACTGCCGCGCGCCGGTTCCGAGACAATATTATTAGCACACTCACCCCGTGAGTGACAAGATTCTCCTGTAAGCTATTGAAAATAGTAAGCAATATTTTGCTTGACGGCGGCGGCTTAAGTGCCGTGACGGAGCCGCGCGGGGCTTCCTGCTATAGTGAATAAAGGCAAGATGCGAGGCACGCGCTGGCTGATTCTGGTGGCCATTCTGGCGATTCTCGGCGGCGTGGGCGTTACCTACCGGCTACAGCAGCGCATTCTTCAGCAGCATGCTCCGCCAAAGCCCAAACCCCTGCCCCGCGAGCTGAACTCCACGCGTGAAGACTGGCACTATTCGCAAAGCGACGCCAAGCGCACCATCGTGGAGATCCAGGCCAAGAAGTTCGGCCAATCGGCGGACAACTCCCACGTGCTTCTGGAAGACGTGGAGCTGCGCATCTTTCATCAGGACGGCAGCGAGTATGACCTGGTCCACAGCGCCCAGGCGGAATTTTCGCCCTCCGACAAGCGCCTGTTCTCCGAAGGACAGGTGGAGATCACGCTGGGCCTGCCCGCCGAGGGTCAGCCCACGCACACGCCCGTCTCCATCCGCTCCTCCGGCGTGACCTTTTACAGCGACACCGGCAAGGCCGAAACCGAGCGCCCGGCCAGCTTCACCTTCGAACACGGGGACGGCACCTGTGTGGGCGCCTCCTATGATCCCAGCACCCGGGAATTGCACATGAACAGCCAGGCGGTGGTGAACTGGAAGGCGCCCGGGCCGCACGCCAAGCCCATGAAGATCGAAGCGGGGACGCTGGTGTACAAAGAAGCCTCCGCCACCATCTGGCTGATTCCCTGGGCGCGGCTGACGCGCGAGAACACCCTGGTGGAGGCCGGTCCGACCACGGTGACGCTTCAGAACGGAATCATCCACCAGGTGGATGCCCTGGCGGCGCACGGCACCGACAGCTATCCCAACCGCCGGCTGCAGTACGCCGCCGACCATCTGTGGGTGGATTTCGACGACAACGGCGAAGTCCAGAAGATCGCCGGAGCGCCCAACGCCCGGCTGGTCTCCACCGCGGACGTCTCCGAGACCGCCGTCACCGCCGACCGCGTGGACATGTTCTTCACGACGGTCAACAACGAGAGCGTCCTGACCAACGCGCTGGTCAACGGCAACGGCGTGGTGGTGTCCAAACCGCTCGCCGCGTCCAAAACCGCCAAGGATCGGGCCGACCTGCCCGAGACCCGCATCCTGCGCAGCCAGGTAATCCACATGCGCATGCGTCCCGGCGGAAAAGAGCTGGATGCCCTGGAGACCGATTCCCCGGGCAGCCTGGAGTTCCTGCCCAACCGTCCCACGCAGCATCACCGCACGCTCGACGGCGGCCGCTTCTGGATCAAGTACGGCCCGGGGAACCGGCTGGAGTCTTTCCGCACCATCGACGCCCGGACGCGCACCGACCCCACGCCCGAGGAGCGCCGGCGCAACCGCCCGCCGGTCTTCACCCGCAGCCGCAACCTGCTGGCGCAGTTTGATCCCAAGACCAGCCAGATGTCGCGCATGGAGCAGTGGGACGATTTCTCTTACGAGGGGGGCGACCGCAAGGCGCGCGCCGCCAAGGCCACCCTGGATTCCGGCATCAACCAGATCGTGCTGGAGACCGCGGCGCGCATGTGGGACGCTACCGGGTCTACTTCCGCCGACGTAATCCACCTGGATGAGCGCACCGGCAACTTCACCGCCGAGGGACACGTCAATTCGAGCCGCCTTCCCGAGAAGCAGAAGAAGACCTCGGACCTGCTTTCCGGCGACGAGCCGCTACAGGGCTTGGCTCAGAAAATGACCTCCGCCGATCACAACCGCCGCATCCGCTACGAAGGCAACGTGGTGCTTTGGCAGGGGGCGGACCGCCTGCAGGCCCAGCGCGTGGACATCAACCGCGAGGCGCGCAGCCTGGCGGCGGAAGGCAACGTATTCACACAGTTTCACGAAGAGCAGGACCAGGATACCTCGAAAGAAGGCCAGCCGGTCGGAAAGGGCAGCGGCGCGCCTGCCGGCCCTCCCGTCTTTACCACGGTGCGGGCAGCCGACCTGGTCTACACCGAAGCGGACCGGCAGGCGCACTACCGCGGTGGAGTGGTGTTGAACCGTCCGGGGTTGCAGGTGAAGGCCGACGATTTGACCGCCTTCCTGGCGGAGTCCGGCGCGGATTCCCGCCTGGAGAAAGCTCTCGGCGAGGGGCACGTGGAGATCGTGCAAACCACCCCGCAGCGCACGCGCACCGGGTTGGGGCAGCACGCCGAGTACTACACCGCCGACGACCGCATTGTGCTTCGCGGCGCGCAGGCGCAACTGGTGGACAGCCTGCGGGGCAACGCGCGGGGCGGCGAATTGACCTACTTTTCCAACGATGATAGGCTGCTGGTAAATGGCTCTGCCAGCCAGCCTGCCGTCAGCCGGATACGCCGGAAATAGCCCGCATGCGTAAACTGCAGACTCGCGGCCTCTCTAAATCCTATCGCGGGCGCAAGGTGGTGGACGACGTCTCGGTCTTCGTGCAGGAAGGCGAGGTGGTGGGCCTGCTAGGGCCCAACGGCGCCGGGAAGACGACCTCCTTCTACATGATCGTGGGACTCATCAGCCCAGATTCGGGCCGCGTGCTGGTGGACGACGAGGACATCACCGACCTGCCGATGTACCAGCGCGCGCGGCGCGGCATCAGCTACCTGCCGCAGGAACCTTCGGTCTTCCGCAAGCTGACGGTGGAAGAGAACCTCATGGCGATCCTGGAGACGCTTCCCATGCGCAGCCGCGAGCGGCGCGAAAACATGGAGCGCCTGCTCGATCAACTGGGCCTGGAGAAGGTGCGGCGGAGCAAGGGCTACATGCTTTCGGGCGGCGAGCGGCGCCGCGTGGAAATCGCGCGCTCGCTGGTGATCGACCCCCACTTCCTGCTGCTCGACGAGCCGTTCTCGGGCATCGACCCCATCCAGGTGCTGGAGTTGCAGCGCATCATTTTCGATTTGAAGCGCTCCGGCATCGGCATCCTGGTCACCGATCATAACGTGCGCGAGACCCTGGTGGTCACCGACCGCGCTTACATCATCAACAACGGGCGCATCTTCCGCGCCGGCAGCCCGGAGGCGCTGGGGCGCGATCCGGAGGTCAAGCGCGTGTACCTGGGCGAGTCGTTCACGCTGCGCGTATGACGGGGCGGTGGCCTGCTACGGCAGGGCGAAGGTGAAGAGGCTGCTGCCGCTTGCCACGGCCAGGTATTGCTTTCCGTCCAGCACATAAGTGATGGGCGGCGCCGCGATGGCCGCGCCGGTCTGGTAGTGCCAGAGGGCCTTTCCGGTGCGCGCGTCCAGCGCGAACAGGTGCCCTTGCGGATCGCCCGTGAACACCAGGCCGCCCGCAGTGGCCAGGATGCCGGCGCTGGGCGAGGTGACCAGTTCGAAGCGCCAGTGGGTCTCCCCCGTGGCGGGATTCACGGCGATGATCGAGCCGGTGGTGGGCTCCCGGGGGACGCTATCCACGGTGCTCGCCTGGTACCACTGCCCCTCCAGGTAATCCTGCCGCATTTTGAAATACAGGTGGCAGCCGTCGGTGGAGCTGAAGTAATACAGGCCCGTCTGCGGGCTGTAGGCCGTGGCCTGCCAGTTGTGACCTCCCCCCAGCCCCGGGCAGGACCGGTTGCCATCCTCGGTGGGCTCCTGGCCCGCCACCAGGATGGGTTTGCCGCCGGCGTCGATGCCGCGGGCCCAGGTGACCTTGGTGTACGACCTGGCGGCCAGCAATTTTCCGTTGGTGCGATCCAGGGCGTAAAAAAAGCCGTTGCGGTTGGCTTGAATGACGGCTTTAACGCGATCTCCGCGGAGCGGCAGGTCGACCAGCACCGGGTCGCTGATGGCGTCCCAGTCGTGCACGTCGTGCGGCGTGAACTGGAAATGCCACTTGAGCTTTCCGGTGTCGGCGTCCAGCGCCACCAGGCTGCACGTATACAAGTTGTCGCCCGGACGCACATCGCCGTTCATGTCCGGCCCGGGATTGCCGGTGCCCCAGTAGACCAGGTTCAGGTCGGGGTCGTAGGTGCCGGTGATCCAGGTGGAGCCGCCACCGCGCCGCCAGGAATCACCGCCCCAGGTCTCTCCGCCGGGCTCGCCCGCGCCCGGCACGGTGTAGAAGCGCCAGACCCGCCGGCCGCTCGAGGCATCGTAGGCGTCGATAAATCCGCGCGTGCCGAATTCGGCGCCGGCGATCCCCACCAGCACCAGGTTCTTCACGACCAGCGGGGCCGCCGTGGCGCTATAGCCCTGCCGGTGGTCCGCCACGCGGGTCTTCCAAAGCAGCCTTCCGGATTTGGCGTCGAGCGCGGCCAGGTCGCCCTCGATGTTCACTTTGAACAGCCGGTCGCCCAGCGCGGCAAACCCGCGATTCACCTCGCCGCAGCACAGGTGCAGCCCCTGGGGCGGCGACTCGTGATAGTGCCACAGCAGGTTGCCGCTCTCCAGGTCCAGGGCGTAGGCGTGGTTGGAAGAGCCCGTGAACCACATCATCCGGCCGGAAACCAGGGGCGTGGTCTCCATGCGCCCCGCTCCGGGAGCCTGGAAAGTCCATTGGGGGCGCAGTTGGGCCACGTTGCCGGTGTGGATCTGCGAGAGCTGGCTGTAGCGCCAGCCGGCATAATTCCGGCCGTACATCAGCCAGGCGGAGGGGTCGTCCTGAGCCTGCCGCAGCCTGGTCTCGTCCAGCCCGCGGGTATCGAGGGGCGGAGCCGGCGCGGGGCCGCCGCGGAGGCTCACCAGGTAGGCCAGCAAGTCGTTCAACTCCGTTTCGGAGAACAGGCGGCCGTAGGTATCCGGCATCAGGGAGCGCTGCTCGCGGGTCACCGCGGCCACCTCGCTGCGCCGGAACGAGCGGATCTGCTCACCCGCGTCCATCAGTTGCACAGAGAAATTGTCGAGGCTCTTCTGCACCCCCACGATGCGGCGGCCATTGCGCGAAGTGACGGTGACGGTCTCATAGCCGCTGGTCAGATCGGCGCTGGGCGAAACCACGGATTCGCGGAGGTACGCCAGGCTGCGCTGGCGGCCCACGCGGGTCAGTTCCGGCCCCAGACGGCCGCCCCGGTTGCCGACCACGTGGCACTGCCCGCATCCTCCCTTGCCCCAGAACAGCTTTTCGCCCGCCGGGGCGTCTCCGCGCACCGCCGCCGCCTCCGGCCGCGCCGCCGAACGGATGAACGAGATCACCCGCCAGATGTTGGCTTCATCCAAATCGGAGGAAAACGAGACCATTTCGGTGCCCGGCACGCCGCGCGAAATCACGCGGAAGAGATCGGCGTCCTGGTCGCCGTTAGCATACGTCCCGCGCGTCAGATCGGGCCCCCGCCCACCCTGGGCCCGGATGCCATGACAAGGAGAACAGTAGATCCGGAACGTGGCGCGGCCCAGCTCAATCTGTTGAGGATCCCGGGAAACCTGGGCCGCGCACGCGCCGCACGCCGACAGCAACAGCAGCACCCTCGCTCGCGTCATGGGCGGAAGGATACAGCCTGCGCCGGCGGCTGTCAATCTCGCGGAGTGAGGATGGGCAGCACTACGTGCGACGGATACTGCCGCGAACGAAACACGCGCTGGGTGGCCTTCTGAAAATCCGCCGCCGCGGCCTGGAAAATATTCGGCACGAATTTTTGGGGATTCCGGTCGATCAGCGGAAACCAGGTGCTCTGCACCTGCACCATGATCCGGTGCCCCTTCCCGAAGCTGTGATCGCTGGTATGCAGGTCAATGGTGTAGGGCGTCACCTGGCCCGGCACCAGCGGCTCCGGGTGCTCGAAGCTGTTTCGGAAGCGCGCGCGGAAGACCTCGTCAGCGATCATGAGCTGATAGCCGCCCATCTCCGGCTGGGGGGCGTACTCCTCCGGATAGACGTCGATCAGCTTCACGATCCAGTCGCTGTCGGTGCCGGACGTGGAGGCAAACAGGTGCGTCACGATGTCTCCCGCCACGGTGAGGTCTTCGGCCAGAGGTCCGGTCTCCCAACTCAGCACATCCGGCCGCAGGTGGACAAAACGCTGATCCTCCAGGAGCCAGGTGGGCCATCCGCCGCCGGGATAGGTCGGGGTGATGGGCCGCTTCCGGTAGGGGACGGGCCGTGCCGGGTCGGAAACGTAGGTGTCGCAGGCTTCCGGCCCGCCGTCGCGCGGCTCCTGGAAGGAGAGCAATCCGGAGGCGCCGAAATACAGCTTGCGCTCGCGCACGCGGTCGCGCGGCGGCCAGGCATCGTAGGCCTCCCACTGGTTGGCTCCCGTGCGGAAGGTGCGCGCCTCCGGGATCGCGGCGGTGCCTTTGCCCTTCAGCCAGTAGGCGAACCAGGGCGCCTCAATGCGGGCGCGAAACTCCCGAGCCGTGTCGCTGCCGAAATCCACGGGGCCGAGTTTCCGCCCGTCCCGTCCCCGCCAGCCGCCGTGATTCCAGGGTCCCACCGCCAGATAGTTCAGATGGCGGGGGTCCTTTTTCTCCAGGGTCTCGTAGATCTCCACGGGCCCGTAGAAGTCCTCCTGGTCCCACCAGCCCGCTACATTCAGGTTCGGCACGCGCAATTCCTCCAGGTAGGGCGGCACGGCCAGCCTACGCCAGTAGGCATCGTAGTTGGGGTGCTCCACGAACGCGTTCCAGGTGGGCAGCGACCCGTGCAGGTACTGGCGGTTCACCTCCGCAAGCGGCCCCAGCCGCAGGTACCACTCGAAGGTGTCGTAGAGATCGAACTTAAAGCGGAAATTGGTCTTGGAGGTCTCCATCATGGCGGCGTATTCAAAGCCGTAGCTCAGCCGGAAGGCGCCGTTGTGATGGAAGTCGTCGCCCAGTTACATATCCGCCGGCGACGCCTGTTCGGAGACCGCCTTGAGCGCCGGGTGCGGGTCGATCATGGCCATCACGGTGAGCCATCCGGGGTAGGAAACACCGGTGATACCCACACAGCGATTGTTGCCCGGCACGTTTTTCAGCAGCCACTCGATGGTGTCGTAGGTATCCGTGCTCTCGTCAACGGCCTTGGGGTCACGTTTGTCGCGTGGGGGACGGAGCATCACGAACTGCCCCTCAGACTCGTACCGGCCACGGATATCCTGCGCCACGAAGATGTAGCCGTCCTCCGCCAGTTCCTGGTAGGAGCCGCGGTTCAACGAATCGCGAAAGCCCCGGCTGCTGTAGGGCGTCCGGGTCATCAGGATGGGCAGGGGCTCGCGGGCGTTCTTGGGCACGTAGATCTCTGTGTGCAGCCGCACACCGTCCCGCATGGGAATCATCACGTCCGTGTGATCGAAGGAAGAAGCCGCGTCCGGAGTCTGCGCCGCGAGCAGCAGGCAGCCGAAGGGAACGGCCAGGAGAGTGCGCACCGCCATACGCGCTAGGGTAACAGCTTGGCCGGAGGCCGCGCGGACCCTTGAGATTTTTTTTCGCGGGCGTGTCGATTTCCGCCCGGCTCGTTCGTTATTCCATCGCAAGACCAAAACACCGAAGGAGCAACCCATGAAAACACCGATTCTTCTACTTGCCAACCTGCTCTGGGCGGCCGCCGCGCTTTCGGGCGCGGACGCCGGAGCAAACAACCCCATGGATGCCCAGGCGGCTTTCGCCCGGCTCAAGACCCTGGCCGGCGAATGGGAAGCCGACACGGCCATGGGCAAAGCCCGCCTGAGCTACGAACTGATCGCCGGCGGCACGGCCGTAGTGGAGCGCGAGAGCGGCGACAAGATCCCGGCCATGCTTACGGTCTACCATCTGGACGGCGGCCGCCTGCTGCTGACGCATTACTGCATGGCGGGCAACCAGCCGCGCATGCAGGCGCGCAGCTTCAACCCCGCAACCGGAGAGCTGCAATTCCGCTTTCTGGATGGCACCAACCTCACCGCCGGAGCCGGCCACATGCGCAACGCCACCTTCCGCATGATGGATCACGACCACTTGCTCACCGAATGGGAGTTCTATGAGAATGGTCAGCAGAAGTTCGCCGAAACCGCGCGGTACACCCGGGTACGCTGAAGGAGAAAATCATGCCCCATTACATGCTGCTGCTTTATGACAATCCCGCGAACTGGCAGAATCTCAGCCCCGAGGAAATGCAACAGGCCCTGGAGAAGTACATGGCCTGGACCCAAAAGCCCTTCCGGGTGGACAGCAAGCGGCTGGCGCCGGACGTGGGCCGCGTGATCCGCTCGCAGGGCGGCCAGCCGCGCGCCACCGACGGGCCGTACAGCGAGACCAAGGAGGTGCTGGGCGGCTACTACACCATCGAGGCCGCCAACTACGACGAGGCCGTCCAGCGCACCCTGGATCATCCGCACCTGGAGTATGGCGGCACCATCGAGGTGCGCCAGGTGTACGGATCTTGACCCCTCCCAGCGAGACCGGAGCGCTGCTGGAACACCTGTTCCGGCATCAGGCAGGCCGCATGGTAGCGCACCTCACGCGGCTCCTGGGGCCTGCCCGCCTGGATCTCGCCGAGGAGACGGTGCAGGAGACCATGCTGCGCGCGCTCCAGACATGGCCCCACCAGGGCGTGCCGGAGAACGCCGCAGCATGGCTTTTCCGCGTGGCGCATAATGCCGCGATCGATGCCGTCCGGCGCGACCGGCTGATCGGCGAAAAGACCGAGGCCCTGGTCGTGGAACTGTCGCAAGCCAGCCAGGCGGCGCCGGGCGGCCAAGATTTCGAGGAGCAGCTCCGCGACGATGAGCTGCGCATGATCTTCATGTGCTGCCATCCCGAGATCCCGCGGGATGCCAGCGTGGCCCTGAGTCTCAAGATCGCCGGCGGCTTCAGCGTGCGCGAAATCGCCCGCGCCTTTCTGGCGGAGGAAGCCGCTGTCGCGCAGCGGTTGGTGCGCGCCAAGGCCTTGATCCGGCAGCGAGGGCTCACGCTCGAGTTGCCGCGCCCGGCGGACTTGCAACGGCGCCTGGATGCGGTGATGGAGGTGATCTACCTGGTGTTCAACGAAGGCTACGCCGCGCACGAGGGCGAGGACCTGATCCGCCACGATCTCTGTTCGGAGGCGCTGCGCCTGGGCCTGCTGGTAGCGACTTCCTCTTTGTCGGCGCCCCGCGCACATGCGCTGGTGGCGTTGATGGCCCTTCAGGCCGCGCGCTGGCCCGCGCGCGTGGACGAAGCCGGGGACCTGGTGCTGCTCGAATCCCAGGATTTCAGCCGCTGGGACCAGCGCTTGATCACGCTCGGATTTCGCCACTTCGATCGATCCATGGCGGGCGAGGAGGTCTCGGAGTACCACGTCCAGGCGGCCATTGCCGCCACCTACACGCGCGCCGCCGCCGGGAAGTCCATCGATTGGCCCTTGGTTCTGAGCCTCTACGACCAGTTGCTGGCGATGAGCGGCTCTCCCGTCGTGGCGCTCAACCGGGCGGTGGCGGTTGCCAAGGTGCGCGGTCCGGAAGCCGCGCTGGAGGCGATCGCGCCGCTGGAGCAGAATCCCAAGCTGCGCCACTACCACCTCTGGCTCGCCGTGCGCGGCCACCTGCTGCTGGAACTGGAGCGGCGCGAGGAAGCCGCGGCCTGCTTCCGCGCGGCCCTGGAATGCCGCTGCTCGGAGCCCGAGCGCCGATTTCTGGCGCGCAAGCTGGCCGAGTGCGGGGCTGTGGCGGACGCCGCTACACTCCCGGCAGCGTGAGCTTCCGCCGCAGCAGGTCGAGCGCCCACTGGCCGGCGAAGGTGCGGATGCGCGTCCGGTCGCCCAGGAACTGCCGGTGGATCACCTGGCAGCCGGCAGCGTCCGCGAGTCCGATGTACGTAGTGCCTACCGGCGCGCTTTCCCCTCCCGAGTCCGGCCCCGCCACGCCGGTGATGGACAGCGCATAAGTGGCTCCGGAGCGCCGGCGCGCCCCCAGCGCCATGGCTTCCGCGGTCTCCTTGCTCACCGCGCCGAACTGCTCCAGGATGGACTTACTCACTCCCAGCGCCTCCGCCTTCATGCGGTTGGTGTAAGTAATGAATCCGCCGACGAAGTATTGGGAGCTGCCGGGAACCGAGGTGATGCGCTCGCCGAGCATGCCTCCCGTGGCGCTTTCGGCCACCGCCAGCGTGGCGCGCTGCTTCTTCAGCAGGTCCCCCACCACCACTTCCAGCGGCTCGCCATTGCGGGAGTACACGCGGTCGCCCAGCAGCGCTTCGATGGGCCCGGCGACCTCGGCCAGCAGTTGGGCCGCCGCCGCCTGCGTGGCGCAGCGGGCGCGCAGATGCACCTGGATATCTCCCGCCGCGGCCAGAATCGTGGTGGCCGGGTTGGTGTACTTTTTGTAGACCGGCGCAATCAGTTGATCCAGGTCGGACTCCGGCATTCCCGCCACGCGCAGCACCAGGGTTTCGATAACCTGCCGGGGGACCTTGCGCGCCAGGCGCGGCAGGCACTGCCGCGTGAACATGGCCTTCAGTTCGTGCGGCGGGCCCGGCAGCAGCAGGACCGAAACTCCGGACTCTTCGATCCACTGGCCGGGCGCGGTGCCCCGGTCGTTGGGCAGAATTTCGGCGCCCTCCAGAATGAAGGCCTGGCGCTTGTTCACTTCCGCCATCTTGCGCTTCATCTGCGCGAAGCGCTCCTCGAGTTGCGCGGCAATTTCCGGATGAAACACCAGCTTGCGGTCGAGCGCATCGCCCACCGCGTCCCGCGTGAGGTCGTCCTCCGTGGGACCCAGTCCCCCGGAGAGGATCACGATCTCCGAACGCGCCACCGCGCGCCGCACGGTATCCGCGAGACGCTCGCGGTGGTCCCCCACCACGCACTTCTGCGTGACCTCCACGCCCAGGCCGTTGAGCTGGTCCGTGAGGAACAGGGAGTTGGTATCGAGTCGTTGCGGGGTCAGCAGTTCGGAGCCGACCGCGATAATTTCGGCGTTCATTTAGAGGAGCGGCCTGCCCTTGATGCCCACGTCCACGCGGTAGAGCGCGTTGGTGGTAGCCAGAACCAGCGAGCGCGAAGGCGTGAACGCCAGACCCACGATGCCAGGGCCGGAGAGAAATAGTTCCGCCTTGCGATCCGGCGTAATCCGCACCACGCCTTTGCGCCCGCCAAGGGACGCCGCCACGTACAACCGGTCTTCCTCGTCGAAGGCCATGCCCTGCGGCCGTCCCAGCCCGCGGTAGAAGGTGTCCACCTCGCCGTTGGGCGAAATGCGGTGCACCGAATCGAAGCTGGAGGTGGTCGGCCCGGTGACATACAGATAGCGGTCCGGTCCGAAGGCCAGGTGATAGGCGGCGATAGAAGGTTCCAGCGTGGCGAACACGAAAATCTGGTGATTCGGCGCGATCTTGAAGATCGTGCCGCTGCGGTCGCCCACGTAGAGATTGCCGTCCTCGTCGAAGGTCAGGCCGGTGGCCACTCCCATGCCCTCGACAAAAACCGATATGTTCCCATTCGGCGTCACCTGATACACGATGCCCTCAAACCGCGAGGAGACGTACAGCAGACCCTGCCGGTCGAAGGCCAGCCCGGTGGCGTTCATCAGGTCGTTGATGAACGGCTTGGCGTTGTAGTTCAGATCGACCTTGTAAACCGCCACGGGCACCTTCTGGCCGCGGGAGCCGCTGAAGGTGCTGAAGATGTTTCCGAAGGTGTCCACCGCCGGGTTCGCCACCGGATGCAGGCTGTCGGCGATGGGTATGCCAATGTCGCAGGTCCAGACTTCGCTTGCCTGGTCACCACTTTCCACCACCAGTTCGCCCGCGGAAGCGCCTTCCGGCACCCGCACGATGACGAAGCTGTCCGAGCCGATGATGACCGGCGCCGCCACCTCACCGATACTGACCCGCGGCCGGTCCGCCTTGGCGAAACACTTTCCCCGGATCTGGATTTCCCCGCCGGCGATGGCCGCCCCCGGCGAGACCTGGACAATCTGAGGTCGCCCGTTGGACGGTTTCCGAATAGGCATATTCAATAAAGATTGTAACAGCCTACCCGGAAACCGCCGCACGGACGCCAGGCCGCGGAAGGTCCCCTCCCATTTCGTAACACCTCGACTGCTGCGCTCTTTTCTTGGCGGATCGGATTCGCAGCAACAGGTGGAGCAAACGCGCTGAGAGGGTCACGGCCCGCCTTATATTCTGCCACATCCCCTGTCAGCGCCAGATGAATTCTTTTAGCGCCCGGCGCGCCGCCGAGCGCTGGGGCTGCGTGATTGAGGGAATTTCCCGATGGAGACGAGAAAACGCTGGGTGGTGTTGGTGCAAGGCCGCATCGAGGGCCGCATATACGATCAGGAGCGCGCGACCGCAGAACGCTGGGCGCGGGCCATATTTCCCGAGGGGTGCGTGGAGTTGCTGGCCTGGGAGCACACCAGCGCCGAGCAGCGCCGCGAGGCCAAGCGCCTGCCGCTGATCGGCGAGGCGGTGGCCCGCCGGCTGGGCCTGGCGCCGGGGCGCCCGGCCGTGGGAGGCGCGCGATGACAATGAGCGGGCGGAATCCCGAAAAGGTAGCCGCGCGCGGCTACCTTTTGAAATCGGCCGACAACCAGAGCGTGGTCATCCCGGACGGCGATTTTTACATCAACCCGAAAGCCCGCTGCCGCCGCATGATGCTGAATTCCCTCTCTGCGGAAGCTCGCCGGGTGTACGCCTGCCTGGAATTGGCGACCATGGCTTTTCACCAGGAACTGGCCGTTACTATGGAGGGCGGCAAGCAACGGCCGCTTACGCCCGCCGACATTTCCCACCAGACGGGTCTATCCAAGCAGCACACCCGGCGCGCTCTCGCCGAACTGGAGGCGGAAGGGCTGGTGGAGCGCCGCGCGGCGGATGGCGGCCGTTTACGCAACGGCCAAATTCTCATATACTCATGGGCGGAACCGCGCAAGGCGGGAACCCAAAAAGGTAGCCGCGCGCGGCTACCTTTTCCGCACTGGTTTCCAGAGCCATGGGAGCCGCTCAAGCCCCTCATCACCCGGTTAAAGCTCCAAGTGTCAATCAACGAGGTAGCCGCGCGCGACTACCTTCAGCAAGGCGCAGAAGCCGCGCGCAGCTACCAAAAAGCCGAAAAGGTAGCCAGGGAATTCCTGGAAAGGGTCTGCGCGCGCCCCCCCTCTAATAAGGAAGAAAGAACTGAAAGAAAGATTGAAAGAAAGAGCGGTCTGTCGGTAGGTCAGAAGGATAGTAGAAGGGACCGACCGACCGACTCCTCTTCCCCGGAGGCCGAAATCCAAAAGCTCCCCCAGGTACGGCGCCTGAGCACACGGCTGAAAGACACGCCCAGCCCGCAACTCTATGCGGACATCCTGCGCGCCCTGGCGGGCGCCCCGCTGGCGGATCTGGACGCGCGCATCGCGCTGCGCTTCGAGAAGATCACGTCCCTCGGGATGCTCGTGAAACTGGCCGGCGACGTGGGCCGCGCGCACGCCGCGCGGGAGGCCGAGCGGCAGGCCGACCAACGCGCGCACGCGCGCCAGATGGAGCGCCAGCGCCAGGCGCTGATCGCCGATCTGCGCGCGCACTGGAGCGAGTTGAGCGACGAGGACCGCGACTACTACCGCCGCGAAATCCCCGAGCTGCGGGCCGCGGGAGCCGGCGCATGAGCAACCTCACGCGCATGGAGGCCTCCACGGCCTATCAGGAGCGCTTGCTGGCGCGCGTAGCGGCCGAGCAGGACGCCGCGCCGGACGATCTGATCTTCCCCGTGCATCTGGATCTGGCCGCCGTGCTGGCCCTGGTGGGCAACCTGCAACTGGCTCTGCGGCATCCGCGCAACTGCGGGCCAACGGCCGACACCGCGCGGGCCTTCATCGCCGGCATGATCGCCAAGCTCCAGGAGCACGGCTTTGCGGCGCACGCGGAACTGCTAGATCTGGGCAACCACCCGGAGCTGGACGCACGGCCGGGAGATTACGTTTGAGGAGCGGGCAGATTCGCGCGGCGAGGCCGCCGGCCGCATGACCAACTGGCTCCCGTGAGGGCAGTCATGAGCCACAACTTTCGCCGGCCGAAATCGTTGCTCCCTACGCCCGCCCCGAAACGCCTGCGGATGGCCGAGCAGTGGGACCAGTTCGCCCGCGCCGTTCTCCCGCCTGGCGTGAGTGAGATTCAGCGGCGGGAGATGCGGCGGGCCTTCTACGCCGGCGCCGAGTCCATCCTGTTTCGCGTGATCCAGGCTTTCGCCCCGGAATCGGAACCCACCGACGCAGACCTCCAGATCATGGAAGACTTGCATCAGGAACTCAGGGACTTCGGCGAGATGGTCAAGCAGGGCCGCGCGTGAGCCCGGCCCCCGGTCTGTTCGATGGAACCTACCTTGCGGTCTATTCTACGCCGCGAAGACTGCTTGGCAGTACGGGCAGATGAGCGAGTGGCACTCGGCCGCCTGCCGGCGCAGCCACCACGCGGCTAAGCCCGCGCGGTTCTCGACGCCGACGCGCTCGAACAACGCGGATAAGTAGACTTTCACCGTGCCCTCGCTGAGTCCCAGCCGATAAGCAATCTCTTTGTTGGCCAGGCCCTCGGCCACCAGCGCGGCGAGGTCGGCTTGGCGCTTGGTGACTTTCATGCCGCCTTGCGCCACTCCAGGCCCCACATCGCCAACTGCACCCGGTTGCGCGCGCCCACGGCCCGCGCCAGGCGCGCCACATACGTGCCCGCCGTGCCCGGGGTGAGCCCCAGCAACGCCGCAATTTCCTTGTTCGAGCATCCCCCGCAGACCAGGGCTAACACCTGGGCCTCCCGCAGCGACAGGCGCCACTCCGGGCCATCCGTCCCGCCGCTTAGCCGGCGCATCCCACCACTTTAGTTCTAGTACGTCCCTGACAGGCGCCGCCAGTTTCGTACCGCCAGAAGATAAGCATACCTCATTGTATGAAATCGTGCATAAAATAAGAGCGTGATTCCCAGCATTGAGCTGGCTCAAGAGCAGGCCCGGCGGTTGGCCATCGTGGATGAATTCGGGGAGTTGGAGCGCCAAATCGCTGAATTCAAACCCAAAACCGAACGCCACAAGGCCCTAAAAGAGCAGATTTTAAGCTGGTACGCGGACCTGGACGGCGCCGCGACGGCGCAGGCGGAAGGCCGGCGCTACAGCGTGCAGATCGGCACGCGCCAGAACCAGCGCACCATCACCAAGCCCTGGAAAGCCTGGGCCTTGCTGCGGCGGGCCATCGGCCTGGACCAAGTGATGGAACTGGTGACCATTCCGCTGGCAGCCATCGACCGCTACATTCCCGCGGAGCAACACGCGTGGATCCTCTCCGAAGCGCGCACTGGCGCCCGGAAAGTCGTAGCGGTGGCCAAGGCCTCCGAAGTGGTGGCGCAGGCTGCCTGAGATATCGAAGTTTCCCGCGTGCGATGGGACTTCGCCGGCGGTAGCTGTGCCTGAAGGCTGGTACGCGCTGATGGTGCGCACCGGACGCGAGGCCACCGTGCGCGGGCTGCTGACCCGCCGCGGCATCCAGGCCTTCCTGCCGGTGTTCCGCATCGAAACGCGCTGGAGTGACCGGCGCAAGATCCTGGAGCGACCGGTTTTCCCGAGCTATCTGTTCGCGCGCTTCCGCGCCGACGCCCGGCTGCCCATCCTGCAAGTGCCCCACGTGCTGCACATCCTGGGAGACGCCCGCGGCCCCGTGGCCGTGCCCGACGAGCAGATCGGCGCCGTGCGGCGCCTGGTAGAGACCCCCGCGGTGCCCGTGGTGCCCTGGATGTACCTCCATAGTGGCGATCGAGTCTTGGTCGAGCGCGGCCCACTGGCCGGCCTGGAGGGCCTCGTGGTGCGCACCAAAGACGCCTGCCGCGTGGTGGTGTCGGTGGACCTGATGCACCGCTCCCTAGCCGCCGAAGTGGACGCCGACAGTCTGCGCCGCCTGGCATCCGCCCCCGAAATTCCTCGAGCTGCCTAGACAGAACGGAGCCCCCTCCTTTATCTGGCGGCAGGCCTTGCGCGCGCCGGGCCTGCCGCGCTCCGTCCCCGTGAGAAACGCCCCCATGGCCGATCACATGCCCACGCTCATGTTCGTGCTGGCCCTGTTCTCGCTCATCAGCACCGCCCTGGGCATCTACGTGAAACTCTCCATGGCCGCGGAATTGCAGCGCACCATCAACGAGCTGAAGGACTACATGGAGCGCACCTATGTGCGGGAGAACGTCTGCCGCGAGCGCCACGCGCGGGCGCACGGGCGCGGGCACCCCCGCTTGGAACAACCGGAGGGCGCCTGAGTTGTGGCTGTGAATCCGCGTAGGAGACGGGTAAAAGTGGAGGATGCGGGCGGCAAGCCTGCCCCTGCTGGTGGTGAGCGCGGCGTGGCGGGACCGGAATGCGAGACCGAGGTAACCCGCGAGGCGGCCTGCCTGTTGCTGGGGCTGCAGGAGTGGCTGAGCCACCGCCCGGTGCTGCGCCAGGGCCGGCGGCGGTGGATCGAGATGGAGCAGGCGGAAGTCCAGCGCATCCTGGCACAGATCGACTACTGCCTGAACCGCTGGCCGAGCTGAGCTTCTGGCGCTGGTACGGAGACCTGGCATGAGTGCCTGGCTGGATCCGGTGTTTCAAGACGAGGACGAGGAGCGCGGCCTGCAGGACTGGCTCATTTGGGACCTGCCCGGGCAGCGTCCGCGGCGGCGCGCCCGGCGCCAGCGGCGGAAGCTCCCGCGACGATGAAGCGCCAGAAGAAACCCTCCAAACCTTCCAAGCTGGTGGCCTTCCTGGAGGAATACCGCGAGAGCGGATCCGTCACCCTGGCCGCCAAACGCGCCGGCATCAGCCGCAACGCGCACTATAAGCGTCTGAAGCAGGATCGCGCCTACGCCAAGGTCTTCCACGCCTGCCGCGACCAGGCCGGGGCCAGCCTGGAAGATGAAGCCATCCGGCGGGCTACCCGCGGCGTGCTGGAACCGGTCTTTTACCAGGGCAACCGCTGCGGCTACATTCGGCGCTATTCCGATGGCCTACTGCAATTTTTGCTGAAGGGCGCACTGCCCGAGAAGTACCGGGAGCGCAGCAGCGTGGAGCACAGCGGCCCGGCGGGCGGCCCCATCGAATTCACCGACGCCACCCTGGCGCAACTGAGCGATACCGAACTTGAGTGCCTTATTGGCGTTGCCCGAAAGCTGCAGGACACTGCCGATGCTGGAGGCGGAACTGCGCCGCCGGCAGCAGAACAAGTTTAGCCGCATCTTCCCCGCGGTAGGCCCCTGCCGGCGCGAGTTGTACGCGCGGCACCTGGAATTCTTCGCCGCAGGCGCGCAGTTCCGCGAACGGCTGTTCGCGGCCGGCAACCGCACCGGCAAGACCGAGGCGGGCGCCTTCGAGCTGACCTGTCACGCCACCGGCATCTATCCGCCCTGGTGGACGGGCAAGCGCTTCTCCAAGGCCATCGACGCCTGGGCCTGCGGCACCACCAACCAGACCACCCGCGACATCGTGCAGGAGAAGCTGCTGGGACCGGAAGGCGCGCGCGGCACCGGCATGCTCCCGGGCCACCGCATCGTGCATGTGGCCAACAAACAGGGGCTGCCCAACGCCGCGGATACCATTTGGGTCGAGCACGTCTCGGGCGGGCGCTCGATGATCGGGCTCAAGAGCTACGAGAGCGGGCGCAAGAGTTTCGAGGGCACCGCCAAACACGCCATCTGGTGCGACGAGGAGCCGGACCTGGGCGTGTATACCGAGTGCCTGTACCGCACCGCCACCACGGACGGGGTGCTCTATACCACGTTCACGCCGCTCAACGGCATGAGTGAAGTGGTCAAAAGTTTCTTCGAGCCGGAATCCGACGCCGTGCGCCTGGTCAAGCACGTCACGCAGGCCACCTGGGACGATGTGCCGCACCTGACCGCGGAGGCCAAGGCGCAACTGATCGCCTCCACGCCGGCCTACCAGCGGGACGCGCGCACGCGGGGCATCCCGCAGTTGGGCGTGGGGGCCATCTACCCGCTGGCGGAGTCCGACATCCTGGTGCCGCCGCGCCCGTTGCCGGCGCATTGGCCGCGGGTCTACGGCATGGATGTGGGCTGGCGCCGCACCGCGGCGCTCTGGCTGGCGCTGGATCGAGACACCGGCACCTGGTACGCCTGGCACGAGTATTACCGCAGCCAAGCCGAGCCGGCGGTCCACGCGGCGGGGATTACGGCGCCGGGCAAGTGGATCCCGGGCGTGATTGATCCGTCCTGCCTGGCCTCTTCGCAGATCGACGGCCGCAACCTGATGGAGATGTACGGCCAGTTGGGGCTGGACCTGGAGCCCGCCGAAAACGCCGTGGAGACCGGCATCTATGAGGTCTGGCAGGCGCTTTCCAGCGGGCGGCTCAAGGTCTTTGAAACGCTGGCCAACTGGATCAGTGAATTCCGCCGCTACCACCGCGACGAAAAGGGCCGGGTGGTCAAAGAGGACGATCACCTGATGGATGCCACGCGCTACGCCTGGATGAGCGGGCGGGCGCGCGCCAAGGTGGCCCCGCCGCCCTCCCCGGCGGCCGGCGGCTACGTGGATCCGTTCCGCGGGGGTGGCCAGGCCGGCCCCGGCAGTTGGATGGCCTAAGCGTTTCCCCTAAGTCTCCCCTAAGTTCTCACCCCGCAGTTCCAGGAGTTACCCATGCCCACGAAAGCACACGTCACCGCCCACGCCGGCAAGAAGCCTGCGCCCAAAGGCAAGGCCATCGGCATGCACATCGAGCGCGCCAACAACGGCGGCTTCATCAGCCACACGCGGCGGGAAATGCCCACGCCCAAGCGCGGCGTCCCGATGATGGACTACCGCGAGCCGGCGCCCGACGCGCACGCCGACATGGCCGCGCTGCACGATCACATCGACCAGACCTTCGGGGAGGAGTAGATGCCGGCCGATGCGGCCAGTATCGAGGTCTTCGTAGACGAAGGCGAAGGCGTGGAATCCGTGGGCCTGGTCCTGCGGGGCGCCTCCATCGTGGACTACGACGGCGAGGAGTTGACGCCGGCCTGCCGGCTGGAGGCCCGCCAGGCGCGCGGGCTGGCGGCGGCTTTGCTGGAACTGGCCAACCAGATCGAAGGAGTCTCCGATGATCCAGATTAAGAAAAACCACCGCGGCCTGTTGCACCGCGACCTGGGCATCCCGCGCGGAAAGACCATTCCGCTGAGCGCCCTGCTGCGCGCCGAGCACGCGCGCAATCCGAAAGTGCGGCGCCGCGCGCAGTTCGCCGAAAACGCGCGGGAGTGGAACCACTAATGCCGCGTTCGCAAGCCGAAGTGCGCCTGGCGCATGCCGTTCTGGAGGGCCACGCCACCGACAGCGGCATGAGCCCGAAGTATGCCGCCGAAGTGGTAGGCGCGATGCACGGGCGCGAGATGTCCAGCCTGCCGCAGCACGCCGGGCGGCACATGCCGCTCTCGGCCATGCTGCGCAAGAAGAAAAGGAAACACTAACCATGGCCGACAGCGGCATGATCGGCTAAATGCTGACCCGGCAGGCCTTCCTGCGGCTGTGCGCGGCGGCGGCGCGCCTCCAGCCCTCCGCGTTTGATGAGCGCGTGGAACAGATGAACCGCGCCTGGAACGAATTTTACCGGGCGCTGCACGGCTGTTCGGCCGAAGCGCTGCGCATCGAGGAGTGCCGGGAAGGCGACGGCCATCCCGACCGGCGCGCCTTCGAGGCCGCCCGCCAGGCCGCCAAACGCCTATTCGACCTGCGCGACGCTTGAGCGCATCGGATCGGCGCAGCGCCGCTCCCATGCTCCGTTACCCATGAGCTACCAGATTCTGACCGGCGATGCCCTGACCCTGCTGCGCACGCTGCCGGATTCGAGCGTGCAGACCTGCATCACCTCCCCGCCCTATTACGGCCTGCGCGATTACGGCACGGCCCGCTGGCGCGGCGGGCGCAAGGATTGTCCGCACCGGGCCGGCCAATTGCGCCGCGGCGTGAACCTGGCGCAGTCGCCCGCGTCCACCCGCGGCGGAGCCAAGAAAGCCGCAGAGGTGGGCTGGCTCCAGGCACGCGAAGTCTGCCGCCACTGCGGGGCCCGGCGCGTGGATCGGCAACTCGGTCTGGAGCGCACCCCCGAGGAGTATGTGGCGCGGCTGGTGGCGGTCTTCCGCGAGGTGCGGCGCGTGCTCGCCGACGATGGCACGCTCTGGCTGAACCTGGGGGACGGCTTTCGGGGCAAGAATCTGCTGGGGATGCCCTGGCGCATGGCGCTGGCCCTGCAAGCGGATGGCTGGTATCTGCGCTCCGACATCATCTGGCACAAGCCCAACCCCATGCCGGAGAGCGTGCGCGCCCGCCCCACCAAGAGCCACGAGTACCTTTTCCTGCTGAGCAAGAGCCGGCGCTACTACTACGATTGCCTGGCCATCCAGGAACGGACCACGGGCAACGCGCATGATCGCTCACGCAAGCATCGCGCACGGGAGGGACAGAAGACCTTTCCGACCGCCCAGTGCAACGGCATACGGGCTCCCGGCGTGAACCCCAAAGCGCAGAAGTGGCCCAACGCCTGGAGCGCCGAGCCCGGGCGCCACGATGGGATCGGCAACGGCCGCTTCCGCCCTAAGCAAAATGCATCTTTCTCTGCGGCCGTAGTGCGAACGGTGGATCGCCGCAACAAACGTACCGTCTGGACCATCCCGACGTTCCCGTTCCCGCAAGCTCACTTCGCCACATTCCCGCCGCGCCTGGTCGAGCCCTGCGTGCTGGCGGGTTCTCGAGCTGGCGATACCGTGCTGGATCCGTTTGCCGGCGCCGGCACCACCGGCCTGGTGGCCCTGGCCCACGGCCGCCGCTTCCTGGGTATCGAACTGAATCCGCGCTATGTGCGCATGGCCCTGGCGCGCCTCGACCCGCCGGCCCTGGCCCGGGCGGCCTGAAAGTCTCCCTCTCATGTTTCCCCTCCCTCCCCGCCGGCGATCCGGCGCGCACGTCACCGTGGAGGCCTCCGCGCCGGCGGCCCCACCCTCGGATCGCGTCCGTCACGACGCTTTTCTGCGCAAGGTCAAAGAGCGCTTCCAACTGGCTGCCGAAGCCGAGAGCGAGATCCGCCAGGAGGCCCTGGAGGATCTGGACTTCTACCTGGGCAAGCAGTGGCCCGCCAGCATCGAGAGCGACCGCCTGGCGGACCAGCGCCCCTGTCTGACCATCAATCGCCTGCCGCAATTCATCAAGCAGATCACCAATTCGCAGCGCGAGAATCGCCCCGCCATCCAGGTCAACCCGGTGGGCGACGGCGCCGACCAGGACACCGCCGAAATCTACCAGGGACTCACCCGCCACATCGAAATCAATTCCGCGGCGGACGTGGCCTACGATACGGCCTTCGAGCATGCCGTCATTTTCGGCTTCGGCTATTTCCGCGTGCTCACCGAATACCAGGACGAACGCAGCTTCGATCAGGAAATCCTCATCGAGTCCATCCAAAACCCCTTCACGGTGTACCTGGACCCCACCGCGCAGAAGCGCGACCGTTCGGATGCCAAGTGGGGCTTCATCGTGGGCGATCTGCTGCCCGACGACTACAAGGCGCAGTATCCCCACTCGGAGCTGGCCAGCCTGGACGAGTTCAGCAGCCTGGGGGACGAAGGCCCGCTGTGGTTTCCGGGCGGCAAGATCCGCGTGGCCGAATATTTCGAGTACGAGCCCGAGAAGGCCACCATCTGCGAACTGCCGGACGGTTCGGTAGTGGACCAGGCGGACCTCCCCGCCGGCGTCGAGCCGGTGCAGACGCGCGAAACCGAGCGCCCGCGCTTCCACTGGTACAAGCTGAACGCGCGGGAAGTGCTGGACGAGCGCGTGCTGGCGGGCCGCTATCTGCCCGTGATCGGGGTCTACGGCGAGGAGATCAACGTCAACGGCAAGCGCGTGCTGCGCGGCGTGGTGCGCAACCAGCGCGACCCGCAGCGACAATACAACTACATGCGCTCCGCGCTGGTGGAATCCATCGCCCTGGCGCCCAAAGCGCCCTACGTGGCCGAGGAATCGCAGATCGAGGGCCACGAGCAGGAATGGAAGAACGCCAACGTGCGCGCCGTGGCGGTGCTCAAGTACAAAGCCAAGACGGCCGGCAACAACCTGCTGCCGCCGCCGCAACGCAACTTCGGGGAAGCGCCCATCCAGGCCATCGCCGTCGCCGTGGCGCAAGCCGACAACGATCTGAAGGCCACCGCCGGCATCTATGATGCTTCCCTGGGCGAACGCGGCCCGGAGCAGAGCGGCAAGGCCATCCTGGCGCGCCAGAAGCAGGGCGATGTTGCCAACTTCAACTTCACCGACAACCTGGCGCGCTCCATCAAGTACCTGGGCAAAGTGCTGTTGGACCTGGAGCCCAAGATTTACGACCGCCCGGGGCGGGTGGTGCGCATTGTGCGGCCGGACGAAACCCACGAGACCGTGACCCTCAACGCGCCGTTTGTCCAGAAGGGCCTGCAGAAGTTCTACGACCTCTCCACCGGGCGCTATGACGTGACCGTGAGCGTCGGGCCATCCTACCAGTCCAAGCGCCAGGAGGCGGTGGCCTCCATGGTGCAGCTCACGCAGAGCTATCCGCAGATCATGCAGATTGCCGGCGACCTGATGGTGCGCAACATGGACTGGCCGGGAGCCAGCGAGATCGCCGACCGGCTCAAGAAGACCCTGCCGCCCGCGCTCCAGGAAGGCGATGGCCAGCAGATGCCCATTCCGCCGCAAGTGCAGACACAACTGGCGCAACTGACGGCCATGAACCAGCAGTTGACCGCGGCGCTGAATGCCGCCACCGAGGACATCAAGACCAAGCGCCTGGAGTTGGAATCGCGCGAGCGCATCGCCGCCATGCAGGCGCAGGCCTCCATCGTAGCGGCGGAGCTACGCGCCAAATCCAGCGACGCGCAAGCCCTGGCCAAGCTGGATTACGAATCCATCCAGCACCGCCTGGAGTTGCTGCACGAGGCCGAACAGATCGGCCACGAGCAGGAGATGGCCCAGCCGTCCGCGGCCGAGCCGCAGCCGCCCCCCGCCGGCCAGACTGAGCCGCAGGCCGCCTAACGAGATTTTTCCCCCGCAAGCGACTAACGGGCCGGCTCCGCTGTGCGCCGGCCCGCCCAAACCCCGCCTCACGGCCGGCTTCGTAGACCGCGCCCCCAAGGGAGACCCCCTACGCATGAGCGACAGTAGCATCACCCTCGTTTCCACCACCGACAGCCCCGAAGAGGTGCAAGCAGCCCTCGCGGAGTACGGCTACCAGACCGATACCGTCGAGACCATCGTGAGCGGTTCGGCTGGCAAAGCGCCGGAGTCGGGAGAGACCGAGAAACCCGCGCCCGAGGCCGCGCCCAGCGACGATTCCGCGGCCACGGACAAAACCGCCCCGGAGTCGGACCCGGAGAAATCGGAGCAGGTACGCGACGAGAACGGACGTTTCGTTTCGCCCAACGTGCAGAAGCGCATCGACAAGGCCATCGCCAAACAACGCGAGGCCGAGCGCAAGGCCGCGGAACTGGAAGCGGAACTGGCAAAACTGCGGGGAACGGACCCCGCCGCGCAAGCGGAAACCACCGAGCCGGCCGCCCCCGAAAGCGCCGCCACCCCCGCCAAGCCCAAGGTAGAGGACTTCGAGACCTACGAAGAATTCACCGAGGCGCTGGCGGAGTGGAAGGCCGAGCAGAAGATCACCGCCAAGCTGGCCGAGATCGAGCAGAACAAGCAGACCCAGGCGAGACAAGAGGCCTGGGGCCGCCAGCTCGATGACGCGCGCACGCGCTACCAGGACTACGACCAGGTAGTGGGCAACGACGACATTCAGATCACCGAGTACATGCAGGCGGTGATTCTGGAGAGCGAAGTGGGCGCGGACGTGTGCTACTACCTCGGGCAACACCCCGAGGAAGCCGAGCGCATCGCCGCCCTGCCGCCGCTGGGCCAAGCCCGCGCCATCGGCCATCTGGAAACCAAGTTCACGCGCGAGGCGGCCAAACCGGCCGCCCGCAGCGCCGCTCCGCAACCGCAACCTCGCGCCGGCTCCCGCGCCCCCGCGCCCATCCGCCCGGTATCCGCCTCGGCCTCCGCCGAGAAGGACCCGGAGAAGATGACGCCGGTGGAATGGCGGGCCTGGCGTGCTGCCGGCGGCGGCCGATAAGCCGCACGCCACGGGTGCCCGGCGACGGTCGTGAGATAGACGTCGGCCCCACTACTGCCGCGAGGCAGAAGGACGAATCACATGGGCAACGTGTTTTTGACCCCCAGCATGATTACGCTGGAGGCCCTTTCCTCTCTCAAGAACCAATTGCAGTTCACCAAGAAGGTGAACCGCCAGTACGACGACAAATTCGGCAAAGAGGGTGCCAAGATCGGCAACACTCTGAACGTGCGTATGCCGCCGCGCTACGTGGGCCGGCGCACCTCCGCGCTGGCGGTGGAAGACATCACGCAGACCAGCACGCCGCTGGTGCTCAACACGCAGTACGGCTGCGACATCAACTTCACCAGCGCGGATCTGCTGCTCTCCATCGAGCGCTTCAGCCAGGACATCATCCAGCCGGCGGTGGCCAGTATCGCCAACGCCATCGACTACGACGGCCTGGCCCTGAGCGCGCAGATCGCCAACTACGTGGGAACCCCGGGCGTGGATCTCACCGGCGCCTCCTCGCCCACCATCACGCAAGCCGTGTTGAGCGCCAAAGTGGCGCTGGACAACTCTTCGGCGCCGCGCGATGGCAAGCGCTACCTGGTGCTGGATCCGCAACTGGAAGCCAACGCCGTGGATGCTCTGAAAGGCCTGTTCCAAAGCTCCAACCACATCAAGGAGCAGTACGAGATGGGCGAGATGGGCACCGCTCTGGGCTTCCAGTGGTCCATGGACCAGAACACCCAGGCGCACACGGTCGGCAACCTGGCCGGCGACCTGCTGGTGGACGACGCGGACCAGACCGGCTCCCAGATCACCGTCAAGACCGGCACCGCCGGCACGAAGATCAACCCCGGCGACATCCTCCAGTTCGAGGGCGTCTACCAGGTCAACCTGCAGAACCGCCAGACCACCGGCGTGCTGCAGCCGTTCACCGTCACCGAACTCTGCACCATCGGCGGCGACGGCACGGCTACGGTCAAGATCGCGCCGCCGCTGACTCCGCCCGACAAGGACACCGGCGACAAGGTGGCGGGTCAGACCGTCACGGCTTCCCCGGCCTCCGGCGCCAAGGTCTATCTGTTCAACAAGGGCACCGCGAACTACGCCGACGTGACCGGCAAAGTCTCGCCCACCTCCATCGCCTTCCACCGGGATGCCTTTGTGTTTGCCACCGCCGACCTGCCCATGCCCCGCGGCGTGGACATGGCCGCGCGAATCGTGGATCCCGAAACCAACATCAGCATGCGTCTGGTTCGCGCCTATGACGTGAACGCGGACAAGTTCCCCTGCCGCCTCGATGTGCTGGGCGGCTGGGCCGTGCTGCGGCGCGAGCTGGCCTGCCGCATTCAGCGGTAGCCGGCACGCTGCGCTGGGGGCCGGGCCGCTCCTCCCATCTGCGGGGCGGCCCCGCCCCCGTTTTTCCCCCAGGAGTTTCTCCCCATGCCGAAGAAGCAATACCCCAAGTGGAAGCGTTCGCTCACGGGCGATTCGCGCATCGTGCACGATCCCGCCGAAGAGGCCGCGCTGGGCCCGGACTGGCTGGACACGCTGCCCGCGCAGGCGCCCGTGGATCCGCTGGCCGCGCTGCGCGCCGAGCGCGACCGCCTGGCGGCCCGCTGCGCCGAGTTGGCCCAGCAGTTGGAGGCCATCCGCGCGGATGCCGCCGAACGCAAGCCCGCAAAGAAAGGCGGATCCAGATGAAGGTGCAAGACCTGATCGACAGCGCCCTACGCCTGTTTGGCGAGTTTGAAGTGGGCGAGGGTGGCAACGACGAGGACCGCGCGGACGGCCTGGCCGTGCTCAACCAGATGCTGGCGGAGTGGAACACCCAGCAGTTCACCGTCTACACCATCCAGAACAAGCAATTCCCGCTCACCGGCAGCAAGGGCACCTACACCATGGGCACGGGCGGCGACTTCAACAGCGCCCGCCCTGTAAAGATCCAGCGGGCCAACGTGATTCAGTCCAACGGCCTGAGCGACGAGTTGGACCTGATCGGCCCCGACGAGTGGGCCGCGATCGAGGAGAAGAGTCTCAGCGGATTGCGCCCGCTGAAGCTCTACAACGATAACGACTATCCCCTGGCCAAGCTGAACCTGTGGCCCAAACCATCGGGCACGCCCACGCTGGATCTGTACGTGTGGGAAGAGATCGGCACGCTGGCGCTGGACGACGATCTGGACTTCCCGCCGGGCTACGAGAAGGCCATCCGCTACAACCTGGCGCTGGACCTGGCGCCCGAGTACGGCCGCGAGGTCTCCGCCTCGGTGGCCGCGCAAGCCGCGCAACTGAAAGCCGAACTGGCGGGGCTGAATGTCTCCAACCTGGCCGCCACCACGCCCTTGCGGCCCGCGCCCGCGGCGCCGCAGCAAGTAGCCGCGTAAAGGAATCCGCGCATGACCGTCAGCGACCTGATCTACACGGGCCTGCGCCTGGCCGGCGTGCTGGGCCGCCCGCGGCGCACCGCCAGCCCGAGCGAACTGGCCGAAGGCCTGGACGTGCTCAACGCCATGCTGGACGCCTGGAACATCGAGCGGCTGATGGTCTACACCACGCCGCGCAGCGTCTGGAACGTCCAGGCCAACCAGCAGACCTACACCATCGGCCCGGGCGGCGACTTCGATACCGCCCGGCCGCCGCGCATCGAGCGCGCCGGCTACCTCTGGCTGGCCAATCCGGCGCAACCGCTGGAACAGCCCATGGAAGTGCTCACGCTGGAGCAGTGGCAGGCCGTGCCGCTCAAGACCCTGGCCAGTACGCTGTGCACCAAGCTCTACTACCAGCCCGATTTTCCCCTGGGCAAGATCATTCTGTGGCCGGCGCCCACCGTGAGCAACCAGTTGGCGCTCTATAACTGGCAGCTCACCAGCGCCTTTGCCAGCCTGGAGGACCCGGTAGCTTTTCCGCCGGGGTATCAGAACGCGCTGGAGTACAACCTGGCGCTGGAACTGATCCCGCGCTATCCGGGGCGCTCCACGCGCGATCCGCTGGTGATCGAGCGCGCGGCCGACACTAAAGCGCGCATCAAGAGCCTGAACGCGCCCACCCTGGAGATGCGCTGCGATGCGGCGCTGAGCAGTCCCAGCGGGCGCTGGAACTGGTACACGGGCGAATACCAGAAGTAACTCCCGCCTCCTCCCATGCAGTTCAACTTCATTGGCGACGCCTACACGCTCGAATCGTTGGACGCGGATTGTCAGAGCGCCATCAACGTCTATCCGCAGTTTGTGGAGAGCGGCACGGGCAAGAGCAAGTGGGTGCTGCGCGGCAGACCCGGCCTGGCCAAAATCGGCACGCTACCCGGCGCCGTGCGGGCCTTGTGGCCCGGCGAGAATCGCCTGTTTGCGGTGGCGGGCTCGCGTTTGTGCGAAATCTTTGCCGGCGGCAGCTACGACGATCGCGGCGATGTGGGTAACGATGGCAACCCGGCGGTGATCCTGCCCAACGGCAACCAGTTGCTGGTGGTCTCCGCGGGCAAGGTCTACTGCGACAACGGGGACGGCCCCGTACAGCCGCGCTTCATCGTCACTGAGTACACCGACTTAGCGATTGACGGCACCGACAACACCAAGGTGTCCAGCACGGCTTACCCGTTCGACGCCACCGATGTCGGTCTCATCCTGCACATCACCGGCGGAACTGGCTTCACCGTGCAGGACGTGACCATCCTTTCCGTGGATGGGGACGGCGTGGCCACCTGCAGCGCCGCGTTGGGCACGCTGGGCTCGACGGGCGGCGAAGCGCGCGAGCTGGGCGACCTGGTGACCGGCGCCACCGGGGCGCTGCTGGATGGCTTCTTCCTGGTGGGCGAGGCCTTCACCAGCAACAAATTCTTCAAGAGCGCGCTCAACGACGGCACCACCTGGTACGCCGACGAATTCGAGTTCAAAGAAGCCTATCCCGACAACCTGTGGGCCATGCTGGCGGATCACGAGGATCTTTGGCTGTTCGGGTCCGAGCAGTCCGCCGAAGTTTGGCGCAACACCGGGGCGGCGGATTTCCCCTTCGAGCGCGATCCGGGCGCGGTGCAGCACTACGGCCTGCTGGCGCCCGCCTCGCCGGTGCGCTTAATGAACGGGGTGGCCTGGCTGGGCGGAGACGTTTCCCGCGGCGGGCCGCAGGCATTCTTTTCGCAAGGCTTCATCCCCCAGCGCGTCTCCACACACGCCATCGAGCAGGCCTGGGCCGGCTATGCCACCTGCAAAAACGCGGTGAGCTGCTCGCTGATCTGGAACGGGCACCACTTTTGGGTGATCTCGTTTCCCAGCGGCAACGCCACCTGGGTGTACGACGCCACGCTTTCGCAGCGGATCGGCCGGCCTGCCTGGCATCAGTGGGGCTGGTGGAACGGCACGGGCTTCGACCGCCACCGGGTAGCCTTCCACGCCTACGTGGACCTGGGCGACGGCCCCAAGCACTACGGCGGGGATTGGCAGACCGGCGACCTGTATGTGATGTCGGCCGCCTACACCGACGACGCCGGCACCATCATCATGCGCGAGCGCACCGCGCCGCACCTGTTCGATGAGCAGGAAGAGGTTAAGATCGTCCACCACCGCCTGCAACTGGACGTGGAAACCGGGCAGATCACGGACCCGCAATTCTCCCTGTACTGGTCCAACGATCACGGGCACACCTGGACCAGCGCGCACACGCGCACCGGCGGCGCCAGCGGCAACTACACCACGCGCGTGATCTGGCGGCGCTTGGGCGCGCCGCGGGATCGCGTTTACCGCATCCGCTCCAGCGCGGGCATGCGGCACACCTGGATCAACGCCTACCTGCGGGCCACGAAAGGGACCAGTTGAGCACCGGCACCTCCATCCCCAGCGTTCCCATCCGCACGCCCATGTTCGATGCGGACGGGCGGCTGACGCGGCCCTGGATTCTGTTCTTCGAGCGCACCCCCAAGGCCAGCGGGGGCGGCGGCCCCTACATCCGCACCCTGCTCCTCAAGGACACTGCCGTGGGCGACGACATCGCCGATCATGTGCCCATCTTCGTGGAGGGCGCGGCGGTGCGGGTGGTGGGCGTGCTGCGCCTGCCGATCAGTGCCGATCTGACCGTGCGCATCAACCTGGACGGCGCCGCGCTCGTGAGCATCACCATCCCCTCCGCGACTGCCGTGGACACCCCGGTAGTGGCGTCCGCCTTCACCGGAGATCACCTCGGCGACCTGGCGGTACTGAGCTGGGATGTGGTGGCCTCGGATGGTTCCACCGATGCCGCAGGCGTGGCCAGCTTCACCTTGCAGTGGCAGTGAGACGGAGAGGGTTTTATGTCGGATTTCAACTACATGAAAAATTTGGACGCCATCGGCAAGAAGCTCATTGACCTGGTGGGCGACACCATCAAGGTAGGCCTGTGCACGGCCGCCTACACGGCGGATGTGAACGCCGACGAGTTCCTCAGCGCCGTGGGCAGTGCCATGGTGCAGGCCGCGGCCCTGACCACCAAAAGTCTGACGGGCGGCGTGTTCGACGCCGACGACGCCACCCTGGCGGCGGTGCCGGCGGGCTCGACCATCACGCAGTTCATCCTGTACCAGGACACCGGCAGCCCGGCTACCTCGCGCCTGATTCGGCATTTCGACAGCTATAGCGGCCTGCCCTTCCTGACTAACGGCCTGGATGTGGTCATCACCTGGCCGAGCGGCAGCAACAAGATTTTCGCCTTCGTCAACGCCTAGCTAAGCTAGGGGCAGCTTATGAGCACAGTCTTTAGCGGCGGCACCTACGTCAACACGACGCTGGATGGCTCGACCAAGGCCAACCTGATCGCGGACATCCAGGCCAAGCTGACCACGGCGGGCTGGACGGTTTCCTCCGGCGGCGGCACCACCAACCTGCTCATGCAGACCGCGCAGGACGGCACTACGCTCAACCAGGGGCGCGTGCGCTTCAAGGATAACGGCGGCAACTGCGTGCAGGTCACGCTCGAAAACGTCAGCGGCAGTTGCGTGCAGACCAGCGGCACCACCCACGGCGGGAATCTGCTCTGCGCCGCCGGCAAGGTCTATCATGTCCTGGCCAGCAAATACCGCTTCGAGATTTTCACGATCGGCAACAATGCCCGCGAGGTGACCTATGCCGGGATTCTCTGGATTCCGGCTCCGTATCAGGGCGTGATTACGGAGGCCATTTACCTCGGCGCGAACGCCATCAACGACACCGACAGCACGCTGCGCAATTCCTTCCGCAACTCGTTTGGGCACGGCTCGACCTCCAACCAGGGCAACTGCGCCGGCATTCTGAACGCCTCCCTGATGGAGGTTTCCAACACGGGTTCGACGCAGTGCGGGATGCTGCAAATGCGCGTGCCGGTCAACGGACAGATGGCCGGCAGCGGCTACAACTCCGGCAGTATCACCAATCCAGGCCAAAACCTGTATCGCTGGCACGATCTGGCGCTGGATCAGGCGGATTGTCTGGTGGGATGGGCCACCGCCAGCATGACCGACGAGGCCTTGCTGCGCGGCCAGATGTATGACTGGACGCAACTCTCCGACGCCTTTTCACTGGACAGCACCGACTCCTGGAGCGATGGCGGCAGCTCGCATAACTTCTACTGCTTTAGCAGCATCGCCGGATCGGCCAGCCAGGGCCGCGGTTCGCTGTGGGTAGCCTACTCCTGATATGCTGCGCGTTCTATTAACCCTGGCCATCGCGGCCAATACGCAGGCCCACGGGCCGCAGGTCACGCAGGCCAGTTCCGGCAAGAAGCTGGTGCTGGGAGGCGGCGCGCGCGGGATGTGGCGCCAGGTGGCGGCCGTGGAGCGGGCGCCATCCTCCCTGGCGGCCGTGAGCATTCATCTCGGCGCCACCGCCGGGAGCGCGACGCACAGCCCGGAGGTCACCCTGGCCAGCTCCGGCAAGAAGCTGGTGCTGGTGGGCGGCACGCGCGGCTGGGTGTGGCGTCTGCGCCTGGTGCAGGGCATCACCGCCAGCAGCACTACGCTGATCGGCGCCAGCGGCACGGTCCAGGTGAGCGGCGCCGCCGGGCAGGTCCTCCACGCGGCGAGCCTCACGGGCGGCAGCGGCACGGTATTGGTTACCGCGCCGGGCGGCACGGTGGCGGTACGCCTGCCGCCGCTGACCGGCGCCAGCGGTACCGTGGAGGTGCGCGGCGCCGCGGGCGCGATCGGCGTCCCCACGGTCCTGCTGGCCGAGGGAGATGCGCAAGTCCTGCTCACCGGCGACGCCGGCGGCATCGGCATGACGCACGGGCTCACCGGCACGAGCGGCACCATCGACATCAGCGGCGATCCCGGCGGCGCTACCCGCACGGTCAACGGGCTGCACGGCAGCGACCCGGGCGGCAGCGTCCAGGTGGTGGGCGGCCCGGGCAGAACCCGCGGGCGCGTTCCCAACTACGTCTTCTGAGGCCACGCGCATGGCGCTTTTGTTTTGTGACAGCTTCGACCATTACGACACCCCCGAATGGACTACCAAATGGTCCGGCGGCACCTTCGGGGTGATTGTCCCCGGCGGCCGCACGGGCAACTGCCTGAGTTGCTCCGCGGTGGGCCCCTGGAAGGCCTTTCCGGCCGACTACGCCACGCTGGTGGCCGGCTTGGCGCACAATCCGGGCGGCTTCGCCAACGCGGTGGTCTACTTCGATAACGCCGTCTCCATGCTCCGCACCTATCTGAATCACGTGGGCGACGGGCGCTTGCGTTTCGGCTATCACGCCGGCTATACCGACGTGGCCGGCGATGTGATCTCCACATTCATGCTGAGCCTGAACGTGTGGTATTACGTGGAGCTAAAGGCCACTGTCAGCGTCTCCGGCCGCAACGTCACCTTCACCGCCGAGGCCCGCGTCAACGAAATCGTAATTCTCAACGAGACCAAGACCATCACCGCCACCGGCATCGACCCGGCCATCCTGGCCGCACATCCAGGCTTCAACCAGGCGCACCTGCAGGCGGCCGGCGCCAGCTACGGCGCCCTGGTGGATGATGTCTACGTCACCGATGGCGATTACCTGGGAGACATCAAAATCGGCGTGCTGTATCCCAACGCGGACGGGGACGCCGGCGACTGGACGCCCAGCTCCGGCGCGGATCACTACGCCATGGTGAAGGAGCACCCGCCCGACGAAGACACTACCTACAATTCCGCCACCATTGCGGGCCAGACGGATCTCTACCAACTGGATGACATCCCGCCGGACTTTTCCGGCGACATCCGCGGCGCTCAAGCCCTCTGGCGGCTGAAAAAATCGGATGCCGGCAGCGCCACCGTGCGCAGCCAAATCAAAAGCGCCGGCGTGGTGCTCGAAGGCAGTGATGTGCCGCCCAGCTACACGGCCTACAACTACATCATCCAGCCCTACGGCGTGAGTCCGTTCACCGGCGCGCACTGGAGCGCCGCGGAGATCAACGCGCTCCAGTTGGGCATCAAGAGGACCTGATGACCAGCATCGACATGACCCAGCTCGCGCTGGAGGTCTTGGACCGGGAGCCGGCTACCGTGCCGCAGATCACGCAGGTAGCCTGCGAGGTGGTGGACCATCCGCCCGGCAATCAGGCCCGCATCACGCAGGTGTGCCTGGAAGTGCTCTTTCCGGCATCGGTGAGCCGTCCCGTCAACTCCAACGTGGCGTTTTGAACTATGGATCCGCGCGTGGCCCTGTGCGCACCCTTCCCCGCGGCGAGCATTCCGCAGTTGTGGGCCTGGCTGCAGGAATTTCCGGACGCCAATTTCGATGACGACGGCCCGCGCACCCTGGAGGAGTTCACCGCACAGATGCAGGATCGGATCGGATCGGAGCGCACCTGGGGCGCCGAAGCCAATGGCGAATTGTGCGGGGCCATCGGCTACCGGCAGCTCGACCCGCAGGCGGGCCTGTTTCGCGGTATCTGCTTCGCGCGGCGGGTGCACGGTACGGGAATCGCCCGCGCGGCCGTCAGCCAGGTGATCGCGCAGGCCTTCGCGGAAGGGACGCAACGGATTTACGCGCTGCACTTCGCCGATAACGTGCGGGTGCATCGGTTGTTACTCGCCCTGGGCGCCCGGGCGCAGGCGGTGCTGCCGCGCTGGACGCGGCGGCACGGCCAGCCGCTCGATGTGCGCCTGGTGGTTTTTTCGAGGAGTTAGTCACAATGCCATTCGGCGGATTACTTGCCGCGGGAATCTCCGCGGGCACTTCCATTTTCGGGGGTCTGCTGGGATCTTCCGCGTCCAAGAAGGCGGCCCAGCAACTGGCCGACAAAGGAATCCAGGCGGGCCGCAACGTGCAGCAGGCCGGCGCGGAAGCGCAGGGCGGCATGGATCGGGCCGTCTCTGCGGCCGCGGGCGACGTGAATGCCGGCGCGGATCGCGCCATCCAGGACGTATGGAGCGGCACGGATCGCGCCAACGCCACGCTCTCGGATGTCTACGCGCAGCAGCAGGCCAACCTGAATCCCTACCTGGCGGCCGGCCAGCAGGGCGTCACCAGCCTGGCCAGCATGCTGGCGCCGGGCGGGGCACTCAGCAAGGAATTCAGCTTCAACCCGGCGGACCTGAAAAACGAGCCGGGCTACCAGTTCACCTTGCAGCAAGGCACGCGCGCGTTGCAGAATGCCGCTTCCGCCCGCGGCGGGGCCAGCGGCAGTTCCAGCTTGAAGGCTCTGACGCGCTTCAGCCAGGGGCTCGCGGACACCACCTATCAGAACGCCTACAACCGCGCCCTGACCACCTTCCAGACCAACCGCAACAATACGCTCGCCGGGATGCTGGACCTGGCCAACCTGGGGCAGTTCGGCACGCAGCAGTTCAACGCCACATCCACCAACTTCGGCAACCAGACCGCCGCCAACACCCTGAACGCGGGTTTGTTCAGCGGCAACACGCGCTATAACGCGGCCAACCGGGTGGGCGACATCGGCCTGACCGGCGCCGAATACAACGGCAACCTGGGGCTACGCACCGCCGAGGACGTGGGCAACGATCTGATGGGCGTGGGCAACGCGCAGGCCGCCGGTACGGTAGGCGCGGCGAACGCCTGGCAGACCGCCCTGGGCGGCGTGGCCAATGCCGCGCAAACCTACGGCCTCAGCCGGATGCTGAACCCGTATGGCTCCGGCACGGTGGGCGCCTATGTGCCCAATCCGGGCTACGGCGGCGCGCCGCCCGCGGTGATGGACCAGGTAATTGCCAGCACCCCGGCGGCCAGCCTGCTGCCGCCGCCGGCGGTGAATCCCGACCCGTACAACTACTACGGGCTGACGCACCCGTAAACAGGAGCTTTCCCCATGCTAGACGCCTCGATCCCCCTGGCCGTGCGCCCCGCCCCCGTCGAGAACCCCATGGAAGTCTACGGGCGCGTGCTGGCGCTGCGCGGCATGCTGCAGCAGCAGCAACTGCACAACGAGCAGCTTCACGCCTACCAACTGGAGAACCAGCAACGCCAGCGCGAGATGGACGCGCAGCAGACCTTGGGCCGGCTGCTCGATCAGCACTCCGCCATTGACCCCGCCGGCAACCTGGTGACCGACTCGGCGGCGGTGATGAAGGGCTTGGGCGCGGCCGGCTACGGCAGCGAAGCGCTGAAATACGACACCGCCCGGCGCGCCAACCTGAAATCCGCTTTTGATGCGGCCGAGGCACAGGTGAAGCTGAACGGCACGCGGGCGGGCCGCCTGGGTTCCCTCTTCGGCGCGGTGCTGGGCGCCGATCCAGCCAGCCGGCCGCAGGCCTACCAGACTGCTGTGCAGCAAGCCGTCAACGAAAGGCTCCTGGATCCGCAGAAGGCCCAGGAGATGCTGAGCCATCCCTACGGCCCGGATCTGGAGGCCTCCATGCAGCGCTTCCAGGATCAGGCCATGACGGCCCAACAACAGCACCAGGCGGCGCTGGCCACGCTGCGGGAAATGCGCGAGAAGGCCGTATCGGATTCCATTATCGCGCGAAATCAGAGCACCACGGCCAAGAATCAGGCGGACCTGGCGCAGACCAACCGGCAGAACGCGGCCGGCATACTGGCTGCCGCCCCCGACCAGGCCGGCTACGCCAAGGTCTGGTATGGCCTGGATGCGAAGGTACGCGATCAATTCCCACATCCCGATGATTGGGACGAAGACACCGCGCAACAGGTAGGCCGCATCGGCATGACCCCGGCGCAACAGACCCAAGCCGACCGGGAAGCCCAAATGGAGGAACACCAGGCGCAACTGGAGAAGCAAGGCTGGGCGCGCATCGGGCTGGAACGTCAGCGCGTGAGCGCAGAACTCCAGCGCCTGAACGCGGCCAACGGCACCGGCCCCATCGACCGGCGGGAAGCCGATCGCCTGTTGGCGCGCCTGGCTCCCGTGGAGAACGGATTGAACCGGCAGCGCAAGCAGTTGGGCGCGGCCATCGCCGGCACCAAAGAGAACGATGGCACGGTGAATCACAAGCTGTATGTGGATCGCCTGGGCAACGTCAAGCCCATGGCGGCAGCTTCGCAGGGCGACGAGGAGACGGCCGCGGCGCTGGTGGAAGAGATGCGCGGGCGCTATGGCGATGTGACCGACGAACTCAAAAGGACCATCGCGGACAAAAACAGCCTGCTGCAGCGTTCCGGGCGCCAGGTGGGCGTGGCCACCGAGGACGCCTGGGCGGCGCTGGACGCCGGCGATGCCAAGCTGTTTGGCACGGGGCGGCCCGCGAATGGTCCGCAACAAAGCGCCGGCACGCCGGCGCCTGCCCAGGCCGGCCTGCAGACTGCCGGCACGCCGGCCGCCAAACCCACCGCGCCGGTGCCCAGCAAGACCGCGGCGCCGCAGCAGTACAAAATCAACGGCGCCAGCTACACCGTGGGCCAGACCATCGTGAGCGGCGGCAAGCGCTACAAGTTTCTCGGCCTGAAGCCCAACGGCAAAGTCAGCGCCGAGCCTCTGGACTGACCTCTCTCGAAAATCATGCCTGTCGAACTGGACGCTTCGAGCATCGAGCTAGATCCGCGTGCGATCGCGCCCGCCCCGCTCGCCAGGACGGTAGAGCTGGAGCCCAACTCTATCGAACTGGAACCCAGCGCCATCGCGCCCGAGGCGCCGGTCACGCGCACCACCGGGCCGCAACCCGGCAGCTACACACCACCGCCCGCGGGCCGTGCGCCCATCCCGGCCGGTTTGCAGGGACCGCCAGAGCCCGGCCGGCGCGGGGTGTACCACGGCGAGCCGATCGAGGAGACGCCACCCTCCCATCCGGGCGAGATGCGCGAGGCGCTGGGCTTCGGCGGCAGCTACGCCAAGCTGATTCCGCCCGCAGACCAGGATGCCAGTGTGCCCGCGCAAATCACCCGCGGGGCGCTGCGCGGCATCGTCAACACGCTGAGCCCCGAGAGCGCCAGCTATGCGCTGGCCTTCCTGGTGGGCGGCGAAGCGTTGCCGGCGGCTGCCAACCTGGCGCCGGTGGCGCGCGCGCTGAAGGATCTGCCCAGCGTCTTGAAGGCCCTGGATGTCACCGCCCATGCGGCCGTACCGGCCGCGGGCCTAGTGGTGGGCGGCAAGAACCTGGCCCAAGGCGGCGTCCCGCGGAACATGGAGCAGGCCGCGGAAACGGCCATCAACGCGCTACTGTTGGGCGCCAGCGCAGTAGGGGCGATCCGGGCCGGCCACGAAGTTCTGAAGGCCTACCCTGAAGGCCCCACGCCCGAGGCCCAAACCCGGGCGACCCAAACCGGCGGCATCGCCACGCCCCCGGTCTCCAATGAGCAGGCCGCGGCCACGGCAGAAGCACTCGCCCAGCAGGGCCGGCGCCTGGCGGCGCAGGCCTGGAAGGACCTGGACCGCAGCCAACCGCTCCCCATCCAGATCGGCAACCAGACGGTGTATTTGCAGCCGCCCGCCAAAGTGCCGCGGGTGGTGGGCGAAGTGCAGAACCCGGATACGCCCTGGAACCCGCCCACGCGCGTGACCAAGGGCTCGCGGGTGGTGCACACCATCACCGAGAGCGCCGACCCCACCAGCAAGGCCCTGGTCAGCGGCACGCCGGAAGTAGTCCAGAACTGGCTGCAGAGCCGGCAGGCCACGGTGTCGCGCACGCCCTACAGCGGCCCCGGCGACGTAGGCGGCGCGCCTCCGGTAGTGCCTGCGGCTGAAGTCTCCACACTCACCCAAAACCACGCTCTGCCCTCTGATATCCAGCCCGGCCCCAACGGCACGGTAGTCATCGAGCGGCCCAGCGGCAAGTACACGATTCACGCCATTCAGCAGGGGCAAGTGTCCTTCGTGGCCGAGACGCCGGCGGGAAACGTGCGCGGCACGCTGCCGCTACCCATCTTCCGGCAGATGATCGAGGCGCCCCCAGCCGCCCCGGCGCCGGCGGCCACGGCCAACGCCCCGGCCCCGGCGGCGGCGGGCGGCGCCGTAGAACTGGATCCGGCCACGGTGCAGCCGGCCCCGGCGGCCACCCAACAGAAACCCGAGCCGCAGCGCCAGACGCCCGCGCAGGTACAGGCGGGCGTGCTGGCCGCGCTGCGCGCGGACCTGGCCAAAGCCGAAGCCGCCGGCAACCAGCAGGTAGCCGCCGACAAACGCGCGGCCATCGCCCGCATCGAGGCCTCCATCGCGCGCAGCCAGCAGGCGCCGGCCGCCGGCGTGGCCAACGGGCAGCCAGAGAGCGCCCCAGCGGCGCCCGGGCAGCCGACCCCTCCCCCGGCCGTGGCAGCCCCGCCAGCGGCCCCGCTAGCGCAGCCAGCAGGGGATTTGGGGTCCGAGAGCCAGGCGGAGCCGGATCTGTTCGGCCAGGCCGGGCTCAGCGTGGACGACATCGTAGCCGGCCTGGAAGAGGCCGGCCTGGCGCCGGCGCAGAAAAGCACGCCGGCAGGCTTACCACATGAGCCTCCTACGGCCGCGCAGGCAGGCGGAAAGGTATGGCCCGGCAGAGAAATTCCGCTCAGCCAGGATGCCGAAGGCAAGTCACGGTATTGGGTTCTGAGCGAGCGCGGCAGCGTGATCGTGGCCACCGATTACGAGCGCGGGCAGCGTGGCGTCATCCCGATCCAAGAGCGCGAATGGGACAGCCCCGAAGCGTTCCAGCGCGAAACCGGCTACCAGTGGAGCCCGCTGGAATCGCTGGACGTGCGACATCCCATCGTGCGCGCGGTGGCCAACCTGGTGCATGCCACCGACGAAACCGGCGGGATTCACTGGAATGGCGCGCGGGAGGACCACGAGGCCGCGCTGCATTGGCTGGAGTCGCTGCAGCGCAACTACGATGCCAGCGGCAACTTGGCACAGGCGGTTGACGCCACGCAAAGCCAATATCCGGAGCATCCGGAGTTTGCGACGGCCGCCCGCCAAGCACTCCCGCCCGGCACATCGGAGGCGGCCGCAGCCCCGAGCCGGGACGCCCGCCTCGCCGCAGTGATTCGCTCCCTGGCGGGCCGCACCCAATCCGCCAGTCTGCCCGCCAAGGTGGAAAAGGAGTTTGACGCCGCCGATCTGGAGGAGCTGAAGCGCCGCGGCTACATCCTCCAGCAGGGGAATAACGGCGCATACGCCACCACCGTCCAGGGCCGCGACTGGGCTGAGGCTATGGCGCGGCCGGAATCGGCACAGGCGCCGATCCGATCCGAAGCCGATCAGGAGACCGGGCCGCACGGGCCGATCTTCCGCCAGTTTTCAGCTAAACCGGCCGAGGCGATCGCGCACCTGCTCGCCGCCCGCACCGGCGAAGTGCCGCGCGTTTGGCATCACCCGGAACTTGGCTGGATCGACCTGATTTGGGGCGATGAGCGCGGCGGCCTGGCACACATCGTAAGCAAGCATGCGGAAGGCCAGAAAGATTTGCACCTGGAGGACCTCGCAGACCTCATTCCGCGCATGCGTGTGGTCAAGAACGACGGCCGCACCGCGCGCCTGGAAAGCGAAACGCACGAGGCCGGCGTGCGCTTGGATTATGACGGGGTAAAGAAGCGCTGGCTGGTGACGGCGTATGAAAAGCCGTCTACCGAGGGGTCTCCTCTCGTCCCCGGAGCCCCGCAGATCACTCCGCGAGGTGGCGGTCATCCACCGTCAGGCGGCTCTAATTCCAGTGTCACGCCGGCAGCCGAAGCGGTCAAGAGTGGCGAAACCCAACAGGGCGGGCTGCAGTGGGCCGACACGCAGGGCATCGAGGACATCCAGAAAGAGCACGGCACCCCGGAAAATTACTACGACGCCACCCGCGCCCACCAGAAGCGCGAGAAAGCCTATCTGGATGGCCACCTGGACCGGCTGCAGGCCACGCATGGCAAGCGCGGCGCCGCGGAGCTGCGCCGGCAGGAATCCTCGCGCCATCACGCCTCCCAGGCGGCCTATGAGCACAACTACACCGAAGTCGAATTGACCCTGGGCAAGGCTGCGGCCGAGCGCATGCGCGCGGAAGTGGAGAAGCACGCCCCGCAACGCCTGCCCCTGCGCGAAAACTTCCGCTATTTCTGGCACACGCTACGCAACGGGGACAAGATCGAAGGCACCGCCGGCACGGTGGAAGTAGTGAAGACGGACGGCTTCCACATGCAGCCCATCCTGCCAACCGGCGGCGCAGGCGGGCGCTGGGCCGCGTTCGGCAGCGGCGCGCGGGAAGTCAGCCAGGTGGAAGTGCGCTTCCCCAACGGCAAACTGCACTCCTTCCGCCAGGAGGACTTCGAGAAATACCTCTATGACGACACGCTGGCGGCGGAAGGCGAGCCGGAAGAGAAGCCCACCACTCAGGTGAGTGCCCCCGCCGCGGCCGAGGGCCAGAAGCTGCTGGCCATCACCGGCCAGACCTTCAAGTACAAGGCCCTGCTACGCGCGATTCCGGGCGCCACCTGGAACGCGGAAGAGAAGGCCTGGATCATTCCCGACACGGAAGCCAACCGCGCCCAGGTTCAACGCATCAGCCGGGAGTTGAGCTGGCGGGCCTTCACGCCCCAGCCGGAGGCGCAACTGCCGGCGGCCCCGGCGGATCTGCGCTGGACCGACGCAGCCATGGCCGAAGCTGAAGAGGCCGGTTCTCTCACCGGCCCGACGACTACGCCCGAGAACTACTACGTCTCGATGCGCACGGAGCAGAAGCGCAAGAAGGAATTTATCGACGGCTACAACGCCCGGCTGCGCGGCGCGTCGCGTGCGGGCCGCGGCGCTCCGTTCGTGCGCAAGAAGATCGTGGCCAACCAGCGCGACGCCGAGCGCGAGTACGCGCAGAACTACAGCGAAGTGGAGCGGCGCCTGGGCAAGCCGGCAGCCGACCGCATGCGCGCCGAAGTGGAGCGCGGGCCCCAGGCACTCCAGCCGCCCGCCGTGGGGCAACTGGTCAAGCTGACCTCCACGGAGGATTATCACACCTACAACCTCAAGACGGTCTGGAACTGGTTGCGCGTGATCCGCGCCGATCAGAACACCGTCACGGTGCGGGAGACCCACCTGCCGACCGATCCGGCGCAGGACTTCGGCCCCGAGGTAGAGATTCCGCTCTCTCAGATCGGCCAGCGCGACGAGACCCCCAAACCCGCCGAGAAGCCCGCCGCGCCCTCCCGGCCGGAACTGGACCAGCAGACCCGCCGGGAAGTCTACGAGACGGCCATCGACAATCTGCGCGCCGACAGCAAGGATGTGCGCGGCCTGATCGCCAACCAGGGCGGCCGGGCCTGGGTGCTCAAAGACGATGCCAGCGTGAAGCGCTTGCGGGCGGCGGTGGCTTCGGCGGCGGAGATCCTGGAGAAGGTCGCCCCGCCCGAGTCGAGCAACGCGCGCAACGCGCTGGAATCCGCGCTGGCCGATGGCCGCATCCTGCTGGCCGAAGTGGAGCACGCCCGCCCCGAGCCCTTCGCCGAAGGCGAGCCGGATCTGTTCGGCGACGCCGGCCTCAGCGTGGACGACATCGTAGCCGGGCTGGAAGAGGCCGGCCTGGCGCCGCCGCAGAAAGAGCCCACGCTCGAAGACAAGGTAAACGAAGCCAAAGGCACCACTCCGCTATTCCGCGAGGGCGAGCGGGTGACTTGGCAGGACCGCAACGGCAAGACCTTGACCGGCACGGTGCGCGGCAACGTCTACGCGGACATTGACGATTACGCCGACGTGGACACCGACCAGATTCTCCACGCCGGCGGCGTGCCCATCGGCCGTATCGAGCACGTTCCGCTGCCCCGCCTGCAGCGCATCGAGACGCCGGCGAAGTCCGCGCCCGAGCCCGCCAAGCCCACCAAGGTCCCCACGGCCACGCAGAAGGCGCAGGCCGAGGCGCAACCTCTCAGCGACACCGAGCGCGCGGTGCTGGAGCACACGGCGGCCGGGCACGGCTCGCAAGGGTTCGACCTGCTTACCTCTCTCACCGAAGGTGGGCTGGCTGAGGATGCCGCCAACCGGACCATTTACCAGTTGGTGCGGCGCGGCCTCATCCAGCGCATCAATGACCCGGAGGCGGACGGCGACCGCTTTGTGCGCACGCCCGCCGGCACCGCGGCCCTCCGGTCCACCGCGCCACCGCCGGCGGCGGAATCCGCGCAGCCGAAACCCGAGAAGCACGCGAACCCGCTGGAGCAGGCCGCGGCCGACGCGGCGGCCCGCTTGCGCGCCAAGTACCTCAAAAACACCACGCTCAACGCCGGCATCGACCCCGCGGACCTGCGCGACCTGACGGTGATCGGGGCCAAGTACATCCTGGACGGCGCCATCCAGTTTGAAGCCTGGTCCAAGCAAGTGATGGCCGCCCTGGGCGACCTGGTGCGCGCCATCGCCGAAACCAGCAAACTGACCACGGACGCGGTACTACGGCAGGTGTACCAGTACGCCGCGGGGGCCGCCAAACGGTACGGAGTAGCCGCAGAACCGGCGCCCGCGCCGGCGAAACCAACTACAATCGAGGCGGAAGGGACCCATGCCACTTCTACCGGAAGCGGTGGCCAAGCAGGAAGTCGAACAGAGCGGCCCAGCACGGAAACTGCTGGCGGTGTGGCGGGAGAGCCACCCGTCACTCTGCCGCACCCTGGAGCAGAAGGGCAAGCTGTACGGCCTCCTGTGGGAGCGAACGGAGCGCATGCTGCGCCAAATCCAGCAGCTCCAGCAAGGCCCGCGGAAACTGAGCTACGACCAGGCGGAGGAGATCGCCCGACACGAGGCGCAGCAACTCCCGTAACCGGCCTGGAAGGCGATTACCGGCTCACTCCCGAGCAAGCCGCCGAGATCGAATCGCGCGGCGCCAAAACGAAAGTTCGTAACAACCTCGAAGCCATCCGCACGGTCAAGCAGATCATTCAGGAAGGCGGCCGGCCCGCCACGCTGGAAGAACAGCAGAAGATCGCCGGCTTTGTAGGCTGGGGCGCCAGCGAAATCTCGCAAGGCGTCTTCACCGGCTACAAATCCGATTGGGCCGGCATCCGCGAGGACGTGGAGAACGCCCTCACCGACGCAGAATACGAGGCCGCCCGCACCTCCACGGAGAACGCGCATTACACCCGCCGCGATCTGGCGCGCGCGATGTGGGACCTGGCTGTGCGCCTGGGCTTCCGCGCCGGCGGCTCCGTGCTAGAGCCCGGCATGGGCATCGGCAACTTCTTCATGATGATGCCCGAGGAGCTGATCCCCGGCACCTCGCGCACCGGGGTGGAGATGGATCTGCTTAGCGGGGCGATGGCCCGCGCCCTGTTCCCGGGCTCGCAGATCCTGGTCAAACCCTACCAGAAAACCAACCTGCCGGATGGCTACTTCGACCTGGTAATCGGCAACGTGCCCTTCGCTGGGCATGGAGTGGTGGATCCGGTTTTCAAGCGCTGGCCCTTCCTGACCGAGAACGTACATAACTACTTTTTCGCCAAGTCCATGGAAAAGCTGCGCCCGGGCGGCGTGATGATCGCCATTACCTCGCGCTACAGCATGGACGGCAAGGGGCAGGCCTTCCGCAAGTGGATGGCTGAGCGGGCGGAACTGTTGGGCGCGGTGCGCCTGCCGCGGGATACCTTCCAGGGCAACGCCGGTACGGGCGTCACCACCGACATCCTGATTCTGCGCAAGCGCATTCCGGGCGGCATCCCGATTTCCAACGAGGCCTGGGCGGAATCGCGGGAGATGGAGACCAAGGACGGTTTCAAGGTTGACGTCAACGAGTACTTCCACCGCCACCCCGAGATGATGATGGGCGAGATGCAGGGCGGCACGCAGTACCGCCGCGGCTACCCGGAGCTGTTCGGCGAATTCTCGCTGGAAGGTTTGCAGGAGCGCTTTGAGCGGCTGCCGGAAGATGTGATGCCTTCCTGGAACCCCCAGCAGATCGGCGCGCCGGGCGAGCTGGCCGAGAACTACCCGGAGGCTTCCTATCTCAAAAACGGCCAGTACGGCTACGTGAATGGCGCGCTGGTGCAGAAAGACGGCGCCTATCTGCGTCCCGTGCCGGTTAAACCCAACAGCGTGAAGGCCAAGCGCATGAAAGGCCTGATCGAGTTGCGCGGAGCGGCCCGCGAGGTCATCCGCTCGCAGCACCTGGATCTTTCCGAGGAAGAGATCCTGGAGGCCCGCCAGAACCTCAACAAAGTCTATGAGGGCTTTGTGAAGCAGCACGGCCCGGTGAACGTGCTGGGTAACGCGCTGACCTTTGGGGAAGATCCCGACTGGCCGGTGCTCACGGGTCTGCTCGAAGACTACGACAAGAAGGCCATGGCCGCGGCGCGCCAGGCGCTGGAGGGGCGCCAGGGGCAATACCTGGTGACTCCGCAGGGGGACGTGGTACTCACCGATGGCAAACCCAAAGGGCAGCGCTGGACGGTGGCCCGGAAGCGCCCGGTGTTCCGCGAGCGCACCATCCAGAAGCCCGCCCGCATCACGCACGTCGAGACAGGCGCCGAGGCCCTGGCGGTGTCGCTCAACGATTACGGGCACATGGATTGGGACCGCATGCAGGAATTAACCGGCCGCGAGCCCGAGGACCTGCAGCAGGAACTGGCCGGCAAAATCTTTCGCAATCCCATCTCCAAACAGTGGGAGACCGCCGACGAATATCTGAGCGGCAACGTGCGCCAGAAACTCGCCGACGCCGAATTCGCGGCCCGCGAGCACCCCGAGTATGCCGGCAACGTGGAAGCCCTGAAGGCCGTGCAGCCGCCCTGGAAGGAGCCCGGCAAGATCCGCGCCAACCTGGGCGCCACCTGGATCCCCGATAGCGACTATACGCAGTTCGCGCGGGAAGTCCTGAAGGTGGAAAGCGATTCCAATGAGCCCCTGGTGCGCCTGGTGTCCCTCACCGGCGGCTATGGGGTGCGGCCTACCTTCACCTTCCTGGATAACGGCGTGGCCAACACTACCGAATTCGGCACGCCCTATTTCAGCGGGATGGATCTGTTTGAGCTGAGCCTGAACGGCCGCACCCCGGTGGCCCGGGATTACTACGAAGATGCCAACGGCGCGGAGCGCAGCGTCAAAAACCCGGATGCCACCATCGAGGCGAATGAAAAACAACGGCTGTTGAACGACAAGTTTGCCGCCTGGCTGTGGAGCGATCCCGAGCGCGCCCAGCGCTTGGCGGAAAAATTCAATTGGGAGCGCAACAATCTGCGCCTGCGGGAGTACGACGGCTCGCACCTGACCTTCCCCGGGCTGAATACTTCCTGGCTGCGCGCCGGCAAACCGGATCCGCACCAGGTCAACGCGGTGTGGCGCACCATCCAGAGCGGCAACACCCTGTATGCGCACGTAGTAGGCGCCGGCAAAACCCTGGAAGCCATCATGGCGGCCATGGAACTGCGGCGCCTGGGCCTGGCCAAAAAGCCCATGGTGGTGGTGCCCAATCACCTGGTTGGCCAATGGCGCGACGATTGGATGCGCGCCTATCCCGCCGCGCAGATCCTGGTGCCCACCAAAAAAGATTTCGAGAAACAGAACCGGCAAAAACTCATGAGCCGGATCGCCTCGGGCAACTATGACGCGGTGATCGTGGGGCATGCCAGCTTTGAAAAGCTGCCGGTCAAAGATGAGACCTTCGAGGAGTTCATCAACCACGAACTGGCCGACATCAACGCCGCGCTGGAAGCGGCCCGCCGCGGCAAGAGCGCACAGGATGAGCGCCGCGATCCTACCGTCAAACAACTGGTGCGCCGGCGGGCGCAACTGGAAGCCCGCCTGGAGAAGCGCACCCACCGCGAAGACAAGGACACCGGGCTGAGCTTCGAGGAGTTGGGCGTAGATCAACTCTTCGTGGACGAAGCCGACCTGTTCAAGAACCTGGGCTATCTGACGATGATGGACCGCGTGGCCGGGCTGCCCAACACGGACAGTAACCGGGCCACCGACATGCTGCTGAAGACGCAGTATGTCATGAACCTGCACGGCGGCGATCGCGGCGTAGTCTTCATGACCGGCACGCCGGTGTCCAACTCCATCGCCGAAGTCTGGACCATGATGCGCTACCTGATGCCGCGCTATCTGGAGCGCGAAGGCCTGAATCAATTCGACGCCTGGGCTAAGACCTTCGGCCAGACGCGCACGCAGATGGAGGTGGCACCCGAGGGCGGCCGGTTCATCCAGCGCACCCGCTTCAATAAGTTCCAGAACGCCAGCCAGATGATGAATATGTTTCGGGTGGTGGCGGACATCCGCACGGCCCAGCAGTTGAACCTACCCACGCCGGCCATCTGGAAGGGCGGCTATGTGGATGTGATCTCCCCGGCCTCGGATCTGCTTAAGCAGTACATCGAGCTGATCGGCGAGCGTGCCGATGCCGTGCGCGCGGGAGAAGTGGAGCCCGACGAAGATAACATGCTCAAGATTTCGAGCGACGGCCGCAAGGCCTCGCTCGATCTGCGCCTGGTGCTGGGCCAGAGCGCCGGCGAGGATCCGCAGAGCAAGGTCAACAAGTGCGCGGCCAACGTGGTCGAGATTTACAAAGAGTTTGCTGAACACAAGGCCACCCAACTCATCTTCCTGGACCTGAGTACGCCCAAGAGCGAGAAGGTTCGCCGCAAAAAGAGCAAACCCTCCGGCCAGGTGGCCAATCCCGAGACGGCCAACTTACCCATGCGGCGCGAGCTACCCGGCAACGCCGCGGAAGAAGAGACCGCCGAAGCCAACCTGTACGGCGAGAAAGAGGAGCCCGAAGAGGAAGAGGCCGAGACCACCGAGGAAGCCCGCGAGCGCTTCCACATCTACGGCGAACTGCGCAAGAAGCTGATTGCGGGCGGCATTCCGCCCGAGCAAATCGCCTTCATTCAGGACGCCAAGACCGACGATCAGAAAAGCGATCTCTTCGCGGCCATGCGCCGCGGCGACGTGCGCGTGCTGATGGGGTCCACGGAGAAAATGGGCGCCGGCATGAACGTGCAGGACCGCCTGGTGGCGCTGCATCACCTGGATTCTCCCTGGCGTCCGCGCGATATGCAGCAGCGCGACGGGCGCGCCGTGCGGCAAGGCAACGAACTGTGGGATGCGCACCACATCCCGGTGCGCCTGTACCGCTACATGACCGAAGGTAGCTTCGATGCCTTCATGTGGGAGACGCTGGCGGCCAAAGCCGCGCCCATCGAGCAACTCATGAGCGGGGACCCCTCGATTGATGAAGTGGATGAACTCTCGCCGCTGGTGCTTTCCTACGAGCAAGCCAAAGCCGCTTCTGCCGGCAATCCCCTGGTGCGCGAGAAGATCATTCTGGACCAGGACATTCACAAGCTGGAAGTGATGCGGGGCGCCTGGCTGAGCGAGCAGTCCAACATCGCCCAGCAGCTCGCCCAACTGCCCGGGGAGATCCAGGGCACGCGCCAGCACCTCCAGCAGTACGACCAGGACATCGCCACCCGCGACGCGCATCCCGAGATGGTGGTCGAGGGCGTGACCTATGAGGGAAAAGAGATCCGCGCCAAGGGTGCCGAAGCCCTCATGCACCTCCTGCAGGGGCTTGGCCCGATCGCCCAACGGACCCCACTGCAGGCCAGCTATCGCGGCTTTGCGCTCCTTGCCACGCCCGAAACCGAGTTTTTGGAGGCGCGCGTGGAGACCGAGAAGCGCGGCGGCCGGCTGTACGTGCGCGAGCGCACGCCGGACAGCAAATACTTCTACTGGTTAGTCACCACGCCAGACATCAAAGCCTCCCGCAGCTACATGCGCGCGGACCTGGGCCTGAAAGCGCTGGACCAGCAGGACGCCGAGGCAGTGCATGCGGCTTGGGACAAGGTACGCAAATCCGAGGGCCATTGGGAGCAGAGCGGACAGGTGCAGGTCTACACCCGCCCGGGCCTAGCGCTCAAAGCCGACTCCAACACCTACCTCATCTCGACCAACTACTCCAACCCGGTGGGCACCATCCAATCCCTGGAACACCAGGTTAGCTTCGAGGACTCCACACGCTTCTCGCGCGATCACCTGCGGCGCCTGGAAAAGAGCCAGGCCGAGCTGGAGAGCAAAGCCGGCCAAGCGTTTCCGCGCGAGGAAGAACTCCAGAAGATGCTACGCCGGCAGGCGGAACTGGCGCAGCAGTTGGGCGAAACCGAGGATGACCGGCAGGCCCTGGCGGCGGCCGAGGAAGGCGACGCGCGCAACCCGCTGGCGCCGTACCTCAAAGATCCGAATGCCAGTCTGCGCGCCAAGTGGTTCCCCTCGAAAAAGTTTTTCGGGACCGGCATGCACGGCCGCAAGTACGTCATCAAAGCGCGCGCCGTCTCCAAGTTTTTGGCCGTCCAGGAAGAGAAAGGCAACGCCCGGCAGCACGAGCAACCCCAGTATCACGTCGTCCACATGCCCAGCGGGCGGCAGGTCCGCGGGAATTTCGCGCAGGACTACCAGGCCGTGGCCTACGCCCGGCAAGCCTCTAAGGCGCTGCCCTGGGATTGGGCCAAGCCCCCCGAGGGATTCTCCGAGCAGCTCGAACAGTTCAACGCCAGTTTCGTGCCGCCCACCGAGACCCCCGAAGACTACAAGAAGCGCATCGACGCGGCCCGCCAGGCGCCGGCGGAGGCCACCCCGGAGGAAGCCCTGGAGTTGCGGCGCCAGGAGCAGGACCTGGGTGCGGACGTGGGCGCCCTGGCGGCTGCGCTGGACAGCATCGAGGACCGCGGGACGGAGGATGCGGAGATCGAGCGCGCGCACGATACCCTGGAGCGCTTCGGCCTGCAGGTGGCGGAGACTTCCGAAGCGGAACTGCGCCAAGGCGCCCGCAAGCTGCTCGACCAGAAGATTGCCGAGCGGCAGAAGATCCGCCGGCAGTTGGGCGGGCTGTTTGTGGAGCAGCCGGGCGGCCTGGACGAATACGAGCGGGCCATCCTGCGGCATACCAGCCATCAGCCGCAAACCGCGGAGGAACTGGAGCAGGCCGTCGCCGAAGATGTGGATGCCTACGCGAAGTCGCGCATGGCCACGGCGCTCACGCGCCTGTTGCAGGCCGGCTATGTGCGGGAGAAGGGCGGCGCCTGGACGCGCACCGAGGAGGGCACGCTGGCCTACCGGCGCTACGGCCACGAGCGCGGCTCTCTCTCGCTACGCCCGCGGGTGACGGCCGCGCAGATCGCCCGGCAGCTTGAGCCTGTGGTCCTGGAATCGCCCGCCGACGTGCTGCGTAAGATGGGCGGGCCAGCCTATTGGGTAGAGCCCGGCGGCAAGCTGCTCGAAGTAGAAGCTCCGGGGCGTGAGACGATCGACACGCACAACCAGGCCGCGCAGCGCATCCTGGGCCAACGGCCCGGCGGCACAGCCAACGAGCTGATGCGGGCGCGGGATACGCTGCTGGCGCAGGGCTACATCCGGCTGCGCGGTGTCAACGTGATGGCCGAGCCGCAGGCCTACGGCAACCTGGGCTTCCAGACGGCCGTGCAGCAGGCCGCCAACTACGCGCGCTACACCGGCGCGGGGGTGATCGTGCTGGAAGCCGGGCGCAGCCGGCGGGCCGTGCCACTGGCGGACGTGCCGGAACTGCTGGCCGATCCGGCCAAGTATCTGCGGCGCGCGGCCCAGCGCGGCTCCGCCCCCATGCTCATCGACCTGGCGGATTGGATCGCGCGGCAATTCGAGACCACCGGCCCCCAGGTGAACTATTCGGGCCTGGGCGCCCTCTCCGACCGCTATCTGCGCAACCTCTCGCAGTTGCAGAAGGCCAGCGCGGCGGCGCACACCGCGGCGGTGCGCGCGGCCAGTTCGCGGGCGCAGGCGGCCACCATCCTGCGCGCGGCCGTACCGGCGATCCTCAAGGAACTGCACGGCGGCAATTTCACCTGGCCGGAGCTGCGCCTGGCGCTGATCGAGAGCCGCTTGCGCGGCCTGCGCGAGCGTTGGCAGAATTTCGCCGAGCAGGTGGACCAGATCCCCGACAACGGCCTGCGCACGGCGCTCAACGAGCAGTTTCTGGAGCTGCTCGCGGCGATCGAAGGCAAACGCGGGATGCCCGAGGACGTGGCGCAGACCGCCGTAGCACTAGCGGCGGCCGAGGATTGGGACACCCTGCGCGCGTTCCTGGCGCAGACATTCCGCGATGCCGCGGCGAACGTGCAGACGGTCATGCCGGCGGCCTGGTATGACGCCGTAACGGCGGATGCGCATGTGCAGCGCGCCCTGGCCACCTATCAGCGCCTGGTCGAGCGGCCTATGGCCGAGAATCACGCGCTCAACGAAGGCGTCTTCAGCGATGCCCTGGGACCGCTCCACACCTACTACCCGCTGATTCCCACGGAGAAGCCGCAGCACGCCCCCGGCCCGGGGCGGCGGCTGCCCTACCGCACCCCGAAGAACGCGGCCAACAAATTTGCTACCGGGCTGGCGGAGGGCTACGACGCCACGATGCAAGCCCTGCGCGATCGTCTGACGGGCGCCGTGCGCGCCAATGACAAGGCCGCCCTGCTGCGCGCGCTGGAAGAAGAAGGCCTGCTGGAGTCGGCCGGGCGCGAGCAGCGCACCTTTGTCTATCAAGGCGTGGAGTACGAGGGCGAGCGGGTGGAGATTTCCCCCGAGCGGCTGATTCTGACCAATGGCAAGCATGTGCATGTGCCGGCGCGCATGGGCATCATGCCGCGCTGGCTGCACCGCGAGCTGCGCCCCATCCTGGAGGGCCAGCGCCTCGACACCCCTACGGTAATCGACCGCATTCTACGCAAGCTCAATACCTTCGCCCTGGCGGGCCCGGCGGATTTCGTGTTTCACACCTCCAACCTGCTGGGCACCCTGGTGGCCAACACGCCGTTTCTGGAAAATTCGCCCACGGGGAAAGTGCTCTCCCTGCCGCTGGCCAAGAAGTTCTACGCGGTGGGCAAGGTGCTGGCTACCGATCCCACTACGCGGCAATCCGCCGAGGATCTGGTAGAGATGGCCAAGCTGGGCCTGGTGCCGGATCGCTACGGTTCCGTGACCCTTTCGCAGCGCGCGGCCGAAGAGTTGGGCGCGGAGCAACAGGCCTGGAATCTGCCCGTGGGCGGCGGGCGCACGATTCCCATTCCCAAAGGTTTCGGTGCGGCCTTGTACGGGCCGAAGGGGATTGATGTGCGCGCCCGGCTGGTGATGTACCGCCTGGCCAAGAGCCTGAATCCCGACGCCACGCCACAAGAGCTATTCGATTTCGTCAACCAGTTGGGCAACTACGTGCCGGCGCTGCAAGGCGAGATCGAGCGCGCGCTGAAGTCTTCCGGCTTCGCGCCGTTTTTCACCGCCGGATCCACCATGATCCGCAACGGCATCCACGCCTGGGCGGGCAACGGGCCGATGCCCAAGAGTGGCGCAGGCCTGCGGTTGTGGCAGCAGTTGACTGGGGGCGCCCTGGGGCTGTTGGCCCTATGGGCGGTGGTCTATAAAGAGTACACCGGCAAGTGGCCCTGGAAGGACAAGCGCGCCAAGCTGCTGCAGATTCCGGCCAACGAGCGCGACCGGCGCAGCGCGCTGGGCAAGGCGCTATGGGGCCAGGGTTCCGAGACCGGTTACCTGAATTTCGGTTTCTTCAATCCGCTGGTGCTGCGCGGCGGCCGGGCGCTGGGACTGCCCGGGGCCATGGAGACCTACGCCCTGGGCGGTTCGCCGGGCCAGGCGGCGGAAGCCGCGCAGCGCGACGTCATTAACGCCTTCGCGCATCCGGCGCTGGGGCCGCCGGCCCGCGGCGCGTTTGTGTTAGCCACCGGCCAGGAGACCTATCTGACCGGCTTGCGCGATCGCCAGGGGCGCGTGGGTTTGCAATTCTTCCCGGCGATTCCGCCGCGCACCAAGCCGGGTCTGCCGGCCATCGGCGAGCGCATGCGCGCGGCGGGCCGCGAGTTGAATGCCTTTTACGGCGCCGTGGGATCTGCCACCGGACTGCTGGGCGAAGAGGCCTTCAACCGCAAGGGCAACGCCTACCTGCGCATGGTGCTGGATCTGAGCCTGCCGGGGCTGGTGGGCAACGCCTCCAACCCCTACAAACGGGCCGAAATGCTGCGCCAGCAGCGCACCGGCACGCGATAGCCCCAAAAAACCGCGCCAGGAGCCTCTAGGACGCATCCGCGCGGCCTGGCTGATGTTGTAGCATCCCCCCTTTTTCGCATGAAAGTGCATATTGCCTGGCTCATTCCGGCCTTCCTGGCCGGCTCTCTCGCCACGGTCCTTGTCTGGGTCGTGCGCTTCACTTCCTGGAGAAACTAAGTGAAACCCATCCTGCTTGTGTGGCTGCTGGCGGGCCTGGCCCTGGCCCAGCAGCCGGCCCCGGCGCCGGCGCCCGATCGCGGCGTGTTGTCGATCTTCACCGACGACAGCCTGGCGCCCACGGCGTTTCTGCTCTCGCAAGTCGCCGATTCCACCACCGACTGGAAATTCAGCGTGAACGGCAAGCAGTATCACCTCACCGCAGCGCAACGTCTGGAATGGACCGGCGGCGCGCTGGGCGTGGCGCTGGCGGTGCGGCACTACTGGCCCAAAACCGGGAAGTACGTCAACCTCGCGCTGGCCGTGGCTTCGGCCTGGTTCGCCGGGCGCGCCTATGCGGCCACGCTGGCGCACGGCACGCCGGTGGCGCCGGCGGCCGCAGCCGCCGCGACGCCGGCGGCTTTTCCTGTGAGGCTCAAGCTCAAATGATTCCCTCCGTGCAAAACCTGTTCATCAACAAGGTGCTGGAGCACATCCTGGATGGCAACAAGGGTTCCAACATCCTGACGGCCATCCTCACCGCCGTGCTGGGCGCGCGCATCAATTGGGCGCAGGCCTGCCGCGGCTTCCGCTGCGACAACGCCGAGGATGCCGCCGAGGCTGCCAAGCTGGTGGGCGTGCTGGTGCTGGCGGTGTTCGGCTATTACGTGGGCAAAAAGACCCCGGCGGCCCCGCCGCAGGCCTGAAGCCCCTCCCCAAGATCCCCATGAAGAAACTCCTTCTCTCACTCGTATTGTGTTTGGCCCTCGGGCAGGCGCAGACCTGCACCGAGCCGACGCCCGCTTGCGCGTTCTCCAACATCGTCACGTCTACCGAGGCCTGGGCTGCGCAGCGCAACGCCGCGGCCGTGGCGGACTACGAAAGCCAATGGCCGGGCTACGTCCAGGCCGTCCAGATCGCGCAGTCGCGCGGCGGCCAGAACCTGCCCGCGGCGCTGGTGCCGCGGTTGACGCTGCATGTGCTGCCTACCTCCGTGGCGGATATGCAGGCCAACAAGCCGGCCGTGCAGATCGTGTACGGGAATACGCCGACCGATTACGTGTGTCCGCCGCACAGCCTGCCGGTGCCCCAGCCGCAGACCGGCGGCATCGGGGTGCGCCAGGGCGATGGGCCTTGGTTCTCGGCGTTGCCGGGGGATAGCGTGCCGGATGGCACGGTGATCCAGGGCACCAGTAAGGACGGGGTGACGGGCTCGTTCCAGAAGGTCGTGATTCCGTTCGGCGGGCTCTACCTGAAGGTCGGCTGAGGGCACAAGAAAAAGGCCCGGCGGGAAACCGCCGGGCCGCAGGAAAACAGTTCAGTTAGAGGCGAGAAACGGCCAGGGTCAGCAGGCCGGAGAGCAGGACCAGGCCGGTAGCCACCAGCATAGCCCGCGCCCGGGGGCTCATGGTTGCCTGCCTTTCGGGGGCTTGGCCTCGGCGATGCCCGCGATATGCACGCCGTAGGCATAGCCGCAGGTGAGTGAGCAAAAGTGGCCGTCTCCGTAAGGGCCGTACTGGCCGGCGGATTCGAGGAAGCGGCGCCGCACGGCGGCATCCTCACGTTGGATGGTTTCGCCGTTGTTGCTGTAGAGCTTGGCATGCGCCTTCAGATCGCGCGCCAGAGCCCGCAGGCCGTAGGTGCGGTAGAGTTTGCGCCCGCACCAACGGCAGGTGTGGGGTTCTCCGGTGTAGGCGGGAGGTCTCATTCTTCGGCCTGTCCTTTCACGCAGCCGCCGAACTCGGCTTCGCAGGCCGTGGCGAAGTTGCAGTGCTTCCGCGAGCAGAGGTTACTGCCGCGATTCGGCAGATACAGGCCGTTGCGGATGCCCTCGCGCACCAGCGGGTACAGGGTCTCGGTGAGGCGCAGATCCGCCGGCTGCACGGTGTAGGTCTGCGTCACGATCTTGGGCGTCTTGGTGGCCACCAGAGTGGCCAGTTGCACGGTGCCCGAGGCGCGCGGCTCCAGTTGCCGGTAGGTGGCCACCTGGAAGGCGTAATCCGCGGCCACGCCCGCGGGCGTGCGGGCGGCGGTCTTCAGGTCGATGATGCGCCCGTGCACATCCAACACGTCGATGATGCCGCGCACCGCGACGCCCGCGATGGCGCCCGCGACGGGCGTTTCCACGGCGGCCGGCTGAACCTCGGCGGCGATCTGATCCAAATACATTCGCGTGAGCGCGGCCGCCTGCCGCTTGAGCAGATCCACGTCCTCGCCGGCGCCGAAGGCCGCTTGCGCGGCCGCCAGGTCCCAGGTCTCCTCGAAGGGCAGAGCGTCCACATCCGGGGCTTGCCCAGCCAGCCGGGCGCGGTAGTACATCTCCGCGAGGCGATGCACCACGCGCCCGCGGACGAAGGAGCCGTTGGGCGGATCCGGCAGGCCCAGGCCGTACTTCGCCCACCACTTGAAGGGGCAATCCAGGTACGTGCGCACCTGGGACGGCGAGAGCAACGCGCCCAGGTCGTTCTGTGGAGCAGGAGCGGGCGCCGCGGCGGGCGCCTCCTCCTCCTGGTGATGACGATGCCAGCGATGCAGGATGGCCAGCGCGGCGGCGGTGAACTCGCCCGCGCGGCGGGCCAGCGAATCGGGCAAGCGCAAGCTACGCGACATTAATGCCTCCGTTCTTGGTGACGTTGATAAAGGCCGAGAGCAGGATCGAACGCACGTCCTCGGGCTTGATCTGGTTGCCGTACTGGCCGGCGTGCGCCAGCGCGCAGGCGTACACGTCGATCAGCGCATTGGTCTGCGCCAGCAGGAACTGCGCCCAGCCCTGATGCAGTTCGGGCGTAGGCGCGTGGCCGTGGCCGTTGGCTTTGCCGTTGGCCACGCCGTTGCCGTTGGGCTTGTTACCATGGGTAGCGATCACGGTGGCTGTGTTGATGGGCGTCTCGGTGGCCCGAGGCGCCACCGGCGCGGGTGCCTCACCACCCGCGCCGGGCTTGTCTACCGCCAGCGTGCCGTCCGGCTGCTCGCCGGGGGCGAAACCCACCTTGTTGACCAACCATTGAATGGACTTGCGGCCGTTGCCGGTGGGCACTTCGGCCTTGATGATCTCGATAGGTTCGCCTTTCTGGATGCGCAGCTTCGTAAGCTGCGCCGTCAAGATGTTGCCCACCGTCTCGGACACAAAGAAGATGCGTCCATCGGTAGTGCTGAACAGGTGCTGATTGCCGCCGAATTGCGAGGCAACCTCCTTGCCCTCCAGGAACTGGAGGGCCAGAGGCACCGGGACGTTGGTGGGGAAGGTGATCTTGTCGCTCACGGCTTAGGCCTCCCCGCCGCGCAGGGCCAGGGTCGCGGCGCGGTCCAGGTAATCCGCCGTGTGAGCCAGCAGCCGCCACGCGGGGCTGCACACCTGCGGGCCGTCCTCGCGGCCCACTGCCAGCTTCGCGGCGGAGATGATTTGGAGCGCCTTGAGCAGAGCGTAGTAGTCCGCGGCCGGCGCCGGGCACTCCTCGGGCTCATCTTCGATGGGCTCGATTTCGGGGGTTTGGTTCGGCTCGTAGTACTCCAGATCGGAGGTGGCCGACCACATGGAAGACATCGTTTCTCCTTCGCGCTTTAGAGCCTCGCGGCTATATGTCCGACCTTATTCTATGCTTAACGCGCTAAGCATGTCAAGCGTACCGTGGCAAGCACCTTGCTAGGCGTGCTAAGCTATTCATCGGTATGGCGGAAAAGCGGAAGCTGGTGACAATCGACGTGGTGGCACTCGGCAAGGCGGGCGGTAAGGCCCGCGCTCGTAAGCTCAGCGCCAAGCGCCGGAAGGAGATTGCGGCAAAAGCAGCCGCAGCAAGATGGGCGAAAAAGGGATGACCCGGGAAGAATGGATGGCCTCGGTGCGGGCCGCCGAACGCCAGGACCAACTCCGCGACTTGCGAGAGCTTGGTCTGGTGGCGTTGGTGTTGGTGGGCGCTGCGCTGGTTTTCCGGTGGCACGGCTTCGACTGGTGGTGGTATTGGCCTTTGCACTTGGGAGTGCAGATTCTAGGCGAGGCGTTGGAGAACTGAAGATGACCCTGGAAGAGATGATTCGAGACCTTCGGGAATCCCTCACCGTGACCACGGCCGTTACGCTGCGCAACGAGCAACGGCTGCAGGAACACCTGGAGTGGATCGCAGCCAACGAGCAGGCCACGGCCCGACATCGGGAATGGTTGCAGCAGCATGAAGCTGCGATGCAATCCATCACCGAGAAGCTGGACAGGCTGGAAGATTTGATTCTACGCGGCCGAGGATCAAACGGCCACTAAGAGAAAGTGATGAGCAATCTCCGCTGGGTTCAGGTGCGCGCGGTGCTCGCGTTCCTGATTGTGCTGTTGGCCGTCCTGGTCTGGAATCCAACCTTTACCATCGCCGGCATTTGGGACCACTACCACCGTGGGTACTGGAGCTATCGACATGCGGTGAGTCTCCTGGTGCTCGGCGCGGCTGCCATCGGCTGTATCGAGTCGGTACGGCGCCGCTGGTGAAACCTCTATGAAAGTAGCCTTATACGCCCGTGTGTCCACCACGGACCAACACTGTGAGATGCAGCTTGCCGAGCTGCGCGAATACGCCGCCCGCCGTGGCTGGCAGGTCGCCGGCGAGTATGTGGATACCGGCTGGAGCGGCGCCAAGCGCCACCGCCCGGAGCTGGACCGCCTGATGCGGGATGCCAGTGAGCACCGCTGCGACGGCATCCTGGTGTGGAAGCTGGACCGCTTCGGCCGAAGCATGCTGCACCTGGTGGAACAGTTGCAGGCCCTGGACAGCTACGGCGTGCGGTTCATCGCCACCACGCAGGCGATCGACACGGACCAGGCGAATCCCACCTCGCGCCTGCTGCTGCACATCCTGGCGGCCGTGGCCGAATTCGAGCGCGAGATCATCCGCGAGCGCGTGAAGGCCGGGCTGGAGAACGCCAAGCGCCGCGGCGCGGCGCACGGCCGCCCGCGGCGGGTGTTCCGCCGCGATGAAGCCCTCGAGCTGCGCCAGGCCGGGCTGGGCTGGGGCGCCATCTCGAAGCGCTTGGGCGTGCCGGTCTCGACGGTGCGCGATGCGCTGGCCGCGTAAAGCTCCCCTCTCTTGATCGCTCGCGGCGGGCGAAACCGGAAACCCCCTGCGGAAAACCCCATTTCCAGGGGCGTTTTCGGCGTTGCAAACAGGTGCCTTTGTCAACCAAGTTTGACCCTGCGCATAACTGAAGTTTTGCGCAGGGTTTTTGTGTCTAAGTGTTGATTTTTGTGGTGTTTAGGCTCCGTTTCTGGCGTCTGCGGCGGGGCCGCCGCGGCGCCGTCCGGTTGACACCCGTGAGCGCCTGGAAGAATTCGGGGGGCTCGCGCCTGGCGGCGAGCCCCCGCAAAACTCAAAGCCGATTCCGTTGCCATATTCTAGCGTGCATTCCGCAGGATGCCTTCGATGGTTAAGCCCTGCGGTCGAGCGACGATCACCTCACCCACGCTGGTGAACAGGCGGTTGTACTCGCGCTGCATCCGCGCGAAGACCAGGTGGCGCTCCAGAACCTCCAAGGTCATTTTGCTGATCTGCTCTACCGTGAGGAACTGGTTGCCGCGCGGCGCCGGCAGGCAGACCGGCGGCGGAATCGAGATCAGCTTGCGCCCGGGCACCCAAAGCCGGCGCTCCGGGTCGTAGCCGATCGCCGCGGCCAGGGCGGCGAGAAAAGCGCGGCGAGTCATGTTACCTCGCGGCGGTTCAGGTGGCGCGCCGTCTCGCGCTCCTCGTCGGTGAGCGGGCGGAAGATTATTTGCGCGCCGTCCAGTTCGCTGGTGGGGTGAAAGCGCGTGCTGGGCGCGGCGCCGTCCAGCGGCTCGACGCGGATGCAGCAGCGTGTGGGGGTCTGGACCAGGGCGTAGATCACCGCTTCATGCTGCTCCGTGATCCGATCGCCGTCCCTCTCTCGCGCGCGCCCGGTTCCGGCCAGGATGTAGGCGCCCGGCCGCGGCGCCCAGGCGGGAGCCGAGGCGTGCGCGATGCGGATGGTGGAGTACAGACACTCTTTCGCGTCCGAGTTTTCCACCCAATGCGGCCCCGCCAAGTTGCGAATGAGCCGCTCGATGGAGTGCATGCGGTAGAGCGCTTCGCCCTGGTGGGAGATGCCCACCAGGATGCTCTCGAAGCAGCCATGGAGGTGCAACTCGGTGCGCACGATGTTGGCGGCCTGCCGGGCCAGGCCTTCGAGTACTCCATCGGTCATGTGCGACTCCTTTTTCAGTTTAGGCTGGGGAGTATGGCGATGTACTGGATCTCGTTTGTGGACGAGCAGGATCATTTCGCCGGCGCGGTGATCGTGGAATCCGCCGGGGGCTTCGGCGGCGCGCTGGAGGAGGCCATCCGCCGCGGGCTCAACCCGGGCGGCCAGGCATTGGTGATGGAGATACCCGCCAGGCACCGCGACCAGGCACGGCCCTACCGCCATCGCTTAATGCAGAGAGACGAGCTGCTGCGGGTCTTTGGTCCTCTCGCGGGGGGACAGGAGTTGCGGGAGCGCGCCGGGGACCACGCCCAGGTGATCTGCGCCAAGTGCAACCGGCAGTAAAGATGCTTCGGCCATATTGAGGTATGACCCATCCTAACAAGCGGCGGCATGCCCGCATGCTGAGGCGGCTGCGCGCGCGCGCAGCTCGCAGCGCGGAGAACCAGCGCTTCAACGATCGCCTGCGGTTCGACCAGGCGCGAGTGTGGGACTGGAACCGGCCGCCGAGCCGCGCTCGCCGCTGCCCGCCGTGGCCTGCGACGCGCCCGGGCGCTACCGCGTGCTCACGCGGAGGCAGCCATGACGCGGCGCCGCTTTTGGGCCGCGCTGGCCGGCGCGCCCGCCGCGGCGCAAACTGGCCCAGCCACCACCACCTGGGTGCTCACGCCGGTCTGCCCGGTGTGCCGCACCCCGGGCGACTGGCCGGGCACGCCGCTGACCCTGGCGGACGCGGATGGCGTGTACCGCGCGGCCATCTTCACGCACACGCGCATCTTCGTGTGCGCCTCCTGCGGCACGCTCTACAATGTGATGGCCGCGGAGGCCGCCGCGCCGGCGGGCTGAAGCTGCGGTACACTGGCCGCATGGCCAAGAAAGCACCGCCCAAGAAGCCCGCCGGCAAGATGCCCAGGAAGGGCTGCTAGTGAAAAGTCCGGGGAGTACCGGACTTTTGGGCAGCGGCAAAGTAGCCGCGCGCTGGCTACCCAGGAAGGGCTGCTAGTGAAAAGTCCGGGGAGTACCGGACACTTTTCACTGAGATTCTGCAGAAGTCGCGCATTGGATCGGAGCGCCCCTTGCGCCGATCCGATGTATACTCCAATCATGCCGCAAACCCAACAAGCCAAAGCACAAGCGCGCGCCGATTGGCTCACCAAGGAGGAAGGGGTTGAGTATACGGGACTCAGCCTTAAGCACCTGGAGCGGCTGGCGCGGGAGCGGCGCTGGCCACGCCGGCAGCGTCCCGCGGAGGGCCGCAAACCGGAAACGCTCTGGCGCCGCAAGGATCTGGAGGCGGCCCGCCACCACATCGCGCGGGCGGTGGCCGCGCAGCCCAAGCTGCTGGAAGCGCCGCAGGCGCCGCCCGCCAGCCACACGCCCCAGCCGCAGCCCTACTACGAACGCCAGTGGCTCTCGCTCTCCGAGATGGAGGCCTATCTGCATCCGCTGCCGGCGGCCATCCTGGAGGAACTCAAAGCCGCCTGCCGCGCGGGCACCATCGGGCGCTACCGCGAGGGGCGCTACTACTTCCGGCGCGAGGAGCTGGACCAGTTTTAGCCGGCGGGGGCGCTGGCAGCCTGCACGTTGCGCGCGCCGCACTTGTGGCAGGGCATGAGGGCCTGATCCGCCAGGCGGTAGAGCTGGCAGTGCGCGGGCACCGGCTGGCGCTCCACGCAGCGATCACACAAGGCGAAAGGTTCGCCGTAGCGGCCCTGGCCGCGGTTGGCCGCGTAGTTGTAGAAGCGGTAGAGACGCACCTGCGCTTGCATCACCGCCACCGGACGTTGCGCCGCTCGTCCATCAGGAAACGATCGAGCTTTTCTTTTTCGCGGTGCAGCCAGCGCATCTCGCGGTACACCCAGGCCAGCAGCAGCAAACTCAGCAGCGCCGGCAGCAACCGCCACGGCCCCCGCAGCCGCGGATCCAAGTACTCGCCGAACAGCCAGCCGCCGCAGCCTCCCGCGACGGGCGCGGCGCAGCCGCGGATGATACGATACGCGCGGTGCATGATCCTAGCCTACCGTGGGAATTGCGGGAGACCTACCAGGGCCGCGAAATGCTGATCGGGCGCTACGCCACGCGCGAGCAGGCCGAAGCCGAGCGCGACTTCCGCATGGGCCTGCGCCTGTACCTGGCAATCGGCCTGGGCGTGCTCACCATCCGCCGGGCCGGGATAGAATGAGGCGATACCCATCCAATCCGAATCGACCGTCCGCGCCTTCTTGCAACGGGGAGGCGCTTTTTTTGTGCCTGCGCCCCGGCATAGACCGCGGCGCAGGCGGCCCGTTTCCCTGGACGGCCCTCCTTTCGCCCTCCAGTCTATCGCGCGCGGGTGGCCGGGCACGCGACGAAGTTGCAGGCGATGGAGTCGGGCGCCGGCGTGGTCAGCAGCCCGCGCAGGAACTCTTCCAGCGCCGGCGGCAGCACTAAGGAGGGTTTGCCAGGGTGCAGGCCCCTCCCTGAGCCGCCAAGGGGATGTGCAGCAGGTCCATCACCGAGCAGGCGCCATCGGCGTCCAGATCCGCGGAGCCGCAGGCTGCCGCGCCGATGGCCTGCTGCGCGGAGGCGGCCAGGTCCGCGTCGTCAATCTTGCCGTCGCCCGTCAGGTCGCACTTACTCACGATGGGCACGGCCACGCTGGCGCCCGCGCCGCCGAGTTGCGCGGCATTGGGCGCGCCGGCCGAGACCGGCCCGAGTGTGAGCGTGGTGGTCGCCACTCCCGCGGTGGCCGCCACGGTGGCGGTGAGCGTGCCCAGCGTACCGTTGGCCATCTTGGTCAGGTTCAGCCCGGCGATGGCGCACACCAGTTTGCCGGCGCTGGGATTGCACCAGCCGGTTTTGCTGATGCCGGTGGCCAGGGCGAAGCTCACGGCGCTGAGATCGGCGGCGCTCCAGGTGACCGTGAACAGTAGCCCGGCGGGCTCGTAGCCGGCCACGCTGGTGAGTGTCACGGGCACAGCCACGGCGGCCCCCGGCGCGGTGGCGGTGGTAGGCGCGGTGAGCGTGAGGGTGACGTTGGCGGCCAGCGCCGCGGAGGCCAGCCAGAGCGGCAGTAGCAGTCTCATGCGCGCCTCGTCACGGGGAACCGCTCGTGTAGGTTGGCGTCCGCCTCGCGCTGCGCCTGGCGGGCGCGCTCTGGCGGCTTGCGCGGCGGCGGAGACGGGGCAGGCGCGGGCATCAGAACCGCCCCCGGTGCGTGATGGCGCTGTTACAGTCCATGCGCGCCTCCCGCAACTTGCGGATGGCCGTGGAGCGATCCGGGCAGGGCGGCACATGCGCCACGATCACCTTCACGGCCTGCGCCAAAGCCTTCCGCACCTCAACGCCGTGGCTGGTCTGCTCCGGGTCCCACGGATGGTACGCGAAGGCGTCGTCTATGGCCTCGGCTACTTCCAGAGTCAGCTCTGCAGCGCGTATGAAGTCTACCGTGGAAGTCATGACGCCACCAGGCTGAACTGGCGATACCACACCAGCACCAACAGCGTGCCATCGCCGTCCGCGACATCCGCGCCGGCGAGCGTGAGCGCCAGGGCTGAGCGCCAGGGCGCCGCCCGCGGCGGTGGCCAGCGTCAGCGTATCGGCCAGCGGCTTCAGGTGGCGGATCTGCTCCGTGGCCTGGTCGAGCAGGCCCGTCACCGACAAGGCGGCCGTCACCGCGGCGCCAGAGGCATCCGCCTTGTAGTTGATGGTCAGGTTGGTGGCGTCGCCGATGGTGTAGGCCGTCTCGCCCGGCTGGTAGTCCAGCACGGCGCCCTCCAACACATTCACGCAGTTGGCTGGGGCTGCCGCCACCAGCACCACCGGCGTATCGTTCAGCGCCAGGAGATCCTCCGCGCTGAGCGTCACGGAAGCCACCAGCAGGTGCCCGTAGGCTTCCAGCGCGGCCACGCGCGCGTCCAGGTCTGCCGCGCTGGCATCCAGCGCGGCGAAATTGGTGTTGATGACGCCGTGCGCCTGGGCGTCGAAGGTCCCCTCGCCGCCCACTTTCGTTGAAGCCATGCAGCCTCCTTTAGCCGCCGTGCCAGCCGCCCCAACTAGGGCGCTCATGCACGCGCATCTGGATTACCCGGCGCAGTTCCGCGTTGCGCTGCCGCTCGCGGCGCTGCTCCTCCCAGCGGTGCCCGAGGGACGCCGCCAGGTAGCCGGCGCCCAGCGCCTCCAGCGTGGCCAACCAGAGGGGCGCCCGCGGCCAGAGCCAGTACAGCACGCGGGCCGCCCCCAGGCCAGCGGAGGCGCACACCAGCAGCCATGCCAGACGACGCATGGTGTGCCCTCCGCATCCCTTAGACGCCGCCGGCACCCCCGCCGGCCGCCATGGCGCGCTCGCCGCCGAGGGTGCGCACCAGCGCGTCGTAAGTCTGCACCAAGGCCTCGGCCATGTGGCGCTGCTGGCTCAGCTCCGTGGAGTTAGTCAGGGCCTGGTCGATGTTGTTCACATACTGGCGCAGTTGTGCCAGGGTCTGGTCCGCGGTCTGGCGCAGCCCCGCCACAAACTCGGGGAAACCCGACGCCGCGGTGGTGCGGTGCTTCATGGAGCGGTGCCCGTAGCGGGCTTGCGGGGTGGCGAAGACCTCCCCGCAATCCGGGCAGGGGTAATTCGGTTGCGATTTAGCCGCGCGGGGCGCGGCGCCGGCGATAATTCTCCCTTTTCTGGTCGTGCTTCGGGTGCTGCTCATGGGATTTATCGTAACTGATTCGCAGGGAATGCGTGCCTGTGGTCCTGGCAAATAGATACAATGGACGCCGAAACCGAAGGTCATTTCAGGCAGGTTTTCAGAGAGGACGACCCATAAGATGCGCGCCGTTGCCACCCAGTCGCCAACTGAACAGGCTCGCGCCGCCCACCTATGTGGCGCCGCCCCCCCCCGTCCAGCCGCTCAGGTCCACGCGCTCTCCGAGAGAAAGGAGGCAGTTGCGCGCAACCGCAATAAAAACGGCTAGTCCAGCGCTGACTACAGTACCACGAATCCTGGCTCTGTGCCGCGCGCTATGGTACACTTTTTGCGCTGGCTGGAATCTTGCGGCGACGGCTGTAAGGTTCTGCAACAGTCAGCAGGAAATTGTGGGGCCCGCGGCCGGGTGCGCCAACCTCGGCGCTCTTAGGACCGGCCGCTCCCCACAACACCCCGTCCTAAGCGGGGCAAGGGTTCAGCCAGACATGCAAGCGGGCCAACAGCACGGGCAGGGCGCAGGCGCCCAGCCGGGAGTCGGCGCTGTGTCACGCGATCTCTGCCGCCTACAGGCCGATCTGTGCGCAGGCGTTGGCGCGGAACAGATCCACCGGGCGGTAGTAGTCCTGCAGGCTGTTGAGCGAGCGGTGGCCGCTCTGGCAGGCAATCACCAGCGGGTTCACCCCTGCCTGCCCGGCGGCCGAGATCAGGCCGGCGCGCAGGGAATGCGGCCCGTACAGGCGGGCATCCAGCCCGATGCGCGCTACGGCGCGTTTCACGATCGTGTAGACGGCGCCGACGCTCAGCGGCTGCACCTCGGAATTCCGGGCCGGATCCAGGCGGGTAAACAGTGGGCCGGCGGCCGAGCCGCGGCGCGCGATCCAGGCGCGCAGCGCGCGCACCGGGCAGCTTGGCGCGTGCCGGCCGAAGGGCACGGCGATCAGGCGGCCGTGTCCGGCCTGGTCCTGTTTCTCGCGGTGCACCTGAATGGTCAGCCCCTGGGCGCAGAAGCGCACGTCGGCGAGGGCCAGGGCGGCCAGGTTGGCGCGCCGGAGGGCCGAAGCGAAGCCCAGCGTGAGCAGAGCCCGATCGCGCAAGGCCGCAGAGGTGCCCGCGCGGTCCAGCCCGCGGGCGATCTGCCGGATCTGCGCCACGCTCAAGGGGCGCATCTGGTGGAGCGGCCCGCAGTCCAGGCGCCGCGCGCCGGCCAGTGCTTGCCGCACGACAGCGGTGAGCGGAGAGGGAAAGCCCTGCTGGCGGTGCTGCCAGGCCACCGCGGCGGCTTGCCGGTTGACGGTGTTCGCCCGCTTGCCTTGGCGGATCTGGTCCGCAAGGAACAGGCTCAGGGTGTCCGCGTGGGCCGGCAGCGACGGCCGGCGGAGGCCCTCACAGAAGGCGCAGAAGGCCCTCCAGTCGTGCGCGTAGCCGGCGAGGGTAGTGCGGGCCACCTGCCCGCGCTCCAAGGCCTGGAGCGTGGCGTACAGCGGCTCCAAAGCGTCCGTGCGGGGAAACAGCGAGAGTTGTTGCACACCGATTACTCTCGACCGTTTTCAAGGAAAGCAGAATGGCAGGCTGACTCAATAAAGATTGAAACATCCTGCCACGGATAAGACAAGTGCCGCGTAGAGGCCCGCCATCAGGTCGTCGGCCACGATGCCCACGCCGCCGGGCAGGGATTCCAGCCGCCGCACCGGCGCCGGCTTCCAGATGTCGAACAGCCGGAACAACAGAAACGCGCCCAGGTAAGACTTCCAGTTCAACGTCTGGGCGCCCGCCAGAGCGAGCCACTGGCCGAGCACCTCGTCCACTACCACGAAGCCCGGGTCCTTGAGCCCGCGCTGCCGGGCGGTCTCGCCCGCGGCCCACATGCCGGGCGCCGCGCCCACCGCGCACAGCAAGGCAAACTGCCACGGCCGCCACCCGGCGTAATGCGCCAGCAACACCGCAATCGCCACGGCTGCCGCGGAGCCGGCCGTGCCGGGCGCCGCCGGGGCATACCCGCAGCCGAACCAGGTCGCCAGGAGCGCGCCCAGCCTAGGACGGCTCATCGCTCCCATCTCCCCCTTCCTGCGGCGCCGCGCCGGAGGGCTTAACAGGCGTCGAAATGACGTACTTCTCGGCCGCCCAATTTCCCAGGTCGATCGTGCGGCAGCGCTCACTACAGAAAGGAAACGTCGCGACTCCCGCTTCGACCGGCTTCTTGCAGATCGGGCAGGGGAAGCTCATAGGCCGGCAGGCGCGGGACCGCGGGGCCTGGGGGCGGGCTCGATCCCGATCAACTGCGCGGCTGCCTCCGCAGCCGGCCTGGGCCGCCGGGCCTCCGTCTCCGAGGGGGCCAGCAGCGTCCCCACGACGTCGTAATCGTGCGCTTCAGTGATGCGCAGCCTGCGGATCTGCCCGGGCGCGGGTCCGGCTCCCTCCACGTCGTTGATCAGCGTGACCCCGTCGATTTCCGGAGCCTGGGTGGCCATACGGCCCTCCCACAACAGATCCGTTTCCCGCGAAGGGCCCTCTACCAGGATCGGCACTTCGGCGCCCACCATGCCGGCGTGCCTCGCGCGCGAGATCTTCCGCTGGATGGCCATCAGCTTCCGCTTGCGATGATACACCGTGCGGCCATCGACCTTGCCGTTCAGGTGGTAGCTGGCGCTGGTGTCCTCGTCGGAATACGAGAACACCCCCAGGCGGTCGAAACGCGCCGCCTGCACAAACGCGCACAGCTCCTCAAAATCGCGTTCGGTCTCTCCCGGGAAGCCCACGATGAAACTGGTGCGGATGGCCACTCCCGGAATGGCGCGCCGCACGCGTTCCAGGAGCTTGAGGAAAATGTCCCCCGAGCCGCCGCGTTTCATGCGCTTCAGCACGGAGGCGCTGGCGTGCTGGAGCGGCATATCCAGGTATTTCACCAGCGCGGGATGCTCCGCCACGGTGTCCAGCAGCCGAGCGGAGACCTTGTTGGGGTAGGCATAGAGACAGCGGATCCACTTCTCGCCGGCGGTCTCGATCCGCGCCAGGCGCTCGAGCAGCGCCGCCAGCCCGTTCTCCAGGCCCAGGTCTTCGCCATAACAGGTGGTGTCCTGACCCACCAGGTTGATTTCCCGCACTCCCTGCCGGAACAGCCGGGTGGCCTCCTGAATCACCGATTCGAAGCGCCGGCTGCGGAACTTGCCGCGGTATTGCGGGATGACGCAGAAGCTGCAAGGGTGATCGCAGCCCTCCGCGATCTTCAGGTAGGCGAAATGGCGCGGCGTGGAGAGCACGCGCGGCGTCAGGTCGTGGTACAGGTAGGGATCCGCCGGGGGCGCCGCGCCATCCTCCGCCCAGCCCTCGCACAGCCCCACGATGCGATCCAATTCGTTGGTGCCCAGCACCGCATCCACTTCCGGCAGTTGTTCCCGGATCTGGCCGCGGTAGCGTTCCACCAGGCAGCCCGCCACGATCAGCTTGCGGGCCGCGCCGATTTTCTTGTACTCGGCCATCTCCAGGATGGTGTCCACGGACTCCTGCTTGGCGGGGTCGATGAAGCTGCAGGTGTTCACCACCAGCACCTCGGCCTGGTCGGGGTGCGGCGTGAGTTCGTGGCCTCTCGACACGAGCTGCCCCATCATCACTTCGCTGTCCACAAGGTTTTTCGGACAGCCCAGACTTACAAAGCCGATTTTCAATGCGTGTGTTCCGCCAGAAGGGTGATCTCTATTGAGGATAACACGGGGGCGAAAAAAGCCGCATCGGAGCGGCCCCCAAGACGTGCCGGAGCCTTCAACCGATGCGGCTCGCCCAGGTTGGGCTGGGGAGTCCGGCGGCGGGTCCGCGCCGGGCCACCCTGGCGAGGTCCGCGTCCATTTCCTTCGCCACGACAGCCCGAGCGCCCGATGCCGCAACCGGAAACCCGGGGGAGAGCGCTAGAATTCCGTGATCGGCGCAAAAAAAAACCCCTCTGATGCAACCAACAAGGGAAGAATAGCGAGCCAAGCAGCAACTTCAAACACCGGCTCCCGCAAGCACGTTGTCTCCTGCGCTCACTCTCCTTCCGCCTGCCTGTTGCAGCAGAGGGCAGGTTTAAGAGTTACTTCGCCAATTCACCACCGAAAATAGCAATCCGGGCACCAAGAGTCAATTCGGCGCAGCCCGCAATTTTGCAGAGACTTACAATTCCATTCGAGGCGCGGGCTGTGGCCGGGTGGGCGGGCGCTGTGTCGGTATGACACAATCGAAAAGAATGCCCAGCCCGCAGGTCTTTGCCCTGCTGTGCCTCCTGGCCGCGGCCCCCGCCTGGACGCAGGCCCGGGAGGACAGCTTTTCGGTCTACGCCGATCACCCGCGCATTTTGCTGGGGTCCAGGCGGCTGCGGCTTCTGACGCGCGAGCGGCAGCGGCAGTCCTTACGCTGGGAGCAGTTCGAGAGCCTCATCGCGGGCAAAGCGGTCATGCCCGAGCCGGGTTTTGCCTACGCGCTGTTCTACCGCGTGTCGGGCAACCAGGAGGTGGGGCGCCAAGCGGTCGCCTGGGCCCTGGGTTCGGCCTCCGACCTGCGACAACTGGCGATCGTGTACGACTGGTGCCAGCCGTTGCTCGACGCCGCGCAGGCGCGGGCGCTGGCCGGGAAGCTGGCGCGCGGCATCGAGCAACTGTCCGCGCAGTCCGCGGTGTCGGCGGTGCGGGACCGGACCTTCGCCGCCGTGGCCCTGGCCGGCGAGAACGAGAATCCGCAACTGTCCTCCCGGGTTCTGGCCCAGGTGGTCCGCGAGTGGTGGGAGGGCCGCACGGTCCCCGCGCTCAAGCAAGGCCGCCGTCCTTTGCCGCGCGACGAGACCTATGCCCTCTTTGAACTCCTGCACGTGATCCGCGACAACCTGAACCTGGAGCTGCGCGAGGCCGCGCCGCGGTTCTTCAAGGATTTGCCCATCTTCCTGCTGCTGAGCTATTACCCCGCCAGTTATCCGGCGGCGGAAAACGAATACCGCATTCCGGCCTCCGGCACGCCGGGCGAGCCGGACTTGCGGCGCGCGGCTCTCTCCCGCGCCGCCGAGCTCTCCATCGTGGCCTATGACGTCAACTCTCCGGAAAGCCAGGTACTTCAGGGCTGGCTGATGCATGACCGCTTCCTGATGCGCGGGACTTTCGGCATTCCTTACGAATTCCTGTGGGCCAACCCCTATCAGCCAGGCTTGAGCTACTTCCATGTTCCACTGGTCTATCACGACGAACAGTTCGGACGGCTGCTGGTGCGCTCCAGTTGGGACGACGACGCCACGTGGCTAGGCTATTTCGATGGCCGGCTGCAGATGTTCCGCGACGGGCGGCCCTCCGTGCTCGACCTGGAGACGGCCGCCAGCCCTATCGCGCTGCCGGACGCACTGGTGGTCTTCGGAAAGGCCGCGCGCCGGTTCCGCGCCACACTAAAAGGCGACGACGAGGAAGTCTTCGTGATCGGCCTGAAGCCGCGCTCCATCTACGAAGTGGAGGTCGACCACGAAGAACTGCGGGAGGAGCGCACCGACCCCGGCGGCATCCTCGCGCTGGACTTGCCGCGTCACATCGAGGTGGGCGTGCGCCTCCGCGAGGCGAAAAAGGGAAGCGCGCCCGGAGAGTCTTCGAGCGCCTCTCAGTAGGCCCAGCGCCACAAGCTGGCGCCGACCGTATAACCGGCGCCCACGGCGGCGAACAGAACCAGGTCGCCCTTTTTCAGGCGCCCCTGCGCGATGGCGTCCTGCGTGGCGAGCGGGATGGTGGCGGCCGTCGTGTTGCCGTAGCGGTCGATATTCACCAACACCCGGTCGGGGCCGATGTTGAGCCGCTCGGCCGCCGCCGTGATGATCCGCCGGTTAGCCTGGTGTGGAATCATCATGGTCACGTCGTCCCCGGTGAATCCGTTGCGCTGCAACAGGTCGCGGCAGACTTCGAACATCTTCTTGACCGCGTACTTGAAGACCTGCTGCCCTTCCTGGTGCACATAGTGGAGGCGCTGCTGCACGGTTTCCACGCTGGCGGGCAGGCGGCTGCCTCCCGCCGGCATCTTCAGGAAATCGCCGCCCGAACCGTCAATCTCTCCCAGGAAATCGATGAACCCCGCGCCGTTGTCGCTTTCCCCGGAGGCTTCCAGCAACATGGCTCCCGCGCCGTCTCCGAAGAGAATGCAGGTGCTCCGGTCGGTGTAATCGATGATCCGGCTCATGGTGTCCGCGCCGATCACCAATACTCTCCGGTGCGCTCCCGAGGAAACCAGGTGCGCCCCGGTGGTCAGCCCGTAGACGAATCCGGAGCAGGCCGCCACCAGGTCGAAACCCCATGCCCCCCGGGCCCCCAGCCGGTTCTGCACCAGGCAGGCGGTGGAGGGGAAGAACATGTCCGGAGTCACGGTGCACACCAGAATGGCATCGATCTCCGAAGAGGCGATGCCGCGCTGCTCCAGGGCCGCGCGGGCCGCCTCCGCCGCCATGTCCGAAGTGGCCGTTTCCGGATCGGCGATGCGGCGCTCACAGATTCCCGTGCGCTCCACGATCCACTGGCTGGTGGTATCGACCATCTTTTCCAAGTCCTGATTCGTCAGAACGCGCGGGGGTGAATAGCAGCCCAGCGCACTGATTTTGGCTTTCGGCAAGTTTCCTCTCAATCTGTTTGCGGTCCTACTGTCTCACGCGGGCCAGACAGCCCAACCCGCCGGCGACAGCCCATCTCCAGAAAAGTCCGTACTCACCTTGATATGCTACATTCTAGAGGAATGCAAGACCGCCGAGCGGACTTCGCACTCCCGGGAGCGCAAAGCGCCCTCCTGTTTGAAACCCCCGCTGAGATCTACGCACGGGTGTTCCGCGCTCTCCGGCCGCGCACGTCCCTGCCGGAGTTTCGCGTGGAGTTTTGCCGATTCGCCAATGCGGACAGCTTCATCCGCCTGGAAGACGGGCGGGTGCACGTGCGCATCACGGATCTGCTGGAAGGGGCTCCCGCGCCGGTGCAGGAGGCGCTGGCGTACATCCTGATCGGCAAGCTGTTCCGGCGCCCCATTCCGCGCCTTTATACACATCGATACCGCCTCTATCTCAACCGCCGGGACATGCGCCGCCAGATGCACCTGGTGCGGCAGATGCGCGGGCGCAAATTCGTCTCCGGCCCAGTGGGAAAACACCGCAATTTGGAGGAAGTATTCGAGCAATTAAATGCGCGGCACTTTCACGGCTTGCTGGGCCGGCCGCGGCTCGGCTGGAGCCGGCGTCCTTCGCGCAGCATGCTGGGACACTTCGATCCTTCGCACAATGCCATCATCATCAGCTCGATCTTCGACGACCCCAACGTGCCGCTACTGACGCTGGAATACGTGCTCTTTCACGAGATGCTGCATCTGCGTTTTCCGGTGGATCATAGCGGAGCGCGCCGCCGTGTGCACACCCGGGAATTCCGCGCCGCCGAACGCGAGTTTCCGTACTTAAAGGAAGCAAAAGAGATGCTGAAGAAGCTCTAGGCTAGGGTAAGGACGCGCGGGGAGACGCGCGAACGCCCGGGGAGGAGAACCCGGGCGTTCGCACCACTACCGAAGATTACTTGCCTCCGCGGCCCACGTTCCGGGCGCACGGCACGACAACGGACTAAGCCAGCGAAGCCACCGCCTGAGGGGCGGCAGGCACAAGTTGGCGAAGCTCGCTGCCCAGCACATCCAGGGCGCCGACCAGATCGCGCACATCCACCATGCGATCCCAGCCGCAGGCGTGCAGAGCCAGGCGGAATTCCACCGCGACCAGACCCAGGCGGAACATCGCACGCTGTTTCACCAGCACGGCCGCCAGATCAGCACGGTCGTGAGCGGAATCCATCATCAGCAACTGGATCGCCAGGCAGACCCGGTTGAAATCCCTCGTCAAGCACCGCAAGTAGCCCCGAAACGCTTTCCGGCGCTCCCGCCGCAAGCGATTGGCCATGGCGCGCGTATAGCCTGGCTGCGAAGCCAAAAATTCATAATCCTCGCTCTCAAGCAACCGCCCCATTGGCCGGTACCGCTCCGCGGAGAGTTCCTGGATCCAATCCGTCGAAGTGGGCAACGACCGTTGAGGCGAAAGCAACTTGCGGAACAGCAGGACAGCGGCCGGTCCCAGTGTTCCAACCAGTAGCAAACTGACCAGCAACAGGTTATGGCTCATTCGTCTCCTCTTTACAGTTTAGAATACCGCAATTCAGCGGAATTGCAATCGAAAATAACGTGTTAACTTTGGCTAACAGAGGCTCTCGTCCGGGCCGCCCGCAGGAGGGCGTTATTCAAGTCGTTCAACTGCCCCACCAGACGTTCTTCCTGGCCCGGACGCCACACTCTGGGCATCGTGGCCGTCACCGTCTCCCCTTCCGCGTTGATGAATCCCAACCAAATCGCCACGCAGATCGCGCTGCCGACGGTCGTGCACACATTCACGGTGCGCGCAATATCGGAGCCCAATACGCTCAGAAACAAGCTTCCCAGGGTATTACTCAGGAAAAAGACGCTGTACACCACACTGTGGATGATGACATTGCGGCTCAGGCGGATCGGATAGCGGGTAACCAGAAAGAGCGCCGCCAACAGAAACACTACGAGGCTGCAAAACAGCCCCCGCTCGAACAAAAACAGGTAAGGAAGGACCACCGACCGGGCATATGGCCCGCTCGCGGCCGGAATGAAGATCAGCATGGAGACCAGGAGGGAGAGCCCCAAAGCCCCGTACAGGCTCCAACGCCCCAGCGAGTACAGACCCTTATGGTTTTCCAGGACCAGAGAATATAATTCCAGCACCAGCAGAATATAAAAGAGCCACAGGATCGGTTCGCTCACGATCCACAACTTGGCGTACAAGGCGCTCTTCACGTTTAGATTCAACAGCACGACCGAACGGCTAATCCAGAACAGCAAGTAGGCCCAGAATACCCGGTATCTGCGGAACAGGCCCGTGCTGTAAAGACGCGCCGCCAGAAACGCGATCCCGATGAGGATCACGCCCCGAAAAACCATCAGCAGGTCGATACCGGCGAGCATGGGCAGGAAAACCCACCTCCGATTCTAGCACCCGAGTGTACGAAAATCCCCCTTATCTTTGAGAAATTTTGCCCTTACACGCCGGCGCACTTCCCCGGAGGCCGACTGCGCCAGGAGCTTTACCGCACCCAGGGGCAGGGATTGCATTCCGGCACCGGGTCGTCCGCCACCGTCGTCCGGGTGGTGGCCAGGAAGGAAAGCGCCAGCAGCGCGATCATGAAAGCTTTACGGATCATCTCAATTCGCTCCTAATACCTTGAATTCGTTGACTTTGCCTACCGCACCCAGGGGCAGGGGTTGCATTCCGGCACCGGGTCGTCCGCCACGGTCGTCCGGGTAGTGGCCAGGAAGGAAAGCGCCAGCAGCGC
>JAJPJX010000138.1 GCA_021324015.1 Solibacteraceae bacterium | reverse complement strand
TGCCAGGGACTGAGCCGGCTGGGCGCCCGCCCAAATACCGGAATCTGACAAACTCGCCGGAAAACATCGTGAGAATGTCGGGGGAGGACATCGAGGCGCATTACACGACGGGGTCGGCGGGCCGAAGCTCGTGCACGTGGGGTGCTGGGCGCATGCCCGGCGTAAATTCGTTGACGCCGTCAAGGTAAACCGCGACGATGCCGCGGCCGTACAGATGGTGCTGCGCATGGATGCGCTGTTTGTGGTGGATCGCGCGGCGCGGAAGGAGCAGATGACGGTGGAGGAGCGGCTGGCACTGCGGCGGCAGCACGCCGAGGAGTGGGCCGAAGAGATCCACCAGGAATGCCGGAAGCTAATGCCGAGCGTGTTGCCGAAGAGTGCGCTGGGCAAGGCGGTCGGCTACACGCTGAACAACTGGCCGAAGCTACGGCGGGTTTTCGACTATGCGGAGGTGGAGTTGTCGAACAACCTGGCGGAGAACTCGATGCGGCCGGTTGCTTTGGGCCGCAAGAACTGGCTGCATGTCGGCAGCGCCAAAGCGGGGCCGAAGGTGGCGGCGATTCTTTCGGTGGTGGAGTCGTGCCGGCGGCTGGATGTGCCCGCGAAGGAATACCTGCTTGACGTGCTGCCCGGCATCGAGAGCCGGAAACTCTCCGAGGTCGCCCGGCTCACACCGGCGAACTGGTCGGCCGCGCGGGCCTGACCCCTGGGTTCGTCAGACGCTTACGCTTCAAACTCCACGGCGGCTTGCTGGGCTGGCGCATGCCGTACGGAGTCTACTCCAGACGATGCCGGATCCTGTTTCGCATGCCGTATTCACCGCGCTTCCGCCAATTTGGGCACGAATGACGCCAAAGCAACCAACGCTTCGTACATGAGATAGAGAAATGCCACAAAGCCGAGAATCATCAACAGCACCGCCAGAGTGTTAAACCACTTTGGGTACTGCCGCTGAAGGAGGACTGGAATTTGCTGAGCAAAGCCCTCGTCAGACGGTGATTTGTTCTTTCGGCACCAGCGTGGGGATCACAATCTCCTTCTCGCCGGACGGAAGCTCTTCGATGAAGTATTGCAACCGCCGGAAAGATCACAAAATCTGGAAGAACAACGTGCCGTAGGCGAACATTCGTTGCCGCTTTCTGACCAGCATTAGACAAAATCACCGAATGGGCATTGATTGTTATTGGTACGCTGTTCGGGGGCGAGTCCGGAAGGTCGATACGTGTCCAAAATACGAAATTAGCCTCGGCCGCCGCTCGAATCGGCGCGACCCATCCACCAACGAACAGCAGTGCGATGGACCACGCCCCTTGCCCCAAAATCTTCCAGTCTATTCTGGGCATCACAAATGCATCCTAAGCGCAGTTGTCAATAGCGCCATGCGAGGCGGTCAATCACTTCCTCTCAAGATGACGGCGGTTTCCTGATCCAACCGTCGCCGTATAATCTTGCTCCTCTTCCTCTTGCCGTCCTGAGGCCCTCAACTGCCGTCAATAGGCACCATCGCCCTGCTTGGGGCCGGCGTTCGCTTTCTTCTTGGCTTCCTATCCTATCCTACGGTTACTTCGGGTGCGGCATGACGTCGTCAATCCAGTAGGTGTCTCCCTTGATCCGGAAATAGAATCGCCAGTCACGGGTGACGCGGGCTTGCCAGAGGTCGCGCGATGCGTCGTACTTTTTGGCGCGAAGCGAGGGATGGTGCAGGTTGTCTGCCAGGAACCGGATCTGCTTGAGGAAGGCTCTCCGGATTGCTGGGGGTGCTTCTTCGATGCTGTCCAGCGCCTGTTTGCTGTATCGGATGTTCATCGAGAGCGTGCCGTCTTCACTTTTTTGGCAGCCGCTCTCTTCTTGAGCTGGCCCTTCATGTGAGCGATCATCTCGTCAGCCGTGGCAAACGGGCCGTAGTACGGTCCCTTGCGCGCCTTGGCGAGCCGGGCATCAATGATTTTGCGCTGGGCGCTCGTCTGCTCCGTGCCGGCGCGCTCTTCCTCCCGGAGACGCTTGAGACCCTCGCGGAAAAGCCCGCTCAAGCTGCGATTGGTCTGTCTTGCCAGCCGTTCGGCCTGTTTGAGCTCCGCCGGCGTCAAGGAAATGGAGATGGCTTTTGTGGTCCTCATCGCTAATCGTACCGGTTATGATTCAGTATGACTCGCCTGCAAGCATACCGGAGGAGCGGCTCGTGTCAACACCCCTGCCCTGCCCCCTCACCCGCCCGCTTGCCCCGCGCCGCGCCCCGTCAGCCCGCGGACCAGGGAGGTGACTGCGGTGGTGGCTGCTCCGAGGGCGGCGATGTAGCCCACACCCACCTGGAAGACGTCGCGTTGCGTGTAGAGCAGCCAGGCGGCGAAGGCGACGAGCGCCGTGCCCAGCGCCAGTTTCACGGCGCTCCAGGTGCTGTGGGCCTCCTCTTCTTCCCAGCGGGCGACCTCGTGGGGGCACTGCGCCGCCTGCACGAAGCGGCGGAAACTTTCGTTCATGATCCGCAGGCCGCACTCGCGGCGGATGAGTCCGCGGCGCTGAAGCTGTTGGATGGCACGCTGGTTCTTGGGGTTGGCCCAGCCATCTTCGGCCAACTGGTAGAGGACCAGGCGCTCGGTGCGGGTGCAGGTGGCCCACAACACCCGGTAATAGGGGTCGGCGCGCTCCAGCAGTTCCTCCAGGAACTCCGCGCGCGAAATGGGGCCGTGGCACAACTGCGCCTCCAGCAGAGAGGCGCCCAGGTGGCGCAACTGCGCCGTGTAGTCGCACTCGCGCAGGACCATGCGCGCCAGCCGGCGGCGCCAGGACTCATGCTGGTTCTCTTTGAGCATGACGCGCAGCAGGCCCGCGGTCTCGTCGGCGAGTTGCAGTTTGTGGAACTGGCTGAACACGGCCGACCAGCGATCCAGCAGACGCGCGGGGCTCTCCTGCTTTTCGCCGGGGACGGTGAGGATTTCCGGGCTGCTCGAAACCAGGTAGAAAATGGGGTCCACCGCGGAGAGCAGCACCACGCGCTTCCTCTCCACATACAGAAGCTGCTCCAGCAGGCGGAGCTTGGCCAGGCAGACCTCCGGGTTGTCGAGATCGAACTCGAAATGATCCACTATGGCCAGCGGCTCGGCGAAGGGCTCGGCCGTCCACTGGCGGGCGGCGGCCATCTGAGCCAGGTCGAGCATGCGCGCGTGGGGCAGCGCCGCCGCCCAGGCGCTCTTGCCGGACTTGGGATTGCCCAGGATCAGCAGGTGGCCGGGGTAGTCCCGGGAAGGCTGCCAGGTTTCGAGCGGCGGCAACTCCTCCAGTTCGGTGACGAACACCTTGCGGGTCACGTAGGCGAGCCAGAAAACCAGCACTGCCGCCAGCCCGAGCAGGAGCAGGAAGGGCGTCCCGAGAAGCCGCCAGCGGGGATAGACGCCCAACAAGCTTTCGTCGAGAGGAGAGCCGGGCGTCTCCTTGAGCCAGAGAAGCTGCATATCGCCGCTTTGGGCGGTCGCCCAGACGGGCCGGAACCTGCCCCGGTGGCCCAGCGCCGCCTCGCGCATGGCGGCGCCCAGGCCGTTGGCCGGCAGCCAGGCGGCAATGCCGGCGATCATGGGCTCGAGCCGGCCCAGGTCCGGGTTCTGCAAAGGTCCGGGCCGGAGCGCCGGCTCGGGATCGAAGACGGGCTTGTCGTAGCGGTCCAGGCCCTCGGCCAGGCGCGCGGAGGCGTACGCCTCGGCCCGATCCCCCGCGTCCGCGACGATCCCGCGGAAGCGCACCCGGAGGTCCTCTGCCCGGTGCTGGAGCTGATCCCGGCGGGCGATTTGAGCAGCCTCCAGCGCCAGACGATGAGTGGTGTCATGCGCAATCTTGAACAACCCGAAGCAGGGGAGCGCCGCCAGGACGGCCAGTAACGAGAAGGTCATGGCCACGTAGAGCCGCCGCAGGGGAAGCCGGCGGCCCGCTTCCTCCAACCCCGCGGATACCGCCGGGACCGACAGGGCCGCATAGAACCCTGCGATCAGCAGCGCCGGGCTCCATTGCGCTACCCAGACCAGGACGCCCAGGACAGCGGCTCTGGCGGGCAGCGCCCGCCGGCCGCCGGCCCACTCCGGCTTCAGGGCGGCGAACACCGCGGCGGCGCTCACGATGAAGAGAACGGCGAGCAAGGTTTGATCCATCCGCAGGCGCGGAAGCCGCCAGGCAAACGCCGCGATCAGGCACGCGTTGGCGATCAGCAGGTTGACGTACTTGGGCGCTTCGCTCCGGGCCGGCCACACCGGCGCCAGCGGGTACTCCCGGGAGCGGAACACGAACAGCGCCGCCGCGGCCAGAAAGGGAGCTGCCAGCAGGCCGGCCAGCAGGCTGAAGACCAGGATACAGGCTACGTTGACCGTGCGGAAATAATTGGAGTCGCGGAACACCACCAGCGTGTACGAAGGTTCGCCCAGGTACGGCATGGGCCGCACCAGCATGTGCTGCTGCCGGCCCATGTAGCTCGCCGTCACGAAATCCTGTTGTCCCTGCGCGGCCAGAGCCATCACGCTGCTGTTCTGCCGGCACTCCCGGAAGAAATCTTCGATCTTGTTATGCGCGGAGTTGGAGTGGAACTGCACGATGCCGCGGTGATCCAGGACGGCATAGCCGTATCCCGGCGGCACCACCGGGTCCAGCAGCGACAGGAATCTCGACACCAGTACGACAGCCTTCAAGTTCCGGGTGTTGGGCGGGATCTCGGTCCAGCCAGCCGGGGTGGAGTACGGTACGGCCAGGATGGCGAAGAACTCGCCGGTGTTGGGCGAGTAGCGCGAGGTGAGGTAGAAGTGGGTGTCCGCGACCTGCTCCCAGCCGGGCACGGACAGGTCCTTCGGGCCGCCGAAGTACTGCCCGGTGATGGACGGCAGGTCGCGGGGATGCAGTACGGCCTGAAAGAAATCCTCCTTCTGCACCGAAATCGCCGGGGTGGCCACTCCCTCCACTGTGATCTTGAACTGCTGTCTGCCCTCGCTGTCGGCCCAAAAGCAGATGTCGAAATAAGGATAATAGGCGGCCGGGCGTTTCCCGCGCAGGTCAGCGAAGCCGGCCGCGTAGGCGTCCAGAAAGCGGGCCTGCATCCAATCCGGCGTGTTCGATCGGCGAAAGCCTTCGCGCAGGACCCTCTCATCGTTCCCGAGGAAATTCAGGAAAGCCACCGCCCGGACCAGCTCCGCCTTCAGATTGCGATCCAGGGTGTCCGCCAGAAGCTGTAGCTGCTCGCCGCCTTTCTCGTTGGTCTGGAGTTGATCGGACCAGTTCAGCACGATCAGGCTCAGCAGGGCGGTCACCACCAGGGAAGAAAACAGGAGGTGAAAGACCTGCCTGCGCCGCAGCCTTTCGGCAGGGCTCATGTAGGCGAGTTTGAGCACGGGCCAGCCCAGCGCGAAGGCGCTCAGCAGCAGCAACCCGGTCCAGATCAGGATGGAGTAGGGGATGGAGACCACTTCCGACTGGAACCGGTCGGCGCGCCAAAGACCGCAAATCACGGGCTTGACGTTTTCCCCCTTGACGCCGGGAATCTCCGCCGCCATGGGCTGCACGTAGAGCTTATAGCGGGTTCCGGCCAACTGCACGTCCACCACGTTGCTGAACTGGCTGATATCGGCGAACGCGGCCGCCGGGCCGCTATCTTTTGGCACGGGCAGATCCACGCCGGCTTTGGGTTTTTCCGCCTGCGGGGCAGGCGAGAAGAAAGCGTTCATGTCGGCGACCCGCAGCCCGGAGGCGCTCTTCTGGAACAGAACATCGCCCCGTGAAGTGGCCACCAGGAAGGCGTCGAAGTACTCCTGGGTCACGCTGTGGACGCGTTTTTGCACGTCGGCGTCGAAGGCCACGCCCGCGCATACGGAGGGAGGCGCGGCAGAGCTGCAAAACCCGGCATCGGAAGAGCCGCCCTTTCCGGGGCCGCGGTATTCGAGCTTCAGCGCAAAGCCGCCGGAGCCGGCCAGCATCATCCGCGTGCGGCCATTCCGCTGCCGCGCACCAGGATCCGACTTATCAAACGGCGGGTTTGTTTCGATGTCTGAAACCCGCTCCCGCAGGTAGTTCTGCAAATACAGCCGGGGGTCTCGGGAAACGTAGGCCGCCGCCATCAGGTCGTCGAGTTTTTCCAGGCGCTGCTGCAACTGGTCGGACACCGCCGAGAGCAGCCGGAACGCGCGCTCGTCCGCGTAGGCGCGCTGCCCGGAGACGTAGAAGAGGTAATAGAGGCAGAACAGAAAGGCCGATCCCAGAATCGTGATCAGGGGCACGTAGATCTTGTGCGATCGGAGCACTTTGGGCATAGACAGCCTCCCCTCCGCCGTCGCCGGCGCGTGAATTGTCTTTATAGTGCTGGGGATTGCGAAACTGTTACAGTCTTGGCCGCTACCAATCCACGACCGAGCCGTCGTCGGCGTCGTAGCTTTCCGGGTTGCGCCAGTCGTGCCCGATTTTGTCCGCCATGGCGTTTTCGTCCAGTTCGATGCCCAAACCCGGACCCGTGGGCAGTTCCAGGTAGCCCTCGCGGACTTTGAACGGGTTCTTCAGATAGCCTTCGCCCAGGGAGACCTGCTCCTGGCAAAGGAAGTTCGGAATGGAAGCGGCGATTTGCACGCCCGCCGCGAGTGAAATGGGCCCCAGCGGATTATGCGGCGCCACCGACGCGTAATAGGCCTCCGCCATACCGGCGATCAGGCGCACCTCGGTAACGCCCCCGGCATGGCACAGGTCCGGCTGGAGCACGGTGGCGGCGCGTTTCTCGAGCACCTCGCGGAAGCCCCACTTGGTGAACACGCGCTCGCCGGTGGCGATGGGCAGAAAGGTGCCACGGGCGATTTCCGCCATGACATCGTGGTTTTGCGCCTGGCAGGGCTCTTCCACGAACATGGGCTGATAGGGCTCCAGCGCCTTGATCAGCAGCTTCGCCGTGGCGGGGCTGATAGCGCCGTGAAAGTCGATGGCGATGTCCACGTCGTTGCCCATGGCCTTGCGCAGGTCGGCGAAGCGCTCCGCGGCGTACTCCACGGCGGCGGGCGTCTCGATGTAGCGCGCCGGCCGCTTCTTCGCGGGCCCGGTCTTGAACGCCGTGAAGCCCTTGGCCTGGGCCGCTTTCATCTGCGGCACCGTGCCGGCGTGGGCATAGACCCGCACACGGTCGCGGGTAGGTCCGCCCAGCAATTCATACACCGGAACGCCCAGAGCCTTGCCCTTGATGTCCCAAAGCGCCTGGTCGATTCCGCTCAACGCGCTGGTCAGAATGGGCCCGCCGCGATAGAACGCATGGCGGTAAATGGCCTGCCAGTGATGCGCTACCCGGCGCGGGTCCTTACCCACCAGGTACGGCTCAATTTCCTGGACCGCCTCGGCGCACGTCTTGGCGCGTCCCTCGGTGATGGGCTCGCCCAGGCCTACGATGCCGGCATTGGTATGCACTTTCAGGAACAGCCAGCGCGGCTTCACCAGAATGGTTTCGAGCTTGGTGACCTTCAGCGGGTCTTTGGGTGCGATCGGGGCGTTCTTGCCCACGCGTTCCTGCGCGGCGGCATCCGCGGCTTCGATGGCGCCCAGTCCGGCGCCCGCGAAAGCCCCTGAGAGGATGGCGCGACGGCTATGAGGTTTCATAGGAGTCTCCCGAAACAATGAAACCGAATTATATAACCGCTTACTCCTTGGCGGCCCAATGCAGGCCGATGCCGCCGAACAGGAACGCCCGCTCGGCCACCGGCCGGTAGCCCATGCGGCGCAGCAGGGCGGAGAAATCTTCCATCGAGACGAACGAACGCAGGGAGTCCGGAATGTACGTGTAGACGCGCGGACGTCCGTGCAGCAGCAGGCCCCAGACGGCGCCCTGTAAGTACAGATAGGCGAGATACAGGCGGCGGAGCAGTTTGCTGCGCGGCAGAAAAAAGTCCAGCGTCACCAGCATCCCGCCCGGCTTGGTCACCCGGTCGATCTCCGCCACCGCGGCTTTCAGGTTGGGAAAGTTGCGCAGGCCGTAGCCGATAAACACGCCGTCGAACGATCCGGAAGCGAAGGGCAGGCAGGTGGCGTCGCCGCACACCATCTCCCGCAAGCCCCGTTCGCGAGCGAGATGCAGCATGCGTTCGGTCAAGTCCACGGCCACCGCGCGGACGCCGGGCTTCGATTGCCCCACCAGGCGGGAAAAATCTCCGGTGCCGCACGCCAGGTCGAGGACTACCGCCGCCGGCGGCAGATGCACGCGCTCGACGCCGTGGCGCTTCCAGCGGCTGTCCATCCCGTACGAGAACGCGCGCGTGATGAAGTCGTAGCGCGGCGCGATGGTGCCGAACATCTGGCGCATCAGGCGCGAATCCTGTCTTTCAGCGGGAATCCCCATGTGATGCGAATTGTAGCACTCGTGGCGGCGGCGGAGCGGCCTTGCCTTGTGTTACCGGCGGGAGGAACGCGCGCTGGTGGTGCGCGCGCTTTCGGCTGCCGCGGCTGTGGAAAGCGCGCTCGGCGCCGGCGAAATCGGCAGACCCGCCATCTGCATCATGGCGTGAGAGGTCATGTCTTCCGCTTCCTTGAAGAAGGTCAGGCACTGCTGGTCCGGATCATAGTCCACGCGGATGAGATCGCCGCCGCGGACCTGCTCGCTGGCGATCAGGTTCGAGAGCGGATGCACCAGGGAGCGTTGGATGGCGCGCTTCAGATGCCGGGCTCCGTACTTCAGGTCGGTGCCCTCGCACAGGAGTTGATCCTTGGCCGCTTCGGTCAGGGAGAATACGAAGGGAGAGGCATGCGCCGATTGGAAGATGCGCTGCTGCACCTGCCGCAGCTCGAGATGCAGGATGCGGCGCAACTCGCCTTCTCCCAGAGGCCGGAAGACCACGATTTTGTCGATCCGGTTGAGGAACTCGGGAGTGAATTTGCGCCGCGCGGCTTCCACGCCGGCGCGCTCGATCTTCTCCGCCAGTCCTTCGTCCAGGTTTCCTTGCTGCGCGCTCCGCGCCGCTTCCGCCGCCGCGAAGCCCAAATTGGGCCGCAGCAGGGCGCTCATCTCCCCCGCGCCCAGGTTGCTGGTCATGAAGATCATGGCGCGGGAGAAATCCACCTTCCGGTTGTCGCCCAGCGTCAGCGTGGCCTTATCCAGGATGCCTAGCAGCAGGTTCCACAGGGCGTCGCTGGCCTTTTCGATTTCATCGAACAGCACGAAGCTGATCTTCACCTTTTCCGTGTGGTACTGGTTCAGAACCTCCTGGCTCAGCAGGGCATGGGTTTCCCGGTGGCCCAGGTAGCCGGGAGGGGAACCGATCAGTTTGGCGATCTCGTGGCTGTGCTGGAACTCGGCGCAATCAATCTTGATCACGGCCCGGAGGTCGCCCGCGATGTGTTCGGCCAAAGCCTCCACCATGCGGGTCTTGCCCGATCCGGTGGGGCCCAGAAAGAGGAGATTCCCGATAGGCCGCCCCGGACTAGACAAGCCGGCCAGGTGCGTCTGGTACACGCTGACGATCTGCTGAATAGCCTCGTCCTGGCCCACCACCAACCCCCGCAGGTGGGCGTCCAGACGCTCCGCCTCAGTTCCTGTCCGGGACGGATTTAACGGCTTGTTCGGGCGCCCCATGATTCCTATGCCCCCTCTACGCAATCTCCGCGAAGCTACGAGCAAATCCCTTGCCAACCCCGAAGCCGCCTAAACAGTCACTTCTTCGGCTTCGCCGGGCGAATCTCCACCCGGCTCACCAGGGTCCGCTCAGGCATGCGGAGCAGGCACGCTACCACCTCCGCCACGTCGTCGGGCTGGATTTTCCAGTCCGCGCCGGAGCGCGTTCCGAAGTCCGTATCTACGCTGCCCGGCATGACATAGCTCACTCGCACGTTGTCGTAGCGGTGATCCAGCATCATAGCCTCGCTGAATCCGTTCAGGCCGAACTTCGAGGCATTGTAGGCGGCCCCGCCGGCAAACGGGTTCTTCCCTGCCAGGCTGCTGATGTTGATGATGTAGCCACCGCCTCGGGTACGAAACCTTTGCAAAGCTTCCCGCGAACAGTAAAAGACTCCCGTGAGATTGAGATCGATGGTCCGGCGCCATTCTTCCGGCGTCAATTCCGCAACACTGCGAAAGATTCCCACACCGGCGTTATTGATCAAAATGTCCAAGCCGCCGAAGCGGGCATCCGCGGCGGCAAAGAGCGAGCGCACGTCCTCCTGGCGGGACACATCGGCGGGAGATCCCCACACGGCGTCCCCATGGCGCTCCGCCATCTCCTTTACGGCGCGCTCGATGCTCTCACGCAGGCGTCCGCAGATAGCCACGCGGACGCCTTCAGCCAGCAAGCGCTCCGCGATCGCGCGCCCGATCCCGCGCGTGCCGCCGGTCACAATGGCCGTTTTGCCGGCCAGTTTGAGTAGTTCCTTTGGTTCCATCACAAAAGACATTGTATGCGCCTGGAATCCTCTCCAGAGGGGGCGGGGCCGCAACTCTAGGGTGAGTCCAAAAGACCATCTGTTACAATGAGGCAAGCCATGTCCTCCGCGGCTTCCAGGAACGCTCTGCGGGAGCAGCTCGAGGAGCGTTTCTCGCTCTTGGCAAACGACTTGGAGCGTATCTGTCAAGCCCATTCGGACGCCGCCGCGAGCCAAGCCCGCGAACTGGCCAGGCGCCAGCTCGCTGACCATTTGAACCAGTCCGTGCGGCGCTTGCGTCAGGCCGAAGGCTTCCAGCAGATCAGCGCCACCCTCGCGGACGCAGGTTCTGCGTTCTGCAACGTCGCTGCTGTCTTTTCCGTCACTTCCGGTGAGGTCGCCGGGGTGGCCGTCTGTGGACTGCGCCCTGAGGACGCGGCTGCGCGTTTTCCGGCACTGCGCTTTGCCGTCTCGCGGGCGGCAGCCTTCGCCGGCGTCCTGGAAACGCGCGACCCGGTGACGGCCCTTTGTTCCCCCGCGGAGTTGTCTGCCGAGTTGGCCGCTCTTTTCGGCCACGCGCCCGACGATCGCGTGTGTCTGTTTCCAGTAACGGTAGACCAGGACGTGCGGGCGGTGTTGTACGCATTCGGCGAACTCCAGGCGGCGCCGCTGGAGCTGCTGGCGCAGGCTGCCTCCGGGGCGCTGGAGGTTCAGGCACGGCGAATTCCCGCCGGGCGCCAGGAACCCGAACCGGAGGAACTGGTGCGCATCCTGCCGGCGCCCGTCCGGTCCGCAAAACCAGGCTGGGAAGACCTGAGCCCCCAGGAGCAGCAGATCCACCTTCGGGCCCAGCGCTTCGCGCGCGTCCAGGTGGCCGAAATGCGGCTCCACCACTCGGAAGGCGTTCGGGGCGGGCGTTCCCGCGCCGACCTGTACGGCGAGTTGCGCGCGGCTATCGATGCGGCCCGCTCAGCCTATCGCGAGTTGTTCCTGGGGACCTGCCCCAGTATGGTGGACTACCTGCACCTGGAACTGCTCAGTACCCTGGCTCATAACGATGAAGCGCTGCTCGGGAAGGACTACCCTGGCCCGCTGGTCTAAGTTGGGGGTGGCCGGCGCACTGGCTGCGGCGCTGGCGGCGGGTCAATCCTCCGGCGGCCTGGAGTCTCTGGCCAAGGCCTATCGCGCCACTCCATCCGCCGCGCGCCGGGCCGCGCTGGAACGATACGCCACCGCCCATGCCAAGGATCAGAACGGGGCCCTCGCGCGCCTGACCCTCGGTGTAGTGGCCCTCGGGCAGCACAACTACGCCGGCGCTGAAAAGTACCTGGTGGCCGCCCGCGAGCGGTTGCCCAAACTGGCGGACTATGCGGGCTACTATCTGGGTTCGGCGCGCTGGGAGAGCCAGCGCCTTGACGCCGCGGCCCGGGACTTGGCCGAGGCAGCCGGGGCGGCGCCCGTGCCGTCGCCGCTGGCCCCCCGCGCGCTGCTGCTCGAAGCGCAGGCCCTGGTCAAGACCAATTCCGCGCGCGAGGCGGTCAAGGAATTAAGAAACCACTACGGCTTACTTCCTCAACCGGCGGGCGCCTTCGCCCTGGCCTCGGCGTATGAAGCCGCCGGCGACCCCGCGCAGGCTGCCATCTACTACCAGCAGGTCTACTATGAGTACCCGGCAGCGGATTCGGCCGCGGACGCCGGCGCCGCGCTCGACCGCCTGCGGCAAAGCCTGGGCGCCGGATATCCTCCGGTGATGCCCCAGATGCTGCTGGCTCGCGCCGCGGCCTGGCAGGCTGGGCGGGAATACGCGCGCGCGGCACGCGAATACGACGCCCTCATCCCGCAGTTGGGCGGCGCGGACCGCGACCAGGCGCGCGTCGGGGCGGCGGTGGCCGAGTTCCTGGGCGGGCGCGCCGATACGGCTTGCCGGCGGCTCCGCTCTCTGGACCTGAACGCCCCCGAGCCGGAGGCCGAGCGTCTGTATTACTTAGTGGAATGCGGACGCAAACTGGATGACGACCAGCAGATGCTGGACGCGGTCAAACGGCTGGGCAAGCTCTACGCCTCCTCGCCGTGGCGCCTCAAGGCCCTGGTTTCCGCCGGGAACCGTTTCCTGGTAGCCAACCAGCCGCAGCAGTATGAGCCCTTATATGAGGCGGCCGCGCGCGATTTTCCGAGCGAGCCCCAGGCCGCTGTCTGCCACTGGCGCCTGACTTGGGCCGGGTATATCCAGCGCCGCCGCGACGCCGCCAGCCGCCTGAAGGAGCACCTCGAGAAATTTCCCACCCACCCCACGGCCGCCGCCGCGCTGTACTTCCTGGGGCGGCTGGCGGAGAAGGAGCAGGACGACTCCGCCGCGCGCGCCTACTATGTGCGCCTGACCCGCCTGTACCCTAATTACTATTACGCCGAGCTGGCGCGCGGGCGCCTCTCCCAGCCAGGCATCGTCGCGGCGACGGCTTCCGCACGCGTGGTGCAATACCTCGACGGGTTGTCCTTGCCGGCGCGCCGTTCGTTTGACGAAAAGCCCGCCGCGGCTGCCAGTGTGCGCATCGAGCGCGCGGCTCTGCTCAAAACCGCCGGCTTCGCGGATTGGGCGGAAGACGAGCTTCGCTTTGGCCTCAGGCGGGATCCTCGGCCCGTGCCCCTGGCCCTGGAACTGGCGCGTTACGAGGATTCCCCCAAGCAGCGGATGCGCTATCTGAAGAGCGCCGTCCCGGACTACCTGGCAATTCCGCTGGACGGCGCATCCACCCGGTTCTGGCAACTGCTCTTCCCTTTGCCCTACCGCGCCGACCTGGAACGCAACGCGCGGGCGCAGAACCTGGACCCTTACCTGGTGGCCGGCCTGATCCGCCAGGAATCGGAGTTCGACCCCAAGGCCGTTTCGGTGGCCAAAGCCTATGGACTGACGCAGGTACGCCCGGCTACCGCGCGGCAGGTGGCGCGCCGCGTGGGAGTCCGGCGGGTGACGACCCAGACCTTGTTCCAGCCGGCCGTCAACCTGAAGTTGGGCACCTATTTCCTGCGCGCCACCCTGGACCAGTGGAACGGCAAGTGGGAACCGACGCTCGCCTCCTACAACGCCGGCAAAAACCGGGTCAACGATTGGGTGACGTGGAACCACTACGACGAGCCGGCCGAATTCGTGGAATCCATCCCTTTTACCGAGACGCGGGAGTACGTCCAGGCGGTGCTGCGCAACGCCGCGGTGTACCGCCAGTTATACCAGGGGCGGGAAGGGGAGCCGAAGCCCGCGGGGCGCCGGAAGCCGGCCAAGTCCCGACGGGCATCCGGTAAGCGGAAACCGGCCTGACCACCGGCCGTGATACCCTCGATGGGTGACGTCCGCGCCTCTTTCCCGCAGCCGGTTTCGCAGCCTCCGCACGGCCAACTTCACCGAGTCGGTGATTCGCGAAATGACCCGCCTGGCACTCGGTCACGGCGCCGTCAACCTGGCCCAGGGCTACCCGGATTTCAGCGCGCCGGAAGTGCTGAAGCGCGCGGCGGCCGATGCCGTGGACGCGGATTTCAACCAGTACGCCATTACCTGGGGCGCCAAGCCGCTGCGCGACGCCATTGCCGCCAAGTACCGCCGGACCTACGGGCTGGAGGTAGATCCAGAGCGTGAGATCACGGTGTGTTGCGGGGCCACCGAAGGGATGGTGGCGTCCCTCATGGCGGTGGTGGATCCGGGCGACGAAGTGGTCGTGTTCGAGCCTTTTTACGAAAACTACGGACCGGATACCAAGCTCTGCGGCGCGGTGCCGCGGCTGGTCACGCTGTATCCGCCGGATTGGACCTTCGACCCGGCCGAGCTACGCCGCGCCTTCTCCCCCCGCACTAAGGCCATCATCCTCAACAGCCCCAACAACCCCACCGGTAAGGTGTTCTCCCGGGAAGAACTGGGAGAAGTGGCCCGCCTGTGTCAGGAGTTTAACGCCCTGGCCATCAGCGATGAGATTTACGAACACATTACGTACGACGGCGCACGGCACATCCCCATGATGACTCTCCCGGGCATGCGCTCGCGTTCCATCCTGGTCAACAGCATGAGCAAGACCTATTCGGTCACGGGATGGCGCGTGGGCTGGGTGTTGGCCTCGCCGGACCTGAGCGATTCCGTGCGCAAGGTGCACGACTTTCTCACCGTCGGCGCGGCCGCCCCACTGCAACAGGCCGGCGCTCTGGCGCTGGGACTACCCGAGGAATATTATCAACAGCTTGCAAAGGATTATGCGGCTCGGCGAGACTTCCTCCTCCAGAGCCTGGCGGAAGCCGGATTCGCCTGCTACCGGCCGCGGGGCGCCTACTACATCATGACAGACATCTCGGCTTTCGGCTTCGCCCGGGATGTGGACTTTGTCCGGCACCTGATGGAGCGGATCGGCGTGGCGGCGGTGCCGGGTTCCAGCTTCTATTCCGTTCCCGCCCTGGGCGCCCAGCAAATCCGCTTTTGTTTTTGCAAAAAATATGAGACGCTGGAAGCAGCTAGCAACAGATTAAAGAAGCTTTAATTTTCGTCTATGTTGCCGGACTTCTTGTTACCGGAAACTACCGTCCGCGAGGCGGGCACCGGCCCGTCGCTGGACATTACCGAGCAGCAGGGGTCCGTACTGCTGCTCACGCTGGGGATCACCCGCATCATCGAGCAGGAGAGCCTGGACGTTTCCATCTGGGGTTCCGCCGATGGCGCGGAATGGGGCGCCCGGCCGCTCATCGCCTTCCCACAGAAGTTCTATTGCGGCACCTATCAGATCCTGCTGGATCTCCGGGACCACCCGGACGTCCGCCATTTGCGGGTGAAGTGGCAGGTGCAGCGCTGGGGCCGCGGCGACCCCAAGCCGCTGTTTGAAATCTACCTTTTTGTGCAGGCCATGAAAGCGGAAGCCGTGGCGCTCGGCGCAGCCTGACACTCCCGCTTCCTCCGCTTCTGCTATCTTGAGGAATAAGTCCCCGCGGATATGATCAGCTACGCCGAAGCACTGGACCTGTTCGGTTCCGATGATCTGATCGGCATCGGCATGCAGGCGGATTCCGTCCGCCGCCGCCTCCACCCCGAAGGCATCGTCTCCTACATCATCGACCGGAATATCAACTACACGAACTTCTGCACGGAATACTGCAGTTTCTGCGCTTTCTACCGGCCCATGGGCCACCCGGAAGGCTACGTGCACCCCAAGGAAGTCATCTTCGCCAAGATCCAGGAGACTCTCGACCTGGGCGGCACGGGCGTGCTGATGCAGGGAGGCCTGCATCCGGGACTCAAGATCGAGTGGTACGAGGATCTGCTGAGTTCGATCAAGCAGCGGTTCCCCATCCACCTGCACTGCTTCTCCGCGCCGGAGATTACCAATATCGCGGAGGTCAGCGGACTCTCCCTGCGGGACACCATCGCCCGCCTGCGGGACGCCGGGCTGGACTCGATTCCCGGGGGCGGCGCGGAAATCCTGGACGACGAAGTGCGCCACCGCATCAGCCGGCTGAAGTGCTCCACCCAGGAATGGGTGGACGTGCACCGCACGGCCCACCAGTTGGGCATGCGCACCACCGCCACCATGATGTTCGGCTGCGGCGAAACCCTGGAGCAGCGTATGAACCACCTCCAGATCGTGCGGCGCATCCAGGAGGAGACCGGCGGATTCACGGCCTTCATCCCCTGGACGTTCCAGCGCGAGAACACGTCGCTGGGCCGCTTCGTCAAGGAGGAGGCCACGGCGGTCGAGTACCTGCAAACCCTGGCCATTTCGCGCATCTATCTGGACAACATCGAAAATGTGCAGTCCTCCTGGGTGACGCAGGGCCTGAAGACCTGCCAGTTGGGCCTGCGCTTCGGCGGCAATGACGTAGGAAGCATCATGATCGAGGAGAACGTGGTTTCCGCCGCCGGCGCCCACCACCGCGCCAGCGAAGAGGAACTGCGCCGCATCATCCGGGATGCCGGCTTTGTGCCCAAACAGCGGGATACGCTGTACCGCACGTATTTCCTCAACTAACCCGTCTTTCGCAGTTGATGGGGTCGGCGGCAAGCTAACTCATTCTGAATCAGTGAAGGGGTCTGAAAGGTCTCCACCACAAATCGTGCGTATTCGGAGAGGT
>JAJPJX010000149.1 GCA_021324015.1 Solibacteraceae bacterium | reverse complement strand
TTGAGTTCAGATACGGCCGTAGAGTCTGCCACGATTCAAAAGGTTTCCCGGATCGAATAAATTCTTAATCCGCTGCATCAGTGCAAAATCGCCGCCCGGGGACGGCCACAGGTCCAGGCGCTCTTTGCGGCCTTCGGCAGCGAACTCCATTACGCTCTTCCAGCCGCGCGCTGCCGCCTCCTTGAGAAAGTCAGCCGCCCGGTCCACACTCTCCCAGTAGCCATAGCACACGCCGGAACCGGCCCGCGCCAGGGCAGGGCCATCGAAGTGTTCCATCACCGGCTGGGTCTCTTTCAGCGTACACGAGACACGCACGACCGCGCCGGAAGGGTGGCGCGCAAGGAATCCCGGAGTGAACTCCTGGATGTGGCGCCAGAGCTTCTCGTGCTGTTCGCCGTCCAACGCCACTCCAGTGGCGAGCCCCGCCAGTTCGCGCTCGTATCGCTCGGCCGCGGCGGCGTTCCCGGCGGCGCGCACGACCAGAACCCAGGCGCGGTTGCCGACGGTTTCGCCGGCCGGTGGGTTCAGCAGATCCAGCGCCGCGGGCTGCAAAGAACTGCTCAGAATCCGGTTGCGGGCTTCGGCGGCAAGGCCGGCCGACTCGAAAGGCAACAGGAAACTACGCTCCACTTCCGGCATTGGCGTGACCTTGAAGTTGACCACGGCGATAGCGGCCAGGGTTCCAAACGAGCCGATCATCAGCTTCGCCATGTCCAAGCCTGCGACGTTCTTCACCACCATTCCGCCGGATCGCACCAGCTTTCCCTCGAGGGTGGCGAACGTCATGCCGATGACCATGTCTCGCGCCGTCCCGTACAATCGGCGGCGCGGTCCGCTGAGATTGCTCGCGATCACGCCGCCCACGGTGGAATCGGCGGCGAAGGGCGGGTCGAGCGGGATCATCTGGCGGTTGGCCGCCAGGATCCGGGTCAAGTCCCGCCATGGCAATCCGGCCTCCACGCTGATGGTGAGATCGTGCGGCTCGTACTGGAGCACGCGACCGAGCCCGGTGGTGGAGAGATACTCGTCGGCTGGAGTCACGGGACCGGCCATGGCGCGCTTCGACCCGGCGCCTTGCAGGCAGATGGCGCGCTGGCGCTCTGCGGACTGGCGTAAGGCTTCGGCCAGTTCCTCGGGGCTGGCGACCGCGCTCACTAAAGCACCACGTATCGCAGCACAGTGGTGAGAACCGTCAGGACGAGCGAGCCGACGATGGCGGCCAGCAGTCCGCGCACGCGGAACCCGGGAGTCAGCAGCGAGGCGAACCACAGCAGAATCGCGTTAATGATGACCATGAAAAGACCCAATGTGAGGATGATGAACGGAAGCGCGAAGAAGCTCAGAACGGGTTTCAGAAAGACGCTGACCACCGCGATCACGACCGTCGCGATCATCGCGTCCTTGAAGCTGCGCACCTCGATGCCCGGAATCATCTGGGCGACGAGCCATAGTGCCAGAGCGCTGACCAGCCAGCTTATGAGCATGTGAAGAAGAAAGTGCATCCGCTGCCTCCAGCCAGAGATAATGATAAGCCATGGCAACGTTGTATGCGGGAACATCGGGATTCGCTTACGCGGCGTGGAAGCCCGGTTTTTATCCCGCTAAACTTCCGGCGAAGCAGTTTCTCAATCACTATGCGCAGAGGCTCAATTGCGTGGAGATCAACTACACCTTCCGGCGCCTCCCGTCGGCCTCGACGTTGAGCAATTGGGTGGAGGCGACGCCCGCCGGCTTCGTGTTCGCGGTGAAGGCGAATATGCGGATCACGCACATTCTCCGCCTCAAGAACGCGGCCGAAGCCACCGAGCTGTTCTTCAAGATGATCGATCCGCTGCGCACGTCGCGCCGTCTCGGTCCGGTGCTGTTCCAGTTGCCGCCGGCGCTGAAATGCGACGTTCCTCTGCTGGAGAGCTATCTGGAGCTGCTGCCGGCCGGCCTGCGCTATTCGTTCGAATTCCGCCATCCTTCCTGGCTGGCCGATCCGGTGTATGAGGCGCTTCGCAAGCGCAATATCTCGCTATGCGTGGCCGAATCGGAGAGACTGCAGGCGCCGGAAGTGATCACTGCCGATTTCGTGTATTACCGGCTGCGCAAGCCTGACTACACAGCGGCAGATGTGGACGCCTTCGCCGCACGGTCGCGCGAGTTGCTGGCGACCGGGCGCGATCTCTACCTGATGTTTAAACATGAAGAGACGCCGGAGGGCGCGATCAATGCGGAAACGCTGCTGCGCCAAGTGAACGGGCAGGCGTAACGGCAGCCGTTAGTGGGAGGAACCGCCGGAAAGTTGTGCGAAACGCTGGCGCACGAAAGGTATATTGGCGTGCTGAGGATAACGCGAGGCGAACAGCGCATAGTGCTGAAGCGCGAGCTCCCGCTTTCCTTCCACATCGTAAACCCAGGCCAACATGAAGAGTGCGGCCGGATCTCGCGGCCGAAGCTGGAGCATGGTTAGCGCCTGCCGTTCCGCCTCCGGTAACCGGAGCAACTTGACCAGGACTTCGGCGCGGAGCACTCCCGTTTCCTCGGAAGAGGCCGGCATGAGTTCCAGCGATTTCTCATAGCACTCTCTCGCGCGCGCCAGGTCATTTTCCTGGGCGGCCCGGTCCGCTTGCCGCTCCAGCACCGCGACGTAGCGGGAGCGGTAGGGCTCCGGACATTCCTCGTCCCACGATTTCCCGGTAATGGAATCCCACACCCAGAAATGGGCGGAAGCGGCCCATGACCGCGCGCACCCGGGGAACCGGGAACTTACATACGCTCGATCGATGACTAGCGGCTGCAAATGGCCGGGGCTCTGGGCGCGCAGCCGATTCAGGAATCCGATAGAAATCGGAGTTCCGAAGTAGCGCAGACGCAGCAACTCGAAATGCCCCCGAATGGGCGAGAGGGCGGGCACATAATTCGCCGCTACAAAGGCGTAGTACCACTTGCGCCCGTCGTGCTCCACGTATTCCGCGGCGGTTCTGCCCTTGATGTTCAAGGGAACACGAACCTCGTAGGCGGTCAGGACGCTATTCCAGGCGAAAAAGAAGAGCAGTACGCCCAGAAGATTCACCATGGCGCCCGCGACGGCTGTAGCCACGTAGGCCCAAAGGCTATATGCCGGTCCTTCCACTAGCAGCGCCGCACACATCACCGCTAGCGGCGCTACCGGCATGATGAGCCGCGGCCCCCAGGAGGCGCCTCCTTCCCACGACCACCACATCGATGCAGGCACGAGAACCAGCAAGAAAACTAGCGGGAAGAAGACCATTTCAGCCGGGAAGCGGCGGCGGTATTTCCAGGCCGCCCAAGGCATGAGCAGGACCACGGGGGCATAAAACAACAACCCCTTGCTGGGGTTGAGGAGCAACCCATATAAGCCCGTGAACAAAGGAGTGTTGAACCAGGTACTTTCCTTGCCATATCCGAAATCGAAGATCGAGCCGAAGCGATGATCGTTGAGAATGGCCATGACCGCTCCCCAGACAGCCAGGGGAGCCAAGAACCAGATCAGGTTCGACCACTTGCGTGGGATCTCTGATCGCATCCAGAGATACACCATATACGCCGGGATGGTCACCAGCAGGAAAGCCTTGGTGAGAACGGCGAAACCCAGGACCATGCCGGCCAGCGCGATGCGGTACGGCAATCCCGGTGCGCGCCGCGGCGAAAGGAGCAGCCAAAGTGCAGTGACCAGGGCCAAAGC
>JAJPJX010000052.1 GCA_021324015.1 Solibacteraceae bacterium | reverse complement strand
CCGTCCTGGTCGAAAATCTGAATGCGGTTATTGGCGCGGTCGCCGACAAAGAGGCGGCCGCGCGAATCGAACGCAAGGGTGTGGGGCACTTCGAACTGGCCGGGGCCGGAGCCGTGCCCGCCCCACTGCTTAATGAACTTGCCGTCCGGCGAGAACTTCATCACGCGGGCGTTGCCGCGGCCGGGACTGTGGCCGTCGGAGATGAACAGGTCGCCGTTGGGAGCGATGGCGACATCGTTCGGCTGGTTGAAGGTATCGGGCCCGTCGCCCGCGACGCCGGCCTTGCCCAGAACCATCAGGACTTTTCCCTGCGGACTGAACTTGAAAACCTGGTGGCCTTTGCCGTCGCGGCCCTGGCCGTCGGTGATCCAGAAATTGCCGTCTTGATCGAACGTGACACTGTGCGGGAACACGAACATGCCGGCGCCCATGCTGCGCAACAGCTTGCCGGAGGGCGCAAATTCAAGGATGGGCGCGAGATCCGAACCGGCGCAACTGTTGGCCCCGCAGCGATCGACCACCCAGATGTGCCCATCGCGGGAGACCGCGACCGAACTGGTTGAGCCCATGGCGCGGCCTGCGGGAAGCTGATACCAGTGTTCGACCGTGCGATAGGGATTGGGCTGCGAGTTGGGCGGGGCATCGGACTGCGCGAGCGCGACGGCGCCCGAGAGCGCGAGAAATAAGACCGCACGGCAGAACATCAAAACCTCCTCCGGCAAAGCGCGTTGGTCGATTATACTAGCAAGACGCAATCGGTGGCGCCGGCCTACAGCCGCCGGCCGCCGCCAAGGAGGGGGCATGAAGAAGCTTGTGGCGGCCCTGTTCGCCGCGGGGGTGGCGATCGCGCCGGCTCAGACCAGAGAGGGTAGCGAGTGGCCCACCTACGGAGCCGATCTGGCCAATACGCGGTATCGCCCGCTCGACCAGATCAACGCTTCGAACTTCAGCCAACTGGAGCTGGCATGGAGCTTCAAAACGGACAATCTCGGCTCGCGGCCGGAATACAAGCTCGAAGGCACTCCGCTGATGGTCAAGGGCGTGCTGTATGCGACGGCGGGCACACGTCGTTCGGTAGTGGCCCTGGACGCGGCCACGGGCGAACTGCTGTGGGCTCACGGAGAGCATGAAGGCGCGCGCGGCGCGGCGGCCCCGCGGCAGCTTTCCGGACGCGGCGTCGCGTATTGGACCGACGGGAGCACGGAGCGCATTCTGTACGTGACGCCGGGTTACCGGTTGATCGCGCTCGATGCCCACACCGGCACCCCGGTCCCGTCCTTTGGCGACCACGGCGCGGTGGACCTCAAGCTGAACGACGACCAGAACATCTTCCCCGACCTCACGACGGGCGAAATCGGCCTGCAATCCGCGCCCGTGGTCGCGGGCAATACGGTCATCATCGGTGCGTCGTTCCGCGAGGGCATGACGCCTAGGAGCATGCGGAACAATAAGGGCTACGTACGCGGGTTCGATGCGCGCACGGGGAAGCGGCTCTGGATCTTCCACACGATCCCGCAAAAGGGCGAATTCGGGTACGACATGTGGCTGAAGGGCTCCGCCGAATACACCGGCAACACGGGCGTGTGGACGCAGATTTCCGTCGATGAGAAGCTCGGGCTGGTTTACCTGCCGGTCGAATCGCCCACCGGCGATTACTACGGCGGGCATCGCCCCGGCAACGATCTGTTTGGCGAAAGCCTGGTGTGCGTGGATCTGAAGACGGGTGAGCGCAAGTGGCATTTTCAGCTCGTGCATCATCCCCTGTGGGATATGGATATTTCGTCAGCGCCGATCCTGGCGGATATCCAGGTCGACGGCAGAACCGTGCAGGCCGTGGCGCTGCCGAGCAAGCAGGGGTTCCTCTATGTGTTCGACCGGGTGACCGGAAAGCCGGTCTGGCCCATCGAGGAGAAGCCGGCACCCAAAGGCGACGTGCCCGGGGAGTGGTATTCGCCGACCCAGCCCTATCCCACGCGGCCTGCTGCGTACGCGCGCAACGGGGTTTCGATCGACGACCTGATCGACTTCACGCCGGCGCTGCGCGACGAAGCGCGCACGCTGATTGCGAAATATAAGATCGGCCCGGTGTTCACGCCGCCGGTGGAGAGCAAGATCGGCGGGCCGCTGGCGACCCTGACGCTCGGCACGGCGAGCGGCGGCACCAACTGGCCGGGCGGGTCGTACGATCCGGAAACGCACACGGCGTATCTCTACGCCTGCAACGCCTGCCTGACGCCGATCGGGCTGGTGCGGCCTCCCAAGGAGATGTCCGATATGGATTTCGTGGCCGGAACCGCCGGCCAGGAAGTCCGGATGCGTACCGGTCCGGGAGAAAACGCCGGAGCGGATTCCGCGGCGGCGCGCACGGCGGCTCCGGCCGGGCGGGGCGGCGGTGGCGGCGGTGGCGGCGGATACGGCGGCCTCAGCGTCCACGGGCTGCCGCTGATCAAGCCGCCCTATGCCACGATTTCCGCCATCAATCTGGATCGAGGCGACATCGTCTGGCAGATCGCCCACGGCGAGACGCCGGATGCAATCCGCAACAACCCGGCGCTGAAGGGCCTGAAGATTCCGCGCACCGGCCAATCCGGCTATAACATCGGCACGCTGGTGACGAAATCGCTCGTCATCGCTGGCGACAGCCTGATTACGACACAGCCTTCGGGCGCGCGCGGGGCGATGCTGCGGGCCTACGACAAGAAGACCGGGAAGGAAGTGGGCGCGGTCCTCATGCCGGCGCCGCAGAGCGGATCGCCAATGACATACATGGTGAACGGAAAGCAGTACATCGTGGTGGCGGTGAGCGGAGGGCCGTACTCGGGCGAATACCGGGCCTACCGGCTGCCGGACGAGCAATGACGGCGCGTCTGGCGGTGGGATTGGCGTTCGTGGCAGCCGTCGCGGCGCAAACGACGCGCTCGGTGTGGGACGGCGTCTATACGGCGGAACAGGCGAAGCGCGGCCTCACGCTGTATGGCAAAGAGTGCGCGAGCTGCCACGGCAGCGACCTGACCGGCGGCGAATCGGCGCCGCCGCTCACGGGCGCAGGCTTCCTTTCCAACTGGACCGGCCAGACAGTGGGCGACCTGTTCGAGCGCACCCGGCAGTCGATGCCGCAGAACAACCCCGGAAAGCTTTCCCGCGCGCAGAATGCGGACGTGCTCGCGTATTTGCTCTCGATGAACGGCTTTCCCGAGGGGAAGGCCGAGTTGGATAAGGTCACCGAGGTGCTGAAACAGATCCGAATCGACGAGAAGAAGTAGCGTCAGCCGAGCGCGGCTTTGATCTGCGGCAGCTTGGGCTGGAGCTGCGCTTTCTGCGCGGCCGTCAGGTCGAGCTGCGGCGGCCGCACGTAGCTTTCGCGGAAGCCGTGCGCCGTGAGCGCGAACTTGATGGCCGCCGCTCCGCCGCCGCCCTGCACGCGCGAGAGGGCGTTGACTTCACGAAGCTTCGCGTAAGCAGCGGCCACGTCCTGCCCTTTGCGCTGCGCTTCGAAGCATGCCGATGCCTGGCGCGGGAACAGGTTCGCGCTCACCAGAATCGCTCCTTTGCCGGCGGCCAGCGCGGCAGGAAGGTTGTTTTCCGTTCCCGTCATGATGTTCAGCTTGGGGAATTCCTTCACGAGCGACGCGTATTCCTCCGCGTTGCCGGTGGAATCCTTGATGCCGGCGAGATTCGGATAGTGCTCCAGGTTGTGCAGCAACTGCGGCGTGATCGGCACCGCGCTCATTCCCGGATAGTGGTACAGGTTCACCGGGATTTTGGAGGCCTCGATCACCTGGGAATAATACTTCGTCAGCCCCTCGGTCGAGGGATTCTTGAAGTAGAACGGCGGAATGCAGAGGACCTGATCGGCGCCGTTGGCCTGGGCGTGCGCCAGCAGGTCGAGAGTTTCGGGCAGGTTCGGCGTCCCGACCTGAACCATGATCTCGAGACCGGAGCGGTGCTTGAGGGCCGTCTCCGCGATCTTCTTGCGTTCGGCGACGGAAAACGACGGAAATTCGCCGGTCGTCCCCAGGACCAGAACGCCATCGACGCCGCCTGATTTGAAGTACGGCATCATGTCGCGATAGATCGCGTCGTCGAATTTGCCGCGGCTGTCGCAGGGCGTGACGGCCGCGACATAGAGGCGCGGTCCGGATGCATTGTTGCCGGTTTTCGCGGCGTGCGATGCTGCCATGGCCGAAGCAGCCACGCCCACGGTTCCCAGAAAGCTACGTCGAGTTGTGTCCACGGTTCCCTCCTGGCGATGAACAATCTTACTCCCGGCGGCGGAAAAGTTCCACAGGGTGGTTTGGGAGCGGCGGCGAGGAGGAAACCGGTTCAGTAGTCGATTCGGTAGACCCGCACGCCCATTGCGGGCACGTCGGTGTCAAGATGGACGGCCGCGGCGGGATGCGGAACCGCCTGGCCGGTGGTGAACTCGCGGACCTGTTTCGGCGCCCGGTCGAGCGGAATCGTGAGTTTCACCGTGGCCGGCGCGGCTCCCCACCCGAAGCCCGGAACGATCTCCTGCGCGTAACCGCGCTCGTCCACCCACCCTGGCCTCGCTTCCGTGAAGAGATGTCCGCCCTGGCGCACGTATTGCTCGAGTGCGGCGGCTTCGTTCGAGAGCATCAGGATCGGATATGGCAGAACGATCAGCTTGTAGTGCGAAACCTGTGCCGCGGTCAGCTGCGTGGCGTCGATGAAGTCCACGGCGATATGGCGCTCCGCGAACATCCGGTAGTAGCCGGAAAGCGAGCGGGCTACCGCGCCGCGGTTGTACAGGTGCCCGGCGCCGCCAATCAGGTTCGTGAGCTGATTGACGACGATCGCCACCTCGGCGGGCTTCGGGCGCGCCCGCAGCAGAAGGTCCGAGTTGGCCTCGATCTGGCGGGCGGCCTCGCCGGCGAGTTTGCTGCGGTCCGTGAGGGTGCCATCGAGATTGATCAATCCGTAGCCCCCGGATTCGTAGCCGGCATTCATGGGGTACCAGGCGTAAATATTAATGCCGCGGGCGCCGCGCGAGATTGCGGTCCACATGTAGCGGACCACGTCCAGCGCCGTAATTTCCTGGCTCACCACGTCGCCGCGGACGCCGAAGCCGCCCTGCAGTTCGCCGATGTAGAAGCCGCGATTATTGCCGGCCGAGCGCGTGAGATCGACCGCCATCTGGACGCGAGTTGGCGACATATGAGGCGGCAGCGAGTGCTTGGGGTACAGGCTGGTGCCGTAATAATCGACAGCCTGGTACATCAGGTAGTCGTCGGGGTTACCGTCGCCCGAGGCGAAGCTGCCCAGAGCGCTCGGCCCGGCAGCATGGCTCGTGGCAACGCGATCGGGCAGGATTTGCTTGACGGCGCGGGTGCGGGTGCGCAGATCGTCGGCGAGTTTCTGCGTGATGAAGACGTGCCAATCCATGTAGTCGGTGTAGGAAAGGATGGTGTCGAAGCGCGGCGGCTCGACTTCGCTCCACGCCTGAAACTGGCGGTACCAGGCTTGGTTCAACTGCGGGATGCCGCCGTATTTGTTTTGCAGCCACGCACGGAACCGCGCCATCGAGTAGGGGCAGTAGCAGAAGGATGCGTTGGGAATGTAATTGATTTCCGCCCAGTTGATGATGTGCGGCTCGCTCCACAGATCCCAGCCGAAGAAGGCCAGGCTTTTTGCGGCGTGGCGGGCGGTCTCCCGGAGAAAATCGAGCGTGGCCTGCCGCACTCCGGGATGATCGAAGCAAAAGCCGGGCGCGGCCTGGGAAGGGATGGCCTGCCCGTTCTGCGCGACCAGGTGGCCGTCCGGGAATTTGCGCGCCAGCCAATCGGGCGCCGAGTCGACGTACACCTGCACGATGACCTTCAGCCCTTCCTCTTCGGCGAGTTTGAGCATCAGGTCGAGGGCTTCGAGGTGGTAGTCATGCTCGCGGGGTTCGCCGGCGGTCCATTCCACCCAGGTGCGGACCGTGTTGAACCCGAGCGCCTTGATCTGTTTCAGGTCCTTCCGCCACAGGGCGGGGGAGTCCGCCGTAACCGGATCGAGCATCGGCGCGCGAGCCTTGCCTCCGGCATACCAGACCGAAACCGG
>JAJPJX010000180.1 GCA_021324015.1 Solibacteraceae bacterium | reverse complement strand
GAGTTGCCACAGGTGCCAGGCGGGCGGCTTGCGGTAGCCGTGGTCGGTGTCGAAGTCGATGGCGAGCGAGACGTTCGGATACTCCTGGGGTGGGTCGGGAACATCCTGCGGCACAAGTGGCCAGAGGTAGTCGAAGTAGAAGTAGTAGCCGCCGGAGGCCAGGTTGCGCTCGAACAGGGTGGTAATCTCGACGGTGTGGTTGCCGGCCGGCACGCCGCTGCGCAGCTTCAGGTTTGCGGTGGCGCCGCCGTACTCGCTCAGGGACAGGTCGTGCGTGGTCGCCGAATCGCCGTCCACCGAGACGCTGATCTTGCCGCAGTCGGTCGAGAGGAACGTGCCGAGATAGAGATCGTGCGCCGACGGGTAGGAGTAGCGGACCGTGACCTTGCGGAGGTCGGATGGATCGTTCGGCGCGCAGCGCCGGGCGTGGCCCAATGACCACCACTGGGTGGGCCAGCCGCCGCTGTAGACGTAATCCTCCCAAAATCCCGAATACTTGCAGCGCGCGTCGGATTCCTCGATGCGCGGCGCGCCGCCGCCTACTTTGAGCGAGCGGTCGCCCGTGACCGTGATGTTCGAGATGGTGACGCGCCACTCGATATCGGCATCCACGCCGGCGACGGGCGAGAGCTTCTTCAGGCGCGTCCCGGCGGGCCAGAAGGCCGGCGTGGAGTTCTGGTAGCCGCGCTGCACGGTGATCTGGCTGCCGGAATCGACCGAGACCAGAAGAATGCGCTCCTCGCTTGTGCTGTTGCCGATGAAGTAGCGGCCCGCCGCGAGTGCGGACGTGTTGTCGACGTGAAGTGCCGTGTCGCCGGGCTGCGCATCGGCGGTCAGAAACGCGCCGATCTCCAGTTCCTCCTCGACGCGCTCGAAGCGCGGCGCGAGGACCATGTAGATCTTCCGGCAATCGCTCATGGGCACCGTTAGCCAGCGCTTGTCGAACAGCGGCTGCGTGAAATCGAGCGTCACGCGGTACTTCGTGTCGTTGTCGCCGCCGGTGAAACGCGGGTTGCGCGGGCCGGTCCAGTCCATGCTCTGGACGCCCGCGCCCTGATGGCCCGAAGTGACGAGCACGCGGTCGAGGTTGCCGAGTTTGCCGTAGCGGGCCGCCGGCAGCAATGGAGTGGCGAAGGTGAGAATCAAGGCGGCCGAGGGCGCGCCCGCGGGACCCGTGCGGATGACCGACGCCGTGATCACGCCCGACTGGTCCGGGCCGTATCGCCCCTCGACCGGCTCGCCCGGAGTGTTGATGATATCCGCGAGACGGAGCAGTGCGTCATATGCCGTGCCCTCGAGTTGATCGCTGGCCACCGTGTAGCGGGTGTCGCGGAAGTAGAGGTGCAGCCAATCGAGGCCGGCGGCGGGCCATGTGCCGCAGGCCTCCAGGCGGCAGCTTGCCGGCGTTTCGCCGCCCGCAATAGGGGTGGCGTGATCCAGCAAGCGGACCTCGTAGAGATCGCCGGCGCCGGAGACAAACGTCATCGCGTCCCAGGAGACGCTGGGGTACTTGGCCGCGTCGAAGCGCATGGCGCCGTCGAGCGCGTGGTCGTACTCGATGTCGAACGCGAGCGTGAGGCCGGAGAGGTCCGTCCGCGGCAGCGGCTTTGTGCGCAGGTGGTTGAAGTAGTCGTAGGCGTTGTAGAGGCAGAGGACGGCGAAATCTTCGGGTGCCTGGAAGATGCCGGAGATGGACAGACCGGTCTCGGTGGCGTCGTGGATGGTGGTCGTCGCTGCGCGGCCGGAAAAGCCCTGGACGTGCATGTTCCGGCGGGGATCGAAGATGTGAAGGGGTTCAGAGGCCATTCAGGCTTGGGGAACAGCCAGCTTCGTCAGCCTTGGTCTCCTCGCGCTGCGTTAGGATGATGCAACGGGGAAATCAATGGCCAATACGTACAATGACGTTCTTTTCGAGTTCTTTGGCGCGGACGGCTTGGAGCAGGCGCGCGGCAAGGTGATTAGGCGGGACGGGGAAATGGCGCTCGAAGTTGACTGCCCAGGTGATCGCCCCTACTCGATTCGCGGGATTCCCCATCGTGACTTCTTGCGTGGCCGACACCAGGACCAGCCTAACGATGTCGCGGTCGAGGCCAAGTGGGTTTGCCTTGACGACCTCTACATCGGTATTTGGATCGAGGATCGTCGCGAATACCTGTTCAGATTCCGCCTGCCAGATTGAACGATCTAGCGTCGCCTACAGGTTCACGTTCAGGGTGCGAGTGGTTCGACGGCTATTGGGATTCTGGCCAATAAACATCACCCTTTTCCAGCCTTGAACAACCCTTCACGCTGTCGAGCAGCGGACCGGTTGCAGTGCAGTCGAGGATCATCTTCTTGAGCACCTTGCCGCCGCCAACGCGGGGAGCAGTGTCGACAGATGGATAGAGAACGGACACGTAAACGTCCAGATAGTAGACGCTTGAAAGGGGACGCCTCGGACGGGGGCGAACTTCGGCGATGGTCCATCTTGCGCTCGGTGACATCAGGGCCAGAAGCTCGCGTGTTTCGTGGATGACCTGATCACCATCCTCGTTGAAGAAGGGGCGATCGATTCCCGATATGTAGGATGGCTTCAACTCTTTGTGCTGCAGATCGTCGGCTTGCCGCTTCCAGAACTCCTGGAGAAGCGAAGGCCAGAGTGATCGCGGGTTCTCCTCCTTGATCTGCGACTCCTTGATCGTGAAGTGCTCTGTCAATCGCGCCAACGCCGCGTAATCACGTTTCTGCGACGCAAGAAGGTAGCGGCCAACCAGCGCACGAACACGTTCTGTCTGTGCGAACGATGCGTGTGCGGCGAGCACGACGCCGCACCCGAGGGCGATGCCAGTGAACCTGTTGATCATTCGGTCCTTGAACGTCATACCCATCTCAACTTACCTCACAGTGCGCACCAAGCCTTTCATCTTATCTCGCCGAGTCCGATCAGTCTGTCAGCGCGGGTTACGTCTGAATCACGACTGTCAGATCGGAGCCGGGATCAGGCGAGGCGACGGCCAGAATATCGAACGCCAATCGTCACCCTCGTTCAGGATCGGCGTCGGCCAGATGGTCGGGCGGACGGTCGCGCCCAAGGCGTGGTCCTTCGTGAAGATCGCCGTGAACGTCTGGTTGTCAGGATCTGCCGCGAGCACCTCGACGTACTCCTCGTTGGCGCCGCCCAGGTCAATATGGACGAACTCGCCCACGTCGAAGCCAAGCCGGTTCGTACCGTAGGAGGCGGTCGGGACCGTCTGCGGATTCGGGCCGGCGGTCACCGCCTGGTAGAACACAATGCCGAAGTCGTTGTAGGGCAGCCGGCGCGTTTCCGGCCGCCCGTAACCCCGCTCCACCAGGAAGTCATAGGTGGTCTTGAACGGCGTGGGCAGCGACTGCGCAATCCCCATGTACTCGAGCGGCTCCCAGGTCGAGCCGCCGTCCCGGCTGGGCTCTGTTTGACCGCGCACAACGGACTGCGTCCTGTGCGCTTTGACCAGGTACGCCGACTGCCCGTCCGAGGTGCCGCGCTGGAGATACGCGTAGATGCAGCGGATCGAAGCGGGATCCTGCACTTTCATCGGGATCGCCACGGTGTCCTGCACCGCGAGCGGGCCCGGAATTTGGAACGTGTACGCGCCGCCGGAGCATGTCCGGTCGCCGGGCATGAAGGGCTCGTTGTGGTGCGATAGCGGCCAGACGGTGAACGGCCCGAAGCCGAAGTGGTTCGCCACTCCGACCAGCATTGCGACCACGCACGCCGATGGCAGCTTTGCCTCGACGCGCGCGGGGATGCCGGGCGTACGGAAGAAGCCTTTTTTCACCGAGTAGGTGAAGATCTTGTAGTCGAGCTTGAAGAATCGGATGCCCTTCGCGTGGGCGCAGCGGAACGTGCCGAACGTGGCGAAACCGGGATCGACTCCGGGCCACTCCCGCTGGATCACGAAGTTGCCCGAAGGCACTACGTTGCCCTCGCTGCCGGGCCCGACAATCTGCGCGCACTCATAAGATCGGCGGCCCGGATGATCCGGGTCCGCAGCCTCATCGTTGAAGACCACGAAATCGCCGACGCGGAAAACGCGCGCGGTATCCGGGTTCACCGTGCAGGAGACGGTCACAGGGTCGGTGTCCCTGTCGATCGCGGCGTCGAGGCTGGCCCAAAGATCGGTCGCGAGCTCGTCCACGTAATAGAGCGCCATTGCGACCTCGTTCGCGCCGGCGATGTTCATGTTGCCGGAAGCGTCCGGCTGCACCTGGATGTCGTCGAGCGCGATGGTGCCGTAATCGCCCAGCTTCGGCGTGCCCAGCACGATGCCCGGTACGCCGGTGTCGTGCAGGATTTCCTCCGGAACGGGTGACGGTTCCACGTCGGCGGGCTTCGGACCGGCGATGAGATCGTACATGCTGTCGGTGGTCGTGCGCCCCTGGATGTCGATCGAGAAGTCCTTGTTCAGCCGCCAGGAGGTGACGCGGAACTCGCCGCTGCCGCCGGGCATGTCCGGATGCGTCATCGAGCAGACCATGCCCGGCTCGGTGTTCAGTGCAAGCACAGTGGTCCGGAAATTCAAGACGCGGGCGTTCTTCCACTCCGCGGGCGTGATGCCGCCCAACTCCTCGCGCAGCCGCACGCTCACGATGCGCGCCGCCTGCGACTTGGTCGAGGTCCCGCACAGGTTCACGTTCGACTTCAGGTACAGCGGCCCGGCGCCGCCGCCGATCAGCGCCGCGTGGTCGATGTCGTAGACCGCCACGCTGTTGTTGACGAAATCGAAGTCCTGATCGGCGAAGTTGGCCGTGAGGTGGTTGAAGGAGGGCTTGAGCGGCGCCAGTTCCAGGCTGCGGAACAGAATATTGCCTTCGGTGAAGGCCTCGGCCACGGAGGAGTTCTCGCGGATGCCGATTTTGAGCTTGCCGAAGGCGAACGTGTAGTAGCCCAGGCAGTTCATGAGCACTTCCTGGAGCCAGTCGCGCAGGGGCTTCTCCTCCTGGAT
>JAJPJX010000076.1 GCA_021324015.1 Solibacteraceae bacterium | reverse complement strand
GCAGTACGAGAAGTTCTCCATCTTCTTGCGCAATGAGATCTGCTCCAACAATCTGTCCGATTTCGGGCTGAAGAAGGGCTTGGACCATCTGGTCGCCGTGCGCGAGAGATTCCTGGCGCTCACGGACCGCTTCGCCACCTTCCAGGCGCAGTGCTTGAACGTTCACGTCGAGTTCCCGCTCTTGCAGCGGCTCGCATTACCCATCGCAGTGGGAACCGCGAAGTTCCCCGGCATCAAGATCCACGACGCGCGCATGATCCGGCTCATGGAGGTCCTGTTGCATGGCGGCGCTACGGCCGGTGGGTGGACGGCCAAGCAGATCCACGACGCCCTCCTGACCGCCTTCCAACTCTCCGCCGCGCGCTACGGCTTGAACCAACTCCGCTATGATCTGCGCAAATTGAAAGCGCACGGCCTGATCGAGCGGGACGGCAAACGCTATGCCTACCGGCTGACCGGAAAGGGGACCAAGGTCGCCCTCACCTTTGTGCTTTTCCACCAGCGGTTATGCGGTCCCCTCGCAAACAGCCTCTTCCACCATCAGCCCAACTACGACGCCCGGCCCAACAGCAAGCTGGAAGCCGCATACCACAAAGCCGACCAATCCATCCGCAACGTCATCCAACTACTTGAGGCCGCTTGACTTGAGGTTTGTTGAAGTATTTCTGTTTACGATTAAAGTCGTAAGAATCTAAACTATCGCCGAGTGGATCTTTGGTGAAGGTACCCGTTCAGTCTGAGGCGGTCACCGATTCGGGCGTGGATAACGTTGGAGGGCACGGCACTTGGACTATCGGGGCCTTGTGATAAGGGCTGAAACGTTTGTTCGTCCGAGTCGACGGCAAGTTTAAAGATCTGTTAGTCATGCACTTTGCAGCCGCGGCTACTGGTGTCTCAAACAGTACCGTAGATGATTTTGCATCTCCGCAAAGCCGCCGGGTTGAACAGAGTACCGCAGACTTCAGCATGGCAGGCCGTAACTGAACGAAACATTGAAGGGATTGAAGACTGGACGTTTCCGGCGGAGGCCGCAATCGGCCTTCGGCGCAAGGAGTCGGGCGTTTCAGATCAGTCCCGGACTTCGTCGCAGCCATTCCTTTACTTGTGCAGCCGGGCCGCCAGCAACCGTGGAGTGCGTCCGCGCATGCGGTGTTCTCCCCCGATACCGAAGATCACGTTGCCCGCGGGGATCATGGGCATTTCTGAAACGGCCATCGGCATGGGGGCGAGTTCCGTGTACACGTCGCGCTCGATGTCGTAGGCGAGGACGGTAGAGGAGAAGCCGAAGTCCGCCGGTTTCCCGGCGGCCTCCCGCGCGGAGGCCGTGTAGCCGCCGAACAGCAACACGTAGCGATCGCTGACCGCGGCGGCACTCAAGCCGCGGTTGGCGTGGGGAAGCGGGCGCAGACGCCGCCATTGGCCGGTTCGCGGGTCGAACGACCAGGCATCGTCGCGATTGACCAGCCTCCCCGGCGAGGACATGGAGCAGCCGCCGAACAGATACACCCGTCCGTTCGCCACGGCGGAGGCTGCCATGGCCAGGGCGCCCTGTGGAAGGGCGGAGATGCGGCGCCAGACGCCAACCCGTTCGCGCAGGTGGACGGCATCGCCGCAGCGGGTCAGGTCCGCGACATCGGAACACCCGCCGAACAGATAGACCTGCTGGCCGATTCGTTCCGCGCGCGCCAGCAAAGTGTCCGCCGGCGCCTGTCCCGCCGGAACCCAGGCGTGCTGGCCGGCTTCCAGCCGCCAGCAGTCGCGGAACGCCCGGCTCCCGTCGGTGCCGCCGTAAATCTCCAGCGCCTCTGCCGAGTACGACCACGCGCCGTAGGCCATCGGCGCCGGGAGTGGTGGGCCCGCCAGCCAGCGGTCCGCGGCGATGTTGTACTCGTACACCTCCCGCAGCCAGCGTTTCTGGCCGCCCGTCCAGTTCGTACCGCCGGCGTACACCAGGCTGCCGCCCACCAACCCGGCCGCGCCGCCGCCGGCGCCCTGCGGCAGCGGATGCCGATCCTCCCAGGTCAGCCGTGGCGCGCCGGCCGCCAGCAGAAGCAGGATCGCGCCTGCCGCTCCCCGGTTCATCGCTGCTTCCCGCGGTAGAGTTGCCGGGTGTCAAACCAGGCCACTACGGTACGGCTGAGATGCGGCAGTCCGTGACCTCCGGAGTTGTAAGCCAGCAGGACCCGCTTCCCCACGAAATGAATCGCCGTGTAGCAATACCACCCGTCGGGTTCGTTCTCCAGGTTCTGCTTGTGGACCCAGGTCTGGCCGTCGTCCCGCGAAATCGCCACCGTGAGCGGCGTGCGCTTGCCTCCGAACGCCCGCTCCGGGGTCTCGGCTGCGCGGAACGAGGGATCCACGGCGGAGTGATCGTTCCACACGGCGAGCAAATCCCCGGTCGCCGGGATGCGCTTGATGGACGCCGGCGAGAGCGGCGACAGCAGCGCCGATGGCCGCGGCTCGCTCCACGTGTCGCCGCCGTCGCCCGAATACGAGAGATACTGGCTCCCCAGCATCGTGCGGATGAACATCATCAGCCCGCCGTCCTTGAGTTCCACCACGCCGGGCTCCTGTAATCCCGCGCGGCTGGGCTTAGGCGATTCCAGGCGGGTCTGGCTGCGCCGCCAGGTCCGGCCCGCGTCGTCCGAGACATACGTCATCACGACGCCGGGGCCGTTTCCGCCATTCACCTCCGGGTGCAGCGCCACGGGCAGAACGATGCGCCCGCTGCGCAACTGGACGGCGCGGTCGTTGTTCAGCACGAAGTAGCCTTCGTCGCGAATGCACAGCGCCGGCTCGCTCCAGGTCTTGGCCTCGTCGCTCGAGTAGCGCAGATACGGGCGGCAGTCGGAATTCGAGTTCTTACGCAAGTAGAACAGAGCGATGCGCCCGTCCCGCAGGCGGAGGAGCGACACGCTCATGGCGTTCATCGAGCCCTCCCGGCCCACGATCGGGACATCGGCCGCCTCCCAGGTCCTGCCGCCGTCCCGCGAATAACGCCCCACGATGGAAGCGGCGTCGTTGTCTCCTCCGCCCCCGGTGAAGCGCGTGTAGGCCAGCAGGATCCGCCCGTCGCGCAGCGTCACGAAGGATCCCTCGGTATTGCGCGGATTCCCCGGTCCGGGTGGCAGCAGCGGCAGGATCGTCGCCCCACGCAGCGCCGGGTTGCCTTCCGCGGCGCATAGCGGAACGGCCAGCAGGATGAGCCAAATCGGAATCTTCATATCAGATGGCCGTCCACCCGGCGTCCACCGGCAGGTTCGCGCCGGTGATGTAGCGCGAAGCATCGGAGGCGAAGAACACGGCGGGGCCTTGGATGTCGCTCTCCTCCGCCATGCGGCCCAGCAGGGTCCGCCGGGAATACTGCGCGACGAACCGCTCCGGCATCTGCGGCGTGCGCAGCCCGCCGGGGGAGAGGCAATTCACCCGGATGCCGTAGGGCCCCAGGGCCGCCGCCAGGTAGCGTGTGAAGTTGATCATCCCCCCCTTCGAAAACGCGTAGTTGGCCGGATTTTGCAGCGGCGTGCCCTCGTAGATCGAAAAATCCGGCCCCACCATCCCGTAGATGGAGGCGATGTTCACGATGCTGCCCGAGCCCCGTTCGCGCATGGGTTCGGAGAGATGCTTGGAGGCCAGGAACAGGCCCGTGGAGTTGACCCGCATAGTCGCCTCCCACGCTTCCGCGGTCATCTCGAACAGCCCGCTGCCGGCCCGTCCGACTGCATTGTTAAACAGAACATCCAGCCTTCCGTGGCGCGCGAGCACCAGGCGGCGCAGCTCCAGGATCTCCGCCTCGCTCGCCAGGTCGCAGCGGCAAGCCTCCACGGCCAGTCCCGTCCGCCGGAATTCCGCGGCCACGGCTTCGCTGTGCGACACGTCCCGCGAGGCAATGATGACGGTGCCGCCGGCTTCCGCCAGCGCCTCCACGATTGGGCGGCCGTACAGGCCGGCTCCGCCCGTGACCACAATGATCTTCCCTTGCAAGGAAAACAGGCTCTCGACGCGCATGGACGATACGTGAACTGTCGGCAGTATATACTACTTGCGCATGTTGCTTCGATTTGTCGCCGCGGCCCTGCTGGCTGCCGCTGCCCCGGGCGCCCCGTTCGAAACCGGCGTGGTGGCCGCCAGCGACGGCGCCGCCCGCTTCACCAACGCGTACCCGGTAATCGCCCGTATCCGCGGCGGCCGGCTGGTCGTGGCCTTCACCATCGTCCCCAAGGAAAATCCCGACGGCTACATCGCGGCCGCGGTCTCCGACGACCAGGGTAAAACCTGGTCACCCCCGATCAAGATCCTCGACAATCCCAACCAACTCGACGGCGATCCCAGCATTCTGTGGACCGGCGAGCGGGTTTTCGTCTACTCCACCAGCGTGGCGCTTCCGCGAACCGTGATCGACCTCAGCCGCACCTTCATGGTCTCGAGCGCCGACGGCAAAGCGTGGACGGCGCCGGTCGAGATCAAGTTGCCCTTCCGCTATTCGGTGGGCAAACGCCATATGGGCATTCGCCTTGTGGACGGAACCTTCGCCATGCCCATCTCGTGGGACTTGTGGGCCGAGCGCGGACGGCCCGCCAAAACCGAAGGCGAAATGAATCTGGCCTCGGGCGTGCTCAAGTCCACGGACGGCGTGGAATGGCGCGAGTTCGGATACCTGCACATCACGGACCCCAAAGTCACGCCCTTCTCCACCGGTGGTGTCTGCGAACCCGCCCTCGTGGAGCTCCGCAACGGAGAGTTGTACATGCTCCTGCGCACCGGCACCAACTTCCTCTACGAAAGCCGCAGCCTGGATAATGGGATCACGTGGACCGCTCCGCGGCGCAGCCCCCTGGTCAGCCACAACACGCCGGCGGCTTTGTGGCGGCTGGAAGACCACCCCGAGGAGATCATCGCCATCTGGAATCATTCGCCGCTCTATCGCTACCCCCTGAGCGTGGCGATCTCGGCCGACGGCGGCAGAACCTGGAGCCATCCCCGCGACGTGGCCACCTCGGACGGCCCGCAGGTCTCCTATCCCAACATTACGCAGGCCGCCGACGGCACGTTGGTCGCCGTGTGGCAGGCGCAGCGCCACGCCGGCGGACGCGACATTCGCTACGCCCGCTTCCGCCGCGAGTGGGTCCTGGAGAAATAGCGCCCTGCCACAACTCACCCGGCTTGGAGTATAGTGGTCGCTCTCCAGTCTCCCCGGAGGTCAAAGCAGTCGAATGAAGAGACGCGAACTTCTCGCGGCCATGGGCGCCTCGCTAAGCGCCGTGCGACAATGCGCCGAAGCGGCCGGTGTGCGCAACATCCGGTGGTGCGTGAGCATCGGCCTGTGGAACGATCAGCCGCCCACCCCGTTCACGGAAATGCTGGACGTGATCCGCGACACCGGCTTCAACGGTTTCCGCATGACCGGTTTTCCAGGTTTTCTGCGCCAGCACGGCCTGACTGAGAGCATCCTGGAGCGGGAACTCTCCCGGCGCGACCTGCACGTTGCCACGCTTTCGTTCGGCGGACCCGCGGACGATCCCTCCCGCCACGCCGCCATCGAAGAGGCCGCTCACGCCGCTTGCCGGTTCCTGAAGAATTTCGGCGCCACTGAATTGGTGGTCTTTTCGCCCAGGAGGACTCCCAAGAACCTCGTACGGGAGCACCTGCGGGTGGCTTGCGAGTTTTACAACCGCCTGGGTGACCTGTGCGCGGGTTACGGCATCCGTGCCGGACTGCACAACCACACGCAGGGCCAACTGGTCGAGAGCCAGGACGAAGTCGAGCTCATGCTCCAGTTGACCGACCCGAAGCGCTTTCACTGGGCTCCCGATACGGTGCACTTATACCTGGGAGGGTGCCACGTCGTGGAGCTGTTCGAAAAGTACAACGACCGCCTGATCTTCATGGACTTCATCGACGGCAAGTACACCTTCGCCCGCCAGGACGTGCGGTTGCCCAACGGCGTGGTGCACAAAGCCGGATCGGAGATGGCCACCTTCCTCCTCAGCAACTACGACCTGGGGGATGGCGAGATCGATTTTCCGGCGCTGATGCGCATTCTGAAACGGCGCCGGTACCAGGGTTGGATTTGCGTGGATCACCACTATGCGCGCATCAGCCCGCGGCACAGCTACGCGCGCTGCATGAAGTACATCCACGAAAAGCTGGATCCCATCTACTCCTGAATCGCGAGCGCCGCGCGGGGCTCACCCTCCAGCACTTTCTCCGCGGGATCGATCAGCGCAAACGTCACCCCGCCTACCAGCAGCATGGCGCCCAGCGGAACCAGCGCCCGGTCATAACTCCCCAGCCACTCCACCAGGTATCCGAACGCTACCGACGAGATGAGCGAACCCGCCTGCCCCGCCATGTTCATCGCCCCGGAAATTGTGCCGGCATGCTCCTGCCCCACGTCTACACACACCGACCAGGAGACCGGCAGGGAGGCGGTCATCACTCCCAAGCCGATTGTCAGCAGGCCGACCACCCACGCGATGTTGGCGCACACCGTGGCGGCCAGCAGGCACACGCCCGAAGCCAGCAACGCCACCGATCCGATGCCGCAGCGCGCCACCCGCAGCGAATACCGCCGCGAGAGCAGATCGCTGCCGTAGCCGCCCGCCAGAATCCCCAGCAGGCCCGCCCAGAACGGCACTGAAGAGGCGATCTTCATCTGGTCCTCGGTCAGCCCGCGCCCCACTTGCAGGTAGGTGTGCAGCCAGGAAAGATAGAAGTACGCTCCCCAGCAGTAGGCGTGATACATCACCAGGATGCGTTGGAAATTGCGGTTGCGCAGCAGCCTGGACCACGGCACCCGGGCCTCTCGCGGGGCCGGCGGATGCCCGATGCGCTCGCGCTCCGCCGCCGGCACCGCCGCCATCTCCCAGGGTGAATTACGGAACCAGGCGTACCACAATGCCGCCCAAAACACTCCCACCAGGCCGAACAGGGCGAAGGCCATCCGCCAGCTATAGCGCTGCTCGATCCAGACCACGAGCAGGGGCGTCAGTGCCCCGCCCACGGCAGTGGCCGTCCAAAACACACCGTTGGCCCGCGCCCGCTCTGAGGGGGGAACCCAGCGTGAGATCGCGCACGCGCAGTTCGGGAACGCGCCGGCTTCCCCGGCCCCGAACAGGAAACGAATCGCCAGAAGCGAATACAACCCGGTCGCCGCTCCCGTCAGGCAGGTGAAGGCGGACCACCACAGTACGATGCGCGTGAGCACCTTGCGCGGGCCGACCCGGTCGGCCAGAATGCCGCTGGGCACTTCAAACAGCGTGTAGGCCAGCGTGAACGCCGCGATCACCCAGCCCCACTCGGCCGGCGAGAGATGCAGGTCGTGCTGCATGCGCGGGCCGGCCACGGCGATGCACAGCCGGTCCAGGTACATGACTAGCACCAGGCAAAACAGCAGGGCGAGCACTCGGTAACGGTAGGGCATCCGCCTCTCAGGTTATCTGATCGGACCTCCGGATTGGCTCCCCCGCACCCCAGTAGCTGTGCTAATCCGGTTCGATCGCGGCAGCCTGCTCCAACCCTGCCACCGCCCGCATGCCGGCCGCGATCACTTGCTGTGCGCGCAGGCCGTCGCGGTGCGAAGTCGGGAACGGCGCGCCGCCGCGGCAGCAGTCCACGAAAACGGCCAGTTCGTTCTTGTACGCGGGGCCGAAGCGGTCCACAAACTCCGGCAGCGGGCGGCCGTAATCCCGCATGGCAAACACGCGGCGCGCCAGCGGCGCGGAGGCGCCCCGGCGGCCGTAGGCCTCCACCAGAACTTCCAGGGGCTTCTGCTCGAAGCGTCCGACGTGGATCTGCCCCTCCTCGCCGAATATCACGGTTTCTACGCGATACCCGGAAACGTGATTCCGGCTTACCTGTACCTGGGCCGTCAGCTCCCCCGAGAACCAAAGGTAGAGCAGCGCGTCATCGAAATCCTCACGGCAGGTGGTGAGGCGGTGGCTGTAAAGCCGGCTGCCGATGGCCAGCGCCGCGCGAGGCATCTGTCCCGTGAGCCAGAGGATCTCGTCCACGTTGTGCACGGACATGTCCGGCAAAATTCCACCGCTCTGGTAGCCGTCCGGCGCCGGATTGGAATCTTCCAGGGACGAATAGATCTTGAAAACGCGCCCGATCGCGCCCCCCGTCAAAAGCTCTTTGGCATACTGAAGAGGCGCGTCGAAGCGCCGCTGAAACGCCAGCATGACCGCATGCGGATGATTGCGGTCCAGCTCAGCCGAGAATTCCCGGTCCGCTTCCAGACTGCCCGTCAGCGGTTTCTCGATCAGCACCCGCCGGCCGCTCGCTGCCAGCCTGGCGGCGTGTTCCCGGTGACACGACGTGGGCGTGACCACTACCGCCGCATCGCAGACACCAGAATCGGCCAGTTCGTCGACGGAAGAAAAGATCGGCACGCGGCAGCCGGTCTCAGCCGCGAAGCGGCGTGCGCGCTCTTCCTCCGCATCGGCAAGAGCGGCCAGTTGGCACGCGCCGGTCTCCCTGGCGAGTTCCAGGACGTGCCGCGCGTGGATGGCCCCCATGCGGCCAATCCCGGCCACGCCGACTTTCAGCGGTTCCCGCATCGCGGCTTGTTCGAGAGACGGCAACCGCGGGATTATATCAGTGATCTATACTGAAGGGCCATGACAGACCGCCGGAGCTTCCTGCAAAGACTCTCCAGCGTCCCCTTGTTGGGGCCGCTTGCCGCCAGGACCCTGGCCGCCAAAGAGCCCGCCGAACACGATTTCCTCCGCGAACTGGGCGTGCCGCCCATCATCAACGGCGCCGGAGCCTACACCATGATGACCGGCTCCCTGATGCGTCCCGAAGTAGTGCGCGCCATTGAATCCGTGTCCCGGCACTTCGTCCGCCTGGACGAGTTGCACGATGCCGTCGGCAAACGCATCGCCGCCCTGCTGGGCTGCGAAGCCGCCATGGTCCCCTCCGGGGCCGCCGCCGGCCTCACCCTTGGCACTGCCGCGTGCATTACCGGCTCGAATCCCGATTTCATCCAGCGCATTCCCGACACCACCGGCATGAAAAGCGAGGTGCTGGTGCAGAAGACCCATCGCTTCCCCTATGACCACATGGTGCGCAACTGCGGCATCCGCCTGATCGAAGTCGAAACCCGGCAGGAACTGGAGTCTGCCATTAACCCGCGCACCGCCCTGCTGCTTTTCCTCAACAAGGCGGAGCCCCTTGGCCGCATCAAGATGGAAGAGTTCGTCCAGATCGGTAAACAGCACGGCGTGCCCACCTTCAACGACGCCGCGGCCGACGTGCCTCCGGTGGAAAATCTGATGCGCCCGCTGCGCCTCGGCTTCGACCTGATAGCCGTCTCCGGCGGCAAAGGAATCCGCGGCCCCCAGAGCGCCGGGCTCCTGCTGGGCCGCAGAGACCTGATCGCCGCCGCCCGAATGAATACGGCGCCCAACAGCGACACCATCGGGCGGAGTTGCAAGGTCAACAAAGAGGAAATGGTGGGCATGATGGTAGCGCTTGAAAGCTTCCTCAAGGAGGACCACGCCGCCAATATGCGCGAGTGGGACCGCCGCGTCCGCGCCATAAGCGACCTGCTCTCCGCCGTCCCCGGCGTGCGCACCGAGCGCTTCGTTCCGCCCATCGCCAACCAGGTGCCGCATCTGCGCGTGGAATGGGATGCCGCCCGCATTCCGCTCACCCCCGCGCAACTCATGCAGAAGCTCCGTGCGGGCACGCCTTCTATCGAACTCGTGCCCGAACCCGAGCGCGGTGTCGAGATCGCCTCCTGGATGCTCCAGCCAGGCGAGGCCGAAATCGTGGCCCATCGGATTCGCGCCCTGCTCACCGCCTGACCGGCCCGACATCATGAAAACCAGAACAGCCGAGGAATCGAAACAACTGTATCAGGGCGTTTTCGTCGCGGCGCCCACCCCCATGCGTGCGGACTATTCCCTGGATCTGGCCCGCTTCCGGACCTGCCTGGACTACCTGGTCGAGGCCGGGATGGTGACCGGCCAGGGCGTCTATGTGGTCCTGGGCGCCGGTGGCGAGCACATGCACCTCTCCACCGACGAGCGCAAAGCCGTGGCCGAAGCCGCCGTGGAGGCCGCCGCCGGCCGGCTGCCCGTATTTGTCGGCGTTTCGCACAACGCCACTCACCTGGCGGTCGAACTGGCGCGCCACGCCGAACGCATCGGGGCCGACGGGCTTCAACTCGAACCGCCGTACTACTTCGGCGGCACCCCCGACGACACCTTCGAGTATTTCCAGGCCGTGAGTGACGCGGTCTCGCTGGGCACCACCGCCTACAACACCCCCTGGACCTCCGGCTTCGATATGGATCGAGCCTTCATCGGGCGGCTCGCGGGGCTCGCCAACATCATCGGCCTGAAATGGTATAGCGCCAACCAGCGCGAGTACGCTCACGTGGTGCGCGAGTGTCACACGCGCTTCAGCATCCTCAGCAACTTCTACGGTGGCCTGAACGCCTCGGCGTTCCTGCTGGGCGCGCGTGGCTACGTTTCCCAGGCCGCTAATTTCGCGCCCCGCAACAGCCTCAAGATCCTGAGCGCCCTGCGCTCCGGCGAGTATCGGCAAGCCACCGATCTCTACCTTCAGGTGGATGGCGCCTACTACGACGACCTGGGCAAGCTCTTCGCCGAAGGCTACGCCGGGGAGGGCAATTTCATCAAGGCCTGCATGCCGCTGGTGGGCATCGACTGCGGCCCCGCCCGGAGACCGCACCGCACTCCGCCCGCGTGGTTCGCCGATCACATGCGCCAGGTGCTGGCTGCCGCCGGCGAGCAGGTCGCGATCGCACGGGAGGTCTAGAGGCAGGCGATGTACCGTATCCTGATCGGAGAGTGCAAGCAGGAGACGTCTTCCTTCAATCCCCGGCCCACCTTTTATGAGGACTTCGCCGTGGAGTTCGGCGATGCGGTCCTGGCGCACCACCGCCGCGTCCGCAACGAGGTGGGCGGCGCGCTCCACCTCTTCGACGCGCGGCCGGATGTCGCGCTGGTACCTGCGTTCAGCGCCCGGGCCATCACCTCCGGCGGCGCCGTAACCGCCTCGGCGTTCGACCGCATGTTGCGCGAGTTCACTGATTCCGTGCGCGCCGCCCCGCGGCCGGACGGTGTGTACCTCTCGCTGCACGGGGCCATGGTGGCGGAAAGCGAGGACGACACCGAAGGCCGTATCCTGCTCGAGATTCGCAAAATCCTGGGCGAGCAGGTGCCTATCGTGGTCTCGCTCGACCTCCACGGCATCCTCACTGCCCGCATGCTGGAGCTGAGCGACGCCATCGCGGTTTACCACACCTACCCGCACGTCGATTTCGTCCAGACCGGTGAACGCGCGGCCCGCCTGCTGCTCAAGCTGCTCGATCGCCAGGCCCGCCCGGTAACCGCGCGGGTGCGTATCCCCGCCCTGGTCCGCGGCGATGAACTCATCACCGAAACCGGCCTTTTCGGCCGCTCGATTCGTCACGCCCAACGCGTCGAAAACGGTCCGCAAGGGCTCTCGGCTGCCATGTTCATCGGTAATCCGTTCACCGACGTGCCGGACCTCGCTTCGAACGCCGTGGTGGTCACCGACGATGCGCCGGAGCGCGCCTCCCGCGAAGCCTTGCAAATGGCCGCCGGATTTTGGGAGGTGCGGGCGGAGCTCCACGCCAACTTGACCAGCCTGGAGGAGAGCGTTCGCTTGGCCATGGAAACCGGCGGGCACGTGGTGCTGACCGATGCCGCCGATGCCACCAGCTCCGGCGCGCCCGGCGACAGCAACGCCATCCTGCGCGCCCTGGTTGAGGCCGGCTGCACCCGCACGCTGCTCGCGCCCATCGTGGATGCGCCCGCCGTGCGCGCCGCGTTTGCCGCCGGCGTGGGCCGGGAAATTTCCGTTCGCGTGGGCGGCTCAATCGACCCGCGCTTCCAGCCCCTACCGCTCCGCGCCACGGTGCGCATGCTGTCCGACGGGCGCTGCCCCAGCGAGTCCGACGGTGCCATCTGGAACGCCGGAGACACCGCCGTCCTCGAGTCCGGGCCCGTCACCCTGGTCGTCACCAGCCGTCCAGTCCATCTCTATGACCGGTCGTTGTTCCTGGCGCACGGACAGGATCCGGCCCGCTTCGGCATCGTGGTGGTCAAATCGCCGCATTGCCAGCCACAGTTCTTCGCCGCCCGCGCCAACCTCCTGGTGAACGTGGATGCGCCCGGCGCGACCAGCGCCAACCTGCGCAGCCTGGGACACCGTCGCTGCGCGCGGCCGGTTTTTCCGCTCGACGAGGATGTCACATTCGAACCGCGCGTGACTTTGTTTCAGAGGAACCCATGGTGAAGATCACCGGAATCCAAGCCTTCGGGCTGCGCGGCCGCACGCCCGAGGGCGGCTGGTCCCAGGAACTCAAGCCCAGCGATTGCGTGCACACCATCCTCCGGGTGTCCACCAGCGAAGAACTAACCGGCTGGGGTAGCGTGTTCACTACCGAGGATCTCGTTCGGGCGGCGCTCGCCTATCTGGAGCCGTTCTATCTCGGGGAAAATGCTCTGGAGCCCGAGCGCGTCACCGAAAAACTCCACCAGCACACCTTCTGGGTCGGCCGCGGCGGCTCCCTGACACACGCCATCAGTGGCATCAATATCGCCCTGTGGGATCTGCTCGGTCAGGCGACCGGCCAGCCGGTGGGCCGCCTGCTCGGTGGGCGCTATCGCGAACGCGTGCGGCCCTACGCCTCGCTGCTCATGCGCGAGCCCGAGCGCATGGCGGACGAACTGCTGCCCTTCAAGGCGAAGGGATTCCGCGCCTTCAAGATCGGCTGGGGACCCTTCGGCCGCCGGGACGCGCGCACCGACGAGGCCATCGTGTGCGCCGCGCGCGAGGCCATCGGCCCCGAATGCAGCCTGATGGTGGACGCGGGCGCGAGCGACGCCTTCTGGCCCCGCGACTACAAGTGGGCCCTGCGCACCGCCTCGATGCTCGCCGCCTATGACGTGGCCTGGTTCGAGGAGCCGCTGCCCCCGGATGCCCTGGAAGACTTCGTGGCCCTGCGCCGCGCCGCCATAGTCCCCATCGCCGGAGGCGAAACCCTCACCCGCCGCCAATCTTTCCAGCCCTGGCTCGTCCGCGGCGCCTTCGATATCGTGCAGCCCGACGTCACCAAGGTGGGCGGCATCAGCGAGGAGCGGCGCATCGCCTGGATGGCCCAGGACCACGGCGCCCGCATGATCCCCCACGGCTGGAATACGGCCGTGGGCCTCGCCGCGGACCTGCAACTGGCCTCGGCGTTCCCTACAACGGATCTCGTGGAATTCATCACCGGCTCGCCCTTTGTGGATGAACTCACCACGGGCGGCTGGCAGCTCGACGCCGAAGGCATGCTCGCCATCCCGGACGCGCCCGGTCTGGGCATCGAAATCCGGCGCGATACCTTGGAGGAATTCTCCGGCCGCCGCGCATAGGCCCGAAACGCCCCGGCATCCCCTATGAGCCAGCGCTACGATGTCATCGTTCTCGGTGTGGGCGGCATGGGGAGCGCCGCCCTCTGCCATCTCGCCCGGCGCGGCCGCAGGTGTCTCGGGCTCGAGCAGTTCGATATCCCGCACGACCGCGGCTCCTCCCACGGCATTACGCGCATCATCCGCCTGGCCTACTACGAGCATCCCTCGTATGTGCCGCTTCTCCGCCGCGCCTACGAACTATGGCGCGAGCTGGAAGCGCAATCCGGCATGCGCCTGCTGCATATTACCGGCTCGGTGGATGCCGGACCGCCCGGCGGTGGCATCTTCGAAGGCGCGCTGCTTTCCTGCCAGGTGCACGGGCTGCCGCACGAGGTGCTGACTTCGCGCGAGCTCACGGCGCGATTCCCCGCCTACCGCCTGCCCGCCGAAACGCAGGTGCTCTTCCAGCCGGATGGAGGGTTCCTGCTCCCCGAAGCCTGCATCTCCGCCCACGTCATGCTGGCCCAGGAGCACGGTGCGGAGGTGCGCGCCCGCGAGCGCGTGCTGGGATGGGAACCGGATGCGCGCGGCGTCACGGTCACCACGGAACGCGGGCAATACGAAGCCGATCGTCTCATCGTTTCGGCGGGCCCGTGGATCTCCCGCTTCGTTCCAACTCTCGGCGGCAGGGCCGTCCCCGAGCGGCAGGTACTCGCCTGGCTGGCGCCCCGCCGCCCCGAATGGTTCCGGCACGGCGCCTTCCCCGTCTTCAACCTGCTGGTCGAGGAAGGCCGCTACTACGGATTCCCGGTCTTCGGTATCCCGGGCTTCAAGCTCGGGCGCTATCATCACCGCGGGCAGCAGGTGGATCCCGATCAGGATAACCGCTGGTTCGAACCCGAAGACGAGAGCGTTCTGCGCCGTTTCGCCGAGCGCTACTTCCCCGAGGGCGCCGGGCCAACACTCTCTCTCCACGCCTGCCTGTTCACCAATACGCCGGACGAGCACTTCGTCCTCGACCTGCTCCCCGGCTATCCTCAGGTCGTGGTGGCCTCGCCCTGCTCGGGCCACGGCTTCAAGTTCGCCAGCGTAATCGGGGAAATTCTCGCCGATCTGGCCCTCGAAGGCCGCACCCGCCACGACATCTCTCTGCTCTCCCTGGGTCGTTTGATCGGCGATCCGGAACTTGGGCGCTGAAAGCCCCAGGCACGGAGCCTTACGCGACATTTTCCAGCCTGCCAAGCTCCGCATTACGAAATCAGCGGTTTCAGTCCGCGGCAGATCCGCATAATCGTTGTGACGGTCCGGGGCATTCGGCGTCACCCCGTTGGCACAGCGGTAGCATCACCGCCTTTTCGTCCGCCCGGGGCCACCGCGACCGCTGCGCCTCCGAAAGCACCAGTTCTCGCCCGAGCAACCTCCTTTTCTTGCATTCCCTGCGGGACCGCTGCATCGGCGGCTCGGGCTTCGCAGGTGTCTCGCTCTCCGGTGCCGCTTGGGTGACTCGCCTGACCTCGCCTACGACTCTGGTCCGCACGGGCCTTGCTGCGGTGGTCTCTTAGGCTCGCACCGCGGTAAGGCTGAATTGGAACCTTATCGAGCATCGGTGGCTGACGAGCTAAAGCCAAATAACGGCGTAGCGTCCAGGAAGACGCGCCCATCCTCTCGAGCGCCCTCGGCTACTGCACCTTCGGGAGCCACCGGGCTGCTGGTAATTGATACCGAGTTTGAAAGCTCATTTTGCCAAGTATGCGCACGGGCATCCTGGGTTCCGCCGTGGCCGGCGATCCCGCCGTTATGCGGCCAACGGTCGCGGTTTCGAGAAATCCAGCGTCGAGAGATAGACATACACCACTCCTGCTTCAGCCGAGTTGTCTATAGGGTAGCTCTTCCCGGCGTCGCGATTAACCCCGGATTGCAGGGCTGATTCAGCTCCAGACCTTCTCGGCGATGCAGCCCGACTGGCATCGGGAGAGACTGCCGATTCGCGGCCGGTGGCCGGCAGACGCCCCGACATCCCCGCCGTACAGCAACGCGCGCGCGATGAGCAAGCCGCCCCTCGCGATCGGCTTGCCCGGAACCGAGTTTGGTCACCGGTAGCGAAATTTTGCGACGGCCACAAACCGTCTCAGATTCGCCCTCCCGGTTACACACGCGTGAACCGTACTGCCATGCATGGCATCCGTCAGCTTAAGCCGGCTCCTGCCGGAGAATTGCCCAGGCACTGGAGTTACGGTCATAGCCCACGGATCGATCAGGTCCGCCCGGTATTTTCCCTTCTTGGGCAGAGAAACGTCGTAATAGAGCGGCTGATGAAAGTCGAAGTAGAATAGGAACGTTGCGTCCCGGCTGCCCTTCGCGCTTGGGTAGGATAGCGATCCGGGCTGTGTGAACCCGATCTGGCCCCCGCCGGCCGCCGCCGTCTCCTCCACAATCTTCTCAAGAAGGTCAACCGACGGGGATTGGTTCCCTTCAACTTGCCACCATGCGACCACCAGAGCACCGCCGTATCGTTCTCGATCTCGTCTTCTAATACTACTTAGTACTAAGACATAGGTCTCGCCCTGCGCTCCATAGGCACCTGCGACGATACAGAGCCAAAACCGCCGCGTCATCTCCGGGCCCGAGAGATTCCCCCTTCCTCACTGGCGCACCTGCACCTACCGGGCAAGGCGCAAGCCTTCGTAAGCAAGAAATCCCCTGAAGATGACGGCGGCCCCGCTCGCCCACCTTGGGACAGAGATTTCACCGACGACGAAGGTCACACCAAGCATGATCCGGAGCAGGTGGCAGAGCGTAATCAGTAGGAAGCGGATCCCTGCGATTAACGAATACACGTATCGGCTCATGGCCACCTCCGCCTCATCTACGCCGGCGCCGAGTGACGGCAATCGGTTGTCCGGCACCCGCTCCTTCACGCCTAGCATATGCGAGCACCCTGCCCACGACCCCGCGATCCTCGACACCGTCCAGGTTGGCGGGCGCGCGATGTGCGGGCGAGCTTTCACATCTCGCAGACAACGTCAGAACCGGCCGCGCCGTTCCACTTGCGCCCCAAGGTTCTGGAACGGAAAGCGTTTCGCAAGCTGAGCGCCGTCGAACTCGATCCCGAGGCCGGGCTTTCCCGGAAGTGTCAGATAGCCCTCCTTTTGCACGGGGTAGGTCCCGTTGGTCGCTTCCTGGAACAGCTTGTCGTCTGCAGCCTCCCACTCCTGGATTAGGAAATTGCGGCATACCGACATGGCGGCCAGTGAGGCCACATGCCCCACCGGGCCGTAGCACATGTGCGGAGCGACCTCTACCCCATAGCATTCGGCGAGGGCGGCAATCTTTCGGATCTCGGTAATGCCGCCGCACTTCACCACGTCTGGCTGGATGATGGCGGCACCCTTGGCCTCCAACAACGGCCGGAAGTCGTAACGTGAAAGAATCCCCTCGCCTGTAGCGATGGGCGCCGCACTCTTGGCGGCGAGTTCGCCGAAGGCTGAGGGCGGGTTTTCGCGCGGCAGCGGCTCTTCCAGGAAGAGCGGATGATATGGCTCCAAGGCGTGAGCCATGCGAATCGCCTGTCGGGTGGTGAACGATTCGCTGCATTCCAGACCGATATCGAGCCGGTCACCGACCGCTTTCCGGATGGCGGACAGAATGGCAACGGCGTGGGCGATTCGTTCACTCTCCGAACCGCGGTTCGGAATACTGAACTTGACTGCGGTCCAACCGGCCTTCACCGTCTCTACCGCGTGATCGGCGAACGCCTCCGGAGTCCCTACCCGAACATCCGCATCCCAGTGCGTGTAGTAGTTGCGGAACCGCGGATGAATCGACCCGCCAAGCAGGCGCCACACGGGCACGCCCAGGCGCTTGCCTTCGATATCCCAGAACGCAATGTCCAGAGCGGAGAGCGCCGTTAGTGGGATGATACCGCTGCTCCAGCGGGTGAAGTGGTATTTGATGCGCTCCCACTGCTTCTCGGGGCCGAGAGGGTCGATGCCGATGACGTAAGGCTCCAGCCACCGCAAGGCCGCCTCGACGACGTCCACGCGGCCGTGGCAGGTTCCATCCCCCAAGCCGACGATGCCGCCGTCGGTATGTACCTCCACGAACAGCAAGTCCCGCCACCGGATGGTTGAGCGGTAGTAGGCCAGTTTCGTGATCTTCAGTTTGCCCGCTTCCGTCGCCGCCGGCGGTGTGGGGGCGGCGGCAGCGGCTACCGGTAGAGCGCCAAGCAATGTCCTTCTGGCAATTTCGGTCATAGGTTCTCCGTACTGTTAACGGTTACCACAAAATAGGCGCACAGCCATCTGCGTCGTGGGTTCTCGATTTGATACTTACTGCGCGGCCAAACACCGGTCGTGCTTGGGCTCAGCGCGTCCAGCGTCACAGTGATAGGAGTACTCGGAGCCGCGACTTCAGCGCCTTTTCTCTTGGCGGCTTGCGCGCACCCGACAACCAGCTCCGCAGCTTATAGACAGTGATGGAGTGGCGGACGGCGGGGGGACGACTCGCAATCTCCAATTCGTTAGCCGATCCCCATTCAGGCGACATCAGTGCAGCGCTCTGGAGTGCCTTGTTCCCCAGAGCGGCCAGCCCGCGATGGGGTGGCAGGACTGCCACATGCACGAATTCAGCGCCGGCCAACGGCATTTTAGAAAATCCAATCCAGAAGACCGGCTCATGGGGATAACGGAGATTCAATTTCAAGCGCCGTCGTCGGAAGGCTTCAGGAGCTTCCATCCTTATTTGTTTACCGGGCCGGGGCCCAACCGCGTGAAGGGTTGCCCCGCTGGCGACGCAATGGCGCAAGCATCCGGTTGACCTCGTCGAGCGAGAGGACGTCGGGATCGTAATCCTCGCCAACGCAATCCCGTAGTTCGTCATGCTGTTCGTGCGTGGGATCTCCGAGAGCACCCAGTAGGTCGTAGAATCCAGGGATACCGCCGCAGTCTTTCGGTGGACAGGCACGTTCGCCGCCCGTACAGACCGGATAGGCCGTGCCCGGGTCCGCAGGCAAAAGCTTCTCCAGCACGATACCGTGCTCCCAACTGTCGCCCATATCGTACGTGTAGATGGCCTTGGCATGGACCCTGCTCAGCACGTTGGAACGACGGGCGCGTGTCAACGATTTTGAGACGCCTTCGCTGCGAATTTACCGAGTATTTTGACAAGCTATGCTCGCGGCAACCTGGCGATACTTGGGGGCCCGCCGGACGATCCCAGTGATCGGTTCTGGCGCTTCCTCAAGGGGCACCGCACGAACCTCACTGCTCAGCCCCCTGGTGAGCCAGCGTGCCGATCCCATCCTGCCGCTTTCCTTCACCTCGGCCTTCGCCCCCCGGCAGTTCCAGATCGGCTTGAAGAACAGCTACTGAAGGGCCCGCATCCGAGGCGGCATCCACGAACCGCTGAGATATACTCTCGGTGTTGCGTGCCGGATTTGCCACGCGCCAACCCGGCGCGCATGCTGGGAGGATGTATGTCTAGGAAAACGCTGCTCGCATCGCTGATTTTCGGGCTGGCCGTCCTGGTTCCGCAGCCCGCGCATCCGCAAGCCACCGGTCCCACATTGGCCGGGTCCTGGCAATTCACCCTTACACCGGCGTCGCCCACTCTGCCGCCGGCTATTCCGATCCCGGGTCTCGTGACATTCACGACGGACGGAAGCTTGGTGGAGACGAACGCGCTGGAGGTGGTTCCGAGTTCGGGTCCCTCGGCTACGCCGACTTTCAGCACTCCGGGCCATGGCATATGGCAACCGGGTCCGGCAGTGACGAATTTCTTTGTTCAGTTCATCAGCATTGTGGCGAATCCAAACGGATCGCTGGCAGGCAGGAATGTCACCACGATGACAGTGAGCGTGAACTCGGCTGGGAGTCAGTTCAGCGGCAGCTACACGACCACGCTCGTGGAGCCCACCGGGCAGGTGCCCAAGACCACTTCCGGCACGGTCACCGGCCAGCGCATCCCTCATCCGAAATTGCCTTGATCAATAGGCGCTTACAATTCCGATCAGCCGATCAGCTACGGAACGTCCAGTCTCCCGTGATGCCCCTATGACCGCGCCGGGGAAGTCCGGCAGTACGGCCGATGCGGCCTCCCCGAGTGGCGCGCGGATCCACTGCTTCCTGGGCACCTGCAGGAAAAAGCGCACCACCAGCGGATCGAAGTGAGTCCCGGAGCACCGCTCTATCTCCTGCTGGGCTGCGGCAAGCGTCACCGCCCGGCGGTAGGGCCGCCCGGAGATCTGCGCGTCCAGGCTGTCGGCCACGGCAATCAGAGAAGCTCCGAACGGAATCTGGTCCCCCTTGGCGCCCTGCGGATAGCCTGTGCCGTCAAAACGCTCGTGATGCGAGAGGACCAACTCGGCGGCTGGCGCCAGCCCATCCAGGCCCTGGAGGATCGCCCAGCCGACCTCGGGGTGCCTCCGCACGAGGCTCCATTCCGCCGCGGTCAACTTGCCCGGCTTCCGGAGGACAGCTTCCGGAATGCCGATCTTCCCGATGTCATGTAACAGGGCCGCCTGGCGCAGAGTATGGAGTGATTCGGAGTCCAGGCCCATCACGCGCCCCAGGTGCACGGCATACTCGCTGACACGCTGCGAGTGGGACTGCAAGTTGTGTATTCGCGCCCGGATTTCTGGTGCCAGGTCCAGGTGTGGGCTCCCAGTTGCTTCATGTACCGGGGACCCCGTCTGGCTCTGGCCGATCGCATCGCTTCGCAATTTACTCCTCCTCACCCGTCACACAGAGGGCATCTTCAGGCGCCGATGATGGCCACAAAAATACGTTCTGTATAAATCACTATATCATGATTCGGGAGTTCGTTATCTTAACTTCCGATAGTAGTACCCGTGGATTTCTTCCTAAATCAGTACTAAAACTTCAGGAAATTCGAGGGAAATATTGTGAAATCCGCCGTGCCCGCGAGGCCTCCGGCTCACTTCTGCTTCAGTAATTCCTGCTGAATCCGGACCTCGCGGGTGAGCTCTTCGACGCGTTGTTTTTCTTTTTCCAGTTGGCTTCTGAGCTGCTCGTTCTCCTGCCGCAGGTCCGTTTCCGCCGGGGAGGGGCCAGCGGGACGGGGCGGCAGCGGCGCGGCAAACCCCGTGGATTCCTCGACCCAGTGCCCGTCCGGTTCCTGCAAGAGCAGCCGCACGCGCACCTGCGCGGATTGCCGCGCATAGGCAAACGTGCCGTTGCGCAGACCGCTGGCGTCCATGGGTATGGTGGTCCGCGTCTCGCCGTCGGCAATCTCGAGCGCGCCGGACTTGGCGGAGGCGAGCGGCGGGGCCTCGCGGTCCCAGCGGATGCGAAGCTGCCCGGCCTCTTCGGTGGCGGCCAGGTGCAGCGCGGGCGGCAAACGCGGCGGACCGGAGGCGGCGCTGCGCGCCAGCGGACGGGTGCCCACCAGGATCCCTGCACCGCCGGCCACCAGTCCCAGCCCCAGCACCGCCCAGAGCCAGCGCAGCCGCCGCGGCTGCCCGGGCTCGTCCAGCAGTACCGGCGCGGACGGGAGTTCGGCTGGCGCCTCAGCCGTCTCTACCTCCGCTGCGGGCGCGGGAGCAGGGGCGGGCTCGGGCGGGGCCTCGGGGAGCGGCGCCGCCGGGCGCGGAGCGGTCCGCCGCCGCCGGGGACGCAGCGTCAGCTCGCGGTAGCATTTCTCCGCGCGCAGCCGGCCGTCCGCCTCGCGAAAAAAGAAGCCCGCCCGCGTCGGCTCAATGGTGTAGGGCCGCACCACCAGCGCGACCTGCCAGGCTTCCGGAAAAAAGCGGTTATAGATTTCCACATCCTGCTCGCTGAGGAATACGCCGCTGCGCGTGTGTGTGTGGTACCAGCCCACCACCGCCAGCCCGGCCAGCGCCGGGTCGCGCCGCGCGCCCTCCAGCAGCCTGGCCAGCCCGGCCAGGTCGCTATCCGAAAGCACGAACGAAGGCCCGAAGGCGTACTGGCACTCGATGAGCCGGTGCGCCTGGAGCCGGACGCGGCCGTCCTCCCGGGACCCGAATAGCACCCCGCCGATCTCTGCGCCGCCGTGGGGCAGCGAAAGCAGCGCGCTCACCGCCTGCCGGCGGATCTCGTCGAGCAGATCCGGGTCGTATTCAATCGCGAAGGGGCATTCCGGGACCTGCCAGGCTTCCGGCGCGGGGCTGGGGTTCTGAACCATGGAAAAACGCTACCTAGTTGATTCTAGGCCAAGAAGGAATAGACTTGGGCGCCGTCCGCCGGAGGCTATAATAGAGGGCGTGCCGAAAGCGAAAGAACTGGAAATGCGCCTTTTGCGGACCGAGCAACAGTTGCGCCTGTTCCAGAAAATCAGCCGCTTCATGGTCAAGGAAATGAGCCTGCAGGAGGTTTTGCAGGGCATTGTTTCACTGGTGGTGGAGTTCACCGAGTGTGATTCGTGCCTGGTCTACCTCCGTGACGGCGAAGAACTGGTGCTGTGCGCTTCCAACACGCCGCATCCCTCGACCATCGGCAAGGTGCGGCTCAAAATGAGCGAAGGCTTGACCGGCTGGGTGGCGCGCGAACGGCGCCTGCTGGCCATCTCGCGCGAGGCGTACAAAGATTCGCGTTTTAAATCTTTCGGGGACCTCCCCGAAGACAGCTTCGATGCCTTCCTGTCAGCGCCCGTGATTGCCCGCAACCGCGTGGTGGGGGTCATCAACGTGCAGCACCGTCAGCCCCACCAGCACACCGGTGGCGAGATGGAGGTGCTCACCACCGTGGGCGAACAAGTCGGCTGTGTCCTCACCCTGGCGCGCATGAGCGCGGAGGCTTTGGAAACAAGCAACCACGTCGAACTGGTCCTGGCTTCCGGACCCATCCAGCCACCCCGTTAATGCCGTGACCAAGCTTCTCTTTCCGCGTTTCTGTGCGGCCCTCTGGCTGGCCGGAGCCTTGCTTGCCGCCTCTGCTCCCGCTGGCGGGCGCTGGGGGGCGCAGTATTTCTACGACGAGGACAAGTCCTCGCTCACCATCAACGACCTGGCCTTCCCCTCTGCCCAGCGCGGCGTGGCTGTGGGCTACATCAGCGAGCAGTCCAAAATCCGGCCCACGGCCGTGGTCACCGGCGATGGCGGTGCCCACTGGTCTCTGGTGCCTGTCAAAGAGACAGGCCTCTCCGTGTTCTTCCTCAACGACAGCTTGGGCTGGATGGTCACCCAAAAGGGAATCTGGCAGACCGAAGAGGCCGGCCACAGTTGGCACAAACTCCCCGGTGCGCCTAAAGACTTGCTGCGAGTGTATTTCCTGGACGAACAGAACGGTTTCGCCGCGGGTCTGGAGAAATCCGTGTATGAAACCTCCGACGGCGGCAAGACCTGGACCCGTGTGGCCGCCGCCGCGAAACCCGAGACCACCGCGAAGTACACGGTTTATAACGTCATCGAGTTCGTCGGCCAGCGCACCGGCATGATTGCCGGCTTCAGCCAGCCGCCGCGCAAAGACGAGGAGTTTTCGCCGGATTGGCTGGATCCCCAAAAGGCCATGACCCGGCCGGAACTGCCGCATCTTTCCATCTCCCTGGACACACACGACGGCGGCAAGACCTGGACATCTTCGACGGCCTCCATGTTCGGGCGCATTACCCGTGCGCGCATGCTGCCCAACGGCACCGGGCTGGGTCTGGTGGATTTCAGCGAAGCCTTCGTCTACCCCGCGGAAGTCTTCCGCTTCGATCTGAAGACCGGGAAGAGCGACCGTGTCTTCCGCGAGAAGAACCGCGCCGTCACCGACATCGCCCTGCTGCCGGGCGGCTCTGCCATCCTGGCCGCCGTGGAAGTGCCCGGCCGCGTGCGCGTCGCCTCCGTGCCGAACAAGTTGAAAATGCTGCGCAGCGCGGACCTGGCCCGTTGGGAGGAGATGGACGTGGATTACCGCGCTACGGCGCGGCGGGCCATCCTGGCGGTCGTGGACGCGCGGCACATGTGGGTCGCCACCGACTCCGGCATGATCCTCAAGCTGGAGCCGTGAAACAGAACGGCCGGGCCTCGTTTTATACACAGCGGATGCACTGTCACCCGACTGTAACTGGATGATCCCAAAGCAAATCTTTCTTGAGGAAAAAGGTCGGAAATCTCTAAAATTCATTTGACTGAAACACGCGTTCACGGCATATTGGGGGAGGTTCCAAGAGGTTTGAGGAACAGCAAGCCTCCTCAAGCGTAGCGAGCCTGGAACGTTGATCCGCAACCGAAGCTATTCCAATGGAATCGGAAGCGGGGAGCGAAGGGCAATCGGGCGCTGGTGGAAGGCGTGCTTTCCGGCCGGGAGCCGGGTTGAACGCGTCGATCCGGAAGGGTTCGAAAGGGCCCGGAAGGGGAGTGGAGATCCGGAGGCCGGTCGGGAGCGCGGAACAGGAATCCGGCAACGGGTTTCCAGCGGGGAAGCCGCCCGCTTCGGCGAGTGGCGGAGCTGGGAGTCGAACGGGCCGGGGGAGGGTTCTGCGGGGCTTCGAAGAGGCAGGCCGGGAACATTGATCTCCCAATGGTGGTCCCGCGAGGGGCAGTCGTTGTGAGTGAGCGAAAGGCCGCTTCGAGAAGCCGGTGCCAGCCAGGAAGGACTGGCAGGCGGGCTTGGGCGCTTTGATCCGCGGCTTCCAAAAGGAGCGGCGGGGAGCAAACAGGCTGGACGCCCGGGAGTCCTGGTTGCAAAG
>JAJPJX010000056.1 GCA_021324015.1 Solibacteraceae bacterium | reverse complement strand
CTTTGCAACCAGGACTCCCGGGCGTCCAGCCTGTTTGCTCCCCGCCGCTCCTTTTGGAAGCCGCGGATCAAAGCGCCCAAGCCCGCCTGCCAGTCCTTCCTGGCTGGTGCCGGCTTCTCGAAGCGGCCTTTCGCTCGCCCACAACGATTTTCCCTCGCGGGATTACCATTGTGAGGTCAACGTTCCCGACCTGCTTCTTCAAAGCCTCGCGAAACCTTCTTCGGATCCGTTCGGCTCCCGATTCTTCCGCTTGCCCCGGTCCCCCGGAGCGGGCGGTCTCAACACCGGATGCCCGTTACCCGATTCCTGCTCCGCGCTCCCGACCGGCCTCCGGATCTCCACTCCCCTTCCGGGCCCTTTCGAACCCTTCCGGATCGACGCGTTCAACCCGGCTCCCGGTCTGGAAGCACGCCTTCCTTCGGCGCCCGATTGCCCTTCGCTCCCCGCTTCCGATTCTATTGGAATAGCTTCGGTTACGGATCAACGTTCCAGGCTCGCTACGCTGCCGGAGGCTTGCTGTTCCTCAAACCTCTTGGAACCTCTCTCACTATGCCGCGAACCTGCATTACAGTCAAGTGAAAACGCGTTTTCAAAATGATTTCTCCTCAGAAAATATTTGGTTTGTTTACAGCGGGTTAGGAGTCAGCCGAGGTGGAGCTCCTGTGGATAAAACAAGACGTTCATATCCTGTTTTAACTCCATCACTTGGCCGGCTGCTCCTTATCTTCCGGCAGGGGCGGGGGCGTATCGAAGGTGACCGTGGCGTCGGCGGAGAACTTGCGGTACATCCGAAACTCCACGTCGTTCCGGCTTAAGTACTTGCCGCTTCGCATGCGGACCACAGCTTTCAAGGGTAGCAGGAAGCTGCGGTCACCGATCTTGCTGTAGTCGTAATCCAGCGTGGTGGCCGCCTGCTGTACAGGAAAGGAGGGGGGAATGTCCTCGGCTTCCAAGGTGACTCGCAGGACCATGTTGGTATCGCGCTCCACGTAGACCAGTCCGTGGTAGCCGGGCATGACGCGCAAGCTGCGGTCCTCGCCGTAGGAGATGCTCCACTCGGAGTTGGGCTGGGCGACGCGATACTCGAAGACGTGCGCCCGCTTGGCGCGCAGGGTGGCCCAGCGGTTCCACTGGAAGCGGGTCTGGGTGCGGGGCTCGAAGATTTCGCGCAGCATGCTGCCGAACTCGCCCGTGGAGATGGCGCCACCCAGAGATTCGTAGGAGCGGTTGGTGGTCTGATTGTTGATCAGGATGAGTTTGTAGTCCTCCTTCTGCTCGAAATAGCTGAGCCGGGTGGTGAGCGTGTCGCCGTGCTGCCAGAACTCGAGACCGGTGGGGTCGTAGTAGCGCCGGGTGACCTGCGTGCAAATGAAGTCCGGAAGGCTGCGGGTGTAGTTCTGAGCGTTCTCCCGGACCTCTTGCAGCACGCGCTGCTGTTCTTCGGGTGAGGGCGGCGGAACGGGCTGTACCACGGGCTGGGGAGCTTCTGGCGCGGGCGCCCGCAAGGACGCCGTGGCGTCCCGCAGGGCCTGGAGCGCCTCGACCGTCTTGGAGCCCAGGCCGTAGCCCTGCAATTCCTCAATCGTGCGGTCGTCCAGTTTTTCGGTGAGTTTGACTTTAGACAGGAAGCGGGCCACCTGCCGATCGTCCTGCCGCAAGGCCACGGAGGACTTCAGGAAGGACGTGAGCTGCCGGATGTTCAGCGTAGTCTGCGCGGAGGCACAGAGACAGACCGCGAAAACGGCGGCCAGCAGACGCATACGCCTTGATTCTCGCACCTATAATAGGGACGTGCGAGAACACCTGCTATACCTGCTGAAAGGCGGAGGTGCGCATGCGCACTTCGACCAGGCCATCGCCGGAATTCCGGCGGCGCTGCGCGGCAAGCGCCCCAAGGGCGCGGCGCATTCACCCTGGGAGATCCTGGAGCACATGCGCATCGCCCAATGGGACATCCTGGAATTCAGCCGCAACCCCGGACACGTCTCGCCGGAATGGCCGGCGGGGTACTGGCCCGCGGCTGCGGCGCCGCCGAATGCGCGGGCCTGGAGCGCCAGTGTGAAGGCCTCTCGCGCCGACCTCCAGGCCATGTGCGACCTGGTGGCCGACGAATCAGTGGATCTGCTGGCGCGTATTCCCCACGGCGACGGCCAGACCGTGCTCCGCGAGGCCCTGCTGGTGGCGGATCACAACTCCTACCACCTGGGGGAATTGCTGGTAGTGCGGCGCTTGCTGGGCGCCTGGAAGTAAGCTGGCGCAGCGGCGAGCTCCCCGGCCGGTGTACGCTAAAAGCAGGCACTGCATCTTCTCGCCACACTCTGCATTCATGTCCACTCCTCTCGCTCATCTGACCCACTCGGCGGCTGCCTTTGGCGCGGCTTTTCTGGCCGGGACGATCAATTCCGTCGCCGGTGGGGGCACCCTAGTCTCGTTTCCGACCCTGATCTGGCTGGGGTTGCCCTCGGTGACAGCGAACGCCACCAGCACCGTGGCCATCTGGCCCGGCTCGCTGGGCGGCATGTGGGGGTACCGGAGGGAGATGAGCACGGCGGAGCCGCGTATGCTGGCGCTCACGCTGCCTAGCCTGGCGGGGGGCATTACGGGTGCGCTGCTGCTGCGGTTCACGCCACCCGCGCTGTTCGACAAGCTGGTGCCGTACCTCATCCTGTTCGCCACGCTCCTGTTCCTGGCGCAGGAACCGATCCAGCGCAGGCTGAAAAGCACGGGCAGCATGGCGCACCGCTCGCCGCAGTGGTTCGCCGGGGCGCTGGTGTTCCAGTTGCTCGTGGCAATCTACGGCGGCTATTTCGGTGCGGGAATCGGAATCCTGATGCTGGCGGCGCTGAGCATTCTGGGGCTCACGGATATCCACCAGATGAACGGACTCAAGAGTTTCTTCGCGCTTTCGATCAACGGCGTGGCGGCGCTGTATTTCGTGTGGGCGGGCATGGTCTACTGGCCGGACGTGGTCGTCATGGCCGTGGGCGCCATCGCCGGGGGCTACGGGGGAGCCGGGGCGGCACGCCGGCTAGGGCGCACCGCGGTGCGGCGCATCGTGGTGTTCATCGGTTTCGGCATCACCCTCTCGCTGTTTCTGCGCAAATAGCGGCTCTTCCGTGTAGAAAAAATTAACGCATCTTTCACAGAAAGGGCCGTCTGGCGGAGGAGCGCATTTTTTAGTTGAAAATTTGCCCAAGTCAGGGCAAAATCGAACAACACTATCTTCCACCAGGAGTGCTATGAGAGGGTTAAGGGGTTTTGTACTGGGGATTGCTGTCTCTATGGTTGCCGCATTTCTGCCCGCGGCAGCTCAAACCACCACGGGCTCGATTGTAGGAACGGTGACCGACAAGAGCGGATCGGTCGTACCGAACGCCGCGGTGACCGTGACCAACGTGGACACCGGCGCCACCTCGAAGACGACCACGGACACCTCCGGCAACTACGTGGTGACGCCTCTGCCAGTGGGTCACTATTCGGTTACGGTCGAGGCGCAGGGTTTCAAGAAATCGGTGAGCCCGGGGATCACGTTAAACGTCCAGGACCGCATTGGCGTGAACGTGGTGCTGGAAGTGGGACAGGTGAGCGAGACAGTCGAAGTGGTGGGCGCGGCGCCCGCCTTGCAGACCGACACCTCCTACCTGGGCCAGGTGGTCGACAGCCAGCACATCGTGGACCTGCCGCTAAACGGCCGCTTCTTTACGCGGCTGGCGGTGCTCACGGCGGGCACGGCGCCCACCGCGCCGGGGGCCCGCGACGAGCGGACCGGCGGCTTCAGCGCCAACGGCGTGCGGCCTTATCAGAACAACTATCTGCTGGACGGCATCGACAACAACAGCCTCTCCGAAGATCTCACCAACGAAGCCAGTTTCGTGGTAGGACCGCCGCCGGATGCCATCGCCGAGTTCAAGGTGCAGACCAACTCGATGAGTGCGGAGTTCGGCCGCTCGGGCGGCGCGGTCATGAACGTGACCATCAAATCCGGCACGAACGATTTTCACGGCAGCGTGTACGAGTTTCTGCGTAACAGCAAGCTGGACGCCAAGAACTTCTTCGATCCTCCGACCGGGCCGACGCCCCCGTTCAAGCAGAACCAGTTCGGCGCTGCCGTGGGCGGCCCGGTGGTAATTCCCGGGGCGTTTAACGGCAAGAACCGCACGTTCTTCTTCGCGGACTATCAGGGCACGCGAATTCGTACGGCGCATACCTTCCTGGCGACCCTGGCGCCGGTGCCGTGGCGGACCGGCAATTTCAGCGGGTTTAACCCGGTTCTGGATCCCAGCACCACGGCGATTCAAAGCGACGGCTCGGTGAGCCGGCAGCCGTTCCCGAACAACCAGATCCCACTCTCGCGCTTCGACCCGGCCTCGTTGAAGCTCATCGGCCTGATGCCCACACCGAACGTGCCGGGGTCGGTCTCGCTGACCGGCGTGGCCAACAACTATCTCACTAACCCGGTGGAACCGGACACCACGGACCAGGGCGACGTGCGCATCGACCACCGCATCTCGGACAAGGACAGCTTTTTCGCGCGCTTCAGCATATCGGACCAGGCGCTCTCGCCCCCGGCGGCGATTCCCCCACCGCTCTCGGCCGCGGCGTTTTCCTCGGGCGACTGGACCAACAACACGCGGCAGGGCGTTTTCAGCGAGACGCACATCTTCGGACCGCGCGTGATTAACGAGTTCCGCGCGGGCTATACGCGGCTGCGTACGGAGCGGCTGCAATTCAACTCCAACGAAAACCTGTCGGCGCAGGTGGGCATTCCAGGGATTCCCTTCACGGACAACAACGGCGGCCTGCCGCGTTTCAGCGTCAGCGGCCTGACCTCCTTCGGCAGCGCCACCTACCAGCCGACCCGGGAATTCGAGAACGTGTATCACTTCATCGAGAACCTCAGCGTGATCAAGGGGCGGCACACCATCAAGTTCGGCGCTGAGTGGAAGCCCATCGTCAACTTCAGCATTCTCCAGCCCCCCACGCCGCGCGGCCGGTTCAACTTCAACGGAAACTTCACCCGCGATGCGAACAACCGCAGCGGAAGCGGGTTCGGTTTTTCCGATTTTGCCCTGGGGATCCCCTCGAGCGCGTCGCTGGCTTCCTTCATCAACGACACGTTCCAGCAACCCGGCTACTTCTTCTACGTGCAGGACGATTTCAAGGTCACCAGCCGGTTAACCTTGAACCTGGGCATCCGTTACGAATTCATCTCCATGCCGATGGAGCGGCGGGACGCGGAGGCCAACTACAACATCGCCACGGGGGCGCTGGACATTCCCAAGGGGCGCACCGATCCGCTGCCTTCCAGTTTCTTCCCGCAGATTCCGATCAACCGCAACGCACCGCGGCAGTTGGTTCCGCAGGACCGCAACAATTGGGCGCCGAGAGTCGGCTTCGCCTACCAGTTGACGCGGAAAACGGTGATTCGGTCGGGCTACGGAATTTTCTATTCGTCTTACGAGGCCGGCCCGCTGAGCATTCCCAACCCGGGCAACAATCCGCCCTACTACGTGGAGTCCAACTTCCCGGCGGTGAGCTTCTCGACCCCGAATCCGCAGGTGAACCTGCTTTCACGCGGGCTGCCGCTGAACGCTTTCAGCAACCCGGCGGCGCCTTCCCTGTTCTCCCTGGACCCGAACTTCCGCAATCCGTATGTGCAGCACTGGAATTTCGGAATCCAGCAGGAACTGGGCTTCAATACGGTGTGGGAGGTCTCCTATGCGGGCTCAGCGGGCAAGAAGATGTATGAGTTCCGCAACGCGAACCAACCGCTGCCGACGACGGATCCCAACGCGGACGTGGATCCCCGGCGGCCGCGGCCCTTCCTGGGCAACGATCTGACCTACTGGTGCTCCTGCGGGAGTTCCAGCTATCACTCGCTGCAAACCAAGGTCGAGAAGCGCTTCTCGAATAACCTGAGCTTCCTGGGGGCGTACACCTTCGGCAAGTCCATCGACGAGCAGTCGCAGGCGTCGCTGGGCTTCGATAACAGCACCAGCGTGCGCAGCGAGTATAACTACCGCTGGGAAAAAGGGCGGTCGGACTTCGACCAGACGCACCGGTTCGTGGTCAGCTATACGTACGAGGTGCCGTTCGGGCGGAACCTGAAAGGTGTGGCCAAGGTACTGGGGGATGGCTGGCAGTTCGTGGGCATCCATTCGTACACGACCGGCACGCCGTTCACCATTCACGCGCTGACGGACTTCTCCAACAGCGGCGGTGACGCGCGGCCCAACGCGGTACTGGGTGTCTCTGACACGCCGGCCGGCGGGCGCACGCGGCAGGAGTGGTTCAACCCGGCGGCATTTACGAATCCCCTCGAGGGGCAGTTCGGCAACGTGGGCCGGAATACGATGAGCGGTCCGAGCAATTTGAGTATCGATTTTTCGGCGTTCAAGAACTTTCCGATTCAGGAGCGGCTGAGGATGCAATTCCGGGCGGAATTCTTCAACCTGATCAACCACCCGAACTTCCGCAGTCCGAGCACCACCTACGACGGGTCCAATCCAGGCGAACTGACCGCCGCCGGCACCTCACGGCAGATTCAGTTTGCCCTGAAGCTGCTGTTTTAGAATTGAGAGAGCCGGAACTACCCCGCGGGCTTCCGGTTCCGGCTCTTCTCCGCATGGCCGACCGTGTCACACGCCGCCGGTTTTTAGAAGGCGCCGCCGTTCTAGGACTTTGGGAGGCCGGGTCCGCGCCGCTTCCGGCGGCGCCATTTCCCGTACACTTCCGGCGGTCACACCCCTACGAGGCGCTGTTCGCGTTTGTGGAGCCGGGTCACGACGCCTTCGAGGGCGAGAAGGTGGCCGCCGAAATCACGGCGCATCTCGAAAGGCTGCCGCAGACCCGCAGCCTGCCGCTCAGCCCGGACTTTCAGGGTGTCTCACCCATGCCGGCGCGATACCGGACCGTAGCGGAAGGCGTAGAGCGGGCGGAGTTCGATCCCTCCGACCAGGGTTTCGAGCGCGGTCTCGGCCGCTGGCTGGATTCGCTGGGACAAATCCGCGCCGCCCGCTTTTTTGTGTTGCCGGGCGAGAACGTGCGCTACGAGATCGCGGGCACCGTCTCCGGGGGACTGCGCTATCGGGTTGGCCTCTGGAAGCAAAGCTGGTCGGGCGGTCGGCTGGTGCGCTTCGAGCCGATCGAAGAGACGGTGACCGCCTCTCCTACGCCGCTGTTTCGTGACGTGACCTCCGCCATGTTCGGCGCGGCAGAGTCCTTTCAATCCCAATTACTCCGCGGCGTGACGTACTGGCGGGCGCGCCTGGATTCCGCTTGCGGCATCGACGTCTACGGGAACAACGGCATCGCGGTCGGGGATATCGACGGTGATGGATGGGACGAGGTGTATGTCTGCCAGCCGGGAGGGCTGCCAAACCGGCTGTACAAGCGGCGGGCGGACGGAACCTTTGAGGACATCACCGCGCGCGCCGGAGTGGGTGTGCTGGACAACACCGCCTGCGCGCTCTTTCTGGACCTTCGCAACATCGGGCGTCAGGACCTGGTGGTGGCCACTACCGATACGCCACTGCTGTTTCTCAACCGGGGCGACGGCACGTTCCAGCATAAGCCAGGGGCTTTTCGCTTCGCGTCACCGCCGCAGGGGGCGTTCACCGGCATGGCCGCGGCCGATTACGACCGCGACGGCCGCATGGACTTGTACGTGTGCAGCTACATCTACTTCCAGAGCGAAGACCAGTATCGCTATCCGACGCCCTACTACGATTCGCGCAACGGGCCGCCGAATTTTCTGTTCCGCAACCAACTGACACCCGACGGCGAGGGCTTCTTCGAGGACGTCACGGCGCGCGCTGGCCTGGCTGAGAACAACGACCGGTACAGCTTCGCGGCGGCCTGGTGCGATTTCGATGGCAACGGGTGGCCGGACCTTTACGTAGCCAACGATTTCGGGCGCAACAATCTTTACAGGAATGATCAGGGGCGATTCCGGGACGTGGCGGAGACGGCCGGCGTGGCGGACGTCGGCCCGGGAATGAGCGCCGCCTGGTTCGACTACGACGGCGACGGGCGCGAGGACGTGTACGTCAGCAACATGTGGACCGCCTGTGGCCAGCGCGTGGTGGAGGATGCGGCTTTCGTGGCTGCCGCCGACGGCGGGCTGCGCGAGCAATACCGGCGGCACAGCCGGGGCAATTCCCTGTACCGCAACCGGGGGGACGGCAACTTCGAGCCGCGGGCCGCTGCCGAAGGCGTCGAGATGGGCCGCTGGGCCTGGGCTTCGGACGGCCTGGACTTCGACAACGACGGCGCGCCGGAGATCTACGTCACTTGCGGAATGCTCACCAATCCCTCGGAAACGGACCTGATGAGTTTTTTCTGGCGGCAGGTGGTGGCACGTTCCCCGGCCAAGAATGCAGCGGCGCCGGACTACGAGAACGGGTGGAACGCCCTGAACCAGCTCATTCGGGCGGATTTCAGTTGGAACGGGCGCGAGCCCAACGTGCTCTACGCGCGGCGCGGAGGCCGCTACTACGATTTTTCCGGGGTCTCCGGGCTGGATGCGGCGGAGGATAGCCGCGCCTTCGCGGCGACGGACCTGGACGGCGACGGCAGCCTGGATCTGCTGGTGAAAAATCGCCTCGGCCCGCAGGTGCGCGCGTTCCGGAACGAATGGGGAACCCGCCGGCGCTCGCTGGCGCTGGATCTGCGCGGAACGCGCTCGAACCGGGACGCGATCGGGGCGCGCGTGGAGATCGAACACGCCGGCGGGCGCACGGTGCGCACGCTGGCGGCGGGATCCGGGTATCTTTCGCAGCACACCAAGCGGCTGCACTTCGGGCTGGGAGAATCGGAGGAGGCGAAGGCGCGGATTCACTGGCCCTCGGGGCTGGTGCAGGAGTTCGCAGGTCTCGCGGCCGGGTTCCGGTATCAGATCGTGGAAGGCTCGGACGAGGTGAAGCGTGCGCCGTTTTTGCCGCGGAGCCCGATTCCCACTACCGCGGCTGCGCGCGGGGAGAACCGGCCGGAATCCGCGCCGGCCTGGCTGATCGAGCCGGCGCCGCTGCCCGAGCCGCGCAAAGGGCCGGCTCTGCTCTGCCTGTACTCCGGCCGGCAGCCGGACGTGCCGCGGGGCCTACCCTTTCAAATGCTCGCTCTGGACCGCGTATCGCCGGACGTGGCCGCCGGGTATGCGCTGTTCCGCACGTACCTGTTCGACTATCGCGCGGGCCTTTCCCTGCCCATGCTGTTGCTGGTGGACGAGCGGGGCCTGGCTCGAAAATTCTATCCGGAGATCCCGCCGGCGAGCGTGCTCGAAGGCGACCTCCGCCTGCTGCGGGTGGCGGGCTCCGTGCGGCAGGCCCTACCGTTTCCCGGGGAGTATTATGCCGCACCGCACCGGAACCACTTTCGCATGGGCGCGGCCTTCTATTGGGCGGGTTATCCGGAGCAGGCGCTGATCTATCTGAACGAAGTGCTGCGCCAGACTCCGGCCAACAGCAAGGCGCACCTGGCCATCGGGCACATCCACCTGGAAGCGGGGCGTTACGGCCCGGCGCGCGAGCACCTGGAGCGGGCCGCGGTGTTGAACCCGCGCTCGGCGGACGCCTGGATCAACCTGGGGAGCCTGGAATCGGCCGAGGAGAACCACGCTGCTGCGCTGGCGGACTTCGAGAAGGCTCTGGCCATCACTCCGGAGTCCACCTTCGCGCTGATCAGCGCGGGCCGGGCGCAGGGCAAGCTGGGGCGCGCACAGGCGGCCCAGCGGCTGCTCGAGCGCGCGCTCGAACTGGAGCCCAAGAATGCCGAAGCCGCCAATCAACTGGGGCTGTTGTTCGCCGGCCAGAACCGCATGGAGGAGGCCGTCCGGTGCTTCCAGGAGGCGATTGCCGCCCAGCGCAACCACGCCGGGGCCATCAACAACCTGGGCGTCCTCTACATGCGGATGCAGAAGCCGCGGGACGCCATCGCGGCGTTCCGGTATGGGATGGAGGTGGCGCCGGACGAGGAGGTGTTCTACCTGAACCTGGCACGGGCCTATGTGGCTACCGGGGACCGCGCAAAGGCTCGGGATATTTTGCAGCAGTTGTTGACCCGGCGGCCGGACAGTACCATGGGGAAGAAAGGGCTGGCGGAGTTGGGCGCGCCGTAAATGCCATGGTCCCTGTTTGCCTCTTCCTGTTGCTGCTGGATACGCCGGCACTCATCCGGCAGATTGCCGCTTCGGGGCAGGTGGCGGAAATCGCCGCGCCCCCCGCGGAGCGTTTGAGTCCGCCGGACCGGGTCGCGCCGGGAGCGCCGCCGCTGGTGAGCTTCCGCCTGTACGAGGGGAACCAACTCCATCGCTTCGGAAATCTGGACCTGGTGATGGACGATGCGGGCCATTAGCGTTTTTGCGGTTTTCGCGCTGCTGCCGCTGGCGGCGGAGGACCGCACGGCCGAGGCCGTGGACGCATTTCACCGGGGCCGGTATGCGGACGCACGCGAGATGCTGGAAAAGGTCGTGCAGGCAGCGCCCGGCGACGGCGTAGCGCAGACTTTTCTGGCCCTCAGCCGTGCGGCCACGGGCGGCTGCGATACCGCGGCGGGCGAACTCGGGCGGCAGTTCGCGGCCAACCAGGATGCTTCCCTGCGGCGGCTCGCCGGCATCGCGCTGGTCGAGTGTCACCTTGCCCGAAATCGCCTGGCGGACGCCTGGCCGGTGCTCGACGCGCTCCAGAAAGAATTCCCGGGCGATGCCGACGTGCTGTACGAGACCGCCAAGCTGCACATGCGGGCCTGGAACGAGGCGGTCTTCCAGATGTACCAGAAGACGCCAGCTTCGTTTCGCGTGAACCAGCTCTCGGGCGAAATTTTCGAGATCCAGGGGCGCTATGCGGAGGCCGCCGCCGAGTACCGTAAAGCGATCGAGAAGAATCCCGCGGGCTTGAATCTCCACTACCGGCTGGGCCGGGCGCTGCTGCTCGAGTCGCACGATACGGCGAAATTGCGCGAGGCCCGCAACGAGTTCGAAGCGGAACTGGCGCTGAACCCCTCTGACGCGGTGGCGGAATACCAGGTGGGACAGATCCTTCTGGCAGAGCAGAATGCGGCCGGGGCGATGGCGCGCTTCGAACGGTCGGTATCGCTCAGCCCGGATTTTGCCGAAGCCCTGGTGGCGCTGGCGCGGCTCAAGACGGAAGCCAAGCAGTATCCGGAGGCCATCGGGCTGCTCGAGCGCGCCGTCAAGCTGCAACCCGCCAGCGAAACCGCGCACTACAGCCTGATGCTGGTGTACCGAAATGCCGGGCGCATGGAAGAGGCGCAGCGCGAGAAAACCGTGCTGGACCAGCTCAAGCGGCCTCCCGAAGGGGAGTTCACCGAGTTCCTCAAGCGGCTCGGAGAAAAGACGCCCAAGCCGTGAGGCTGCTTGCCTCCCTCGCGCTGCTCGCGTGGCTGCCGGGAGCGGGCGGGCCCGTCGAGTTCCGGAACGTGGCGGCCTCCGCCGGGCTGACGCGCGCGTTTCCCAACGGGGGCGACCGGACCAAACAGTTCATCGTGGAGACTACCGGAAGCGGGGCCGCCTGGATCGACTACGACAACGACGGATTACTCGACGCGCTTCTGGTTTCCGGCGCAGGCGGACTCACCCGGCTATACCACAACGAGGGGAAAGGACGCTTTCGCGACGTCACCGAGGAAGTGGGGCTGGCGGTTGCCTCCGGCTGGGGCCAAGGCGCTTGCGCGGCGGACTACGACAATGACGGCTTCACGGACCTGTTCGTCACCTACTGGGGCCAGAATCATCTGTACCGGAACATCGGAGGCCGCCGCTTCGAGGACGTTACCGCACGCGCCGGCCTAAGGCAGAGCCGCGTGCGCTACAACACCGGCTGCGCCTTCCTGGATTACGACAGGGACGGCCATGCCGACCTGTTTGTGGCGAACTATTTGAAGTTCGATCCCCAGACCACGCCGAAGCCGGGCGAGAACCCCTACTGCTGGTACCGCGGCATCCCCGTCAACTGCGGTCCGCGCGGCCTGCCGTTCGACCGGAACATTCTGTATCACAATAACGGCGACGGCACGTTTACAGACGTCTCGGAAGCTTCCGGTATCGCCGCGCCAGACCAGAACTACGCGCTGAGCGTGCTGACCGGTGATTTCAACAACGACGGGCTGGAGGACATCTACGTCGCCTGCGACCAGACGCCGTCGCTGCTCTACATCAACCGGGGCAACGGAAAGTTCACAGAAGAAGCCCTGTTGCGCGGCGTGGCCTTCGACGAGAACGGCAAGGCCATGTCCGGGATGGGGCTGGCCGCCGCCGACTACGACGGCGACGGCTGGCTGGACATCTTTCGCAGCAATTTCTCCGACGATCGGGAGACGCTCTACCGGAACCGCGGCCGCGGCGAGTTCGACGACGCGACGGTGGCCGCCGGCCTGGCGCGCAACACCCGCTACGTGGGCTGGGGCTGTGGCTTCTTCGACATGGACAACGACGGCTGGCAAGATCTGCTGCTGGTGAACGGCCACGTTTTCCCGGAGGTAGACCGCCTGGGAATCGACATCCACTTTCGGGACCGCGCGATTCTTTACCGCAACCTGGGGAACGGGAAATTCGCGGATATTTCCGAAAGCGCCGGGCCGGGTCTGGAGGAGCGGCACGCGGCGCGCGGGGCGGCCTTCGGCGATTACGACAACGACGGCCAAGTGGAGGTACTGATCAACAACCAGAACGAGCCGCCCTCGCTGCTGAAGCAAGCGGCGGGTGCCGGAAGCCACTGGATCCTGCTGCGGCTCACGGGCACGCGCTCGAACCGCTCCGCCCTGGGCGCGAAGGTTCGGGTGACCGCCGGAGGGCGGACGCAGAGCGACGAGGTGCGCAGTGGCGGCAGCTACCTCTCGCAAAGCGATCTGCGCCTGCACTTCGGGCTGGGCGCGGCGCGCCGCGTGGAGCGGGTGGAAATCGACTGGCCTTCGGGAGCGCGCCAGGTGCTGCGCGATCTCCCCGCCGACAGGGTGACCGCTATCGAAGAGCCCCGCGGGACTTTGTGAGCCGGCGCCGGCCCGGTATATCATGCTTGCCACGGAGGGAAGCGATGAATCGGCGAGTCGATGCAGAGCGGCGGAGGTTTTTGAGGCGAGTCTCCGCGGGAATCCTCGGAACAGGCGTGAGGATCGGTGGGGGCCTCAGTGCGGTGAGCACGTGGAGCGGCGCGCAGACCAACTCGATCTTGAACCAGGCGCGCCCGGCGGACGCCAGCGTGCTGCGGATCCGCAAAGTCGAACCGAAAATCCTGCGGATCTCCCAGCGCGGTCACGCCAGCTACTTCCTGATGTGCCGCATCGAGACCGCCGAAGGGCTGGTGGGATGGGGCGAAGGGACGAATTTTCCCAAGGTGGCCACCATCGCCACGGAAATCGAGATGGTGAAGCCGCTGGTGCTCGGTCAGAGCGCCTGGGATATCGAGAAGATCTGGTACACCATCTACCGGGCGCGCAATGCCATGCACGGCAGCGCGGTGCAGTCGGCACTGTCGGCGATCGACATTGCGTTGTGGGACATCGTGGCCCAGAAGCTGAACGTGCCGCTCTACCGGCTGCTGGGCGGCAAGATCAACGAGCAGATCAAGATCTATACGAGCTACCGCTGGGGCGACATTCCGCGGACGGCCGAGGCTTACGCCCGGCGGACGCGCGAGCTGGTCGCGGAAGGCGCCGTTGCCGGCAAGTGGGACCCGTTTTTCGACGTGCCGTACACGCCCGGCTCGCAGCCCGGCGTGGCGGCGGACTTCAGCCGCCAGGCGAGCCTCAAAACGATTCACGAAGTGACGGAGATGGTGCGCGGGATCCGTGAAGGAGGGCCAGAATTCGAGATCTGCGTGGAGGCGCACGCCAAGATGAATGTGGCCTCCGCGGTGCGGGTGGCCAAGGCCATCGAGCCGTACAACCCGATGTTTCTGGAAGAGCCCGTGCCGCCGGAGAACGTGGACGCCATGCTGGCGGTGCAGCGCGCCACTAGCATTCCAATCGCCGCGGGAGAGCGCTTGAAATCGCGGCTCCAGGCGCGGGAATACATCGAGCGGGAAGCCTTCCGCATCTACCAGCCGGACGTGTCTCGCGCCGGCGGAATCACGGAGTTTCGCAAACTGGCGGCCATGGCCGAAAATCACTTCATTCCGGTCGCGCCGCACAACCCGAACGGTCCGGTGTGCCTGGCGGCGCATCTGCACCTGAGCGCGGCCATGGCGAACTTCGTGATTCTGGAGGAGGGCAACACCGATCCCGCAGTGTGCCGGGAACTGTTCGGAACCTGGCAGGACAGCCGGTCGCACTTCCTGCCTCCGGAACGCCCGGGCCTGGGCCTGCGCATCCCGGACGCCTACGTGCGCGAGCACCAGGTGGACCTGGAGAGAGCCGTGCGCGGCGAAGCGGAATCCTGAGAGGCAAGCCGCCAGCGCGCGTTTAGTCCGTCACCTGCTCCAGGATCGCGAAATCCCCCGGATTCCACGCCTGCGCGATGATGTACAGCTTGTTGTTATATTCCCGCAGCACGGCATTGTGGATGTGGGTGAAATTCTTCAGACCCAGATCCTCCTTCGGCATGACCGTGGAGATGAGGTGATCGTTTTCCAGGATGTAAATCGGCGCGCCCTTGCTGCGATCGGGACCGTCCAGGGCAGGGACCACCGCGTACTTGCCCAGATAGTAGATATCGCAGGGCAGCGAGCCCAGGGGCATGCGCAGGGTGGAGAGATACTGCCCGTAGCGGGTGAAGCGATCGATCTTGGAATTCGGCCGGTCCGCGATGTCCAGCCGCTTCATGCCGGGCGGCACGGTGATGCCGTGGGCCGTCTGAAACTCGCCGATCGCGTGGCCTTTGCCTCCGAAAGAGAGATCGTGCCACACAGCCCGGAACGGATGAATGCTCTGAATGCGGGCCGTGAGCACCATGTCCAGGTTGGAGTAGCCGGTGGTCATGTAGAGCATGCCGTCCAGTTGCTCGACGTCGGTGGGCACGAAGTTGCCGGCCCCCGCGAAGTAATCGTTGGCGACCGGGCTGCCGAGATCGACACCGCGCTCGGGGGTGCGGAGCACGTGCTGAAGCCTGCCGTCCAGGGTAGTGGTGAAGACGGCGCCCGCCTGGTTGCCGGGGAACTCCAGGAACGGAGTGCCGTCCTGCGCGTACCAGATGGTGGTGTTGTGCAAGTTGGTGTCCCGCATTTCGGGCGCGGTGTCGAGCAGGCGGGTGCTCTTCAGGTCGTTGCTGATCTGGATAATGCCTGCTCCCTTGAGCGCGAAATAGGTCTCACCCCTGCCCGGCCTCTGATCCACGGCGAAGCCTCCGTGCGCGCCGGTGAGCACCTTCTGGGCCTCGGGAGGCAGATGATCAGAGGTATAGAGGAGCCGGAACCGCATCTTGCCCTGGCCGCTGATCCCGCCGGAGGCCGCGCGGATGGGAGCATCGTAGGCAGCAACCCAACCGAAGGCCAGCAAACCGAAAAAGAGCGCGCTGATGGTGAATCGCTTCATTGTAAGTATCTCCTGCCGGAAGTGGAACAATTATAGTTCAGACGGGCTAGGTGATGACGCTGGGCTGATCGCTGCCGAAGTTCCGGCGCAGGGCCAGGATTTCGCGCGCCGCGGCAGCCAGGGGGGCCAGCACCTTGCCGGGATCTTCGTGGCAGCCGTTTTTGCGGTAGCACTCGAGGTAGACGCGCAGGGTAGCGCCGGTGGTGCCGGTGCCCGATAGCCGCCACACCATCCGCGAGCCGTCCTCCAGAAACACGCGCGTGCCCTGATTCTCGCTGACGCTGTCGTCCACGGGGTCGACGTAGCGGAACTCGTCGGTATGGGTCACCGCGGTGCCGGCGAGCGAGGCACCGGCCATGCGGGCCAGTTTCTGGCGGGCCTCGTCGAGCATGCGGGCGGCTTTGGCGGAATCCAGCCCCTCGTAGTCGTGGCGTTGGAAGTAGCTTCGGCCGAAGCGCTGCCAGTGATCCGCCATGACTTGCGCGACGGATTTCCGGGTGGCGGCCAGGATGGAGAGCCAGCTCAGGACCGCCCATAGGCCGTCTTTCTCACGCACGTGGTTGGACCCCGTGCCGAAGCTTTCCTCGCCGCACAGCGTGCAGAGGCCCGCGTCCATCAGGTTGCCGAAGTATTTCCAGCCGGTGGGTGTTTCGAAGCACGGAATGCCGAGAGCGCGAGCCACCCGGTCACCCGCCGTGCTGGTGGGCATGGAGCGGGCCACCCCCGCCAGGCCTCCGCGATAGCCCGGAATGCACTCGCGGGCATGCTCGGCGATGATGGCCAGCGAGTCTCCAGGCGTGACGAAGCAGCCCCGGCCCAGGATGAGGTTGCGGTCGCCATCGCCGTCGCACGCGGCGCCGAAATCCGGCGCATCCGGCGCGGCGAGGCGGGCCACCAGTTCGGCGGCATGCACCAGGTTGGGGTCCGGATGATGCCCGCCGAAATCCTCGAGCGGGGTGCCGTGGATCACGGTGCCGTCCGGGGCGCCGAGGCGCTTTTCCAGGATGGCGTGGGCATACGGGCCGGTCACGCCGTGCATGGCGTCGAACAGCATGCGGAAGCCGCCCCGGAACAGCGCCGCCAAGGCATCGAAATCAAACAGGCTCTCCATCACCGCGGTATAGTCGGCCAGAGGATCGAAAACCTCGATTTCGGTATTGCCCAGGCGCGTGAGACCCTCGTGGTCCAGGTCGATCTCCGGGTGGTCCAGGGTCAGGTATTGGCGGACCAGCATGGTGTGGCGGTAGATGCGCTCCGTTACCGCTTCCGGCGCGGGCCCGCCGTTTTGGGTGTTGTACTTGACGCCGAAGTCCTCGTCAATGCCCCCGGGGTTGTGGCTGGCCGAAAGGATAAGTCCGCCCATGGCGCAGCGCCGCCGGATGACGGCCGACATGGCGGGCGTGGAAAGAATGCCTCCGCGCGCCACCATGACGCGCCCGAATCCATTCGCCGCGGCCATGCGCAGGATGATCTGCGCCGCCTGGCGGTTGTAGAAACGGCCGTCGCCGCCCACTACCAGGGTCTGGCCCGCGAAACTGGCGATGCCGTCCTCCTTGAGGGCCTCGAATACGGACTGGATAAAATTCTCCAGGTAGCCCGGCTGCAGGAAGACGCGGGTTTTCTTGCGCAGCCCGGAGGTGCCGGGGCGCTGATCGGCAAACGGGGTGGTCGGCAGAATGCGCGGCGTCACGGCTCGATGGGCCTCCCTCAGCCGCAATCATAGCGTACCTTGCGAGCCGGTTTGGACGCGGCGAAAGAGTGTCCACCCGAAGCACGATTCTGATATTCTCCGAGGGAGCAACGGCGCTGTGAGGGGGACATGGAGATACGCCCGCTGACCGGCTGGGACGCCCAGTCTCTTTGGGAACTGCGGTGCAGGGCCCTGGAGTGCGAGCCGCGGGCGTTCAGCGAATCGCTGGATGAGCACCTGCGCAGCACACCCGCCGAATTCGCGCAGCGCATCGAGTCCGGCGGACGGAGCAACTTTGTGCTGGGCGCCTTCGAGGGACCGCGGCTAGCCCGTCTTTCGCAGTTGATGGGGTCGGCGGCAAGCTAACTCATTCTGAATCAGTGAAGGGGTCTGAAAGGTCTCCACCACAAATCGTGCGTATTCGGAGAGG
>JAJPJX010000004.1 GCA_021324015.1 Solibacteraceae bacterium | reverse complement strand
CCTACGGCTTTCGCACCTATGAGGCCATGGAAATCGCGCTGTATCACAACTTGGGACGATTGCCGGAGCCAGAATCAACCCACAGATTCTGCTGAGGAGGCCGAAATTTCAGGCAATGCTAGCAGAAGTGTCGAGGGTCGCGCCCGTGGACTCCGCTGTTTTGATCCAAGGCGAAACCGGCACCGGGAAAGAAGTGATTGCGAGAGCCATTCATGAGGCCAGTCCCAGGCGCCACAACCGTTTTGTCGCCCTCAACTGCGCGGCGATTCCGAGTGCGCTTTTGGAGAGCGAACTGTTCGGCCACGAAAGAGGGGCGTTCACCGGCGCGTGCACACAAACCAAGGGGCGTTTTCAAATGGCCGATGGGGGGACGCTGTTTCTAGACGAGATCGGGGACTTGCCGTTAGAACTGCAGCCGAAACTCCTACGGGCGCTGCAAGAGCAGCAGTTCGAGCGCTTAGGCGCCAACCACACCATCCGTGTGGACGTCCGGATCATGGCGGCCACCAACCAGGATTTCGGTCAGCTCGTAGCGAACAGGCAGTTTCGTGCTGATCTCTATTACCGGCTCAACGTGATCCCTATCTGCGTTCCGCCTCTCCGTGAACGGGTCCAGGACATCCCGCTGCTCGTGGAATATTTTGTGCAGAACCGCTCGGCGCGCCTGCATAAACCTATCGATGTAATCCCGGAGGAAGTAATGGAAGTGCTCAAGGCGCACGACTGGCCCGGCAACATTCGTGAACTCCAGAATGTCATAGAGCGCGCCGTTGTGTTTTCACCGGAATCGGTGCTGCGCCTCCCGCTGACCGCACTCAAGCAGATAACAAAACGGCCGGCGGAGTCGGCATCGGCCGCGCTCACGCTTGCCGACGCCGAGCGCGAGCACATTCTGGAAGTATTGAGACAAACTGACGGGCAAATCGGCGGGTCCCATGGTGCCGCCGAGCGCCTCGGCTTGCCGCGTACCACGCTGGTCTACAAGATGCGCAAACTGGGCATTGAAGCGCGCCGTTCGCGCAGATCGCGTTCCGTTCAGCAGGCGGGCGGTGTCCTGGGCGAACGGATTCACGTCGCCGGGGGGTATTGAGGCGGCAATCTGCCGGAGATTGAGGGGAGCCATGACAAAAAGCGGGGCTGAATTGATCAGCAGGTGTGCTCAGGTTATACTGTCAACGGCGTTGGCGGCGATTTCTTCCGCCGTTGCGTGGCCGCAAACTCAGCTTGCGACTGTTTCCGGCGCCATTACGGACCCAAGCGGCGCAGTTGTCCCCGGCGTCGCCGTTTCGATTCTCAATCAAGGCACCGGAGTGAAACGGAGCACTGTTACTGACACAGCCGGCCAATACCGTTTCGTCGGGTTGCCAATTGGACGCTACGCCCTACGCATAGAGAAGCCGGGATTTCAATCGCAAGAGCGGGAGGGATTAGCTCTCGTTTCGGCCGCCGAAGTGACGGTAAACGCGCAACTCGCGATAGGCGATCTCTCCCAGCAGGCGAACGTCAGAGGAGACGTTGCCGCCATTGATTCCTCGAGCTCGACTATCAATGGACTGGTCCCAGAGCGGGGCTTGGCAGAACTTCCCCTCGACAACCGCGATCTTTTTAGTGCGGTCACGCTGGAACCTGGCGTGGCTCCTAATCCGAGTAGTGCTCCTTCGTTGCTTTCGGACGGCAAATCCGGCCAAGTCGCGATAAATGGCATACGCCCAAATATGACGAACGTTCTGATCGACGGTATGGATGCGAACGATCCGGTTTGGGGATATTCGCCGGCGGGCGCTGCAGGGTATTTCCTCGGTCTGAATGAGTTAAGCGAGGTCCGCGTTTTGACCCAAACCTTCAGTGCCGAGTACGGCGGGCACGGAGGTGCAGTCATCGACATGGTGACCAAGTCAGGCACGAACCAATTTCACGGATCTTTGTGGGAATATCATCGGGACGCGTCCCTCGACGCGAGGAACTACTTCGATTTGGGCGCCAGTCCTATCCCTCCGTTCGTCCGTAATCAGTTTGGCGCTGGGGTCGGAGGGCCACTGGGGCGCGATCGCACCTTCTTCTTTGTCAACTATGAGGGGTTTCGAGAAGTACAGGCATCCACGGCAATCGCCACAGTACCAGATGCCCTCGCGCATCGAGGCCTGCTGCCATCCGCCGCAAATCCGTCTGCCTGCAGCAACATGACTCCCAGTGGCTGTGTTGCCGTTCCGATGAGCCCTCTGACACAACCGTTCCTCGGTTTGCTGCCTCCTTCGAACGGTCCGGAAAATGGGGATGGAACCGGCGAGCTGATTACCGCTAACAAGGGCAACACCCGCGAAGACCACGGTATGGTCCGCATCGACCACGACTTTTCCGGCACCCATTCCTTGTTCGCGCGATACACCATGGATGACAGTTTTTCGCTCGTTCCATACGCCGGAATGCCACCGGGCACGTATGCCCCCGGATTCCCGAATTTTCACCAGGCGCGGAATCAGTATGGAACTATTCAGGACCGCGCGAAATTGGGGCACGAATGGAGCAACGAGCTGCGCTTCGGTATCAATCGAACAACAGCATCCACTTCGATCGATAACACGCATCCGGGCCTGTCGATTTCTTTGGTGCCGGGCCGGCCATTTGGAATGATCGATGTTACCGGTATGAGCCTGATCGGCAACTTTTCGGCATTTCCTCTGGGCGATTACTCGACTGCTTACCAGGTGCAGGACCAGTTGTCGCGGACAATTGGCCGTCACGCCCTGACCTTCGGCGTGGAGTTCAGGCGGCTCCAAAGTAACGGGCCACTGGATTTCGGCGTGAACGGGTTGTATGTTTTCCAGGACCTGACTCCCTTCGGGTTGCCGGCATTCAGCGACAACCCGGCTCTGGAATTCTTCCTGGAAGGTGTACCCCTGTCGTATGCGGGAGTGAAGCCCTCCAACGCCGATTCCAACCGCGGATACCGTGAGAATATCGCTTCTGGTTTCGCCCAGGACCTGATTCGCGTGAACAGCCGCTTAACCGTGAATGTCGGATTGCGGTACGATCTCTACTCCAATCCTGCCGAGGCGTTTGGCCGCCTTTCGGCTTTTCCAAACCCGGCGACGGATTCCGCGCCTACAGTCGGCAGGCTATTCGCCGGTACACCGTTGGATCTCTTCTCACCCCAGGCAGGCTTTGCATGGAACCTCTTCGGCGATGGCAAGACTGTGGTGCGGAGTGCATTCGGCATCTATCGCGACCAACTCCCGGCAATCGCGTTCGGTCTGGGCCGGGCACTTCCGCCTTTCTTCGGCGTAGAAGAATTCGTGTTCCCTCAATTCTTGAACCCACAGAAGGCGGCCCTGACTCAGCCCCTCGACGCTTTTACAACGACATATCACCCGAAGTTCCCATACGCGGTCGAGTATAACGTCGACGTGGAACGGGAAGTTGCGCAGGGCACGATCCTCAGTGCAGGATACTTCGGCGCGCGCGGCAACCACCTCACCCGCGAAGGCGAGGAGAACCCCTTTGAGCCTGCGTTAGGCCATCGCTACAATCCAAACCTGCCGTCACCTCTGTTGGCGGTGTTGACTGACGGGCAATCCTTCTACAATTCCTTTCAGGTGTCCGTTTCGAAGCGTTTTGCGCACAACTTCTTCTGGCAGGCGTCGTATACACTAGCCCACTCCGTGGACGATGCTTCCGTGGATGCCTATGTGGAATCGGTGAATGATCCTCCCGGATCTCAGAACGCTTTCGATCGCAAGGGAAGCCGGGGCCCGTCCGATTTCGACATTCGGAATGGCTTTGTAGCATATGTGGCCTACGATTTGCCTGGGCACGGACGCTTCTTGGGGGGCTGGCACCTTTCGGCTGTCGCCGACGTTCATAGCGGGGTCCCGTTCACTCCGGTGCTCGCTTTCGACAATGCGGATTTGCAATCGACCATCATTCCGGAACGTCCGAACCTTGTTGGCAACCCAGGCGGGGATACCTGTCCCAACGGCGCAAGAGTGGGCACTCCGTCATGCTGGTTTAATCCAGGTGCTTTTGCGCTGCCGCCCGCCGGTCAGTTTGGCAATGCTGGACGAAATATCCTTCGGGGACCGAAGTTCGCGCAACTTGACCCATCGCTGCATAAAGATCTTGTAATCACGGAGCGGCGGAAGGTCACGGTTGGAGTAGAAGTTTATAACCTGTTCAATCACCCCAACCTTGGTGTTCCCAGCAATACTCAGAGTCCATTTTCCCTGGGAGGTAGCGGTGATGCCATTTTCAAGGATTTGGCTGGTGATTTCGCCGCTAATGCGGGGCAAATCCTCACCACCGCCGGCGCCGCGCGTCAGATTCAACTCACCGCCCGGTTTACTTTCTGAGCGGGGTCCCCCGAAATGGCAGATGCTTCCGATTACGTGTTAGAGCCTATCCGCGATGGGGCCGAATTCACGCTTTACCGAGGCCGGCAGGGCGGGAATCCATCTCCCCTTCTGGTCGTGGCTCCCACCGCGGAACGACCCTTGCCCCAGAGTCTCCGACGCCTTGAACATGAGTTCGCACTCGCAGCTGAGCTTGAGCCGACGTGGGCGGCTATGCCTCTGGCGCTCACGCGTCACGAAGGGCGGACTATCCTTGTTCTCGCCGACCCGGGCGGCCAGCCTCTCGATCGCCTCCTCGAACGAGACAGGGAGAAACCGCTCGATCTTGTCCGGATCCTGCGACTTGCCATTAATTTGGCTTCAGCGATCGGCCATGCCCATCGCCGCGGTCTCGTCCATAGAGACGTTAAGCCTGAGCACGTACTCGCCGACGAAGCCGGACACGTGTGGCTCACCGGCTTTGGCCTAGCCTCCCGATCGCCTTGCGAGCGCCTTGCGCCCGCGCCGCCGGAGATGATTGCCGGCACTCTTGCCTACATGTCCCCGGAACAGACCGGGCGTACCAATCGATCGGTGGATAGCCGCAGCGATCTCTATTCTGTGGGCGTGACACTGTACCAGATACTCACCGGTGTACTGCCGTTTGCTGCCGCGGACCCTCTCGAGTGGGTCCACTGCCACATCGCACGTCAGCCGCTAGCGCCCGCAGATCGCACCGAAATCCCAAGGCAGCTGTCTGCAATCGTTGTGAAACTCCTCGCCAAGAATGGGGAGGAGCGCTATCAGACCGCTGCGGGTCTTGAAGCCGATCTTCGGAGAAGTCTGTCGGAATGGCAATCGCATGGTCGTATCGATCCATTCCCCTTGGGTTCGGACGACTCGTCGGACCGATTGCTGATACCGGAGAAGCTGTACGGGAGGGAGCGCGAAATCAATTCGCTACTCACGGTGTTCGACCGGGTGGTGGCGCAGGGTGCTGCCGAACTCGTACTGGTATCCGGTTATTCCGGTGTGGGCAAGTCTTCGGTTGCAAACGAGCTGCACCAAGTGCTTGTACCACGGCGCGGGCTTTTCGCCGCAGGCAAGTTTGACCAGTACAAGCGCGACGTGCCATACGCGACGCTGGTACAGGCCTTCCAGGTACTGGTACGTCAGATTCTGGTCAAGAGCGAAGCCGAGGTGGAGCATTGGCGGAACGCCCTTCTGGAGGCGTTGGGGCCGAATGCCCAACTGATGGTCAACCTCATACCCGAACTCGAATTCGTGATCGGCAAACAACTACCTGCGGCGGAACTGCCCCCGCAAGAGGCGCGGGGTCGTTTCCTTTTGGTCTTCCAGCGCTTCCTCGGAGCATTCGCCCGTCCGGAACATCCACTGGCGTTGTTCCTAGACGATCTGCAATGGCTTGATACGGCGACTCTGGAATTGCTGGAGCAGTTAATTAAGGATTCAGGCCTTCGGCACGTCCTGCTGATCGGAGCCTACCGCGACAACGAAGTCACTTCGTCTCATCCGCTAATGCGAACGCTGGCCGCGATTCGTACCGGCGGAACACGGCTGCAGGAAATCGTGCTGGCGCCCCTCGGCCTCGATGACGTTGAGCGGCTCATCGCTGATGCCCTTCATTGCGGGCCGAAATCCGCTGGTCCCCTGGCGCTATTGGTTCATGAGAAGACGGGTGGCAATCCGTTCTTCGCAATCCAGTTCCTCCTGGCTCTGGCCGAAGAAGGGTTGCTACGGTTCGAGAGGGGTACTGCGGCCTGGGTCTGGGATTTGGGTCGGATACGCGCGAAGGGCTACTCCGGCAACGTCGTGGATCTTATGCTGGGAAAGCTGCAGCGATTGCCAGAGCATACGCAGACGGCTCTCCACCGCATCGCCAGTCTCGGGAACGTAGTCGAAACCGCGCTACTAAGTCTGGCTTTTGGCCAACCCGAAGAGGAGATCCACGCTCCACTCTGGGATGCCGTCCGCACCGGACTGATACTCCAACTGGAGAGATCTTATGCTTTCCCGCATGACCGAATTCAGGAGGCGGCTTACGCGCTCATTCCCGAAAGCAGGCGCGCCGAGGTACACCTGCGGATTGGTCGGGAACTGTTAGCGACGCTGACAACAGACGGGTTGTCTGAACGTTTGTTCGATGTCGCCAATCAACTGAATCGCGGCGCCCAACTGCTAATCGATCACGAAGAGAAAGTGCGCGTAGCGGCAATCGACCTGAAAGCCGGGCGGAAGGCCAAAGCATCCGCGGCGTATATGTCGGCGCGGGAGTATTTTGGGGCCGGCATGGCGCTCTTGGACGAAAGTGACTGGAGTGGCCAGTACGGGCTGACGTTCAACCTGTGGCTTGAGCGTGCGGAATGCGAGCTTTTAACCGGTCAGATCGGCACCGCCGGGCAACTGATCGAGCAGTCACTGTCGAGGGCCGCGTCGAAGGTCGATGAGGCCGCAGCCTATCGTCTAAAGATCCAACTCCACATGATGAAGGCCGAAAACGAGCAGGCTGTGGACAGCGCCCTCAAGTGTCTTCGTGCGTTTGGCATCGACATGCCGGAGCATCCGACAGATGAACAGCTCGAAGCTGAGCGCGATACTCTTTCGCAAATTCTCAATGGGCGTCCAATCGAAAGTTTGATTGATCTGCCACTCATGACAGATCCCGAACTGCGGGCTTCCATGCAGGTGCTATCAGCCTTTTTGCCCGCCACCCAGTTTACAGACTTCCGTTTGATGTGCCTGGCGGCCTGCCGGACAGTGACGCTGAGCGTGCGTTTCGGGGCCAGCGGAGATTCGGCGTCCGCCTGCGTCTTTTGGGGTTCCCTGCTTGGACACGTCTTTCACCATTACAGAGACGGCTATCGCTTCATCAAGCTTGCATGCGATGCCGTCGAGAAGCACTCCTTCCTCGCAAGCCGGGCGCCGGTCTTCGTTGGGTTTGGATCGGTCGCCGGCTTTACTCAGCCCATCGGTACGGCGATTGAGTATGCGCGAACGGGTATTACCGCGGGGATCGAAACGGGAAGCCCGGTTTGGGCCAGCTACGGCTTGTTCTTGACGGTGACATATCTCCTCCTTCGGGGTGATCCGCTGGACCTCGTATGGGGTGAATCGGAGGTGGCACTGGACTTCGCGCGCAAAACCCGGATTGAAGACGCCGCGAACATGATCATAAGCGAGCAGCGCTTCATCGCAAACATGCAGGGCCGGACGGCAACTCTCTCCACCTTCAGCGATTCACAGTTCGACGAGGGAAGGTTCGAGGCTCAACTCGCCAGGGGCGGGAGCGCCACCGTAATCGGTCCGTATTGGATTCTCAAAATGAAGGCCCGGTACTTGTCAAACGATTACACCGAAGCAATGTCGGCAGCCGATACGGCGAAGCCTTTCCTCGCAGGCGTGACGTTGTTGGCCCCGAGATTGGATTACTTCTTTTATTCCGCGCTAACGGTGACGGCGCTTTATGAGACGGCAACGGCCGATCAGCAGCAAGCGTGGCGGGAACTCCTGACGGCGCATCGCGAACAGCTGCGAGAATGGGCGGAGGATTATCCGCCGACGTTCACCGACAAACTCGCGCTAGTATCAGCTGAGATCGCCCGCATCGAACGGCGAGACGCCGATACGCTGCGCCTGTATGAGGACGCCATCCACTCAGCTCGCGAGAACGGGTTCGTTCAAAACGAGGGTTTAGCTCACGAACTGGCGGCGCTCTACTGCCTGGCGCGCAATCTCGAAACGGCCGCCGATGCCTATCTACGCAATGCGCGGAACTGTTACGACCGTTGGGGAGCGCACGGGAAAGTAAAGCAACTCGACGAACGCTACCCCCGGCTGCGTGAGGAACGAACTCCCGGTTCCGTAGCCACGATTGCCGTTCAGACAGGGCAGTTGGACGTCGAAACGGTAGTCAAGGCCTCGCAGGCGATTTCGAGTGAGATAGTCCTCCCTGAGCTCATCGAGAAGCTTGTGCGAATCGCGGTCGAGAATGCCGGGGCCGACCGGGGTCTGCTCATCCTCCTTCGCGGCGGCGAGCCTCGGATCGAAGTGGAAGCCAACGCCGGTCCGGCCGGTATCGACGTTGCGGTTCGACAGACAGCTGTCGCGCCGTCTGACCTCCCCCGATCCGCGCTGCATTACGTCATTCGTACTCGGGAGAGCGTGCTGCTTCAAGATGCTTCAGTCGATGACGTGTATTCGAAGGACGAATACGTGCGCCAGAGGCGCTCCAAGTCCGTTCTGTGCCTGCCAATCCTGAAATACGCGCAGCTTGTCGGCGCACTTTACCTGGAGAACAACCTGACTCCGGGCGTCTTCACGCCGGCCCGGGTTACTGTGCTGCAGTTGCTGGCTTCGCAAGCCGCGATTTCGATCGAGAATGCGCACCTCTATTCTGATCTTCAAAAAGAGGGCGAAGGGTTTCGTCTCATTGTCGATACCGTGCCCGGCTTCCTATGCACAATGACCCCGCAAGGCCAGATCGAATTCGCCAATCAAGGAGTCCTGGACTATACGGGCTGGACTCTCGAGCAATTGGCCGACTGGCGCCCGCTCTTGCATCCGGACGAACGCGAGATGGTCGTGACGCGGTGGATCCGCTCGGTAGAAACCGGGAATCCGTATGACATTGAACACCGCATCCTTGGCGCCGACGGTGTTTACCGCTGGTTCGTGGTACGCGGCCTGCCAGAACGGGATGCAGAAGGTCGTACCGTCCGTTGGTATATCTTGATCACGGACATTGACGAGCGCAAGAAAACCCATGAGAAGCTGCTACGCAACGAGGCTTTTCTGGCAGAGGCCCAAAGCATCAGCCGAACCGGCAGTTTCGGTTGGAGCGTCGCGGCCGGAGAACTCTATTGGTCGGACGAAACCTACAACATCGTGGAATGCGATCGCGCGGCGAAACCTACGATTGATCTGTTATTTCAGTTCGTTCATCCGGACGATCGGGACTGTCTCCGACATACTCTCGACAACGCGGCCAGAAAGAAGACGGATTTCGATATTGAACATCGTTTGCTGATGCCGGACGGCAGGGTTAAACACCTCCACATCATTGGCCGCTCGGTGAACACAGGCAACCTAGACTTCGTGGGCGCTGTGACGGACATCACCGCCGCAAAAAAGGCGGAAGCGAAGATCCGCCAAAGCGAAAGCGAACTTCGACAGATATTGGATGTCGCTCCGCAGCACGTCTATGTGCTAGGGGCTGATCCCGATGCCACTCGGCTTTATGCCAATCAGGCCGCCCTCGATTATTTCGGTCTCACCTTCGAGGAATGGCGGACCTATGAGCTCCGCAAGCTTTTTCATCCGGACGATTGGGAGAGGGCGAGTAGCGGGATGCAAAGCCAAATCGCGGATGGCCTTCCACACGAAGTAGAAGTTCGCTTGCGGAGAAAGGACGGAAAATATCGGTGGTTTCTTTCCCGAAGAAACCCACTCCGGGATGACGCAGGACGTCTCACTCGCTGGTACACCGCCGCAACCGATATTGAGGACCGCAAGGCAGCGGAGCAGAGGCTCCACGAAGAGAACGTAACGCTGCGCGAAGACATCGACAAGGCGTCGATGTTCGAAGAGATCGTGGGAACTTCCGCGCCTCTGAAGAAGGTTCTCTCCCGCATCTCCAAGGTCGCACCAAGCGAATCCAGTGTTTTGATTACGGGCGAGACCGGCACTGGCAAGGAACTAGTGGCGCGTGCGATTCACCGGCGGTCTCGGCGATCTGCGCACGCCTTTGTGAGTGTGAATTGTGCCTCGATCCCTCGGGATCTCATCGCGTCGGAGTTGTTTGGCCATGAAAGGGGTGCATTCACGGGCGCAACGCAGCGCCGCATAGGACGATTTGAACTGGCCGAAAATGGCACGATCTTCCTCGACGAAATTGGGGAGCTTCCCGCCGAAACTCAGGTTGCTCTGTTACGTGTTCTGCAGGAGCGCGAGTTTGAACGCGTCGGCGGAACCGGGACGATTCGCACCGACGTGCGGGTGATCGCCGCCACAAATCGCGACCTGGAATCCGCAATCGCGGCGGGAGCGTTCCGCAGCGACCTGTTTTACAGGCTGAACGTCTTTCCGATTGAGCTGCCACCCCTGCGCAAGCGCAGCGAAGACATCCCCTTGCTGGTCACCTATTTCCTGAATCGATACGCACGGAAGGCAGGCAGGCATTTTACGACGGTCGACAAAGAGAGCCTCGACCTGCTGCAATCCTACACCTGGCCCGGCAACATCCGGGAATTGCAGAACGTGATCGAACGATCCGTTATTGTCAGTGAATCGCAGACATTCTCGGTGGACGAGAGTTGGCTCTCCCGACCGCCTTCGGCCAGTAATGTCGATGTGCAGCCAAGCGTCTTTAGCCGGCTTCCCGCCGATGAGGAGAAGGCTGTCATCGAGTCTGCCTTGCGCGAATGCGGAGGACGGGTGTACGGACCCGCGGGCGCGGCCGCCAAACTGGGCATTCCGCGGACCACGCTGGAGTCGAAGATCAGGGCTCTCAAGATCAATAAGAACCGCTTTAAAGGCCCGGATCTATCGAAGGAGAGATAGCCGCCCTCAATTGGCGAAATTCGTCAATTGATGAGGCTCGTCAGTCCTTAGCATTCGTCAACTTTAGTTCTTTCAATCATTTACGACTGGCGTTCGGTTTGCTACCCATATGGGCACTGAACGAAATGCTCAGAATTCACAAGAAGGCGAACGCGGAAGTGGTATTCGCCCTGAGCGGCCGGATCGACGAGGAGAGCATAGGCGAGTTGGAAAGGCTGATCGGAGGGGAAGGAAAAGATCGCCGGATTATTCTCGACCTCAAGGATATGACTTTAACCGGTCAAGATGGGATCGCCTTTCTCGCCCGGTGCGAAGCGGCCGGCATTGAACTGGCGAATTGCGACCCATACGTGCGCGAGTGGATCACAAGACAGGGAACGGGGACGTAGGGCCTTTCAACGTGATCAGAGGAGGAGGCGGAGCGATCCGCATTGATAGAGGAGGAAGTTATGCCTACTACCGATTTGATCGGGTCCAGTCCGAAATTTCGGGCTGTGCTCGCAGACGTGGATAGAATTGCGCCGGTAGACTCCGTTGTCCTGATCCAGGGCGAAACGGGTACTGGCAAAGAAGTGATTGCGCGAGCCATTCATGAGGCCAGCCCTCGCCACAACAACCGCTTTATCGCACTCAACTGTGCGGCAATTCCCGGGGCCCTGCTAGAGAGTGAACTGTTCGGCCACGAAAGGGGTGCGTTCACCGGTGCGGTCACAGAAATGAAGGGGCGGTTCCAGATGGCGGATCGGGGCACGCTCTTTCTGGACGAGATCGGCGACTTGCCATTGGAACTCCAGCCAAAGCTCTTGCGCGCCTTGCAGGAACAGGAGTTCGAGCGTTTGGGCAGCACCCAGACTGTGCGTGTCAACGTGCGGGTGGTGGCGGCAACGAATCAGGATCTCGCACAACTCGTGAGTAAGAAGCTGTTTCGGGCAGACTTGTTCTACCGGCTCAACGTCATTCCACTCTGCCTGCCTCCGTTGCGGGAACGTATTCAAGACATCCTACCCCTGACGGAGTTTTTCGTCGCAAAATCCGCCGCTCGCCTCAATAAGACCATCGACTCGATTCCAGACGAAGTGGTGGAGGTTCTCAAGGCGCACGACTGGCCGGGCAATATTCGTGAACTCCAGAATTTCATCGAGCGGGCAGTGCTGTTTTCGCCCGGGTCCGTGCTTCGTTTGCCGCTAGGCTTGAAGCAGACGGTAATGCAACGCGCGGAGAGCGCCGCGCGCACACTGGCCGACGCTGATCGGGAGCACATCCTCGAGACCTTGAGGCAAACCAACTGGCTGATCGGAGGAGAGGGCGGCGCGGCCAATCGTCTCGGCTTGCCGCGCACCACGCTGATCTACAAGATGCGAAAGTTGGGAATTGAGATGCGCCGGTGTCAGAGGCCGCGCCCCATTCGGCAATTGGCGGACGGGCGGTGCCATGCCGCCGCCAATTGCTGACTGCGCGCAGGGTATGAGGAGGCCGGGTGCAAAGCAAAGTGGCCCCGATGGGCTGTTGCTGTGGTCCTCGACCTCCCATTTCGGGCCGGTCTCGGCCATCCTGAACGGCCGTGTCACTGATCCACGAGGGAGGCACTGGCGGCCGGTCCCGGGCAAATCCAGTCTTCAAGTGACGGCTCAGGGTTGCTCGACTACTGAGATGAGAGGCGTGGGAAACACTCTCGGATGCACTCAGGCCGCGCCGGTGGAGTCGTCTCAATCGACACAGGGGACGATGCGTCCGACTGAAGTCGCCGAACTGCCGATTCTCAACCGCACCACGGCATCCATTATGACCCTCATCGCGAGGGCCGGAGGAGCGGCCCCGACTGTTTCGCTCCATGGCGCACGGCGGCGGCATTCTCGCACGCTTGTCACGCCTCGCCTCCGCAGAATACAGAGTCAGCGGCGTTGTGAGCGATCGTGTCCTCCCGGCTACGTCTACCTGGGATCTCCCGCGCGAGTTCAGACAACCTGCCTCTCCTTGAAGCGCCTTTCGGGCGAAAGTAAACGGAATGTGAGCCCCGCAGCGGGAAAGAGGTAAGCGAAGGTGACCCACACCCACATCAGGGCCCCGGCGCAAGCCTGGTCCTTCAGCACGGCGATCTGGGAAGCGTGTAGGGCATTCAGATAATGGGCATACACCACTCGATTACAAAAACACAAAAAGGCGGCGAGAGCATCGCACGGTAATGTGGCCGCGAAGAGGTACACAGGAATTGACCATGACGGCCATCTCGCTGCCGCTGGCCATGGCTGGATCACAGGCCACCAAAACAGTAACCCACTAGAGAGAAAGGTGACTTGTTCAAACGCATGGCCGAGCCTGGAACGCATCCCGAGTTGGAACAAAGCTGGGATATGCCACCCGATCACGACCGCAGTGCAGGCCAGCCAACAAAAAACAGGATGTGTGAGCAAGGCGGAGAACCGCTGCGGCACGCACCGACGGCGCAAGAGTCCGGACATTGGCGGCGGCAGCCCATATAGCAGCGTGATTACAGGATCGCCTAAAAGAATTAGCGGGGCCGCCAGCGTCATGAGGAGAAGATGCTGTGCCATGTGGGCCGTGAGGTAACGGTAATCGAGCATCGCGAGGGGCGACCTCGAGGCCGCAAACAAAACGAGCATTCCAGCGGCGAATGCCGCTGGCCGCCATGGTCGCAGCACACCGGGAAGCGCGACGCTAAGTCTACCCCAGCCGCGTGCATATGGGAGCAAAGCCGGCGCAAGTACAAGCAGTACGGGTAGAGACCAGGAGTGCACATTCCCGCCTATTGATTCGCTCCGATGGCGTCACGTGACGCGTCGTGCGCAGGCGCCTGGCCAACGGGACACAATGTCCCGAGGAAAGCCACCAGCGCAGTGGTTTCCGCCGGGCTGAGGTTCTTGCCATAGGCAGGCATATTTCCCCCGCCTTGGATAACCTGCCTGACGAGTTGATCGTGCGTGAGATGTACTGCGACTGCATCGAGCGCTGGTCCGCGCTCGCCTCCCGAGCCTCCCAGTGCATGGCAATTGTGGCATTGCTTCGCCTGGAATACGAGCGCTCCGCGCCGTTGAAGCCTCGGCGGACAGCCAAAACCGGCCATCGGTGGACACCTGAAAAGCGGCCAACGGGATAGGTGAGCCAGGACATTGACTGTGACGGAGGTTTACCCTCCGGCGGTG
>JAJPJX010000002.1 GCA_021324015.1 Solibacteraceae bacterium | reverse complement strand
CACCGCCGGAGGGTAAACCTCCGTCACAGTCAATGTCCTGGCTCACCTATCCCGTTGGCCGCTTTTCAGGTGTCCACCGATGGCCGGTTTTGGCTGTCCGCCGAGGGCATCGCGCCCAAATCAAAGGCGATCGTCGGGATTCGAGCTGTATTGCCCGTAGCCTTGGCGACCAGGCTTTTGGCCGCCCCTGGAGGACCGATCAGAATACAGCCGTCAGCACCATGGTCTTGCATCCAAGCCAACACGGTGCCGGTGAGTTCCGTCTTCACTCCGGACAGATCCGTTCCTGTCCCGGCGAAGGCTTTCTCGATTTCATCCAGAAACACGATCCCGCGCGGCGCTTCTTCTCCGGCGATCACTGCTGTCAGAAACCGCTTGATGTTCTCGCATCCCCCGATATCGTCGAACGTCTCCCCACCACGCCAAACGCTCAGACCCGGCGCTTGTTCGATCACCTGGCGTTTTCGGTCCCAGAGTTGTTCCAGGTTCAGGCCCTTCTTCGAGAGCGACATCGCCAGGACCTGCTCGGCCGGGAAAGCTGACAACCCGAGGAGCGCATCGACGGCTTTCGCGCAGCCGTCCCCATCCAGTTCGGGCACCTCTGCGGCAGCGAGGGTCTCATCAAGGATCCGACTCAGGTCATCCGCCGCCGGCAAAGGTTCGTCGAGCATGAGCACGTCCTGCGCCAGTTCGTCTGGAAGAACCGAACCGGGCGTTGTGAGCAATGCCAGAGTTCTGCCATTCGCCTTGAAGACGTCCCGAAGATTCCAGACGGCCTGAGCCACCTGCGGATCATTCCAGAACCGGTGCGCGTTGAAATACACCAGCATGCCGTCCTCAGCCAATTGGCAAGCCAATACCAGCGCTTCGACGGGGCCCACGCTGGCAGGGTCACGTTCCCCAACCAACTTGCCCATCTCCTTCTTGCCGGCGTCATTCAATGCCACCAAACCGCGCACAATATCCCACTGCACCATCGCGCACGTTCGGCCCACTCCCTCCTGAAGGCGCGCAACCGTCAGCGCCGCGTCCGCGGTACGCACAGCGATCAAAGGCGTTGAGACCCGCCGCGCAGCCTGCAGAGTCTTTGCGAACTGTTCCTTCGGTCGAAGCATAGGTGACATGACTCTCCTCCCTGGCTGCTTTGTCACACCGCACTAACGCCAAGCGGCGTCGGCGGTCCAGTGCGGTATTCAAGGAACTTCTGGTGTAGCGCGGCCAGATCCTCGTACAGAGCGGTTGCCGCCGCAATCGCTTCTGGGTGGTTCATGATCAACTCGTCCAGGGACCGCTGCGTAAGGCGTTGCCAGTCCTCGGATTCGATCAGTGCGTGGCACTCATCACAGGCCGCCCAATCCCCTACGCTTTCACCGGCGATATTGGCAGCGCAGTACGCCACGAAACTCCGCGCCGGGTACCGCCATGCGGGACCCGGGACGGAGCAGAAATCGCATCGCAAATTCTGGTCGCTCATGGCGCACTCCTCTCCCCGGACCGCACGCCTTCCGTTTGGCGACGAAACGCCTCAAAGAATCCTTGTTCCCTCAGATTCCGGTCCCAGATTTTCGCGAACTCCTCCATGTCCCGAGTTCTCCTCGGCAGACATACGACTTCGCCGCCTTCGCTCCGAACACGACTCCACTGCTCGATGCCTGCGTAGTCGTTGCGGAAGTAAAAGGGCCAGAACTCTGGGTCGATGCCGTCATCCTCGACGACCTCGAAGAGCATTTCTGGGTCCCGCATGGGGTCCGAATTTTGTTCACCGTAGTGTGCAACAGAGACGACTGGGTGGCCATTCGGTCCCAGGTCCTGCAGTACCTCGATTACAAGGCGCATCCATGGTTCGTTCTCGATGGAGATGCACTTGCCGCCTTTCAGCCCACCTGCTTCTGCGAGAATTTGAAGAATCGTTCTCATCGCAGTCATTTCCTCCGTCGCCGCTGCAGCTCCCTTTCGCCGCGCTCTTTCTCCGCGGCCTTCTTTGCGCCGAGGACGAATACGGACTCGTAATCCACTTCGTAAGCCCAGCGCGCCCCTTTGGGACGAATTCGCAGAATCAGCGCTGACAGTTCGACAACCAACGGCCGGCGCTTGACGATCGCCCCTGTTTCTCGCACAACCCGCGCCTGGCCTTCCAGTCGTGTCACGAGGCCACTCCTTTCACAAGGAACAGCCCTGGTCTGGCGTTTGGTTTTGGAGGACGACTCCTTCGATCTCCCAAAATCACATCCCAACTCGCAGTTGAACCCGCGGCCTCATAGCCTTCCTTGACCAGGTCGGCCTGGCGCCCAGATGCTCGCAGGTACACTTCGCGACGGTGCCGCCAGACTGCCATATGTTGTTTCGGTTGCCTCGGCATAGGCTTCTCCTAAAAACACGAAGCGGCCGAAACCGGACACTGATCCGGTAACGACCGCTTTCTGACTCGCCGCCGGTCTGTCACCCGATGGGCGGACGAACCCTAATGCGAGTTCTCGTGTCCTCGCACCGCGAGGTTCTCGATCGTGCTTCCCTCCCGAAACCTCCTTCGCTCCACTGCTTGCCAACGCTGCAACACAGCCCACCAGCGGGGCGTCCCACAGCCGCGCGGGAGTCGAACCCGCATCGATCTTTGGCAATCGACCGAACTTCCCTTCAAGGGCGCTTGCGGCCGGGATTATCGCAACACAGTGGAGCAAAGGAAGGACTGGAGTTTCACTGCCGCTCGAAGGAGCTTAACGATTGCCCGCGCAGGTTTCACGGTCCGACGTCGGCCCCATGAACGCGGTCCACGAAGAGCAGTCATTTGCCTTGCGTTCGGGGCAACCCATTGTGGGCGGGCAGCCAAAGGGAGAATCACTCAAGATAAGCAATCCAACGGAACCGATACCGATCCACGCGGCCCCAACTAGCACTGCCACAATCGTCAGAAGGCGCCGCTGCCATTTCCTCAGCCGCAGCAAGCGGCGCGTCAAATACTGAATGACTGCCATACTGTCCATCGCCGTCACTCCGTTCTGATCAAAGATGTTCCAGCGGAGCTGGCTGTCACGACAGTCCACGTGTCGACGCCGCCATTTCGATGCTGTTCCACCCAACGTCGGGTGTAGCTCTGAAGACCCCGAAGCCACAACTCGGGGTCGCCGGATTCGAGTTGGATTCGCTCGATGTCGCTGAATGCGGCGCAGCCAGCCTGCCGATCTCGCGATTTGGCCATGTACTCGGCCAGTTCACCCGTTGCTCGTGCCATCGGGAGGTACAGCCAGCCGGGCGTCAATGCAAACGCCAACTTGTCCGCATAGCAAAGCTTCGAGACCGTTACCCCGTGGTTCTTTGCCCAGTACCGCGAGTGTCGAAGTGTGAAATCCGCCCAGTAGTTACCAAAAAGCAAACCCATGATTTTCGCACCCAGGTGGACGTGGCTTTCACCTTCATCACCGTCCATATTGGGGCTCCGAAGGTAGCCGATGTCGTGGAGCCAGAATGCCGCCCAAAGGCGGATGTCCGACGGAAAACCGTTCAAAATCCACCATCCTGCCGCAACGAAAAAGGGGTGGATAAAAAAGCAGTGCGCTCCGAAAAGAACGCTCTTAGTTCCAATTCGCATAGGGGCACCTACGGCTGTCTGTTACGCGGGTTTGAGGTCGTGCGCTGGCTGTGCTTTGGAAAGTGCGCCTCGGCTGTAGCTGTAGCCCTAGCGCTTGGCATCGCCTTCGATATTGCCGCTATGCCATGACCAGGCTTGCGTGGTCCCCGCAGGATATGGGCACCGCATTGGGATCCCTACCCCACTTTCCCCAGCCTTGAAACCTTCCTCCCACGCTTTCGGGTCGTGTCTGAGTACCGTTGGTCTAAGTGCCGCTTCTCGGCACGCCTCTTCTCTCCGGGCGAACTGAAATCGTGAGTTTCACATTCTGATCCGCCTGGTCCCCACAGGCGAAATCCGAAGCGAATAGTCACGGGTTCCCCGTCACCGTTCATGCCCGTCCATTCGGTCCCTCCATCCGGAGTACTACTATCTGCTCGGCCGGCCGCGGCATCGACTCGGAGTGCGCGACGAGAGCCGTCATGGGCCTTTCGCACGCTGGCTCCCGCCGCCGCGGCACCACGCGGTTGAAGATATGAACCAGAAGCGGTGTCCCCGCGAGTGCGCCGGAGAATGTGCCGACTTCGTTGGCCCGGAAGTAGCTGCTGAAGATGACCAGCAGTACAATGAACAGGCAAAACACCAAGGCTGCGTTCTTCACTCGTTCCATTGCTCGCTCCGTTCCTCGTCTCAAACCGCCACGGCGTGCTCGCCGGCCGATATCGGAATTGGGCCATCACTTGTCCCCGCCTTATTGTTGTTGTTGACTTTGGGTGCCGTCAGGTAGTGCTGGTGAGTGCACCCCGCGCAGGTCGCGCCGCGCACCGCGGCCCTCAGAACCTTGCCGAATTCGGCCGGGATGCCGATATGTTCTCCCGCCTTGCTGAAGAACTCCGGGACAATCTGGCCGGCCATGCTCTTCTCATCGCCGGTCAGATCCAACGGAAGGTACCCCTGGCGGCCCCGGAACAGAACCCTTGGTTCAATGCGCGCTCGTCGACCCTCCGCCGGTTGCACGACATTGTGTCGCACGATTAGGACTTCGTACGTGTTCCGTACGCGGAACACCTCAACACTGACCAATGCCGGCGCAATCACCACAGCGTGGCGACCATTGACGGCAACAGAGTCGATCGGCTGCAGCCAGGGAATAGGCTCGCCCCCCTCATCGCAGAACGTGACGTAGCGGCCGATCTCCTTCGTTGCCCCACCGGATTCCACTCCACGAAGGACCGAGCGCTTCGCCAGTGTTTGGTACTGGAGCGAGACCTCGGGCTGGCATATAACCCCCGCCTCCTGCAGTCGCCGTTCCATCCGCCGCCGCTCACCTCGCGCAGCCAAGCTAGGCTGTCCGGCTTGAGGTTCTCTTCGCTCTGGTTGTTCCGCATTCGACATCGCCACAACTCCTCTCTTTACTTGTTGGTCGCCAATACTCGCCTGCCATCGCAATGACCACCATGGCCCCTAATTGAAGTGCCAGGCAGACCGCGGGCCACAACCAGTCCCCCGATTCTCGCCAGACATACGCATCGCCCACGAGTGCAACCACCAATCCCGAGACGATCAATCCGTCGGAGATCATCGCCCGCGCGGCCCTGAAGAGAATCAGCCGTTGGCCGTTCATACCGGCCTCCGATCTGCAATGGGCCGGCCAACCGCCGCCCGGATCATTTCTCTTGTGCAGCCGGCCCAGCAGCAGTATTTCCGCGGCACTTCGACGCAGACCGCCAGGTTGTCTCCGCTCTTGTCATGTCCTTGCGAGGCGCAAGACGGACAGCGCGCCACCCAGTTTCGGCCGACCTGGCGCCTCACCTCGACATAGTCCAGGATTCTGAACTCGCCCGGCCTCGACTCCCAGTACTTCGGCGTCTCCGGCCTCTGCGCCCGCTGGGCGAACTCCTGTGGAATCGTCTTGCCGGCGATCATCCGCTTCAAGTGCTGTTCTTGAACCTTCGGAAGCCGCCGCAGGTAGGCCATTTGGTCGTCCAACGTATAGTCGGCGCCGTAGTACCAATAACGCCAGCCCCGGCTTTCTCGTGCTCCCCAATGAACGCCCAGTGGACTGCGAATCGCATTACCAAACTCTCCGGGTCGGAGTTCATCCTGTTTCGGGAAGATCTCGATTCCGTCGGACAGCCCGGCGCCCTTCACTTGGACGTCCAGCCTTCCTGCGACGTGATAGATGTAGACACGCGCGTCTCGTGCCATCACGGGGCGTTCGAAGAAGATCCAAAGATGTCCTCCGCGCTTGGATTTCTCCAGAGCAGCCTCGATACCGTCATCCCGCAACTGGCGCTGTACCTTGATCAGGTCTTCGAGAGCCGTCTTGTAGTCGGCGTCGATCGCCATCCATTTGCACCGTTGCGTCGCGGGGTTGATGGCGTAGATGCCGATCGTGAGGTCGCCCGCCAAGTGTTGCCGAACGATTTCGAGGCTGAGTCCTGCAGGTTTTCCGCCGTCCTTTGACTTCGGACGGTAGTAGTAGTGGCGGCCACTCTCCGGGTGCGGCCGCGTAGATTGGATCGTGTAGGCCCGGCGGTTTACAAACAGCGCACTGAACTCTCGGGCCATCTCAGGCGTCGCCGGTAGCCGGTGGTCCATGGCTGTTCGCTCCATGCTCGTCTATACACCGAAACTTCGGTGATTTTCAAAAGTCTCTCAGTTCGCCACCAGCAATCCCCGCGGATTCTGAGCAAGTGCTTTCAGGCCATGGAGTTGGGCCAAGTGCTCAAATTCGTCGAGGCGGTACCCTCCGTAGCGCGTTGTCCCAGCCAGATCCACCATCCAGAAGGCCTGCTCCGCCCGGTCGTAAACGTAGAACATCCCCGATTCGGGGTCATCCGGCACCATGACGAAGAGCAAGACGCCCTTAGCATAGTCGATCCACTTCTTGATCTGGCCTTCCGCCCATCGACCGAATGCCAGAATGAGCCGGTCCTCTTCCAGTCGGTCCAGCCCGAAGCGCTTCGCGCTCGGGTCCTGCACCCGCAACACTCTGTTTAGGATCAAATGTTCCGTACCCATGATGTTCAAGTCACCTTTCTTGTTTAGAAGCCAATGTTTTGCGGGCACGAGGAACGCCCTGCCGACGGAGCGTAGCTCCGCCTCCGGAAAGCTCACTGAGTGCCCACAGGGATTACAGGGAAGAATGGAGAGGCGACGGGCCTCTGCCCGGCCGAACCATATATCCGGCCGAACCATATATAAGGATGAGGCGTCAGCCGACGCGGTCTGTCATCGACCGACGCTTGCGCCAGCGCCCTCGCACTGGTCCGATCCGGCGGATCTCGATCCAGGACCCCGGGCCCAACGCCAAACCGTTGCGTGCCGTCGCGCGGCTGTTATCAATTGCTCGGTTCCGTTGTGGCTGACTTTCGGCACAGTCAACACCTGTCTGAAGCACAGGGCTGAGGTCGATCAGGTAAAGCGGGTCTCACCCACGACCAATTCGTCGTCTGAATGGCGGGTTTGCCACCTCTTTCCTTGTGGCCGCACCCATCCTGGAACTGGCGTGATGTTTGGCAAGGCTACATGCCGCAAGCCGACTTCTCAGTACGGGACACAGTCCGATAGTATGCAAAAGAACCGTTAAATCCTATAAATTAGAGGTTTCGCGGGTATTTCCCGCTTTCACGGAATTCATTGAGGATCTCGATGGGGACGCCGGACAACACGCATGGGGCTGCCGCCTCGGCCTTGGGCTACCTATTTCAGTGCCGCTATGCGCTGCTGGTCGGGCTCCGCGCCCTGCCGGATACTCCCCAATTACTCGTCTCGATTGAGAAGTTTGACGATGTCGCCTTCGAAGCGAATGGCGAGCCGACTGACCTCATTCAGACCAAACATCACATCGATAAAACGGGCGATCTATTCGATAGCAGTGTCGATCTCTGGAAAACGATAGCCGTCTGGCTCAGCAAACTCGCGCAAGACATCGATGCGCCCTTCCGGATGAGGTTCGCACTGCTGACCACCGCGAATGCCCCGAACAAATCCGCCGCCTCACTGCTGCGCATGCGCGACCGGGATGAGGTGGCCGCCGACAAATTGCTCATGGCCTCGGCAAAGGCTTCGGAAAACAAGGCAACAGAGAAGGCGCGCGCGGCCTACGCTGCCCTGCCGGAACACGTCCGGCTTACCCTATTGCGATCAGTCATGATTCTCGATGGATCGCCCAACATCATCGATGTCCGGGAAGAGATCGAGCGCGAGCTCCACCATGCCGCACCGCGCGACCAGATCGAGAAACTGGTCGAGCGCCTCGAAGGCTGGTGGTTCGGCGCCGTCATCCGGGCGATGAGTGGCGCCAGTCCAAGCGCGATCCCGGTTTCGGCGATTGAGCAGCGGGTCGATGAACTGCGCGAAGAGTTCAAGCGCGACGCACTGCCGGTCGATTTCAAGACCGTGGTGCCATCGCAGAGTGTGATCGCCGAATTGGACAAGCGGCCCTTCGTCCGGCAGCTGCGCAGGATCGAGATTGGTGACCGGCGGGTCGAGTTCGCCATTCGCGACTACTACCGCGCCTCCGAACAACGGTCTCGTTGGGCGCGCGAGGACCTTCTCCTGGACGGCGAATTGGAGCATTACGAGCAAGAATTGACTGAGGCATGGGAGCCGCGCCACGCGGCCATCGTCGAGGAGGCGGAATCTGGTTCTGATGAAGAAAAGGTTGCCCTCGGTCAGTCGGTATTCAAATGGGCCGAGCAGGATGCGAATTTTCCTTTGCGTACCGTGCGCGAACGCTTTCTGACGCACGGAAGCTATCACATTCTGGCTAACCGCTTCGCTGTTGGATGGCATCCTGACTTCAAGGCTGACGAAGATCAGTCGGAAAACGGGGACAAGTAACATGCAGGCCTGGCAAAGACGCGTCGTCGAGGAAGCGAACCTGTTCAATCCGGCATTCTGCGCGGTTCTTCTGGCGAAGACAGCCGAAGAGTTCACGAAAAAGACGGATCAGGCGTTGCCGTTTCCCCTCGCCTTTCTCGTTTTGCCCGTGGTTCTCCACCGCGGTACCCGCGACTCGCTACCCGGTTCGACAGTTTCTTCGCTCCTGACGTGGGTGCAGGATCATCGGGATCAACTCGTGAATTTCTCAGGAAGGGTTCAGTCGTTGCAGGCGATCACAAGAGAAGCGATCCTGTTCGGAACGCAGCACGAAACGCTCGCGATTGCCGGTTCTGGCGGTATTGCCGTCGGTGCTCGCAAACAGAGCGCCACCGAGAAGCGCACAGGCCTGTTTACCGATGAGGCGCGCGAATGCGTCGACCGCGCCGGGTTTCTCGGTCGTTGGTTTGCCGCGGCCGGCACGCCTGCAACTATTTATTCAGCGTGGGGGATCACGCCATGAGCCTTCAAATCGCAAAAATCATTCTTTACAGCCGCAAAGGCGAAGTTCGGGAACTGGAATTCAAGCCGGGACGGTTCAATGTTTTGACGGGCGCTTCGAAAACCGGCAAGTCCGCGATCGTTGACATCGTTGATTACTGCACGGGGCGCGGCGAGTGCAACGTGGCGGATGGCGTCATCCGCCGTTACGTGGGCTGGTATGCGATCCTGTTCCAGCTCAACGGCTCACAGATCTTCGTCGCCCGCCGGAATCCGAATATCGGGGACAAGACCAGCCCGGACGTGTATCTGGACCGCGGCGCCGCCATCGAGACGCCGCCAGCATCAACCCTGACCAAGAACATCACCGTCGACGCGCTCGAAAAATTCCTCGGGGCCGCGATCGGCATCAGCGAGAACGAACACCGGCCGCCCCAGCCCACGCGCGATCCCCTGGAGGCGAATTTCCGTCATGCCCTCCTGTTCTCGTTCCAGGACCAGAACGACATCGACAGCAAGCAACGCCTGTTCCACCGGCAGGGTGAGGATTTCATCAGCCAGGCCATAAAAGACAGTTTTCCTTATTTCCTCGGCGCCATAGACGAGGACCGCCTCCTGAAGCAGGCGCAACTCGACCAGGCCCGCCGTCAGCTTCGTCAACTGGAACGCCAGCTCCGCGAGGCGGAGGCGATCGACACCACAAGCTACCCGAGAGCGCAGGCCCTGCTCGACGAGGCGAAGCAGGTGGGTTTGGTCGACGAGAGGACAATCACGACGACCTACGAAGCCGTCATCGAGATCCTCAAGCGCATTACGCGCGACGATCAGATTCAAAGCGAGGTGGTGATGGCGGACGGCGAGGATATGCTCGCCAGTCTGCGCGCCGAGCGTCAGGGCTTGCGGAACGAACTCGAACGAGTCAATGCGGAAATTCGTTCCACTCGGACGTTTACGCTTGAAACCACCGGCTACGAACGCGAAGCGAAAGAGCAACGCGCAAGGCTGAGTGCCGTCGGCCTGATTCGGTCTAATGGCCACGATGCCGCCGTTTGTCCGGTATGTGCGAGCCACCTCAACACACCGGCACCCACGGTGGCGCAGATCGAGCGGTCCCTGCGCGACCTCAGTCAGCAATTGGAGGCCGTCGAAGCCGAGAACCCGCGCCTCCAGGCCCGACTTGCCTCTTTGCTGGCGGAGGAGACGACGCTTCAGGAGCGCCTGCGGGAGAATCAGCTACGCATCAACACTCGCATGCGCGAGAATGAAATCCTTCGCGTGCAGCAGGAGAATTTCATTCTTCAGGCGCGCGCCATCGGCAAAATCACCCAGTACATCGAGACGGCTCGCATCGGGGATGCCGGATCGAATCTCCGGAAGCAGGTCGAGATCGCGCGGAACCGCGTCGCCGTGCTTGAGGCCGAGCTCGATCCCGAGGCGATTCGAGAAAAGCTGAGTGCGTTCACAAATATCATCGGGCGTTACATGAACGAGTACTCTGACAAGCTGGATCTGGAGCACCGCGGAAGTCAGCTTCGGCTTGATATTCGCAACTTGACCGTCGTGGCCGACACCCTCGACGGTCCCGTCTCGCTGTTCCGCATGGGAAGCGCGGAAAACTGGGTTGGCTACCACGTCCTGGCACATCTCGCTCTGCATAAATGGTTCAGGCAAAAGAACCGGCCGGTTCCGGGCTTCATCATGTTCGATCAGCCGTCGCAGGCTCACTATCCTCCCGACCGGGATGCCGACGGCTCTCTCGATGTTTTAAAGGACGAGGATCAGACGGCGGTGTTCCAGCTGTTCAAACTGATTTCCGATGCCGCAGCAGAGCTAGCGCCGAATCTTCAGATCATCATCATGGACCATGCGGATCTCAAACACGATTGGTTCCAGGATGCTGTCGTGGATCGTTGGCGCAGGGGCAAAAAGCTTGTGCCCCTGACCTGGATCGACCAACCTGCCTAATCGCCGATCGTCGGCCGTTTGCTGAACAGCAGGCCGAGCGACCCCTTCCATTACGGCCGTCGGTTCGCCATCCACCGAGTCTCCCGAGAAGCTCGGGGATAGAGAAACTCGGGGACGGGCCGGACGTTACTCCGGATAAACGCGCTTTTAACATGTGATCAAATCCCTCTGGTCGTGTAGTCGCCGATGCTGAGACTGGCCTCGGCGTTGAAAGAATCACTGCCCTCGTTCTAGTCCCCAGCGATTGCCCGTGAAGCGTCCATCCTTCGCACCTTTACCCCTCGATCTCGGAATCGCTCGATGCTGCCAGCCGTGTCGGCAGAGTCCAGGTGCCCCGGAGCACGTCCGGACGCTCATTGTCCCTCCGGGTCCCGGGTTGCCCAAACACGATCCGGCCGTGAAGACCGCGATGCCTTTCCCGCCTTCCCACCATATTCTTTGCGATTGCCTGAACGTCACCCTGCAGCCACCATACACTCCAGTTCACTCAACGCCGCTTCCACTTTGCCGACGTCCGCGTCGCCGAGTGTTCTCAGAGTCGCCAGGCTGAAAGATCCTTTCGCAGCCTGCTGGATGACGTCGCCGAGCGTCCGGTTCATTGCGCCGCTGACTCGAGCCGCCTCTCGCAACAGCCGGCCGCGCAACTCGCCCAGATCGATGCCGCCATTTCCATGAGCGGTGCCTTCCGTGCCACCCTGTTCGTGCGTGCCGCCATTTTGGTCCGGGCCGGCATCCCATTCCAGCGTCTGGAGAAGTTGTCGAAGCGTTGCCCGGTCCGGGATATCGTCAACGGAGTCGCTGGCCAGATTCAGTTCGCGGCACAGAGTCGAGTACCGCTGCGCCCCGGCTTTTGCAGTTGCTGCATGCAAGCGCTGCACCCCGCGCGCCAGGTCCTGCAACTTCTCGAACGCCATCGTCAGCTTCGCCATGTCGCGAATCTCCTCGGGGACCTCGACGTTAGCTACCGTCCTTAGAACGGTTCGCGCGAGACTGAAGCCGACCGTCCCACAGAGTCCCTTCACTTGGCCGAGCAACTCGTCGCGGTACAGGCCGCCGCGGCCGTTCTTTGCGGTTCCGTTTCCAATCTTCTGCGTCGCGTTGGCAGCCGGCCGGCTAGCCGGGCTCGCATTTGCAGCCGACCGCTGCGCTTTCGGCCGTGCCCAATCCGGCAGCCGGGGCGTTTCCACGGGACGCCTTTTCTCGTCGAGATCTACCCACTGTCCTTCCAGGTCGTACAAGTACCGGCCAAGCCCGAAACATGAGCACGCCCGCTTGAATGCCTGCGCTTCCGCCGCAGTGCCAGCGTTGTCGTTGTCGGCCCACTCCTCCCCCAGGCCGGTGTGCACCGCAAAACCGAAGATCGTCACCTTGCACGTGACAACGATCTTGGCCGTGATCGTCCGCTCCGTCGCACCGCGCTCCTTGCGTTCGAAGTTCTGCACCAGTTGCACGGTGTAGTCCCGTGTCCAGCCAGACGGTGTAAAGAGGCTGTTCAGTCGGTCCGTGTAGGCCCGCGGGTCTGCATACGCCAGCATCTGCCCGCGCAACCTCGGCCCATTCCGGCTGCCGACTTGGCCCGTGTTCGTCACTCGCCACTTGATCTCGTTCACGTCGAACGGCTCTTCGAGCGCTACCACCAATTCCCGTACTCTCTCTTGGGTAGACAGCACAGCGGGAACGGTAGACCAAGGTTGTCCGTTGGTCGGCGCCATCGAGACCGGTGGCGTTCCATTCGCTACGGCGTTTTCCTGCATCGCGTTCTCCTTTCGTTGATTGCTCAAATTGGAGTTACCCGCCCCGCGCGACGTGGACGCTTTGAGCTTGCGGGGCAATACGAAACGCTCTCGGTCGCGTTCTCAATCCGCCCGGATCCTTGAAAGAGCGCAAGTCTCCATCAGGTCCTGGAACGCGACGCAACCTGCTACCAACGAGCCGTTGCCTCCATCAAACCCGGACTGGACCGTTGGGGCGGCGCAGCAGGTTTCGTCGTCAGGTTGCTAGACTCTGCGGAAGATGCGCATTCTCAGCAAGACTGGCGAGCAGATCCTATCCGTGGAAGATTGGTTTGCGAAGGCGCCGCCCAAACAAGGTGCCAGGCATTGGAAGGACTACAGGAGTGCAAAGGAGTTGGCCAAGGCGTGGTTCAGACGCTCGAATCCGGCGCCGCCAGAGGAGGTGGTGGCCTACCTGCAGCGATCATTTCCCGCAGGCGAGGTTACTCTCACCGACGCATATCCAGAGTGCATCGTGACGCTGGATCGCTTTGGTGGCGAGCAAAGAAATACCGACCTTCTTGTCTTTGGTAGTGTCGGACCGCAGAAACTCGCGATCAGCATCGAAGCGAAGGCGGATGAACCGTTCGGCGATCAACTTGTGGGCGAATATTACGATAGCCGCCGAACCGTTCCAGGCTCCAATCTACCTGCGCGGATTGACGCCCTCAGTCGGGCCATATTCAACGCGGATCTCAATCCCAAGATCAGGTCTCTCCGCTACCAACTCCTCCATGCCACCGCGGGAGCGCTCATCGCGGCACAACAGCATGACGCTGATGTTGCCATCTTCCTCGTCCATGAATTCATTTCCGATCGACTGAATCTAGCCAAAGTCGCCTGTAACAAAATCGACTGGCAGGCACTCGTCGCCGCCCTTGTTGACGATCCCAGCAGCCAGGCTCCGGCAGATCGCGCAATCGGACCCGTTCGAGTTGCGGGTGGAGAGCACGTACCCTCCGACATTCCCCTCTATCTCGGCAAGATCCAGACGCCGCTCCGATAAACAAGTCGCAGGCAGAACTGACGTTGTTGAACGCAACGACGCCGCTGGCGCGATCGTCGGGTACGATTACTCTCTTCAACACTGGCGGTCAGGTTGTCCCACCTTGGCTCCATGTGACAGCGTTGCCGGGATCTTCGACCAGATCCATCCCTCGCGCTGAGCGGTCGGCAGATCACTCGGGCTCAGCGCATCGTTGTTCAAGAAGTCCGCTCCGGCGAGAGCACATACCACGGCATCCAGGATGTCGGCATCTCCAACGAGGGACGACACGTCCACCGAAAAACTCATGTGCTTGGACAGATGCGTCACGATTTCCCGCCGTACGTCCAACTGATCCTTCTTCTTGTATTCAGAGCATTGGATCCCTCGCGACGTAAGCGTGGCTGCAGGATAAACCTCTATTGCCGCGATGCGTTCTGGATATTGCGAGTTCCAGGCGAGAGGGATCTGCGCTTTAGTCCCTTCCGAGATCTCGCTAACCAGTCTCAACGCCGCGTGAGCGGTTCTGGCTATCCTGTCCGCACCGACGTCGAGCGGCCGCTTTTTGCACACCTCCGTGATGACGCGGTCCGTTAGGCGGCGAAAAAGTCTGTCCGCCGATTCCTCGATTGCGGCCCCCGCCGAATGCCCTATTAGCGATCGGCCAAGACTCTCCGGCCACCCTAACGGGGCATCAAGCGCCAACAGAACTCGCCCCGCTGCGCTCGCCCACGCGATCAAAAGTGCGCGAAGGTCCCGTTCGTTGCCTCCGCACGCCGCTTCCACTACCTCAAGATTTCCGCTGTCGAACATCGCACGGGCCACACCCACATTCTTTGCGTCTGTCGCGCAGTCGATTCCTATCACGGTTGTGACCATCGGAGAGCTTCTGTCCCTTCCAAGATCCGGCGCTCAGTGTACCACCCGACATCTCACGCCGCCGCATTTCCGGTCTCGCTCTTCACATCCGCCTTGCCGTCGTAACAGCCCATCCTACACGACCGCATCAGCCACCCGGTCGGCCCTCACGGCAGCCGTTCTCCCGCCCACCACTCCTCAAATCTTAAGTCCAACGACACTTCAGGTAGTCGATGTCGAACTATCTGAGTTCATGGGAGTTCCTGTTATGCCGGAGAACCCAAACGGCACTCAATAGGAAGCCAACGGGAAGGCATTGCCCACAACGGCGTCAGTCTACCGAGATCTGGCGATTAGCGCGTCGCAGAGAGGGACCGATCGAAGACGCCGGCTGTCCATCACCATCGTGTCCAACGTTCTCCTTTGGAACTCGTCAGAAAGCGCGAAGTAGACAGGCCTGCTGCACCGTTCAAAGAACGATGCGACATATGTCAATAGCGGATATGCCGGCACGAGGTACACGACGCAGTCCAGTTGGCTTTCCTTTTCGACGACCTGGCGCACACGTGCGTACCTGTCTGGCGTCTTGGCGCTTCGCTCATACTCCAGGGCAAAGTGATACGAGCGCCCCTCGCGCTGTGCCTGCACGACGGCATCGTAGTCCTTTGGGAAGCCGTACCCGGTGAGTTCGTTAAGGGACCGGATCTCCAGCTCGGATTGCCACGTTGTGAGAACGTCCGCTCGAATCAGAGCGAGGTGGATCTCATTCAGACCCAACGAATGCTGCACCGTACGGTCATCCACGTCGACGAAGCCGCCGGTTACGAGCAGGGCAGCAGCGTCCCCCAAGCCAACCAGATGTTCCGCACCCTCGCGCGATATCGAATAGACCCATGACCGCCTCGGCGCTGATTTGCGGCCAACCAGTTCGTGGTCGAGCAGGCGCTTGAGCCGCCAGTTGAACACTCGACGCCGGTGTTCTCGCGCGTTGTACTGCATGAACTGCCACAATTGCTCGTGGGACACATGCCGCGATCTGAGGATCGTCTGCAACAAGAGCGTGTCCTGCGACGACTTCAGATCGATTCCGCCTTTCCGATATCGCATTCACACACCTCAGCCGATCGCTGAGAGTACCAGCCGACCTTGCCAGGGCCTTTGCGTCACGGGTTCCATGAAGAACGTGCCCAGCCGACCTCGAACCCATGCGTAGCCGGGCATGACTAGCAGGACTTCTTGTTGGCCGCGGCATTCACTGAACGAAATCAGTCGCGCATCGGGGTGCAACCAACTGCCGAGATGGTCCCGGTCGATGCCACCCGATTGCTCGGCCGTGATCGTCACCAGGTAGGCATCCGGCTTCACCGCGCTCCTCAATAGAGTCTTGAACAACACCTTGTTCAGGCCATTCCATACGCAGGGCGGCTCACATTCGAACACCTTTTGGAGCATTCGGTGCACACAATCGGGACGAAAGCCGCTGTTTCCGTTGAACCGGGCAACACCGTATACGCACGGCCGATTCCGGAGAGTGTCACCGATCAGCACGCCAGTGGTGTTGTAGTAAGCAGCGGTCAACGCGCCGATGCGTCCGGGATTGCGGTTGTCGTTCACGATCCGTCGTGTCCAGATGCTCCCGAAACTCAAGGCCGAAATGAGCATGATTCGCCCGCCTACGCTCCCTTTAGCCGCCGATTCTCTTGGGTTGCCGTTGCCAAGGCGCTCTCAAGCCGGTTGATTCGCGCGACTAAGGCGGCTTTGTCTTCGGTCCGAATTCCTCCAGCCGCCCCATTCTCAGTGCTCGCATTCCCGATCCGCTTTGTCACTTCGTCCACCCGGAGCGACAGTTCGGAGATCGTCCTTGCCTTCTCATCCAACTCGCCTCTTAAACGCAGTTTTTCGGATGTGACGTTTTGCAGCTCGGCGCGCGCCCGCTCAAGTGCCAGTCGGAGGTCAACCGCCTCCGCCGCGTCGCCAACAGGAATCCCATTCTCCCCGGCTTCGATGATCCGATTGCACTTCTCAATGTGCGAATTGTGCTTTGTGATCGCCTCGATCGCCCGCGTCTTCCAGTACGCGGCCCAGTTTCTGCCTTTCACGAGTTCGGTCTCGAAATAGAGGAGGTCCTTTTTGTGATCCCAGACAATCCATCCTATGGTGAGTAGCGCAGCGTAGAAACACAGAACCAGGAAGGTGCAAAAGACGAAGTACTTGTTGGCGATGGTGTTGTCCAGGAACGCCGCCCGGCGCTGTTCCCATCTCGCTCCCCAATCGATGTTCCTGGGATTCAGGGAATGGAACAGGGCCTCGTACCAAGTCGCGCGCTGACCTCGATAGCCGCCTTGAGCCGCCAGTGGCGAGTAGCGCGCCGCCGGAGATTGACCCGATGTCGCGCCAGGAGCGACATGTGGCCCTACCTGGTGTGCCACATCCGCGGCCTGCCCAGGCCGGTGTGGCTGTGGTTGTTGGGGCTGTTGGCTGTACAGTAATGCCGCTGTTAAGGCTCCCAGCAGAGCCAACAGATGAACCTTGCCGTTTGTTTTTCGCGTCACAGCTACCTCCTCCCCTGCACGCGGCGCCCGAATTGCGCGGCCAACTCGGGATTCTTGAATCGCAGGTTTGCCCCCTGGACGTCCGCTCGGGACGGACGCGGACGCGGCGCCAGTGCCGCGTCCAGATCCGACAGACCAACATCCTGCGGCCGGCGAACGTGCAGGTGGCGGTGCAGAGTACCTTCGGTATCGTCCGTCATGAGGATCTGCATCTGGCCTTTGGGCAGGTTCTTGATCCTTTCGTCTTCCGCCCGGTACTCCCGCTCGTCGCGCTCCGATCCGCTCTCCCCCTTCTCAAATCGCTCCCAGCCAAACAGTTCGCCTCGTCGCAAGGAGACGGTCCGTTTCTTGACTGTGTGTTCCGCTGACGCCCTAATAAAGAATTTCGCGGTCTCCTCGTCCTGAGTGCGCATGCTGATCTTCGTATTCGGCGCGCTGGTTACGTCTTCCTTGAATCCTTTGCCCACCTGCAGAAGCTGCGGCAGACTCTGCATGGAGAAGAGGAATGCAGTGTTCGTGCCGCGCGCAGTTTGCAGGATCTGAGCGAAGTTCCGGTACCCGAACGGGGCAAACTCGTCCAGAACGACGGAGAAGATCGGCTTGTTCACCCGCTTGCGCTCCGCTTCACTCTCATAGCGTTTGCCCACCACAAGCTGCAGGTTCTGTAGAAGCATCTTGCCGAGCGCTCGAACCGGCTCGGTATTCTTGTTGACGTTAAGCGTTACGAACAGGATCAACTCGTGCTCGATGACGTCATCGATCGAGAGCAAGTCCTCGTACGGGCCCGTGATGACGGACAGTTCGTCATCAAGGAACGTCATGCATTCGTTCAGCAGACCTTGGATCTTCGGCACGCGCTCTCGGTCTTCAAACGACTGCATAAGGTTGCGGACCGACATTTCGAAATTGAGGCGGCGCTGCGCGCTGACGTCGCGGTCGAGTTGGATGCGTTTCCGGGACTTTTCAACCTGTTCCTTCAGCACCTCCTCATCGAGGGCCATCACGATCACGTCGTAGAAGTTGAATGCAAGGCCGGTATAGTGCAACACGCGAACGATGTCAGCCAGGTAGTTCAGTTGATGTTTGGCGAAGAATTCATCGTGCAGGTTGAAACTGCCGAAAACCATGTTCACCTGCGCCATGTAGTTCTCATCCGTTGTATGAAATGGGTTGTACAGGCACGAGAGCTCCGGCCGCGCAGGGTTGATCATTCGCAGATCGTCCAAACGGCCCGCGGCGGCGATGTGCGGAAGTAGGCGGTAGAAGAAATCCAGGTAGCCTTTACCATCGAAGATCACCATCGGGATTTTGTGCGGGCAATCAATCGGACCAACGCGCCGCCCGAGATCCTGTGTGATGATGTTCTCGATCAGAGTCGTCTTCCCGCTGCCCGTCATGCCCACGACGATCCCCTGCATCACTCGCACCTTGTCCGGCCACACCCAGGGTGCGCCATGGACGTCGTAGCCAAGAACCACGCCGCCTTCCTTCCACGCACGCTGGACGTGCTTCCTGTCTCTCGCCGGGTCGATTACCAGTGGCGGATAGCGCATTCGGTTCTCGCGCCATTCCTTGCGCCTCGCGAGCATCAGAATGGCAAGGCCGGGAACCGTGACGCCCAGGAATGCATAGACCAGAAATTCCGCGGTCTGCAGATCGGTGTAGTGGTAGGCACGCGTCCACATCAGCCAATAGACAAACACTGCCGCTAGGAGCACGGTGACGACAACAAATGTGGCAGAGTGGGACAGCGGCGCCGTGCGAGGTTGTTGATCGGCGTAGTATTCACGCATCATTTCGTTCTCCTATGTGGACCAAGGTGAAAAGCGGAGGCGGGCTTGACGCTGAGCGGCTAGCGGAGCCATGAGGCCAAGGCGAGGTTGACGCCAGCCAGCGCCGCCACGGATGCTGCCGTGTTGACCCGCCGACGCAGGGACCTGATAATCTCGGCCGAGGAAGTCTGCTCTCGTTCCCTACAGATGCGCCACAATCCGCGGCACACCGAAAACAGCATCCCAGCCGCGATCATCAACAAAAGCGTGATCTCGAAACGCGGTTTCTGGTACCACGGCGGCACAGCCAAGAATCCAGATGAGACGAACGGACGGTCCGGGAGGGGCATATGGTGAAGCCAGCAAACAAAGCACCCTTCGAGCACGATCAACATCAACGTCGTAAAGACCAGCCCGAACATCTCGCCCTCTTGAAGTACCCGATCAAGGTATCTTTTCCACGTGCGGCTCATGATTGGCACCTTCTATGGCCTGGGAGCCGCGATATTGAACCCCAGGACCGCAAACACAACAAGCGCCAGGAGGGTTCCAAACACCACGGCTTCCATCTTCGGCTTTCGCATTCTCTGCGGTTCGAAAGGATTCCTTGGCTCTAGGAAAAGGTTCAGGACATGGTTTGTGATTCCGATGTCCGCGCGACTTCGCCGGCCGGCGCGGAAAGCAGCGTCCACTTCCTGAAGGGTCACCGGTTGGTCGACCGTTACATCGGGAAAGATGGGGCTGCGTCTCCGGAGTCCTTGACGCAATTCAGATTCGGTCAGCATCGTGTTTTCCATTCGCTACAGCACCAAGACTGCGCTCACGTTGTCGGCGCCATCCGCTGGAAACGCGAGTTTAACGACCGTTCGCTCTCCCAGCTCATTGTTCCGGGCTGGCAAATCGAACGCGATAAGGCCGTGTGCGGTTTGCCCGGGTCTGACCACGGGTGTCTGTAGTTCCGCGTGGGCCAACGGCACCTGGGCTTCATCTTTCCATCGAAGCTGGATATCGCCGGCCAACTGGCTATTTGCCAGGGTGACGAGCGACTGTGTCGCCCGTGGCGCCCGAAGCGCGAACACTTCCGGATCCGCCGGGAGGTAGACAGTCCGCCCACCATTAACGATCGCGTACCGGACGTAGACCCGTCCGTCCTTACGGTACACATCTTGGACGATGATCTCGACCTTCTGATGGTTTTTCGATGAACCAACCACTTTAACCGGCGTGCTTTCCATCAGCATTCCGGCTGGCACCTGAGGCTGCTCAATGACGGGTGGTGGCGGATCCTCGTGCTTCGCCGCCGTTATGATCGGTTCCTCTTCAATGGCGAAGTGCATTTCGTCGACCGAGCCAGCCGGCACCAATTCGTAATTCTGGCGTCCAGACGCCGTCCAGACGAACAGATTCGTCGCGGCGTCGGGTTCGAGCGGCTGGACAAAGACCTTGTTTTCCCGCCACTCCACTTTGAAGTTCGAACTGCCCACGGCAACCTCTTTCACAGGTTCGTTGAACTCGATGACGCTCAGGTGGTTTTGAGTTGTGGCAAGCCGGGTGATCTTCATCCGGTCGGCCTTTTGCGTCTCGATCTTCTGGCCGAAAGCGGCAATCACCGCGAATACGGTGATGATTGGTATGCGTTTCATTGACGTTGCTCCTTCAACTCCTCGTGCTTTCTTCAAGACCCCTTGGGGAGGCCTGATTGCTCAGAACCTCCCCTCGGTAACTACCTCTCGTCCGGTTTGGGCTTGGTAACTTTCGGTCTCTGACTGGAACCGGGGAGCTCCAGCCTACCGTCCCTCACTTCCACCCGGCCAGACTCGAATTCAACGGGATGCATCCGTTGAGGCCGGCCATGGTCGTAGATCAGGTCGCCGTCCTTCGTAACGCGCATGAGGAAGGTCTCCCTCTCGAGAATCTGCCCCTGTCCGTCGTCGACTTGGTCGAGCAAGTACACGTTGCCGTCCTCGTCGATAGACACCTCGCCACTCACCAGGTCCGGAATGGAAACGGTCACCCGACGGCCACCGGTCCGCTCCGCGATCATGTTGACGAGCTCCTGCGGAAATGCGTAAAACACGATACTCCCCGTACTCTTGCTCCCCTTGCAGGTGATTGCGTAGAGAGCGGCGAGCCAGTCGAATGCGTTCGCCGACTTCCGTTCGGCCCACTTCCGGACGAGATGAATCATGTTCCTCATCTCCTGCCGGGAGCGTTCCTCATACCAGTGCAGGGCTGCCTTCGCTTTGTTCCGAGCCTTGAACGCCTTGCGCCTTGCGATCAGATCGTCGAGCGGACAAGCGTTCACCACAGCATCGGCGTCGGCCACGGCCCGCCGGTATTTCTCGCGCTTCTCGATGATCAAGCCGATGTTCACACCGTAGATCCTCGCGATCTGCCCAGCCTCTACGTACATCTCGCGGTCGAATCGTCCGTTGACGATCAGGCCGCGAAAGTCCGCCAAGGGCCGGACGTCACTGAAGAAGTCGTCGAGTTCCTTGCGAAGCATGTTGTATAACCGGCCGATCCGGTCCGTGGGGCTCACGGTCAGATGGAGTGGCAGGTCGCCGACACGCTTTTCGTCCTTTACTCTCAGCCACGGTGCGGTAACGATCTGCTTGCGCACACCGACGATCACGTCAGGGTTCGGCAGCGTCCCGTGCTTCAGGGCATCGAGAGCCGCCTGGAGTTCCTTCGCCAGCGTTTCGGCCAGATCCGGACGTCCCTCAGCGAGGCAGGAAGTCATTAGGTCAGTGATAATCCCGATCTCGTTCCCCTTCGCTGACACCGCGACCTGTGGCAGGTTCCACCAGGCCGAACGCCGCTTCTTCCGCTTGTCTTTCTCATTCGAGAAGGTTTCACGGTGATTGGAGCGGTCCTCGACCCATCGTGGGAACCGGCTCTCCTCCACTATGCAGACAACGTCGAAGTCGTAGTCGCCGCCGTTCTTCGCCGCAGTCTTCGAGTGAAGGGTAATCGTGTGTTCCAGTCGCAGTTGCCCGTTCAGGATCTGGTCAACGGTGCGTTGTTCGGTTGGCGAACAACCCTGCCGAGACAGGTCGTTCACCAGGCGCGCCGCGAGATCTGGAACATGGAGTTTCCTCAACGGCAGAAGGTCATCCTTTGCCCGGATCGGGTAACGGACCTCCAACATCCGCGCCGAGCCAAGGCTCGTGATGGCGGTGTTCTCGGGCATCCAATCTGAGCCGGAGTAGACCCTTCCATCATGCAGGGCCAGGTAGCCGTCGTCAGCTAATGCAAAGGCTGGCAACCGGAAGCCGCCTGCCGTGCAAAGCTTGTACGCCCACCGGCACAGAATCCGCTGGAGTTGGTTATTGATGAAAGGGAACTTCACGAGCTGACCACTTCCGTCAGCCTTCAAGACCGCCTCCACCACCGTGCGCTCCGCGGACGTGTATTCGCCGTCCTCCGAGTCCTCGTCTTGGCCCACTGGACGTGAGCCGTTCGAAGTTCCCAGAAGCCGGAACAATTCATCGAAGTTGTTCTCATCGACCGTGGTCTTGAGCTTTCGAACCTGCTCAAGCGCGTGCGGTATCACCTCCAGATCGATGGTCGACTCCGGTGCGTGAGTCAGCAGCGTGTAGCTCGACTCGTATTCCAATGGCCGCGACACCTCCCGGATTCCCAAAACGATCGGTCCCCGAAAGATCTGCGCGTCGCCGGAACACAGTTTCACCAGCACTGACTTCTCCGGTAACGCAGGCTTCATGGCGCTTTTCGGCAGGATGATGTCGGCGCCAATATGATCAGCGACGTCGTTCTCCATAACCTTAAAGCTGCCTTTCGCCTGAGTCCGGTTGAACGCGAGGCGGAACTGGTAGAAGTGACGATCGGGAAAGCCCAGTCGGTCGAAAAGCGCCCGCCGGATCCATCCGCGACAGTCATTCGTACCAAGGGAATGGTCATCGACAACCAGAACACGTGAATCCGGCTCCTCGATCCGCACCTTGCAGGGTGAGATGAGAATCCCGAAATAAGTGACCGCTGCCTCTGGCCACTGCTGGAACCGCTCGGCGATCGCTCGCTCGAATTCCCTGTTGACGGCGTAATACCTACCGTTTTTCGCAGAACCCGAAGCGCCGATGAGGCGATACTCCACCGCACCGACCGTGAACTTCGCCAGCGCCTGTTCCACCTTGGCGCGTCCATAGTCGTCAAGCTCCGCTCCCGGAATTTCAACAGTGGCTACACGAATTCCCGGATACAGCGCATCCAGGAGCGTGTTGTCGAGTTGTCCTTGCCGGGTCAGTTGCATCGACTTCTGAGCGACCGTTCCTTCCTCATCGATTTCCAACGCCATCACTGGCATTTGGGACGTAACTATCGTTTTCATTGGGCATCTCCTTTTCTGTTCTGTTGAATGAAGCAACAGACAGACAGGAGCCCCGTCTCCGGTGGCCTCCTTTCGCCTGTTGCCGTGAACTTGAATCAAGTTCCCGGGTGCCAGGCTCGGAGAGCCGTCACCGGGTTGTGCTCTTCTACGCTGCCTTGGACCTCTTCACCACCTGCGAGAGCCTCCACTTGTCGGTGAGAGTCTCTTTCAGACGGTCTACAAGTTCCGGTAGCGCTTCCACCACCAAACCGAATACAATGCCGCCAACGAACAGCAGACGCTGTTGCCAGGTCATGCCGGCGCCGATGAGCATCGCGGAAACGATTACGAGCAGTGTTGCCATCTTGTTTTTCAAAATGGTTCCTCTCCTTTTCTGTCTGTTGCCAGAACAGCAAGGAGACCGCTGGTGCGTGGTCTCGCTGCTTATCCATGGCCAGGGTTAATGAACTCCGGCCAAGGATTCGCATGGAAACCCGGCCAGCACTTTTCCGCATCAAGCTGCGGATCGCCTCGACTTTTACGTCATGAGACCGTGCTGTCGGTTATGAATGCTTCACTTCCTCTCGTTTCGGACTGCCTCCTTCTTGATCACCGGCTGTCCGTTCGACAGGTCGGCGTTGGTTTTCCGCCTCCTCAGCAGAATCTGTGGGTTGATTCTGGCTCCGGCAATCGTCCCAAGTTGTGATACAGCGCGATTTCCATGGCCTCATAGGTGCGAAAGCCGT
>JAJPJX010000001.1 GCA_021324015.1 Solibacteraceae bacterium | reverse complement strand
CACCGCCGGAGGGTAAACCTCCGTCACAGTCAATGTCCTGGCTCACCTATCCCGTTGGCCGCTTTTCAGGTGTCCACCGATGGCCGGTTTTGGCTGTCCGCCGAGGGTTCTCCAGACGTTGCTTCCACGGGGAATGCGCTGGTCCAAATGGCGGTGGGGCCATCTCGCCCTGGGCGTAAGCCGCGTTACGACAACGACGCCCAGCTCTCGCTTGGTTTCTAACGGCCGCAAAGCAGGCGAATTCTCGATGGGAATGAAACATGGAAAACAAAAATGTGTATCTCAATGAAATCCCGCAATCGGGCGAGATTACCTTGCTGGCTGCGGTAGTCGACAAGGAAATTCGACCGAAACGAAACGGAGGTTCCTACCTGGCACTTCGATTGGCAGACCGGTCTGGAGAGCTGGATGCGAAGGTCTGGGATAACCCGGAGGCCGTATCACAGTTGTTCGCCAGTGGCGACGTTATAAAGGTGCGCGGTACGGTCGAACGCTACAATGACAAGCCGCAGCTCATCGTTGGCCGGGTTCGGCGGTGCGAGCCGCACGAGTACGACTCAGCCGACTTTTATCCTGCATCATCCCGAGATCCGGAGGAGATGTTCGGCGAGCTCCAGAGCTTCGTGGCCAAGATTCGAGATCAGAGGCTCCGCGAGCTTGTCGAATCAGTGGTGAATGACTGCTCAATCTCGACGCGCCTCAGGAATGCGCCGGCGGCGCTCAAAATCCATCACGCGTTCCGGTCCGGGTTGCTGGAGCACATTCTTTCGTTGTGCAGGCTGGCCGTCGCGCTTACGGCACATTACCCGCGGCTCAATCTTGACTGGTTGATCGCCGGTGCCGTCCTCCATGACCTGGGCAAGATTGACACGCTGGCCTTGAATGGCGTGCGGTTTGACTACACGCCTCGCGGGCAATTGCTCGAGCACGTGACGCTGGGTCTGGAGATTCTGGAGCGTCATGTTTCCAGGCTGGTGGATTTCCCAATCCAGCTGAAGACAATCCTTCAGCACCTGATTGTGAGCCATCACGGCGATTTGGACAAAGGCGCGCTTCGGCGGCCGATGCTACCCGAGGCGTTCGCACTCTCGATTCTCGATCTGCTGGATGCGCGGATGGAACAGGTCTTCCGAACGATCGATTCAGCGCCGGACGGAGAAGAATTCACAGCGTATGTGCCGTCACTCGAACGGCAGTTGTTCCGCGGTTTCGCCGCGGCACACGGAAGCCAGGTGGCAAATGGAGGTAATGCATCATGAACTCGACACCGATGGTCATGACGGCGAAAGAAGTAGCCCGAGGGCTTACCATTTTCGAAATTGACGAATCTCTGGAAGCGCTCGTTGAAGCGGCGGAAGCCGATGCGGAGGGAAACAATGGTGAAATTGCCGACAGCATCAAATCCGCTCTGGCGACGTACGTGGAGGCGTTCGGATATAAGGTAGACCGGATTGCCGATTTCTTGAAGGCACAGAAAGCGGAGGCGGAGATTTCACAGCGCGAAGCGGAGCGATTTCAAAACCGCCACAAGGCTGCTGAGAATCGGGAGAGGCGACTCAAGCAGATGCTCGTATGGTTCATGCTGTCGCGGCGCGTGTCGAAGCTGCGCGGCGAGTTCAACACGATTTCGCTCCAGGCGAACAGCACGCCGTCTCTGTCAATTCAGGAGGTGGCTCAAATTCCTGCCAGCTTCTTATCGCGCGAGGATCGACCTTGCGTGGACGGAGTGGATTGAGGTCCTTGCGTCCCTTCCGGCCGGAAGCCTGCGCGAGCGGCTCACGACCGGCGAAGGAAGGTTCATTCAGAAGGAACTTCAGCGGGGCATCCTCGCTGATGCCTTGCTGCGTGGCGAAAACATTTCCGGAGTGGCCCTAACCAAAGGAAGCCATATTCGGCTGCGCTAACGTAGTTGAGGTTTAAGACCCGGCCTAGAACGAGCTGGTGCTTTCGAGGTTCCGCAGCTTGGCGATAGTGGCCGCTCGGCCGTGCACATAAACGGGCGCAGCCCCAGGCTGGCCGGGTACAAAGGCTTCGGCTGTGCCTTCATCGACGCTCCACAAGTGGATCGCGCCCGCCGATTCCGGCTCGATGACAATTGGTCGAGCCGGGTCCGCAGCCGCCTCGACCAGACACTTGAAATCATCGGTTGGCTGTTGACCCGCATTGGCAAGATGGATTTGACGAATCAGGGCACCGGCCAGTTTGGAACGGACGCGCGCGCTGAGTGGGTGCTGTGACGCGAGGTGCCCCAAGCGCTTAACAGTGGAACCGATTTGTTGCCTTGCATTGGCCACTGAAGCACAGTTCGCGTCTACGACGCCGGCACTGAACTTCGATTCACCAACTGCGATGGAAAGACCATCACCGTGGCTTTTGACGATCAAGATATCGCCGAGTTGTCCGCCTCGGACCAGCAGATCCGAGTGCTGATCCAGGGAGAGTATTATAGCCCCGGGGTTCGCGAGGCGCGCCCCATGCCCGGTCAGCAGGAGCCCGATCAAACCTTCTATCTCGATGGTGCTCACTGCGCCGGCGCAGCGCATTGCCAGTCCGGGAGCGAAGCAGGTTGCCGCAGCGACGAGGGCGTGCGCGCCCCATCCGGACGCATCTGGCCCAATCAGAGCAGTGACGGCCGCGTCGAGTCGCCGTAAATCGTTTTCGGCGGAGTCCGCATTCAGACTAACGCAGACATGCACGATGCGGCCACGCTCGATGGTGGAATAGAAATCCAACAGCGCGGTGACGTCTGGCCCGGCCTTTTGAACGGCTCGATAGAGCGGCTGACGCGAAGCTAGCACCAACCAGTGTGCGCCGGATTGGATCTTCGTAAGAGGTCCTTTGCAGCGGTCGCGGTCGAACGTGTAGGTTTCACGAAACACGAGGCCGCCATGCTGGTTCATGGCGAATCCGACAGCGCGGCCAACGTTGCGCGACAGGCTGCCGCTCCGGTCACGGACTGAAATGAACGCCTCGAACAATTCAGGGCGTGTTTCCTCGAAAAACACCCGTGGATTCCAGAGGTCGTCTGCGGAGCCCGGCTCGGCGGGCTCAATCTTCAGCTCTGGCCTAAACGCGGGGATCTCATCGCCCACGACGAGCGCGAGGTGCACTCGTTCGTCGTTTTTCAAGTTCTTTGGCAGCCGGCGGACGCGGACCCGCGGTGAGATGCCTTCTTGTCCTGGCTCAAAGAATTGGCGGCGTTCCTCGTCGCGTTGGATTGCGCGTTCGATAGCGGATGGCTCCCTTGGCGCAATGTCTGTGCTGAGGTCAATATCGTACGCACCCTTATCATTCCGCAGCAGGTCGAGAATTTCCCACGCCCAACGGCCTTCGTGGTCGCCGGCTATTCGAAGCCGAAGGCGGTGGGCGGCCGCCGGGAACAGCTTCTTGTAGCGCGCTACGACGTCAGCCACTTGTTTCACGCCCAGACTGCGCGCGTCCGCCTCCCTTCCGGCGCCCAACCGCGAGAAGAGAGCAAATTGCGAACCCTCAGAGAGCCAGCCTTCGAATACGAGCGGCTGAGACGACTGAAATCCGTAGGTGTGAACCGGTTCCGGTAACCCCCATCCGTCGAGTGCATCCTCGAGAACATCAAGTTCGTCTTTGTGCCATCCTACGGTCCACAACGCGGTTAAGATTTCGCTTAGGACGATATCGGACAGGGTACGCAGCCGAAGGCTGAGCGGGTGGTGAGGGGTGAGAACAAGACGCGCGGTGCCCTCGCCATCGTGCAACGAGCCGGTACAGGCGCCTAGAATACTGCGCACATCGTCCAGGGTCGGCGCGAGTGCCGCGGTCGCGGGGCCGAGGGCGTCCAACTCGCTCTGGAGGCGCACGAGATCTGTGAATTGGCGCTCGCGAATGGCCTCGTCACGCTGCCTCTCCAGTTCGCGCCGCTTGTCCGCACCGCCGGCTGCTATGTTCGCAACCGCGTTTGCCCAAGCCTGGACCCACGTCCGTGCGGCGGCGCCAACCGGCGCCAGGATCGCCATTGCCGACCAGCCTGGAGCGGGTCCGAATGACTTGCGGTAGCCTTCCCAGGCTTCATTCAACTCCGGCGTAGACCGCGCCACAGGCTTGCTGGACCCTTCTGCGGAGAAAAGCCTCTCGAGTAACCATGCTGGACTCATGTTGCCGAGCCCTTCGCGATCAGTAGTCCAGAAGGTCAGAGCCTCTTTTAGTGTGCCCTCAACGTGCCTCTGCGCCCTGGGCGACCATTCGAGTCGCATCGCGCCCATGCGCTTCCATTCGGCACCTGCGCCGCGTTCGACGGTAATCCGGACTGACTCCCGCTGTTCCTCGGCCTCGAGGTCCTCGTCGTCTGTATCCTGCTCCTCTTCCTGGGCCGGAAAGGCGGCCTTACGAACGTCGTTCATCATCCAATGCTGGAGCTTGTCGCGGGTGTTAGCTCCCCAGTCGCTAGCAGGAATTTCAATGCAAGTTGGTATGAGACCGTCAAGTTTAAGCCGCAGGAATTCTCTCGACGCGGAACCGGGTAACACTAGCCGGCCTTCGGGGGTCTCGGTCGAGAGATTCCTCGCGATCAGCAGGGCAAGCCCAAGCAAGACACTGTAGGTAACAACCTCCTGCGCCTCGCGATCTTCTTGAGACTCTTGAGTCTGTTGATCCACCGGCTGCCACGCCTGAACACTTCCCCGCGCAATCAACAGTCCTTTCAGTCCGAGCGAAGACGACCTTTGCGATCTTTCTTTGAAAAAGATCCAGTCCACCACGCTCAAAGCGTTGGAGTCCTTATCTTGACAAAACCTGATCAGCGCGTCGCGCGCTTCCCGTTGCGCAACGGATGAAGAAAGTTCTATATCCTTGAGCTGTTTGAGACGCTCTTCTACCGTCAGCTTGCCGGCGATTCGGTCATGAAGGCTGGAAGGATCAAGAGCCGCATCGAGATTCTCGGCAAGAATCTTCTCGAGTTTCGACTCCCAGAAAGGTTCGGCCCGTCGTTCGGGTCTCTTGGCGGAGTCTACCTCGACTCGCAGCACCGACGCGAGCTTCGGAATGCGGAACATTGAAAGTTGGGGCAGGGCCTCGCCCCATCGGCGCAGCATCCGCGCGGCCCGGTCTATTGGAAGCGTGGCCTGCCATTCGTCTTCCGGTACCCGCGCCTCCAGCAAGAACCCACCATAGTCTTCGAGCCGACGGCAGAACGGGATGGAGCGTTGCACGCCCCCAAGACCCAGGCGAAGGCATTTTCGCACAGCGGTCCAGGCTAGACGAAGATGCTCGCTGGCACGCTCGGAATTCTTTCCCCAGGCTTTGGCAACTTGATCCGCCTGGCCCTCGATATCCCGCTCCCACGGAAGAACAAAGCCGTCGGGATCCGCCAGCATCTGAGCGACATCCACGCCGCGCAGGTCCGCCAGCGATTGCGCATTGCTCGCGTGGCCTTTTGCACCCGGTTGCCAGAACACAAGATAAAAGAACGGCGCATCGGCCGGGATGGAGGCAGGACGTTCCGCTTTCGGCGGAAGGCCATTCCGTAGCTTGACCGCATCCGCGTCGCCGGAGGAGCGCACGGCGAACCAGGCGCATGTTGATTCTGCCAAGCGGGACTGGACGCCAGCAACGATATCGGCACCGCCGAAAACGACGCGAAAATCCATCCGCGGCGGGTAAGGCTGCGCAACCTGCCGCTCCGCCCAACGGGCGATCGCGTCGACTACGAACGATTTGACCTGATCGGGAGGGGGCATGGCTCTCATTCAGCTAAGGGATGTAGATTACGGCGGAAGCGTCCGAGTATCTGCGGACCAGTCGCAATTCGTCCAACCGGCGATCCAGGCGGGCGCGGTTGTCGCGCATAGGTTGTTCGGCAGGAAAATGTCGCAGGAGAGGGGCGAGAACGCCGCGATCCTCCTCCAATCTCGAATTGACGCTCTCGCGTTCCCGAGTGATCACAATGCCGTACCGATCGAAGATGTCGTCCAGGAGCGCATCGACCGACTTCCTCTCGTCATCGAAGGATCTCACAAGGTCGGGGTCGCGGTGAGCGTGAAGTCGGGCAAGCAGGCCGATGGCACGTTCATCCAACTGGTATCGCTTCCTGGAGGTGCGGCCTTCCGGACCCACTATCCCGGCGGCGCGGCCATAGCCACGTAGATGATCTTTCACTTTTGCCGCTACCCCGCTCGGTGTATCGAACGCGTTCACCAATGCCGTCACCGCCAGTTTGAACACGTCCTCTTTCTCCGGGGCCGTCCCCGAGACGCGGTCGTCAATGCTGCTCTGAAGCGATTTCCCGAATTCCTCCGTGGCGCGAGCCGCTTTTCGGCCGCCCTGAATCCTGGCGGTAGCCCAGTAGCGTCCGGCTTGCCACGTCCCTTCATCAAGAGCCCTGCGAAACTCGCGTTCCTGCCCAGCGAGCTTCTCAATCGCCTGCTCCGCTGCGAATTGAAGCGCGGCGCCGGCCCGTTCGCGCCAGAACCCGAAGCAGTTATAGGCGGCGCGGGCGCATGCTGGATCTACACCGGAAGCGTCTACTGCGACGAAGTAGTAGGCCGGGATTGTCTGGTCGTGGCCACGGCCCAATCGACGCATCAAACAGGTGTGAAGGTGTAGGCCGATGAGGCCGGTCATGGTCTCGATTTGTTCATCGATCGACAGAGATTCGGAAGCGCGAAGCCAAGCGCTCCAATCCTCGGTAACAACGTTGTCTACCCAGACGCGAAGCTGTTCATCGCCGGAAATGACGTCGTTCAGCAGCGATGGCGCCCCGTCCTTCTGGGGGGCCTTGGCAGGGCACAGAGGACCAAGCAATAGGCCTAAGGGATGACGACCTCCCCAGGTCTGTAAGCGATTCCTCAGTTGCGTTCGAAGATCCTCCTGGGTTGGCCGGCCCCACAAGCCTTCTACCACACTGCGCCCCAAGTCCCGATATATCGTGCTTACGCGCTCCACGCCCACAAACTCCGGCGCGAAAGGCAGGAAGGACTTTGGCCGACCGTCATTCCGGCGCTGGACCACCATGCTGGCGTCCAGCACACGGCGGAGGGAGTGAAGAACGGGCCGGTGTTCGCCTTCGTCCCACCCCGCGACCAGATTTGGCCCGGCTTCCGCGGCGGGGTCCCAGAAGCGCTGCAGCCGTGAAACGTCTCCCCGCGTTGCCAGGAGACGCCCCATGGCGTCGGCCGTAATGTCTTCCGGCGAGAACGTCTGGGCCTGCTGTAATCCGAGGAGCCGTTGGACGGATTCCGTGAGATTGTCCAGTTCAGCTGGCATGAATCAGCCCTCCCCTTCAAAACGCAGTCGTGCAGGGCTCACGTCGTTCCCTCCCTGACAGCCGGCGCGATACACCTTGTCGTCCACCCTCAGCAATACCTTGGGGTCGGACTTGGCCTCCCGAGCTAAGACCAGCAACTGACTGTGGAAACGCGCGAGGTCCATGCGGTAGGCCCCGAGAGCGCCTATGTAGGTGAATCCGGCCTGCGTGTCGAGTAGTGATTCGAGCAGCCTGCTATTGAGATGCAAACGCGCTGGTTTGCACTCGGATTCCGGCTGTCCGTTTGGCCAAGCTGTGAAGTAAATTTCTGAGGCGGCCGATTCCAGCCAGAGCTTAACGAATTCGGGGATGACCGGTCCGCGTGATAGGCCCGTCTGGAACTCTACGCCTAAATTCAACTCTAGCGCAAGGCGTGCAGGGTCCCTGAAAGCAGCGGCAGCGATCTGTCGGTTGGTTATCGAGTCCTCTTTTCGTGCGGGAAGGAAATGATAGCGGTTGATTGCCGCAGTTACCGTGCGACGAAGGTCATCACCAGGCCCGCCCTCCGCGTAATGACGCAGATATCGTAACGCCTTGCGCCAAGTTTCCGGTGGATCACTGCCTGGTGTCCAGGCCGCCAGCCCCGCCCATCGCCGCAATGCCTCTGTGAGGCGGGCCAGCTGGTCAGTTAAACTGTCCGCTTGTGTGGAACAGGTCTGCCGGATGTAACGGACTGCCGCTTGCTCAAATTCTGGCAATGCATTCCCGCGGAGCTTGATCGACGTTTCGACATCCGGACCCGACGAGGCCACATAGCCGACCTCTCGATCGAATGCGGGGTCAGAGGTGCGGCCAGGGTCCGACGGCGCCAAACTGCGGTTTATTGCTTCTGGAGCGACCTTTACCGGCCCGGAATCGTCGGTGCGAAAAAGCGCTTCATAATACCGATATCGCAGGAGGTCGAGGGGGTTCGCCTGATTCGCAACGAGAGCGCCCCCGGCTCTCAGGTCGCGGCACTTCAGGCCGCCCGTCACACTCAAAGCGAGCACCGCTTGCAGACGTCGGAAGGGGAGCCGCTGGCCCGAGAAATGCGCGCTCTGCAAGACCTCAGAGATACTGTTCTGGACCGCGGAGCACCGAAGCGCCTGCGCATTGGCGAGAATGGGACAGCGCTTTTGGGCAGGGCAGTCGCCGCAAGCTGACGTGCTTTCCCAATACTTCGCATGGGTCCATACCTCAAGGAGTCGCGGGACAACCGCCGGGACGTGAAACCGGTTGCGGAAGTTGAGCACCATGACGCGCTCTGCGCGCATGCGAGAGTCCAGCAATTGGGCGGCCTTAGACGGCGTAAAGAAATAACATTTACATCTGCTCTCTGGATGTGTTATCAGTTGAGTGTGGAGGCCGCCCAACTGGATCGGTACTTTGCTGGCATATGGCCACAT
>JAJPJX010000071.1 GCA_021324015.1 Solibacteraceae bacterium | reverse complement strand
TGGCGCGCATTCTGCTGGGATCAAGCGGCGGAGGGCAATTCCTGCTGGTGCTGCCGGGCGAGTCGCGGTCAGCGGCCGAAGAATTTCTCCACGCGGCAGCGCACCAGATGCTCGAGCTCAGCGGCGGATATGTCAAGCTGCTCTGGAGCGTCACGGAGAACCTGGGCGACTGGAGCGTGGTGCGCAAGCGCCTCACCGAGGAGTTGGGCCGCAGGCGGACTACGCCGCTGGCTGAAGGAGCGGCGGAAAAGTTCCAGCCCTTCCTGCCCGGCGATACAGCCGACGCGGACAACTACTTTTCCAAGGAACTCGGCCTGAAGGTACGCGAAGCCGCTTCGATCGGATGGTCTCCGGGGACGCCCGGCATGGTTCATCCAGGCGGCGGCAAACACACCTGGAGTCTGACGCCGAACCTTTCGGCGGAGGGCATCACGCTGGCGCGGCACGCGGCGCCGAGCGAGGACGGCAAGACCGCGGCCAGCATGCAGACCCTGGCGCGGCGGGCGCAGGGGCGTTCGATGTGGGGGGTGCTGCGCGGCGACGTGGACCAGTTCGGAGTCCGGCTGCGGCGCCTGCACACCATTGAAGAACACGTGCAGCTCTCGGTGCTCTACAAACAGTTCTTCGCGGGCGAACTGGAACTGCTATGCTCGCTGCCGGAGTTCTGGCGCAAGGTCACCATCCTGTACTCGGGCGGCGATGATTTCGCCGTCTACGGATCCTGGGATGCGCTGATCGTGCTGGCGCGGGAGATGCAGCGCCTGTTCCATCGCTTTACCGAGGAAAATCTGAAGGAGTTTCCGGGGCCCGAGGGCAAGACCATCTCGATGGCGCTGGCGCTGGCGCCGGAGACGCATTACCCCATCAGCGCGGTCTACGAGCAGGCCGGCCGTAACCTGGAGCTAGCCAAGTCCGCGGACAAGGACTGCATTTACCTGTTGGGCCGCATCCTCGAATGGAGGCAACTGGCGGATGCGGCGGAACTGAAGGACACGGTGGCACGGCTGGTGGGCGAGTTCCGGCTCTCCCGCCAGTTTCTGCTGGAACTACGCAGCTTCTATCAGAAAGAGGCTTACGGCGACAGTCTTCTGGACAAGGACGGTCCGGTGGAGCGGACCTGGCGCTTCCAGCGGCGCCTGACGCGCGTTCTGAGCGGAACGCGGGACCGGGAATTCCAGAAGCTGCGGGCACATCTGATCAACGAGATGGTGGGGCGCAAATCCGCCGAGGTGAAGTTGCGGCCCGCCGGGCTGGTGGCCCTGGAATGGGCCAGATTGGCGACCGAGGTTTAGCACATGCCACAAGAGCAGGAACAGAGGAATCGGGAAAACAGGCCGCCGCGGGAGGGCCGCGGGCCACGCGAGGAAGGCGGGGGGCGCCGCGGAGGAGACCGCGGCCGCCCGGAAGGTCCTCCGGAGATCGAACTGGAGAAATTGATCGCCGACAGCCTGTACCTGGACAATCAGGCGCACGGCATTGTGAGCCGAATGCGGGACATGGATTCCGCCACCAAGAGCCAGCTACGGCGGCTGTACAGCGCGGTGCGACGGGCGGTGCGCGCGCCGGAGAGCGAGCGGCAGCACGAATTCGTGATGCTGCGGGCACGCCTGGCCTACACCATTGCGCGGCACGGCCTGCGGAGCCTCGACCAGTTGGAGAAGCTGCTGCTGCAAGTCACCCGCAAGAACGACCCGCGGGGGTACGAGCGATTCCGGGACCTGTTCGAAGCCATCGTGGCGTACAACGAATAACGAGGAAGCATGAGCACGCACACCACCCAAACGGAGTTGAAGTTCATCGGGAAACTGATCCTGGAAGGCGAGCTGCTCTGCGACACCGGCCTGCACGTGGGGGCGGGCAAAGGATCGCTGGAGATCGGCGGATCCGACAATCCCGTGGTGAAGGACGCATATGGGAGGCCGTACGTGCCGGGCAGTTCCCTGCGGGGCAAGATCCGCTCGCTGCTGGAACAGTCCAGCGGCCTGGCTGTGCCGTCGGAACTGGTGTACCTCTCCAAGCGTAAGGGGCAGGAGGTGCGCATCCACCAGAGCGACCGTCCGGACGACGAAATTTGCCTGCTGTTCGGGCGCAACCCGGGGCGCATGGAGCGCGTGGCGGGCGAGGCGCTGGAGAGCAGCCAGGCGACGCCGGCGCGGCTGGCCGTCTTCGACGCTCCGCTGGATCCGGAGAGCATCACGGCGCAGATGCGCGAGAACCTGGACGATGAGCTGACGGAGGTCAAGAACGAGAACGCCATCGACCGGATCACCTCGCAGGCGAATCCGCGCACCATCGAGCGCGTGCCGGCGGGAGCGCGCTTCAAGATCCGGCTGGTGATGGATGTGTTGTGCGAAGAAGACGCGCCGCTATTTCTGCGCGTCCTGGAAGGGCTACGGCTGCTCGAGGACGACGCTCTGGGCGGCGGAGGGTCCCGCGGCAGCGGCCGTGTGCGGCTGGCGAACCTGAAGCTGGTCTGGCGCAACAAGGCGCACTATGCCACCGGCGCTCCGCAGCGGGAGCTCAGCGCGGCGGCGGACCTGGCAACGCTGCAGGCCGCCGTCCACGAAATGGCGTTTTCCTTCCTGAGCGAGCAGTAATGAACCCGGGGCTGGTCGTCAAACTGCGTCCCACCGGTCCCTGGCGCTCGGGACCAGATTCGGGAGCACGCAACCGGGTGGACCCGATTTACCATAGCGACTCTCTATATGCGGCGGTGACGGCGGCGCTGGCGCGGCTGGGACACCTGGACGAATGGCTGGAGGAGACGGCACGGAACCCGCTGGGGGCGGCGGTGCGATTCAGTTCCTGCTTTCCGTTCCTGGACGACGTCGGGTTCGTGGTTCCGCCGCGCAGCATTTGGCCGCCTCTGGGCGGCAGTCCGGTGGCGGCCAGCAAGGTGCGCTGGAAGAGCGCCCGCTTTATTCCGCTGGGGCTGGTTGGCGCGCTGCTGGCCGGGCAGGTGCCGGAAGAGGAGCACTGGACGGTGGACGGCTTGAGCGAGTGCCTGCTGCCGGCCGGACGGCCGGGGCCCTTCCGCACGGCGCTGCGCGGAGCGGCCGCGGTGGACCGGTTCTCGGGAGCCTCCGACCGGCATACCACGGCGTGTGTGGAATTCCGGCCGGGCGCGGGTTTGTGGGCAGTGGTATGGTTCGCCGATGAAGATGCCCGGGAGCGTTGGTCCGGCCGGGTGCGGAGCGCTTTGCGGCTGCTGGCGGATTCGGGCTTCGGCGGCGAGCGGTCGCGCGGCTGGGGACGCGCGGAAGAGCCGGAATTTGTGGAAGGCTGGTTGCCGGAGATGATTTTGGCGGCCCCCGCGTCCGCACCGCCGGCGGCGCCTCCAGAAGGGGCAGTGCCGCAACCGGTGGAAGGCACGGGCGAACCCGCGCCGGAGAGTGCGGCACCGGCTGCGCAGGCGCCCGCGAGTGCCCTGACCGCGCACTGGCTGCTTTCCCTCTTCACGCCCGCGGCAGAGGACGCCGTGGATTGGCGGAGAGGAAATTACAGCGTGGTCACGCGCGGCGGGCGGGTGGATAGCCCGGCGGGCTCGGGGGCGCTAAAGAAGCAGTTGCAGATGGTAGCCGAAGGATCGGTGGTGGTCGCCGGTGAGCACATCCGGGGTGTGGCGACGGACGTGGCGCCGGACGATTTTCCGCACCCGGTTTTTCGCATGGGTTCCGCGCTGGCGATCCCTCTTCCCGGGCAGGTGACGCCATGAGATACCGGGTGACATGCCTCACTCCGCTGCTGGTAGGGGACGGACGCAAACTGGCGCCGATCGACTACATGGTGTGGAAAGACCAGGTAAACGTCCTGGATCAGCGGCGCATTTTCCGGCTGCTGGCGAAGGGGCCGCGGCTGGAAGGCTACCTGGTACAGCTCAAGAAGGCCGAGAAACTGGACTTCGCTTCCTGGGGCGGCTTTGCTCAGAACTACGCGGACCGGCGGATTCCGTTCGAGTCGCCAGCCTACTCCACTTACTGGAACCGCGCCTCCGGAGAGAGCCTGCACATCCCGACCTTCGCTGCGGGCCCGTCGGGCCCCTATTTGCCCGGCGCGGCGATCAAAGGCGCTCTGCGTACGGGCATGCTGGCAGCCAACTGGAGAAGCAACATGCTGCGGGAAGTGGCCGCCCGGCTTGAGGGAGAGCGCCCACCGCGGCGTCCGGCGGAGAGCCTGGAAGAACAGGCCCTGGGACCGGCCGGAGCGGATCGCATGCGGCTGGTGAGCACCTCCGATTCAGCCGCAGTCAGCAACGCGCAGTTCAAGATTTATCTTCTGCGGGTCTCGACCCTGCAAGCGCGGGGAGCCGGGTCCTACGCGCTGGGCTGGAAGCTGAGCCCGCGCGGGGCCGTAGACGGCGCCAAGCCAGAGGAGAGCACGCCGGTGTTCGCGGAAATGGCGATGCCCGGCGTCTCTTTCGAAGGGGACTGGCGGGAGCACAACTTCTTCCTGCAGCCCGATGTGCGACGGATGGTGCGCTGGCAGGAGTCGTTCAGCCGCGCGCGGATCTTTGACGCCGCCAACGACTATGCGGCCAAGCTGCTGGCCCTGCACAAGCAATATGCGGCCTGGGCCGGGCTGTCCCTGTTGGGGGTGCAGATCGAAGCACTGGAGCAGAAACTGGCCGAGGCGCGGCAGGCCGGAAGCTGCCTGCTTTCTCTGGGATGGGGGAGCGGGCTGCTGGGTAAGAGCGCCTGGTTGGATACGGCCGATCCGGAGTACCGGCAAGTGCTGGGGCACCTCTCGCTCTACAGCCGGGCCTTGAGCTCCACCCTCCCCTTCCCGAAGACCCGAAAGGTCGTCTTCCTGAACAACAAACCGGCGACGCTGCCCGGCTGGGTGCTGTTGGAAATTCTGTGAACCGGGCGGGAACGCACTGAAGCCGATCCCGGCTGCAGCGGGTTGGCAGCCTACCTGCATTTGCCCTGCGACAAAGCCGCGAACTTCTTGACAGATGCGACTTCGTCGGAGGGAAACGTGAAAAAACTACTCTTCACTCTGTCCATAGTTACATTGCTCCACTCCCCCGCACGGGGGCAATCGCTGCGTATTATGAATGCAGCTTCTTTCTCCGAAAACACCAGTTTCGCCGCCGGTTCGATCATTTCGGTGTTTGGATCGAACCTTACGAACACGACAGCCTCGGCCGCGAGCGCCAACTCTTTGCCGCGGACCCTGGGAGGCGTGACCCTAACGATCGGGGGGGTGGCTTCGCCTTTGTTTTACGTCTCCCCGACTCAGATCAATGCTCAGATCGACACATCCGTCGCGCCCGGACCGGCGGCCGTGACGCTGACCTCACCCACGGGGACTTTCACCACCACGATCCAGATCGCGTCCGCGGCGGCGCCAGGCATCTTCGCGCTCTCGGCCACCGGCAGCGGGGATGGCGCCATTCTCAACGCCGCGACGTTTGCCGGTGGTGTGTACAGCGTGACCACCAATGGCTCACCGACTTTTCTGGCGATCTTCGCTACCGGACTCGACCGCAAGACCGCACCCACAGTGCGCATTGGCGGCGTGGCGGTGCCGGTGCAGTATTTCGGGCCGGCACCCGGTTTTCCGGGGTTGCAGCAAGTCAACGTGCAGTTGACCAGTGATTTGGACGGCGCTGGCCGCGTGGAAGTGGAACTGGAGTCCGGGGGGGTGGCGAGCAACGTGGTGGAAACCATGATCGTGCCGCGGCACGGCGAGGGCGCCTTCCCGGCGGATGCCGATAACCAGATGCCAAACCGCGCCATCGCCAGCATCGCTTATGTGCCGGGCACCAGCCTGGCCCTAGTGGCGGACGAATATGACGACGTGGTGCGCGTGCTGGACGTGCAACAGAAGGCCGTCACGCATGTCATCTCCCTGATGGATGGTTCCCGGCCCATAGCGATCGCCGTGAACGCCGCCGGCACGGCAGCCGTGGTGGCCGAGCAGGGAACCAATAAGGTAGCCGTGCTGGACCTTACGAAGTATGCGGTGACTGGCGAGGTGGCGGTGGGGATGAGTCCGGTCAGCGTGGCCATCTGGAATACCACCGCGCTGGCGGTGAACCAGGGCTCAGATTCGGTGACGTTCGTGGATATGACCGCGCTGAAAGCGGGCATGGTGACCGCGGTGGGGAAGGCGCCGCGGGCCGTGGCTTTGGACGGCACGGGCCATGCTTTTGTGACCAATGAGAACGACGGCACCATCAGCCAGATCGACCTGGGGACCGGCACGGTGCTCAAGACCATCGGCTTGGGGATGAACGCTCGGCCGGAAGCCATCCAGATTATTCCCTCCCTGAACCTGGCCGTGGTGACCGAGCCGAGCCAGTCGCCCAGCGGCCAGGTCGTGATCGTCAACCTCACGACCGCGAACACCACGATCGTCAATGTGAATCCAGCCCGCTCAGGCGGATCCAGCGACTTGGCGGTTAACGGGTCCACAGTGTATTTCGCCAACCAGGCAGGCGGTTCGGTCACGGCGGTGCCGGTCTCCGTGCTTGCCAGCGGCAGCATCAGCGCAACGCCTACCACGGTGAAGGTGGATCTGGGCGCGCGGGCGCTGGCGGTGGACACCAGGGACAACCTGCTGCTGGTGACGAATCAGGGGACCGGGACGGTGGTTCTGGTGGACCTGGCCAGCAACAAAGTGACCGGGCGAATCAACGCGGTCGCCAGCCCTCCCAACCAAGGCGATAACGACGACGACCATTCGGACCACGACCACGCCTTCAACATGCCGGTAGTTATGTCTTTTTCGCCGGCTTCCGCCAAAATTGGAACGAACTTCACGCTGGTGGTCAACGGGCAGAACCTGAGCGGCGTGACGAGCGTGGCGTTCTACAGCCTGGGCATGCCGGGCAAGGGCGATGATCACGGGGAGGGAATCCACGCCAGCCCGATCGGGCAGCCCGATCCGTCAATCAGCGTCAGCGGCATTCAGGTGAACACGGCGGGGACGCAACTGACCGCCCAGGTGCAGATCGCTGCTTCGGCCGCGGCAGGACAGCGGCTGATTCGAGTGCAGGGGCCGAACGGCGCGTCCGTGATTGTAGCGCCGCCCATGATGAGCGTTTTTACGGTGACGCAATAGGTGCGCCTGGACCGCTGCGGGTGTGCGCAACGCCGCAGTGGGTCAGACCCGCAACGAAACCGGGGCGAACTCGCGCTTCCCGAGCCGCATGTGCAAGAGGTGGCCACCGGACGCGAGTTCCTCCGGCAGCCGGAAATTGACTTCGAATCGCCGGGTCAACGGGTCGGTACAGAAGAAATCGATCTCCCGGACGGGCAGCCCGTCCATGGTGGCCTCGAACCACTCGGGATGGGCCACTTCTTCCAGGGTGACTTTCACAGAGCCGCTCTCAATTCGCGTTCCCGAGAGCAAGTTGACACCGTCGGTGACAGAGCACACACGCGGAACCGCGGGGCCGGCTGGGATAACCCGCAGCCAAGCGGGCGGGGACAGGGGAGCGTCCAGCCAATGGAGTACTAAGGGAACCAGGCCGCTACGGGTCTGCGGCGGGAGCGCGACGTTTAGCTGATGGATGCCGTCCCAGGCCGGCGGCCCGAGATAGCCGAGCCGTCCCGGCTTTCCATCTATAGTCACCACCAGATCGATCAGGTCGCAGTCCTCGGGGAGCTGTTCGATCCACAGAGAGGCGGCCGCCATGGGCCCCTCGGCGGGCACGAGCGGCTCACCGGAGTGCGCGTTGCTGATGTTGCGGATACGCGCGGATGGGGAGACTGCACGCCCGCGCAGGGACTCCCGCCAGCCGGCGGGCTTTTTCCGCCAGGTGGTCCACATGTATTGTGTGGAAACGCCTTCGAGCGCGAGAAGCTGGAAGTCGTGGCGGCGCGCGAGTTCGACTACATCGGCGGCGGGGATGCGCACGCCGGACCAGGTGGTGTAGCGCGCCGCCTGCTCGGGCAGGCCGTTAATCTGGCAGCGGAGAATGCCGTCCGGGCGAAGTACGCGGCGCGCTTCGCGAAGATACTGCAGCACCACCTCGCGGCTGGGAATGTGCTGGAAGACAGCGTAGGAGTAAACGAAGTCGAAGGAGTCGTCCGCTAACATGCCGAGCGAGGAATCCGAAGTGACGTGAGCGCGGGCGTGGGGGATGCCGCGCAGTTTCTGTTCGGCGAGCCGCACCATCTGGTCGGAGACATCCACTCCGTGGATTTCACGAAAGTGGCGGCTCATGGGGCGCATGAGCCGGCCGGGGCCGCAGCCTATTTCGAGCGCAGCCCAGCCTTCCGGGCAGGCCGGCAGCCGCTTGAGTTCGGCTTCCAGGCTGCGCACTACGTCGGCGGCGGTGGAGAAAAATTCCTCGTCTTCCTGGCCGCGGCGGCCGAATGCCACGTAATAGTTTGCGTCTTCGCAGGCGCGCTCGTTCCATTCCTCGCGCATCTGCCGCAGGATTTTGGGATCTTCCATGCCTACCCGGTATTCTATCGATGATGGCGATCGCGTTTCGGCAAGTAGTTTGTCCCCCGCTCGCAGGGTTCGAGGCGGCTGCGCCGGATGGGGTGGTGATCGGGATTGTGGGGGAGAACGGGGCGGGGAAGGGCCGGCTGCTGCGGCTGGCGGCGGGCCAGGAGGCACCCTCCTCGGGAACGGTCGAGGGGCCGGCAGCACGCCGCCTGCTGGGCCCGGACGACGCCCTCAACCTGGCGCCCGTCGGGCTCCTGCTGCTGGAACACGCACTGGCCCGGCAGGACCGCCTGGTGCGGGAGCGCGCCGCCATCGCCATCGAACGGCTGCGGCGCACCGGAACGACCGTGCTACTGGTGTCGCACGAAGAGGAACTCCTGGCTCGGTGGTGCGACGAAATCTGGTGGCTGCGGGAGGGCCGCCTGGCAGGCAGGGGCGATCCCGCGGAGATCCTGACAGCTTACCGCCGCCACATTGCCGAACGCCTGCGGACGTGGGGCAACAGCCTGGCGGCGCCTCTTGCACCACTGGTGCGGCGGGGAGACGGCCGGGCCGAGGTGCTGCGGGTGGAGGTCCAAGGGGAATCCGGCCAGCCCACCCTGGTCTGCCGCAGCGGCGAACTAGTGAGCGTGCGGGTCGTAGTGCGGTTTCGCCAGCCCGTGGACGACCCGGTGATCGGCATGCTGATCCGCAGCCGGATCGGGCTGAACGTCTACGGTACGAACACAGAGCTGGAGAAGCTTCGGGTGGGGCCTTGCGCGGCCGGGGAGACGTTGACAGTGCGGTTCGCATTCCGCTGCGAGTTGTGCCCGCAGGAATACACGCTGACGGTAGCTTCGCACGACCCGGATGGAACCTGGCACGACTGGTTGGAGGATGCCGTGGCGTTTTCAGTAACGGATGTGCGCTACACGGCCGGCGTGGCGAACCTTCATGCTACGGCTAGCGTGGAGCGCTGACGCGGGACGGGGTTACTTGCTGTTATCCAGCAGGTAGGTGGGGGCCATGCCGGCGGTGGAGGAGAATCCCGAGCCGCCTGTCGAAAGCCAACTGAAACATCCCAGCACTTTGCCCAGATACGCGTGCGGGTGCAGATCCACCTGCATTTCCTTGAACTCGAGATGTCCGTAGGTGACCAGCGGAAAGACAGACCGCACGGGGTCGACCTTTTCCTGGACCACGTAGGGGAAGCGCGTGGCCTGCTTCAGAGCCCGCTCCCAAGCGTTGTCCTCCAGTTCCCAGCCGAAAAAGCTGTGCTGGTCACTGTAATCGTCGTTGGGCTTCAAGACCAGGCGCTCCCGGTTCTGGGCAATGAATTCGGGCAGGTCGACGGACTGATCCCGGTAGGTGGTCTTCGTCGCCGTGACCAGGCGGGTCCAGGGCACGTGCTCGCGGATCGCCTTACGCTCCGCGGCCGGGAACCGAGCAGTAAGCGTCTCATCCGTGAGGAGGCCGAACATGGCCTTTTTGTGCGCCAGTTCGGCGCGAAAGCTGTTCACCACGCACACCGCCCGGTCCCGGTAGGCTTGCACCAGGGGGTGTGTAAGGTCGAACCGCAGCAGAAATTCATGCACGCTGATCCGGCGATACACCAGGTCGATGGTGAAGTGTCCCTTACGGAGCACCCGGTTGCGGTATTCGAGCTGATCGGGGGAGACGATCTCGACGGCGTACCCCTCCTCGCGGAACGAATCGCGGAACAATTCGTACTCGCTAGGCCCACTGTTGTAGGGCTGGCGGAATTCGAGAATGGCGATGTTGGGTTTCCGCTGGCCGCCGAACTGTTTGTACGCCTTCAACAAGGCAGCCAGCAGGTGGCGCTTGCCGCCGATGCGCGTCATCGGATAGCGCTTACGTAACTCCTTGAGGGGAGGCACGTCATAAAACAGCTCGGAGAGGACTTCCGCGTATGCCGCACCGGTGGGGGAATCGGCGTTATACTGCACAAAATGCAGGGAACCGTTGCAGAGGTGGGTATCCAGCCGCGAAGCCACCTCCGGCACCTGGTAGCCGGGTTCGATGGAAGCCAGCATCTTCTCCGCAGGCAGCAGTTCCATGCGCGCCAGCAGTGCTTGGTTCGAAAGAACCATCTGCTGCATGCGATCGATGGCGGAAATCAGGGCCTCCCCGGACTTGACCAGACTGTCGAACTGGCGGCGGGTGAGAAAGTTGGGCCGGAGGAAAGGGCAAATCAGGCGTCCACCAGTCGACAGCTGATGGCTCTCCATCCGGTGCTGGAGTTCCTCGGCCCAATCCAGGTCCCGGTAAGGGCCACTTTCAAGAAGTTTATTGTAACGGGTGATCGCCTCGTCCAACTGCGACATTGCGTAACCAAAATGTTGTGTTCTGACCTTGAGTATCGCACATAGCCGCAGCGACGGATAGGTGGGGTATTCCCCTTACGGTGGGTAAGCGATTGCCGTTCAGTGGGATACGCGGGATGAATCTTTTTTTTGCGCGGGCTGCTGGCAAACACCATTAGAATCAATACGCTGGCGGAGTGTCGAGGCCGTTCAAACTGCTTGACAAGGGTGCCGAACTGACTGTTGCAAAACCACATAGTACGTTTAGCCCCAATTGCAACCAGGTTTTCGCAGTTAGGTCTTGACTCGGGTAAATCGTTTAAGCATAATCAGTTGAGCCCAACTATTCGGGCAGGCAAGAACGATCAGGAGATTAAGACATCATGCGGAGGACAGTTTACGGCTATTGGGCACTGATGGTATGCGCGATCCTCCTTTTTGCGCTGCCGCTCTCGGCGACCGAGATCGTGATCAATAACCCCGGTTTTGAGTCGCCCGTGACTTTCACCAACAGTTGCTGTACACCAACACAAGTGTGGGCCTCCGGTAGCATTCCGGGATGGACTGTCGCGAATCCAGGAGACTTGGCAGATCCCGCAGGTACGTGGGCTCCGGTGCCGTACTTCTACACTACCGACAACGGCGCCGTCCTCAACCAGATGTTTCTGTACCCCGAATCCGGCTCTCAGGTTGCTTATAGCAACGGCGGCATGATCAGCCAGACCCTGGATGCCAGTGCGACTGCGAACACAGTATACGTAACGCAGGTCAGCGTGGGGCTCCGCGGCGAGTTGGGAGCGAACATTGGGAATGCGCAGTATACGATCAACCTGCTTGCCGGGGACACGGTCATCGGGAGCTGGACGGACGATTCCTACGGCCACGACCATCTGAACCCGCTCACCGGCACCGCCCTGTACCCGCTGATCCGCGGTGGCTGGCAGACCATCTCGTTTGCTACCACGAACCCCTCCCTTGCCGGCGTACCGCTAACGATCCAGCTCTACGCTACAGGCGATCTTCAAGTGGACTTTGACAACGTCTTCCTGAACGCGTTTCCGTTCACCATGGTTCCGGAACCAGGCACGTATGCGCTCATGGGTTCCGCGCTCCTGGTGGTGGGGCTGCTTTTGCGGCGGCACAAGAAGACGGTCTAGGGACAGCCAGTTTTTCCGATCCAACCGCCGCCCGGGGAGGTTCTCCTCCCCGGGCGGTGCCGTTTTTGGAGTCCGTCAGGCGCCTGCCCCGGATGAAGAGGCTCCGTCCACTTGTGCGGCCAGCTTGGAAAAAAAGCGCTTGATGATCATCTTGGCGGTGGTATCGAGCAGGCGCTGGCCCACACCGGCGATCATGCCTCCTACGCGCACTTCGCCCTCGTAGCGCACCTCGGTGCCGCCCGGCTGCGGTACCAGCGTCAGCAGCCCATCCCCCCTCATGAAACCGACCTTTCCGTTGCCCTCGACTACCAGGCGAAAACCAGCAGGGCGATCTTGATCGGCGATGGACACCTTTCCGGCGAACAGGCCCTGGATGCTGGAGATGACCATTTTCATACGCATCTCGTACTCATCCGGGCCGGTGCGAGCCAGATGGTCACAGCCCGGCATGCAGCGGGCAAGGACCTCGGGATCCTGCAACAAGTCGTATGCCCGATCCGGAGCTGCCGCCAGGAGGTATTCGCCGGCAACCTTCACGCGATCCTCGCGAGGGCCTGCCGAAGTGCCCGGGCGGTGTAGACGCGGGCCATCTGGCAGCGATACTCCGCCGAGGCGGCAAGGTCCGAGTTGGCTTCGATCCCGTCGGCCACGGCGCCGGCCGCACTGGCGACATCGTCCGGGGTTTGCAGCAGAGACTCTACGCCGGTAGCGCGAAAAGCCTTGGGGGCCAGACCGGTGATCCCGACGCGGCTGAAGCTCACGCGGCCGTTCGATCTACGCACGCGCACCGCGGCGCCCACGATGGCGAAACCCGAAGCGGCATGAGCCATTTTCTGGTAACAGAACCCGGTGGCGCCGTCCACATCCACATCTACGATCACTTCCGCCACCAGTTCTCCGGGCTCCAGAGCGGTGGTCAAAGTGTCCACGAGGAAATCCTGGATCGGCAAGGTCCGCTCGCCAGAAGCGGTCACCAGGCGCACCTGGGCGTCCAGGGCCAGCAGCGCGGCGGGATAGTCCGCCGCCGGGTCGGCGTGCGCCACGCTGCCGCCGATGGTGCCGGCATTGCGGACCTGCACGTCGCCGATGTGAGCGGCGGTTTCCGCCAGCAGCGGACAGCGGGAGTGCACGAGGGCAGAGGACTCGATTTGGTAGTGCGTGGTCATGGCGCCAATGTGCAGCTTGCCGCCCTCTTCGCGGATGTAGCTGAGCCCCGGCACGCGCCCGAGATCCACAACGTGCCCGGGTGCCGCCAGACGCAGTTTCATGAGCGGGATCAGGCTCAAGCCGCCGGCCAGCACCTTGGCGCTGCCATCGGAGATCAGATGCAACGCCTCCTCCAAAGAAGTGGGGGCGGAATACTCGAATTCCTGCGGAATCATGCCTGTCCTCCTGCCTGAATCAGCTTCCAGAGTTTTTCGGGTGTGAGCGGCATATCCAAGTGACGAACGCCCAAGTGGCCTAGCGCATCCACCACGGAGTTGACCACCGCGGGCGAACAGCCGATAGTTCCGGCTTCGCCGACTCCCTTGACCCCCAAAGGATTGACCGGAGATGGCGTGGTGGTGTGGTCGCTTTCGATCCAGGGCACCATGGTGGCCTTGGGGACGGCGTAATCCATCAATTCCCCGGTGACGAGCTGGCCGTCCTGGTCGTAGACCGCTTGCTCAAACAGCGCCTGCCCAAGGCCCTGCACCACGCCCCCGTGCACCTGCCCGTCTACCAGCAGGGGGTTGATGATTTTGCCGCAGTCGTCCACGGCCACGTAGCGCTTGATCTCCACCTGGCCCGTTTCGGGGTCTACTTCGCTGACCACGATGTGCGCGCCGAAGGGGAATGCGAAGTTCGGGGGCTCCCAGAAGTGCGTGGCTACCAGGCCGGGTTCAGTATTGGGCGGCAACTTCATCGCACGGTAGGACGCCGCGGCGATCTGCGCGAGCGTGACCGTCTTCCCCGTGCGGTTACAGGTACACACGCCGCCGGAGAAGGTCACGTCGGAGGATTCAAGCAGCAGCTCTCCGAACTTGAGGATCTTAGCCTTGAGATCCTGGAGGGCATAATAAACGGCCGGTCCGCCGACCGCGGTGCCGCGGCTGCCGAAGGTGCCGATGCCATACTGCACGATGGCCGTGTCGCCGTGCACCACGATGACGTCTTCGATAGGAACACCCAACTCGTCGGCGGCAATTTGGGCGAACGTGGTTTCCTCGCCCTGGCCGTGAGGCGACGCGCCGGTCATGACGGTTACCGCGCCGGAAGGTTCGATCTTCACCGTGGCGCTTTCCCAGCCGCCGGCGGGCGTGGCGGGAGACGGGCCAAAGGCGCAGATCTCCCCGTAGGTGGAGATGCCGATGCCCACAAGCCGGCCGGACGCCTTGGCCTGCTGCTGCTGTTCGCGTAGCCGGTGGTAGTCCACCAGATCGAGGGCCTTCTTCAGCGGCTCGGCATAATTGCCGCTGTCATAACTCAGACCGGTGGCGGTGGCGTAGGGAAACTCATCGGCGCCGATGAAGTTGAGGAGCCGGAGTTCGGCGGGGTCCATGCGCAGTTCGGCAGCCAGCAGATCCATCATGCGTTCGACGCCGTGAGTGGCCTCGGGCCGTCCGGCGCCCCGATAGGCGTCGGTGGGAACGCAGTTGGTAAAGACTCCGAGGATGTCCGCACTCACGTTGCGAAACTTGTAGAGCCCGGGCATCATCAGCACGGAGAGCGTGGGAATCGCGGGTGTCAGAAGCTGATGGTAGGCGCCCAGATCCTGGATCAGCTTCAGCCGCAGGCCCAACACGGCGCCATCCTTCCGGGCAGCGATCTCGTAGTAATCCACATGGCCCCGTCCGTGGATGGTGCATTGGAAGTTTTCGCGGCGCGACTCGATCCACTTGACGGGCTTGCCGATTTTCATGGCCACGAAGCCCATCAGGGCCTCTTCGGCGTAGACGTTCAGCTTGCTGCCGAACCCGCCGCCTACCTCCGGCGTGATGACGCGCAGGCGGTTCTCCGCAAGGCCCAGCATCTGGGCCACCAGCGATCGCATGAGATGCGGGATCTGGGTGGAGGAGTAGATGGTGAGGCTTTTCTCGGCCCCGCGGTAGTCGGCCACCACGCCGCGGGTCTCCATGGCGGTGGGGATGAGGCGCTGGCTGATGATGCGTTGCCTGACCACCACGTCGGCCTCGGCAAAGGCCCGGTCCGGCTCACCACCCTCCTGGTGATAAGTGAAGGCCAGATTGTCAGGCCACTCCGGGTGCACCGCCGGAGCGCCCGGCTCCAGGGCTTTTTCGGGGTTGGCCACAGCGGGAAGAGGCTGATACTCCACCTCGATCAGGTCGAGCGCGTCGGCGGCCACGTAGCGGTCCGTAGCCACCACCACCGCGACCGGATGGCCCACGAAGTAGACGCGATCCCTGGCGAGGACGGAGTGTGCCGGGACGCGCAGGCCCGGCAGGGACGCTCCGCAGGGAACCGGCCCGACACCGGCCACATCCGCGCCGGTAAAAACGGCCGCTACACCGGGATGATCCAATGCGGGCTGGACATTGAGGGAACGGATGCGGGCGGCAGCGTGGGGACTGCGCAGGATGGCGGCGTAGTGCATGCCCGGCATCTGGATGTCGTCCACGTAAGTGGCGGTGCCGGTGATCAGACGGGGGTCCTCCTTGCGCCGGAGCCGCCTGCCTACCAGAGTTTCGGCTTTCGTGACGGTGGTGGCCATGCTCATGCTCCCATCCTGGAGGCTGCGGTCCGCACGGCGTTCACAATGTGCTGATAGCCGGTGCAGCGGCACAGATTGCCCTCGAGAGCATGGCGGATCTGCTCGTCGGTCGGCCGCGGGTTGCGCTCGAGCAGTTGTTTGGAGGCCATGATCATACCGGGCGTGCAGAAGCCGCATTGCAGGGCGTGCTCGTTCCAAAACGCCTCCTGCACCGGGTGCAGCGTACCGTTGGAGGCCAGTCCTTCGATGGTGAGCACCTCGCGGCCATCGGCCTGGACCGCCAGCATGGTGCAGGATTTCACAATTTTCTCATCCAGCGCGACAGTGCAGGCACCGCAGATGGACGTTTCACACCCGATGTGAGGTCCGGTGAATCCCACTACCTCGCGGAGATAGTGGATGAGCAGCATCCGGGGCTCGACCTCGTGGGAATACACCTTACCGTTAATTTTCAAGGTGATTCTTCGTTTCATGCAGAATTCAGCCTTTCCGAGTGCAAGAAGCCGGGGGCTTATCCCCAACGGTCTATGATGTTGATGCAAAAAGCGGGGAAATGCAAGAGGGGGGCGCGCCCCGGAGCGCCCCCGCGAGAGGATTACTACTTAGTCGGGGAATTCGGATTATTTCGCGGAGGTTTCCTTGGCGAGGCGCACGCGGGCACTTTCCAGCTTATTCTTCACCTTTGCGACTTCGCCGGGATCCATGTCCGATTGCGAACTGGAATCCCATTCCTGCAGAGAGGCCTGCCATTGGGTGATGGCTTCCCGGGTCTTGCCCTGCTTGAAGTAGCAGTCGCCCAAGTGGTCGTGCACAGTGGGATCCTTGCCGATACGGTCCAGGGCCTTGAGGAAGAGGCCCTCGGCCTCCGGCAGGCGATTCTGGCGGTAGTACACCCAGCCCAGGCTGTCCAGGTAAGCGCCGTTTTCCGGATCGAGTTCCAGGGCGCGGCTGATGAGCTTCTGAGCTTCCTCGAGGCGGACGTTCCGGTCGGCAAACATATAACCCAGGTAGTTGAGTGCGCTGGCGTTGTCGGCGTCGACGGCCAGCACCTTGCGGAACTCGGTTTCCGCCGCATCGTACTGTTTCGTGCGCTCATACATGGCGCCGCGCATGAAGTAAACGGTGGCGCGCTCCTGGTCGGTCTTGCTGAGCTTCTCGGCCTGGTCCAATGCCTGGGCCATATCCGTGAAGCGCTTCCCCTTTTCGTAGATTTGCGCCAGAGCGATCTGGGTCTCGCGATCACCCTTCATCCCGCTGCGGATCTCAGCGGCGGCTTCGTTGATCTTGCCCATGTCTGCCAGCAGCGAGGCGTGGGCCATTTTGATCATGCGTTCCTGGGGATATTTCTTCAGGGCGGCATCGGCCACCTGCTGGGCCTTCTGGAAGTCCTTAGCGGCCCGCCAGGCATCCACCGTGCGCACGGCGATACGCGCACCCGCTTCGGGATCCAGATCCGGCACCTGCTGGAAAGCATCTACAGCCTGCTGGAACTGGCCGGCGTTGCTATACAGGATGCCGAGACGCTCCAGCAGCATGGCGCGGTTGGCCTTTTCGGCCGGGGAGTAGGACTTCTTGGCGGTCTCGTCGAGCAGGCTCTTCAGGCCGGTGATCGCCTGGTCAGTTTTGCCTTCGGCTTCGAGCAGGTTGACCTCGTCGTAGCGCACCTCGATGCCGTCAGGGTCGAGCTCCTTGGCCTTGGCCAGAGCGGCGCGGGCCTTGTCGTAGTTGTGCTTCTCGCGGTAAATCTCGGAGATCCGAAGCTGCAACTGGGGATCGCGCGGCTCGTCCTGCGCAAGCTGGTCGTAATACTTCAGCGCGTCGTCGTACTGCTCGGCGAACATCAGGTCCTGAGCCAGGGAACGCACCAGCCGGCTATTGTCCGGGTCGGAGGCCACGGCGCGTTTCAGCACCTCAGCGGCGCTCTTCCAATCCCGCAACTGTTCGTACGAGCTGGCTAGCGCCGCCAGCGTGCGCGGATTCGGATTGCGGTCGGAAAGCGCCCGCAGCTTTTCGATAGCTTTCTTGGTGTCGCCGACGTCGGAGTAAACGATCGCCAGACCGGTCAAGGCATCCTCGTTATTGGGATCCAGCGCCAAGGCCTGACTGTAAGCTTTTTCAGCATTTACCGAATCACTGGAAGCCCGATACAGGCGGCCCAGCGTCAGCCAGCTATCCACGTCCTTGGGATCCTCGGAGGTGATCTTCTGGTACTGCTCGGTCGCCCGGCGCAGCATTTCCTCGTTGACTTTGCCCTGCTGAGTGTCCCCGGCCATGCGCATGTAGATGCGGCCCAGCAGGCGGCGCGCGTCCAGATTGTCAGGGTTCTGCTTGAGCAGGTCTTCCGCTTCGGTTACGGCATCCCGGAGCCGGCCGGACTGGATGTACAGGTCGGTCAGTTCCTCAAACAGGAAGCTGGCGGAGGGATCCGCCTTGAGGGCCGCTTTATAGTGTTCGATGGCCTTGGAGACGTAGTCGCCGCGGTTGCCGTACACGCCAGCCAGTTCCGCGTACAGATGGCCCATGGCGAAGTTGTAGTAGGCAGCAGCCTTGTCCGGAGTCGCCGATTTGTCGGTGGTTTGAGCTGCGGATAAGCCCACCAACGAGATCGCCAAAGCAAGCGCGGTGGCTAGACGGTTCATGGAGGTATAGTCTCTCTCGACCTCTTGGATGCCCAGGCAGGTCAGACGGTTCCTTCTTATTGTATACCGGCGCCGCACCCGGGAAGGGGGGCCAGGAAGGGCTATGGGGGCTCAGCACCGGGCGGCTCCCAGTTGGATCAGTTGGTCGCAGCTGTATCCGCCGTATCGGCAAAGGAGGAACAGATCTCCAGGACCAGCGCCCGCGGGGACGCTACGGCCCACGCACGCCGCTCACGGGGAGCCGAAGATTGCGCATCGGTCTCGGAAGGCAACTCACAATTATGTATGAAGGAGAACCAGCCCTGTCTGCTCGCGCTCGTCCCGCTACACTGGTGGCTTGAAGCCTCTGATTGTCATCCTGGGGCCCACGGGTGCGGGCAAAAGCGAACTGGCGCTGGGCGTCGCGGAGGCCTTTCGGGGCGAAGTGATCAACTGCGACTCGCTGCAAACCTACCGCTATTTCGATATCGGCACGGCCAAGCTGCGGCCGGAGGAACGGCGTGGGATCCCGCACCACCTGATTGACATCCTGGATCCGGACCAGGTGTTCAGCGCTGGAGATTACACGCGCGCGGCACGGCAAACGCTGGCTGAGCTGGCGAAGGCCGGCAGGCTGCCGGTGATCGTTGGGGGCACCGGATTTTACCTGCGGGCCCTGGTGGACGGGTTGTTTCGCGGGCCGTCGCGCGACGAAGCGCTGCGGGCGCGCCTGGCGGCGAAGGAGCAGCGCCGCGCTGGAACGCTGCACCGTCTGCTGCGACGCCTCGATTCCGAAACGGCCACCCGCATCCACGCGCGGGACGTCCCCAAGCTGATCCGTGCGCTGGAGATTTGCGTACTGGCGCGGCGTCCTGCCTCCGAACTATTTCAGAGCGGCCGGGACGCGCTCGTGGGGTACCGGGCGCTGAAACTGGGGCTCTGGCCGGATCGCGATGCCCTGTACCAGCGGCTAGACCGACGCTCGGAGCAGATGTTCGCCACGGGCCTCGTGGACGAAGTGCGCCAGATCCTGGCGCGAGGGTTTCCCCCTGAATCAAAACCCTTCGAGTCCCACGGCTATCGCCAGGCCCTGCAACTGCTGCGCGGAGAACTCAATCTGAAAGACGCCATCTTCTACGCACAGCGCAACACGCGCCGCTACGCCAAGCGGCAAATGACCTGGTTCCGGCGCGAAGCCGGCGTCGAATGGCTGCGCGGATTCGGCGACGACCCCGACTTGCAGACCGCGGCGCTCGAACGCGTGCGCATCTTTTTAACAAGTTTTTAGCCTGGTTTGCGCGTAAACAGTACGGAACGTTTTTGCCCTTCGTTCGTAATATCTCCTGTACGGCAGACAAACGATTTCTAATCGCACTCTGGAGGAAGAAAGATGACACGTAGATTACTGCTTGCGATCGCTGTGCTGGGAGTTTCGATGGCCACCGCACACGCGAAATCCTATTCGGTGACCCTGCCGCAGCCGGCTTCGATCGCCGGAACGGAGCTGAAGCCGGGCCAGTACACGGTGGAACTCGAAGGCCAGCAAGTCACCATCAAGAGCGGGAAGACCCGCATCTCCGCGCCCGTGAAGGTGGAGACGGAGAACAACAAGTTCGCCTCCACAACGGTGCGTTACAACAACAGCGAGGGGAAGTACAAGATTCAGGAAATCCGCCTGGGCGGCACCAAAACGCGCCTGGTGGTGAATACCGGTAGCGAAGCGAAAGGCGGGGGGTTCTGATCCCCGCCCTACGTTACACTGAAAGGAGATGCACCGTTTCCTCCTTGTTTCCGCAATAGGGATGCTTTTGTCTGGTTTTTTGCGCGCCGATCCGGTGGTAGTCTTGTCCTTTTTCAACCGGTCGCAATCGGCGGATCTGGACTGGATCGGGGAAAGCATTGCGGAGACGGTGCGCGACGCGCTGTCATCGCAAGGGGTCCTGGTCCTCGACCGGGAGGATCGGCTGGAGGCGTACCGGCGCCTGTCGCTGCGGCCGGACGCCGTGCTGACGCACGCATCGATCATCAAAGTGGGTGAAAGTCTGGACGCCGAAGATGTGATCTACGGTCACTACGCGCTGACTCCTCCGGCCGTGGGCGCTGCGTCTTCCCGAGGCTCTCTGCATATCTCCGCGCGCATTTTGAACGTGAAGCGGATGAAGCAGGGTGGGGAGTTTACTGAGATCGGCGCGCTGGAAGACCTGGCGGCCCTGGAAACGCACCTGGGATGGCGGGCGCTGCAATTCCTGGTCCCCAAAACCACTCCTTCCGAACAGGAATTCCTGCAAGCCCGGCCGCCGGTGCGGGTGGATGCTATCGAGAGCTATGTGCGGGGTCTGCTGGCGGTCAATCCGGAGCAGAAGAACCGTCTCTTCACCCAGGCGGCGCGCCTTGACGACCACTACTCGCAGCCGTGCTTTCAGTTGGGCAAGATTTACTGGGGCAAGAAAGATTACAGCACGGCCGCGCGGTGGCTGGAACGCGTCCGAAAGTCCGACTCCCGGTACCTGGAGGCGCAATTCTTTCTGGGTTTGTCACGTTATTACACGGGCGATTTTACCGGCGCTGTGACTGCCTTCCAGATCGTTGCCGCGCAGGTGCCGCTCAACGAGGTGTACAACGATCTGGGGGCAGCCGAGGCGCGCCTGGCCAAGCCCGAAGCTCTGGAGAACTTCCGCAAGGCGCTGGAAGGGGACAACGCCGACCCGGACTATCACTTCAATCTGGGCTACGCCCTGTGGAAGGCCGGACAATTCGGCCCGGCCGCCGAGAACTTTCGCGCCGCTCTGGATCGCAATCCGAATGACGGAGAGGCCATGGCATTGCTGGGCCGGGCACTGAAGAATCAGGGCGCGCGGCCAGGGGATCCGCGTAGCGAGGGCAGGGAAAGGCTCAAGGTTAATTACGAAGAGACCGCCTACCGCCAGTTGAAAGCAGAATTGGAATCCAAAAAGTGAGTGAGACAGCTACGGTTGCGGCGTGGTGCTTGCCGCCTGGCGAACCAGGTGTACCTTCCCGGTGATCGGGCCGCTGTCGAGCGAACCTTTCATGTTACCCTCGATGCGGTCGCCCTCCAGGGTGAGGTCGAACTTCATCGCTCCCGCGGTCTCCGGCGACGTGACTTCGAAAACGATTTTGGTCCCCTCCACTTTGCCATTGCGGATGGACTCAGTTTGCTGATCTTCGCGCCTTCCGATCTTTCCGGAAAGCAGGTTGGACTTCTGTTCGAACTCAGCCCGGACGGGGGTGTTGATCGTCGTGCCGCTGGAATCATCGGCAACTTCGATGCTGCCGATCCACTTGCCGGAAATATCCGCCGCGGTCAGAACCATCGCCAAGCATGGTAAAAGCCACAGTTTCTTCATCGGGATTCACCAACCATCCTGAATTCAAAATAACGAATCACGACTCGCCTCGACCAACGCCTGCCGTTCCAGTGTCCTGCGAGCCTGCTCCGGCACGATACGCCAGTTTTCATCGGCTTCGGCCGGCAAGGCCCGATGCTCGGTATAATAGCGCACCATCAAGTCCCGAATTCCTTCCGTCGAGCGCCAGACGATTTTGGCGTGCGCGAACATGCCGTAACCGCCGCTGCCCGCCGCCCGGTAGCTATTGACAGCAATGAGCAATTTCTGTTCCGCTGCCAGTGGCCGTCCTTTCCAGGTCAAGTTCCGTATTCGGTCGCCCACCGGGCGCGTGAGGTCGATCTCATATCGCACGCCTTCCGCCATGTCATAGTTGAAGCCCAGCACGTGGGGGTCGGTAAGCGGCGGCGAGGCGCAGCCCTGGCCCTGGCAGGAGACAAAGTAGCGGGCAGCGTTCTCCAGGGCGTCCTTGACCATTTGACCGGTACCTTCAATCGAATAAAGCTGATTGTCGTAGATATAAAGCGCTGCGATCTGCCGCACGGTTACAGGTCCCTGGTGCAGAAAGATGCGCGGCCGGAACAGGGAGGTGAAGGAAATCTCTGCTTTCGAATAGTAGAGTTGGACGGCTTGGATGGCGTCCACCAGGGCGGTGTCCTCGACGCGGCCTCGACGGCCGTCCAGGGGGCGGGGCGCCTGGGCAACAGGCGTATTCAGGTAGCGTTCGGCAAACGAGTGATAGGGTAGTGCCAGGCGCAGGATTGCCGGATCAACCGGCGTAGCATCGGTGACCGGCAGCAAACGGGCTTCCTTATGCGCTACCTTCCAGGCGCCAGGCTCGCCCTCCAGGACGAAATCGAGGCGGGCGAGCGAGATTCCCCAGTTCTTCGGCTGCACCAGCAGGACGTCGCCGAAGCGGGCGCCGGCCAGCTCCTGGTGGCTGTGGCCGAACACGATCGCGTCCAGACCTTTGGTATGGGTGGCGATCTCGTAGACTTGGTTTTCGGCCGGATCTATGGCCGCCCCGGTTTTCAGATCCCGTCCCATGCCGGAATGCGCGGCGAGAACAATCAAATCGGGATGCAGATTGCGCCGGAGTTCGGCGACCGCCGCCTGCACGGCGGGCAGGGAGTCGAGGAACCGGTAGGCACCCAGGTTTTCTGGCTTTTCCCAGGTGGGCACGGCTGGGGTCGTGAGACCGATGACGGCTACCCGCACACCCGCGATCTGCTTGACCACGTAGGACGCAAAGGGCTTCTCCCGGCCTCCGGGCGCCACTCGGATATTGGCCGAGATCCAGGGAAAATGGGCATCCTGCCGGGCTGTGGCGAGATTGCGCAACCCGAAGTTGAATTCGTGATTGCCCACGGCCATCACCGCGTAGCCCAACTGGTTCATCACGAGCATCATGGGGTCCCCAGCCAGAGGGGGGTCGGGCGGGGCCAGGTGCAGAGGCGCCCTGCCATCGGCTACCAGCTTTTGGTAGACGTACTCCAGTGGGGAACCTTCGATGGTGTCGCCGCAGTCGATTAACAGGCTATGGGGATTTTCCGCCCGCGCCGCCGCGACCAGCGAGGCGATCTTGGCCAGGCCACGCGCCGCCGGGCGATCCGTGTAGTAGTCCACCGGATAGATCGTCCCGTGCAGATCCGTCGTGGCGAGCACCGAGATCGTAACCTGCCCGGCAAAAGCCCCAGGGCGCCCACACAGAAGGATGGCGAGAAAGATGGAGATGTGCAGGCGCATCAGTGTAGCGCCCCGCGCCTCACCATTTTCACTGAGCGACCGGGGCGGGTTTGGCTTGCGTGGCGGGCACCGCTTTAGGCTTGGCGGCGGGCGGTTCAGCGAGAGACTCCATGGCCCGCCGGATGACGAAAACCAGGTACAGACTGAACGCGAGAGCGATCAGCAGGCAAGTCAGCAGGAGAAAAAGGCCATCGACACTACCGGCCTGACCGCTAGCCAACAGCCAACCAGCCGCGCCTAACGACGCGACCACCACCAGGATGCTGAAGACGAACAAGAAAGCGCGATCCGACATATGCCCCCGTTTGGCGTTTCGGGGCGGGTTCCATCCCGCCCCTGCCATTTTATGCATTGAGGTGTTTGGGGGCAACTCCGGGCGGCTACCTGGCGGCGGCAACGGCGCCGGCGAGTTGCCGCAGCACGTACGGCAGAATGCCGCCATGACGGTAGTATTCCACCTTTTGCGGCGTATCCACCCGCACGTCCACCTGGAAGGTGGTCTGGGAGCCGTCAGCCGCCACGGCTCGCACATTGGCGCGGCGCATCCCTCCGTTTAGCGCGCCGGGCACACCTTCGACGTGGTAGACCTCTCCGCCGGAGAGCTTCAGGCTGGCCGCGCTCTCCCCCGGCAGGAATTGCAGGGGGAGGACGCCCATGCCCACCAGGTTGGTGCGGTGAATGCGCTCGAAGCTTTCGGCGATCACCGCCTTCACTCCGAGAAGCAACACTCCTTTGGCGGCCCAGTCACGCGAGGAGCCGGATCCGTATTCCTTGCCGGCGAGGATGAGCAGCGGCACGCCTTCCTGCTGATAGCGCATGGCCGCATCGTAAATGTACATCTGCTCGCCGCCGGGCTGATAGGTAGTCCAGCCGCCTTCGGTGCCAGGGGCGAGCTGATTGCGCAATCGCACGTTCGCCAGTGTGCCACGCACCATCACCTCGTGGTTCCCGCGGCGCGCGCCGTAGGAGTTGAAGTCCTTCGGCTCCACTCCCAGCGAGATCAAGTAGCGGCCGGCCGGGCTGTCTTTGGCAATCGAACCCGCCGGCGAAATATGGTCCGTGGTGATCGAGTCGCCCAGCAGCGCCAGCACACGCATCGAATGGAGGTCCGTGATGGACTTCTGCGGATCCACCATCTTTTCGAAGTAAGGCGGCTTTTTGATATAGGTCGATTCGTTGTCCCACATGTAGATGTCACCCGTGGGCACGGGCAGGGTCTTCCAGTTGGCGTCGCCGTCAAAGGCTCGCTCGTACTCGTGCTGGAACATGTCGCGCTGGATTACCCGCCGCACCAGGGAGCGCACTTCTTCATTGGTGGGCCAGATGTCGCGCAGGTAAACGGGACGACCGTCGGAACCTTCCCCCAGCGGTTCGGAGGTGAGGTCCATATCGATGCGTCCGGCCAAGGCATAGGCCACAACCAGCGGCGGCGAGGCCAGGTAATTCGCCTTGACCAGGGCGTTGACACGGCCCTCAAAGTTGCGATTGCCGCTCAACACCGAAACGGCCACTAGGTTCTCTTTCTGCACCGCGGCGGCGACCGGCTCGGGCAAAGGGCCGCTGTTACCGATGCAGGTGGTGCAGCCATAGCCCACCAGGTGGAAGTTGAGCGCCTCCAGGTAAGGGGTCAGGCCCGCCTCGCGGTAGTAATCCGTAACCACCTTGGATCCCGGCGCCAGGCTGGTTTTGACCCAGGGCTTGCGCTTCAAGCCGCGTTCCACAGCCTTCTTGGCCAGCAGGCCGGCGGCCAGCATCACCGAAGGGTTCGACGTGTTCGTGCAACTGGTGATGGCGGCGATCACCACCGCGCCGTTATCGATGGTGGCCTGGCTGCCGTTCATCTGAACTTGCACGGGTTTGCTGCCGGCCGAACCGAAAGCGGCCAGGAAGTTCTTCCTCACCTCGGGTAGTTCCACGCGGTCCTGCGGCCGCTTGGGGCCCGCCATAGAAGGCGTCACCGTGGCGAGGTCCAGGTCCACCGTTTCGGTGTATACCGGATCGGGGGTCTGATCGGTGCGAAACAGGCCCTGCGCCTTGGTGTAGGCTTCCACGAGTTCGATCAGGTGCGCATCGCGATTCGTGAAGCGCAGATACTCGAGGGTCTCCGCGTCTACGGGGAAGAAGCCCATGGTGGCGCCGTACTCGGGGGCCATGTTGGCCACGGTGGCGCGGTCGGCCAGGCTGAGCGCGCTCAGACCCGGGCCATAGAATTCCACAAACTTGCCCACCACGCCCTTCTTGCGCAGAATTTGCGTGATGGTGAGCACCAGGTCGGTAGCGGTGCAGCCTTCTTTCAGGCGGCCGTGCAGCTTGAAACCCACCACTGGCGGCAGCAGCATGGAGATGGGCTGGCCGAGCATGCAGGCCTCGGCTTCGATGCCGCCAACACCCCAGCCCAGCACGCCCAGGCCGTTCACCATGGTGGTGTGCGAGTCGGTGCCCACCAGCGAATCCGGATAGGCCTGCCACCCGTTCGGGCTCTGCCGGCGGAAGACCACACTCGCCAGGTATTCCAGGTTCACCTGGTGCACGATTCCCGTATCCGGCGGCACGACCCGGAAGTTTTGGAAAGCCGTCTGTCCCCAGCGCAATAGGATGTAGCGCTCGCGGTTCCGCTGGAACTCCAGCAGCGCGTTCACATCAAAGGCATCTCTGCTGCCGAAGCGATCTACCTGCACGGAGTGGTCGATCACCAGGTCGGCCGGCAGCAGGGGATTGGCGAGCTTTGGATCGGCGCCCATGTCTTTCAAGGCGTCGCGCATGGCCGCGAGATCCACCACGGCAGGCACTCCCGTGAAGTCCTGCAGGAGGACGCGGGCGGGCATGAAGCTGATCTCTTTACTGTTGGGTTCGCCGGCGCCGCGGGCCACGTAGGCCACGTCATCGGCAGTTACCTTTTGGCCGTCCTCCTGCCGCAGCAGGTTTTCGAGCAGGATCCTGGTCGAAAAGGGCAGGCGGGAAACCTGGCCGATGTTCTGTTCTTCCAGCGAGCTCAGGCGGAAAATCTCATACTCGGCATCACCCACGCCCAACTTGGACGCGGCTCCAAACGTATTTTTGGGCATCACTATCAATTATAACGAGCCCGATTTACATGTAGTCCGGAATCGCGATACCCAAAATATCCAGCGTACGTTCCAGTTGCGCCCGGAAAAACTCTGTCATCCAGAGCAGGAAGACCTTCTTCTCGCGGTTTTCTTCGTGCAGGATGGGGTATTGGTGATAGAAGTTGTTGAAGGCCTGGGCCAGTTGGAAGGCATACTTGGCCACGTGGGCGGGTTCGCCGGCGGTAACGGCCCGCTCGACCGCCGCATCCGCCTTCGAGGCGGCGAGCAGGACCTGCCAGAAGTCCTCGAAGCGAAGCTGGCGGCCCATGGCTTCGGGCGGCAGTTCCGCCGCAAAATCCGGCAGGGATTCGCCGCGCTCCTGGAGCTTACGCAGGATGTTGCGAGCCCGCACGGCGGCATACTGCACGTAGGGGCCAGTCTCGCCTTCGAAGCTGAGAGCTTCCTGGAAATCGAAGGCGATCACGGAATTACGCGTATACTTGAGCAGAAAGTAGCGCAGCGCGCCCACCGCGATTTGCGTGGCAACGCGGCCCTGCTCTTCGGCGGGGGCCTCCGGGTGCCGCGAGGCCACTTCCTCGAGGGCTTTGCCGATCAGTTTGTCGATCAGGTCGTCGGCCTTCACGCCCAGGCCCTTGCGGCCCGAAACTTCCACGTACGGGCGCCGGCGATCCTCTTCGGAGAGGAGGATGCCCAGTTCCGCGCAGCAACGCGGTGAAAGCGCCACCATTTCGTAGGAGAAGTGGATGGACTCGCCGGCCTGCCCGCTGAAGCCCAACGCCTTCAAGCCGGCCACCACAACATCCTGCAAATAGGATTGCCGCACGTCGATCACGTTGTATACGCGTGCGGCGTGGCCGAACTCCGGGACGGATGCTTCTGCATTCACTGGCTTGTCCGTGGTGACCCACAGCACGCGGCCATCGGCGTAGCGACGCAGCGGGCGGTAGTAAAAGTCCTTGCCGAGGAGCCCGAACTTCCAGAGCTGGTAGGCGATGTCTTTCCCGACATACGTGACCGTACCGTCGGAGCGGACGATCACCTTGCTGTCCTCGGATTCCGCATCGGCCGAAAACGCCGCCGCGGGCATGACCCAGCAGCCGGCGTTCTTGCCCTGAGTTTCCAGATAGATGGCCTGGCGGTCTTTGAGCAGTTCGAAGGCGGAGGCCCAAAACTTCAGGTGCAGGATTTCGCTTTCCCGCGGCAGAACATCGTATTCGACGCCCAGCCGCAGCATGGTGGAAAGATGCGCTTCGACGATGGCATCGGCGACTAGGTGCGCCAATTCCGCCTGCGCGCCCTCTCCGGCCTCAATGGCGTGCAAGGTCTGGCTGCGCCAAGCGAGCGATTCCGGCGACCGCTGGTAGTGCGCCGACGTCCGGGCGTAAAGGTCCCAGCACAGATAATCGAAGCGCACGCCGGCTTGGGAGATCAACTCGCGCACGTCGGCCGGAGTCTTTTTTTCGAGGTAGTGAAAGCCCGCCACCACATCGGCCACCTGCACGCCCGTGTTGTCGATGTAGTTCTGTACTTCGACTCGCTGCCCCAGGGAGCGCAGCATGCGCACGAACGTATCGCCGAGCGCGGCGTTGCGCAGGTGCCCGATGTGCGCGGCCTTGTTAGGGTTGATGTTGGTGTGCTCGACGACGATCTTGCCGCCCGCAGGCGCTTCGGGCTCCGGTTGCGGCGCGAGAAGGTTACTCCCGTAGCGGGCGCGGTCGAAACGCACATTGAGATAGCCGTTCCCCGCCACTTCCATCGCCGCCACCCCGGGGATGTGGCCGATCTCCGCCGCCAGCTCCGCGGCGATCTTTTTGGGCGGCTGCTTGAGCTGCCTGGCAAGTTGGAACGCCGCGGGCAGGGCGATCTCCCCAAACTCGCTTTGCCGCGGCTGCTCGATGGTTACCGCCAGGTCGATGCCGTAGCGCGCCTGAATGTGCTCGTGAAAGGCTGCCTGAACTCGTTCTTCAAGTAGATGGAACACGAAATTACGAGTATAGCGTGGCCGCTCCGCGGAACCCGGGACCACCACAGCGCGCTTTACCGGCCGCCAAGCAAGGCCAGCGCCTTATCCACGAGGTCCGCAGGCACACTGGCCTCCACTTTGATGCTGCGCTGCCGCTGTTCCACCGATACCGCGTCGTAGAGACGCGCGAGGTCAGACTGGTTCTCCGGGATGCTGAGGCGGCCTAGCCCCAGAATGCCCTTGGCCGCCACGGTGAGATTCTGGGCGTCCGCCTCGGTCCGGAAGTTGCCTGTCAGGGTGGCATGCAGGCTCTCGCCCACCTCCGCCACCAGGGAGAAGTACTCCAGGGGATCGAAGAAATTCCGCAGGTTGGCCAGATTGCCGGTCTGGGGTACCTTGGCCGCCAGGCGGTTATCTCCCACGGCCCAGATCTGACTGGCAGCCGGCAGGGCCTGGGCGTACCTCAGGAGATCCGGACCGCCCCCCCCCTGCCTCGACCGGTCGATGGCGGCCCGCACTCCGGGGGGAGTCCCGGCCAAAGCCGTGCGGCCATCCACCAGCACAAAGGCGCTCTCCGCATTGCCGTAAAGCGTATAGCCCTTGTACTCGGTCTTCGGAGCCGACTCGGGGATGCGCACCTGGAAAGTGCCCCGGGCGATGAGCACGGTGTCCTGGCCGTTATAGGCGGCCGTTAACTCTTTTACGTCGCGTTCCGGGTCGAAGCCGGTCTGCCCGGCCAGACCGGTGAAGCGCGGGAACCCTTTCTGCGCCGCGAGCTTCCGGTAAACGGGCGAGGCCATCAATTCCTGCACGTGGAAACCGGCCAGGAGCAGGGAGTCCGCGGGGGCGAACGCCGCGAGAGCCGGATCCAGCGGGCCCTGGGTGTGCGTGGAACGGCAACCCGCCGTGATCACGAGCGGCAGAACAGCGAGCATCAGGCGCCGGGACAAGCCTCTATTATGGACCTATGCGAATAGACGCGCACCAGCACTTCTGGGATCTGGAGCGATTCGAATACTCGTGGATGCCGCCCGCACCGTCCGTGCTGCGCAGAAACTATCTGCCGCCGGACCTGGAGCCCATCCTCAAGCGCAATCGCTTCGACGGTTCCGTGGTGGTGCAGGCGAATACTCTGGTGGCCGAGACCCGCTGGTTGCTGCAACTGGCCTCGGCGCACCCAATCATCCTGGGCGTGGTGGGGTGGGTGGACTTGACCGATGCGCGTGTGGGCGACAGCCTGGACGAATTTCAGCGGCATCCCAAGTTCAAGGGGGTGCGGCACATCGTACAGGACGAGCCGGACGTGAACTGGCTCCTGCGCGGGGACGTGCTGCGGGGCCTGAGAGAGGTGGCCCGCCGCGGTCTGCCCTACGATCTATTGCTGCGGCCGCAGCATCTGCCGCTCGTGCCGCGGTTGGCGGATCGAGTGCCGGAATTGCGCATGGTCATCGATCACATCGCCAAGCCGCGCATCGCCGAGAGGATTTGGAGCGGCTGGGCGCGGGACATGGAATCTGCCGCGCGCATTCCGCAAGTCTGGTGCAAACTTTCGGGCATGATTACGGAAGCCGACCCAAAGGATTGGAAGGCCGCCGACCTGCGCCCGTATGTGGCGCACGCCGCTAGCCTCTTCGGGCCGGAGCGCCTCATGTTCGGCAGCGATTGGCCGGTCTGCCTGCTGGCCTGCGAGCGCTGGAAACAGGTGCTGGCCGCCTGCACGCAGGCGCTCGGGCCACAGACCATGGCGGTACGCGACCGGATATTCGGCGGGACTGCCGCCGGCTTTTACCGCCTGGGCGCTTGACTGCCGCATGCGTTCCCGGCGATCCTCACCCGTCCGCAGACTTGCGACCCCCCGCTCTTCCAGGCGCCTGGCCCGCAAGCTAGCCCCGCCGCCAGCCGCCTTCCGCTTTGCTCCGTACCTGGCGCTCGGAATCGTGCTGGCCGGATATCTCGCGGCGCAGGTGCATGCGCGCTATACGTTCAGCCTGCAATGGCCGGTGCGCGTCCGCTTCCAGTGGCCGTTGGTGGTGGCCGTCCGTACGACCACGGAAGAGGCCTCCGAAGCGCAGGCCGATCAGGGCCGCCCTTTGACAGCCTACCAGCAGTACGCTTGCAGGAAGTTCGGAGCGGCCTGCCGCGTGGCCCTGGCGATCCAGCGCGCCGAAAATCCGCGCGGCGCCTGCGAGATTTACCATTACAACTCCGACGGCACGCTCGACTGGGGCTACTTCCAGATCAACACCGTCCACCTCCAGCGGCCGGGGTTAAATCTGCGGGACCTGTTGGATTGCAGGGCCAACATCGACTTCGCCTACCGGTTGTATGAAGAGCGCGGTTTTGCGCCCTGGAGCACGTACAACAACGGCGCCTACCGGAGATTCCTGCGCGACCCCTGAGGGACCTCCGGTCAACGCGTCCGGGCGGCCTCTTGGAGGGCATCCAGCGTCGTGCGGGCCGTGGCGACCCAGGAATACCGGGCCGCCTGCCGCGGACCGGCTTCCGCGAGCCGGGTGCGCAGTTCCTCATCAAGAACCAGGCGTAGCATGGCTGCGGCCATGGCTTCCGTGTCGCGAGGATCGAACTGCAGGACCGCAGCGCCGGCCAGGCTGGTCAGCGGCTCGATGCGGGAGCAGGCGGCCGGAACGCCCGCTGCCAGCGCCTCCAGGATGGGCAGCCCGAAACCTTCGAAGAGCGTGGGGAAGACGAACCCCGAGGCCCGGGCATACAGATCCCGCACGGCTTCGCGCGGCAGCCAGCCCGTAAAGTCCACCGCGCCCTCCAGTCCCAGCGTGGTCCGCAACTGCTCCAGGGCGTCGGCGGCAAAGCCGCGTAGACCCGCGATCACCAACCGGAACTCCGGGCGCGCCTGCCGGACCCGGGCGAAGGCGGGCAGCAATCCATCCAGGTTCTTGTGCGGATGCAGCGTGGAGACGCAGAGAAGGAACGGTTCGGGGCGGCGCGCCAGCCCGAACATTTCCGGGTCCACACCCAGGGGCGCCATTCGGATTTTGGCTTCCGGCAGGCGGTAAAAGCGCAGCAAGTCCGCCCGGGTGGTTTCCGAAACGGCCAGCACGAACCGGGAAACGTGCACCGAGGCGAACAGCAGCATCCGCCAGAAAGGCAGATCGAACCAGCGGAAAAACTCCGGATAGCGGCGGTGCTGCAAGTCATGGATCACGGTGACCATCGGACAGGCGCAGTAAATCGGGGACGTGAAGCCGGGGTTCAGCAGAGCGTCGAGGCCCCGCGCGGCCATCGGCAAGCCGGTTTGCTCCCAAGCGATCCGGGCCGGCCGGAAGGAAGCCCGCACGGGCTGCGGCCGCCAGTGAAAATTGGCCTGCTTGGGGACGAGGTCGGGTCCGGTTTCGCGATTGGTGAAGACGAAATACTCGTTCGAGGAGTCGATTTCCGCAAGCGCGGCCATCAGGCCGCGCAGATAAATCTCGGTACCGCCCACGCCGCCCGGTATCAGGTACAGGGCGTTGACACCGATCCGCAGGGCGGCCATCTCATCGGCCCTGTGAAAGAAGCCGCCGGGCCGTGACAAGGTCCTCGGCGGCATCGGCGTTCCGCGGATCGAGTGACAGGGCGCGCTCGTAGTCCTGAATCGCCAGCCCGATTTCCCCGGTTCTCATGTGAATCTTGCCCCGGTATACGTAGGTCATGGCGTAGTTCGGGTTGATTTTCTCGGCGGTGTCGAGGGCCTCCAGCGCCTCCGGCCACTTGGCTTGTTTTGCGTAGATCATGCCGATCTGCGAGAAAGCGTGCGCGCTCCGCTCCAGTGTGGCGGCCTGCCTCAGCTTGGCCAGCGCTTCGTCGGGTCTGTTGGCGCAATCGTAGGCCTGCGCCCAGTCCACCAGCAGGTCGTATGCGGGTGGCTGCAACTGCGCCGTCCTGGCGTACTCGGCCACCGCCTGGCCGCACCTGCCGCGCTGATAATAGGCGTAGGCAAGTTGAAAATGGGCGCGAGCCTTCCGCGGCGACTTGGCGACCGTGTCCTGCCAGAGCGTAATGGGGTCCCTCCATACTTTGTCCCGCGCGTAGGTCAGAACACCTGCCAGCAGTACCACCGCGGCCAACCCCGCGGCCAGGGACTTGAGCGGCACTCGCAGGCGCCGCAGGAATTCCAGAGCAATCAACACCAGGCAGAGAATCGCCAGGTACATCCGCCGCTCCGCCAGTGGATCTCGGATGGGCACGAACGAAGAGGTCGGCGCCATCAGCAGCAGAAAGACCAGCACGCCGTAGGACGCTAGCGGGTACCTTCGACGCCAATACCAGGCGGCGCCGGCCAGGGCCAGAAGCACGGCCAGTCCGACGAGCGCGCCATGCTCCAGGATGGTGTGCGAGATCGGGAAATCATAGTCGATCGTCTGCCCCACCGGAAACACGAAGAGCCGCAGATAGACCAGCAAGGCCCGGCATTCGGTGAAGAAATACTGATACCAGGTGAAATCCTTCAGCGCGAATCCGGCGCTGGCGGACTGCCGCAAAACCCGCCAGACAAAGGCCATCCCGGCCGCTCCGGCCAGTGCGACCGGAACGTAAAAGCGCCAGTTGCGCCGGGCGCCCTCCCAGGAGAACCCGGGGTTCCAGTAGTAGTCCGTCAGCAGCAGAAATGCCGGGAGGACCAGGGTATGTTCTTTGCTGGCGAGAGCGCATCCGGCCAGCAGCATCACGGTGGCCGCACGGCCCCAGGAGATCGGTGCCGATCCACGGCACAGGTAAGCGGCGGCGGCGGCCAGGAAAAACATCCCGCTCAGGCACTCCGACCGGCTGGCCACGTAGGCCACGGATTCTGTCTGCACCGGATGGAGCAGAAAGATCCCTGCCCCGAACAACGCCAGGATCCGGCGTTTTTCGCCCACTACTCCGGCCAACTCCAGAATCTTCCGCAGAATGAAGAACGCGAGCACTCCAGCCGCCGAGTGGATCAGAAAATTCACCAGATGGTACGCAGCCGTGTTCAGCCCCGAGAACCGGAAATTGATCCAGTAGGTCAGCATCAGCAGGGGCCGGACGCCAGAGATCCAGAAGCGAATGTCGGTGGGGAAATTGGGAGTGTTGAACGGCAGATAGTCGTCGTCAAACAGAAACGGACCGTTCCACGAAGGCGAATATGCTTGCATGGTGACGCAAACCGCCGCAAAACATCCCAGCAGGTATACCCACACGGGGGCAGGCCGCGGCCCGGGCGGGGACGGCTTGGGTGCCAGCGCTTTGCGCTTCTTTGCCTTCATCAGTCAGGGACGTAGGTTCTGGTCCTTCAGCGCTTGCAGATGGTATTCCAGGATGGCCATACGCTGGGCCAGCGCGATGTTGTCGTCCCGCAACTTCGAGATGATGATTGAAAACCGGTAAAACATGATCACGAATACGCAGCCGACGATGAGCAGCAGCATCAAAGGGGGATACAAAAACCCCAGGTATCGAGCCAGGCTTTGCAGCACGCCGTCTGCCCGCGAAAGAACCACCAGGGCGGCGGCGGCTAACAACCAGCTTACCGAATACTCGACGCGAATATGGGCGCGCCGCACCGAAACCAGTACCAGCAGGATGACCGCGCCGCAGGCAATGGTCATCGCATTCAAAAGGCGGTCCATGAAACTGACTTCCTTTCTAGAACTCCTTTAACCCTTGGTTTTCCCGCGCGCCCCCGTGCGAAGGCGCCGGTCGTATCGGAGCACGTTAACAAACACCCCCAACAGCACGTGGACGATGTAGGAGATCGAGCGCAAGGTTGTGATAGAAGACCGGCCGGCCGCGCGCGGGCGCATTTTGCACGGCACCTCCTGGAACTGGAACGCTTTGCGCTGCAGCACCACGAGCGCTTCGATCTCCGGATATTCCAGCGGGAAACTTCTGCTGAACAGGGCCAGGGCCGTGCGATTTACGCCCACGAACCCGGAGGTGGGGTCACGCACCGCCTTGCCCAGGATGGGCCGCAGCACCATGCGGAAGAAGCGGATGCCGAGGGAGCGCACGGGGCTGGTGCGGGAGCCGTTCTGTTCCACGAAACGGGATCCGATCACCATCTCGCAGCCGGAGGTGCGCAGAACCTCGTACAGGCGGGGGATATCCGCCGGGTCGTGCTGCCCGTCGCCGTCCACGCGAATCACGTACTGGTAGCCCAATTCGAAGGCCAGCTTGTAGCCCGCTTGCACGCATCCCCCCAATCCGAGGTGGTGCGGCAGGCAGAGCACCTCCGCCCCCGCGGCCCGAGCGGCCGCCACCGTGCCGTCCGCCGAACAGTCGTCAATGACCAGAACCGAAACGCCCGAAACACTCTGGTGGATGGAGCGTACCACATCCCCCACGGCCGCCTCTTCGTTGTACGCCGGAACGATCACCAACAAGGGGCTCTGGGAAGGCGTGGGCATCACAGTTCTGCGATCCGCCGCACGCTGATGGCGTGGGATTCCAGCAAGCGGCGGTAAGCCTTAGGGGAAAGCCGCGCCGCGCGCCGGATGGCCTGCCGCTTCCGCCAGAGACTGCGCGCGTGGGCCAGCAGGACGCAGTGTGCCCGCACCACGTACCAGGCCATACGCCATCTCCCATTCCCTTCCAGGCGGAAACGGGCCACGCTCCCCCGCCGTTGCACCAGGAACCATACGTGCCACGCGTAGCGCGCCAGCGAGACCAGCGGGGCCTTCGCCAGGAGGCCCGCCGGGAAGTTCTTGGCCAGCACGAAGAGCCGGTTGCGCTCCACGTAGTAGGCTTTCAGCCGCGAGGCCCGGCCGGCGGAGTGGGAATAGTGATGCTCCACCACGGCCGCGGGGACGTACAGGCAACGCCAGCCGGCCCAGCGGGCGCGCAACCCGAGGTCCGTGTCTTCACAGTAGAGAAAGAAATCTTCGTCGAACAAGCCGATTTCTTCCAGCATGGCCCGCCGGTAGAGCGCCGCCGAGCCACTGGGAAACAGCACCTCTTCTTCGACCGGGAAGCACTCCGGCGGCCGCAGGTGGCCGCGTTGCTTGCTGCTGCCGTCCCGCGCCACCATCATTCCCGCCGAATCGAGTTGCGGCTCCGCGAACAGGCGCACCTGCGAGGCACACATGCCCACGTCCGGCCGCCGCTCGATCGCGCGTACTAACGCCTCCAGCCAGCCGGGGTGCGCCACCGCGTCGTCATTCAGCGTAGCCAGGTAGCGGGCCCGCGAGCGCCGGAAGGCCTGGTTGACCGCTCCGCCGAAGCCGGCGTTACGGCTGTTTTCCAGAATGACCGCGCCGGTATCCGCCACGCAACTACGCCGGGCCAACCCCGCGCCGCTGTTGTCCACGATCATGACCTCAAAATCGCGGCGTGTCTGGTTCGCGAGGGAGCGAAGGCACTCCGACAACTTCGCGTCGGCGGCCAATGTGGGGATCACCACCGCAACGGCTGCGTCCAACAAGTACTCATTCTACGACATCGCCGGAAACCCGCGATCGCGGCCCCAGTATAATGAAACGCTATGTCCATCAAAACCACGGTTGTGGGGAGCTATCCCACGCCACGCTGGCTCTTCGGAGACGCCTCCCGCGGGACGCTGCGCGACGCCATCATGGTGGTACTCAAGACCCAGGAGCTGGCAGGCATCGACGTGGTGGCCGACGGGGAACTGAATCGCTTCAATCCCAGCCATCCGGAAACCAACGGGATGATCGAATACTTCGTCAGCCAGATGGACGGCATTCGCGCGCGCTTCTCCATGAGCGACTTTCGGGAGTTCCGGGCGGAGTCCGGACTGGCCTACCGCAGCGAGCCCGCTGGTATCGTGATGGGCGACGTCCAGGAAGGCACCCTGAATCTGCCGCGCGACTACGCGCTGACCCGTTCTCTCACCCGTCATCCGCTCAAGTTCACCTGCACGGGTCCGCACATGCTGGCCAAGGTGCTCATCGACCGCCGCTACGGAGCCCGCGCGGACCTGTGCATGGCCATCGCGCGAGTGCTGCGCAAGCAGGTGGAAGCCATCGAGGCGGAAGTGATCCAGTTGGACGAAGCCAATATCAGCGGCCACCCCGAGGACCGCGAGTGGGCCCTGCCGGCCATCAATCACGTGCTGGAAGGCATCCGCGGGGAACGTGCGTTGCACGTCTGCTTCGGCAACTACGGCGGGCAGACGGTGCAGAAAGGTTTCTGGAAGGACCTGTTGCCATTCTTCAACGGCCTCAAAGTGAACCACCTGGTGCTGGAGTTCGCGCGCCGCGGTTATCAGGAACTGGAAGCCTTCCGGGACCTGGACCCGCGCATCGGGCTGGGTCTTGGGGTGGTGGATATCAAGGACAACGGGATCGAATCCCCCGGCCTGATCGCCGAGCGGCTGGAACACGCTACCGCCGTGCTCGGCCCCGGGCGCGTCCGGTATATTCATCCCCTGCGGCTTCTGGATGCTCCAACGCAGCGTGGCGGACGCCAAGATGTGCTCCCTGGTGGAGGGCCGGGATCTCTTCGAAGGACGCCGCTAACATGCGCGCCTGGCTGCTGCTGTTTGCCGCTGCCGCCTTCGCCCAGACCCCGCACCTGGCGGACCTCGTGCAACTGACGCACGGCGGATCCAATGCCGAGGCCTACTGGGCTCCGGACGGGAAGCGCCTGATCTTCCAGTCCACCCATCCACCCTATGGCTGCGACCAGATTTTCATCATGAACGCCGACGGCCGCGGCGAGCACCTGGTCTCCACCGGCAAGGGCCGCACCACTTGCGGCTACTTCCTCAAAGACGGCAAGCACATTGTGTACGCCTCTACGCACGAATCCGGCGATGCCTGCCCGCCGCCCCCGGACCGCAGCAAGGGCTATGTGTGGGCCGTGTATCCGAGCTACGACATCTATCTCGCCACCGACCGCGGCAGGATCTTGAAGAAGCTCACCAGCGCGCCGGGCTACGACGCCGAAGCCACGGTGAATTGGAGGACCGGCCGGATCGTGTATACCTCGCTGGCCTCCGGAGACCTGGATCTCTGGACCATGGACAGCGACGGTTCACACAAGAAGCAGATTACCGCGGCGGCCGGCTACGACGGCGGAGCGGTTTTCTCGCGCGACGGCACAAAGCTGGTCTGGCGCGCCGACCGGCCGCCCACGCCGGAGCGCATGGCGCGCTACCGGGAATTGCTGGCGGCGAACCTCACGTCGCCCATGAAAATGGAAATCTTCGTAGCCGACGCCGATGGCAGCCACGCGCGCGCCATCACCAACTTTGGCTGCGCCAGTTTCGCGCCCACCTTCACGCCGGACGGCCGAAAGATCCTGTTCGCGTCCAACAAGCACGACTGCGACGGGCGCCGCTTCGAGCTCTACCTGATGAACTTGGACGGCAGCGGCCTCGAGCAGGTGACCTCCTTCGGCGGCTTCACCGCGTTTCCCGAGTTTTCGCCCGACGGGCGCCGCTTGGTCTTTTGCTCCGATCGCGGCGCGAAACAGCGCTACGAATTCAACATTTTCACCGCCGCCTGGCGTTGAGGGTGCCGCCGTCAGCGCACGGGATAATCGAGGTTCGCCCCACGCCAGGGTACGCCGGCCCGTCCGTTGAAGTCGAAAACGATCTTGCCGCCCCGCAAGGTCATCTCGCAGCCCAGGCGCCGGCTGCCCTCGATGCGCCCGCCTTTCACATCCACGTAGCCGAACTTGCCGTGCTCCAGGCGCAAGACGGCCACGTCGGCGTCCGCGCCTACGCCGATGTGCCCGAGTTGCGGGCGCCGGATCTCCAGCGCAGGATTTGAGGTGGACTCGCGGATCACTTCGGAGAGCGGCACACCCAGCGCCAGGAACTTGGACATGACATTCAGCATATTGATCATGGCCCCGTTGATGGACCCGGAGTGCAGGTCCGTGGAGATCGAATCGGGCCAGAAACCCTGGCGCACCAGCGGTTCGGCGTTGGGGAAGTGGAAACTCCCGCCGCCATGCCCCACGTCGAACTTCACGCCGCGCTTGCGGGCCACGTAGAGATACTCGGCCACCTTTCCGTTGGCGTCCAGCAGCGGCGCCGGCCAGCGATAGAAATGCGTGCTGATGTCGCCGGAGCGCAGTTTGTCGGTGACCAGCACCTGGTAAGGCTTGTCGAAATAGCCGAAATCCACCATCACCGGCAAGTTGGCCAGGTTGCCTGCCTCGACCGCCTTTTCCACGGAGATGAAATTCTTCTGACGCCAGTGCGCCGACTTGATCGCCACCACCACGTCCGCGTTCCGGCGCGCCATGTCGGCCACCAGTTGGGGGTTCATGTCGAATTGGTTCTGATCCACAGCGTCATCTTCGCCGAGCATCCCGACGCCCACGATGTTGATCATGGCCAGCACGCGGGTCTGCGCCGTATCGATGACCCGGCGGCGGAACTCCGGAAAGTCGCGCCAGCCGGCGCTGCCGGCGTCCACCATGGTGGTGACTCCGGCGCGGAAGCCCACAGCGTCGGGTTGCACGCAATGGTCGCCGTCGGCGGTGACGCCGTGGCGGGGTCCCCAGAACACGTGAACGTGGATGTCCACCAGCCCCGGTGTGACGTAAAGGCCGGAGACGTCGATGGTGCGAGTGGCCCCGCCGGCGGGGAGACCAGGCTCGACGGCCGCGATCCTGCCGCCGCGAATGGCCACGTCGCGCACCGCGTCCACGCCGTTGCGCGGGTCGATCACGTGCCCACCCTTCAAGATCAGGTCGAAGCCTTGTTGGGAGAAAGCCAGCCAGGAAAATGTCAGCAATGCGACGGCGAATTTCATCGGGAGGACCTTCTGTAGTTTGGTGCAGTATATCACCAAGGGCTAAAATACGAAGATTGTCGCAGGATCTTTATCGCGGTCTGGTGGAAGAAGGGCTGGGGCTGATGTGTATCCACGACCTCAGCGGGGTGCTGCTGTACATCAACCCGGCCGCCGCCGAATCTTTGGGCTATTGCGCCGGGGAAGGCGTCGGACGGAATCTCGCGGACTTCCTGGCTCCCCAAGTGCGGTCTTTGCTTGCCGGATATCTGGAGCGGATTCACCGCGAGGGGAGCGATACCGGGTTCATGCGCATGCTGGCGCGTGATGGCACCGAGCAGACCTGGCTGTACCGCAACCGCTTGCACCAACCCGCCGGGGGTGACGCCTGCGTCCTGGGTCACGCACAGAACGTCACCAGCCTGATTCGCAAAGTCAGTGAACGAAACGAGGAACTCCAGCGCAGCAACGAGCGGCTGCGCCGGGAAATGCAGGAGCGGCACAAGGTCGAGGAAGAGCTGCTGCAGGCACGCAAGATGGAATCGCTGGGGGTGCTGGCGGGAGGAATCGCGCACGATTTCAACAACATCCTTACGGCGATCGCCGGGAACCTGGCCCTCGCCCGCTTGGAGGCCGGGCCGGAAGGGACCCTTTCCGAGGTGTTGGCCGATGCGGAGCGGGCCTGCGCCCGCGCCAGCGGTCTCAGCCTGCAACTGCTGACGTTCGCCAAGGGTGGCGCGCCGGTGCGCCGCGCCAGTTCTTTGGGCGAAATCGCGTCCGAGTCCGCCGCTTCCGTCCTCCAGGGCTCCGCTTGCCGGCTGGAACTGCACGTACCCGCCGACCTTTGGCCGGTGGATGTGGATCCCGGGCAGATCAGCCAGGTGATCCAGAACGTGGTGCTCAACGCCGCGCAGGCGATGCCGGAAGGCGGCGCCGTCGAGGTGCGCGCCGAAAATGCCGATGTCGCTTCGGATGCCCTTCCTCTCCCAGCCGGGCGCTATGTCCGGCTGACGGTTCACGACCGGGGCCACGGCATTTCGCCCGAAGACCTGCCCCGCATCTTCGATCCGTATTTCAGCACCCGCCGGGGCGGGCGCGGCCTGGGCCTGGCTACCGCATATGCCGTCGTGCACAAGCACCAGGGCCACATCGCCGCCGAGTCCTCCCCCGGCCACGGAACCCGCGTGGTTCTGTATCTGCCCGCCGCTGTCGAGTCGGCACGCGAAGCTGGCATGGTCCAGGGCCCCGGATGCGGCTCGGGTCGAATTCTCGTTATGGACGACGAAGATCTGATTCGCGAACTCTCGCGCAAGGCTCTGGGTCGCCTCGGCTACGAGGTCGTGTGCGCCGCCGATGGCGCCGAAGCGGTGGCGCTCTACCGCGCCGCGGTGGAGTCGGGCCGCCCGTTCCGGGCCGTGGTGCTGGATCTCACGGTCCCCGGCGGCATGGGAGGAGTGGAATCCCTCCGCCGGATGCGCCAGATCGACCCGCGAGTCAAAGCTATCGTCTCCAGCGGCTACTCCGATGACCCCGTCATGGCTAGCGCGGCCGAATACGGATTTCTGGCGGTCGTCCCCAAACCCTGGACCATTGCTTCGCTGAGCCGTGTCCTGCAGCGCGTGCTGGAGCAATAGAGTCTCCGTCAGCGCTGCCGGAGGTGGGAAACGCTTGCCGGGCCGAATATATCGTGTTACGATATTTTTAGCTTGGGGCGTATCCAAAACGATTTGAAGCCCGAAGAATTCCAGGCGCTCGCCGAGTTCCGATTCCAGATCCGGCGTTTCTTGAGTTTCAGCGAACAGGCGGCGGCCCGCGCAGGCCTGGAAACCCGGCAACACCAACTGCTGCTGTCGGTGAAGGCCCTGGCTCTGCGCGGTGAGGTGACCATCGGTGGCTTGGCAGCACATCTGATGCGACGGCACCACAGCATCGTGGGAATGGTGGACCGCCTGGAGCAGCACGGTCTGGTGGAGCGCTCACGCAGCCAGGCAGATAAGCGTCATGTGTACGTTCGGCTGACGCCGGAAGGAGAACAGATCTTGCACCGGCTTTCCCTGGATCATCGCGCGGAACTGCAGTCAGCCGCGCCCTCGCTGGTTCGCGCTTTGGAAGCTCTGATGCCCCGGGAGGGCGCCGCGGAGCAACTTGGAGGGCCGACCTGATGGGCAGTCTCAAACAACGTTGGAAGGAAGTGCGCGGCGGGGAGCACGGCCTCGACCTCGGCGATTACACGATCACACCGCGCGTGTTTGCCATTTCTTCGCTGGCGCTGGTCATCGGCTTTGTGGGCGCCTGGGTGGCGCTGGCTCTGCTGCGGCTGATCGGCCTGTTTACCAACCTGTTTTTCTTCCAGCGATGGAGTGCTTCGATGGCCTCGCCGGCGGACAATCACCTGGGCTGGATGGAGATCCTGGTGCCGGTGGCGGGTTCGCTGATCGTCGGCGTGATGGCGCGCTACGGTTCGGAGAAAATCCGCGGCCACGGCATTCCCGAAGCGCTGGAGTCGATTCTGATCAACGGCAGCAAGGTAGAGCCCAAGGTGGCCATTCTGAAGCCGGTTTCTTCGGCCATTGCCATCGGATCGGGAGGGCCGTTCGGCGCGGAAGGCCCTATCATCATGACGGGTGGAGCCTTCGGCTCCATGATCGCGCAACTGTTCCGCCTCACCGCTAACGAGCGCAAGACGCTCTTGGCCGCGGGCGCAGCCGCCGGCATGTCCGCCACTTTTGCCGCGCCAGTGGCTTCCGTGCTGCTGGCCGTGGAACTGTTGTTGTTCGAGTGGAAACCGCGCAGCCTGATTCCCGTGGCGCTGGCTAGCGTCACGGCGGCCGCCACGCGCCGTTATCTTCTGGGCCTGGGGCCGCTGTTCCCTGTGCCGGCGCATCCGATCTTCATCGGACCCATAGGGCTGGCCGGCTGCCTGCTGGCAGGGGTTCTGGCGGGTGTCCTTTCCTACCTGGTGAGCAATTCCATCTACGTGGTGGAAGACGCCTTCCGCCTGCTGCCCATCCACTGGATGTGGTGGCCGGCGATCGGCGGGCTTGTGGTGGGCCTGGGCGGCCTGATCTTCCCGCAGGCGCTGGGCGTAGGCTACGACACCATCGGCAGGCTGCTCCAGGGAGACGTGCCGCGCGCCACGATTGTGGGTATTCTGATGGTCAAGTCGGTCATCTGGTCGGTCTCCCTAGGCTCGGGCACCTCGGGCGGCGTGCTGGCGCCGCTGCTGATGATGGGCGGGGCGCTTGGCGGGGTGGAGGCCATGTTTCTGCCGCACTATGGAGCGGGCTTCTGGCCTCTGGTCAGCATGGGCGCAGCTTTGGGCGGCACCATGCGCATTCCCTTCACGGCGGTGATCTTCTCGCTGGAACTGACCCATGATGTGAGCATGCTGCTACCGCTGCTGCTGGCGGTGATCGCGGCCCATACGTTCACCGTGCTGACGCTGAAGCGCTCCATTTTGACGGAGAAGATCGCGCGGCGCGGGTACCACCTGAGCTGCGAGTATACGGTGGATCCCATGGAAGTCCTTACCGTACGGGAAGTGATGCGCACCAACATTGTGGCACTTCCCGCCGCGGCCACTTGCCAAAGCCTGGCGCAGTCGCTGCATGAGGATCACAGCCGGCGCGGACAACTCCTGTACCCGGTGGTGGACGACGACCGGCGCTTGGTTGCCGTAGTCACGCGCAACCACCTAGGAAAGCTCGTGCGCGAAGGATGGGCAGGCGGTCCTCTAGCCTCCGCCGCCCGCCGCGACCCGGTAGTGTCATACGCCGACGAACCTCTGCGCGTGGTGGTCTATCGCATGGCCGAAACGGGCTTTACCCGCTTCCCAGTGCTCGAGGACCGACAGACAAAGAAACTGGCGGGAGTAGTCTCGCTCGAAGACCTGCTGCGAGCCCGCAGCCGGAGCCTGGAAGAAGAACGCCACCGCGAGCGGGTCCTGCGGCTGCACCTGCCGTTCGGAGCGGGCCCGGAGACCAAGCGCGTGACGGAGGTCACCTGACGGCGGGCCCCCGCCGTGGGATGCTGAGAGCGGAGGTGCCATGCCACTCCGGCCATCGACGCCGCTGCCGGCCGCCTGGCGCGAGGCTCTGCAGCGCGAAGAACGCGGTGAAAAACCGCTGCTGGCCGATCCCCTGCCGGAACGCCGTCTGGCGCGTCTTCTAGCCGCGTTTATTCTGGCCGGGCTGGTTTTCCTGGTCTTGCCGGGCACCCTGCTGGGTGTCTGGAACCTGCTGAGCATCAGTGCCCGCCACAGCGTGGAAGCGGCTTCCGCGGTGTGGATTCAGAGCCACGGGCAGGCGCAGCTATTCGGCTGGGTGGGTGCGTTTTTCCTGGGCATCTCTCTCTACGCCGTGCCCAAGTTTCGCGGCGGCGTCATTCGCTCGCTAGCTCTAGGCTGGGCGATGTTCGGCCTGTGGACAGGGGCGGTTGCGGCGCGCTGGTTTTCTGCGCTCTGGGACTGGCACTGGCGCACGATCTGGCCCCTGGCCGCCGCGGCGGAACTGGCGGCGGCCCTGCTGCTGGTCTGGCAATGTACGGCCTCCAGCAAATCCCGCCGCCGGCTGGAGTTGTGGAACCAGTTAGTCTTTGCCGGATTCGGCGGTATGCTGGTGGTGCTGGCTCTGCAACTGGCCTTCGTATGGCCGCCGCCGGCGTCGCCCCTCATCCCCGAGGCGCGGGATCGAATGCTGGTAGGACTGGCTCTCTGGATCTTCTGCTTTCCGATCGTGTGGGGCTTCAGCACACGCTTTCTGCCCGCGTTTCTGGGACTGGAACCGCCCGGCGCGCGCGCCGCCCGGGTGGGTATGGCCGCGTTGGTGCTGGGAGCCAGCGGGATGCTGGCCGGCTTCGAGCGTCTCGCGTCCGGCCTGCTCGCGATGGCGGTGCTCGCGGCCTGCTGGTCCCTGCGCATCTTCCACCCGGCGCCGCGCCCGGCCAAACTGATCGGCGTGGATCCGCGCTATCCGTGGTTCGTGCGCGCTGCTTTCGCCTGGCTGATCGTTTCCGCACTGCTGCCCCTGGCCGGCGTTTCGCGCGGCCTCACCGGCGCCTCGCGACACGCGTTCACGGTGGGTTTCCTGGCCACGCTGATCTTCTCTCTGGGCCCCCGCATTCTGCCATCGTTTCTGAACAGCCGGGAGTTGTGGAGCCTGCGGTTGATGCTCTGGGCTATGGCGCTGCTGACTGCTGGCTGCACGCTGCGCGTCACCGCGGAGCCGCTGGCCTACTCCGGTTCCGCACCGTTCGCCTGGCGCCTGCTGCCGGTTTCCGCGTGCATCGAACTGACCGCGGTGTTGCTGTTCGCCTGGAACCTGGGGCGCACTTTGTTCTCTCCCATGCCCGCCTGGATCGAGGCGCAGAGCGTGCATGAGAACCTGCCGCTTTATTGGTACGTGACCAGCTATCCGGGAACGCGGAGGCTACTTGTGGAGGCGGGCCTGCAGACCCTCGGGCAGATGCGGCGCGTACCGCGCTTTCTGACGCTCAAGGAGGCCGCCGAAGCGGATGGGGTAAGCTGGGAGCCGCTAGTGGCCCTGCTGCGCGATTACTTCGACCGGCGCCTGGCCCGGGCACTGAAGGTCAAACGGATATGATCCTGACCGTAGGACATTCCACGCGCCCGATCGAGGAATTCATCGCGCTCCTGCGGGCGCATGGCGTCCGGACCCTGGTGGATATCCGCACGGTTCCCCGCTCGCGCCACAACCCGCAGTTCAATCGCGACACATTGCCGGAGTCGCTCAAGCCTGCGGGCATTGCTTACCGGCATCTGCCGTCGCTCGGCGGGCTGCGCCACCCCCGCGCGGACTCTCCGAACACGGCTTGGCGTAGCGCCGGCTTCCGCGGGTTTGCGGACTACATGCGGACGCGCGAGTTTGCCGCCGCGTTGGAAGGCCTGATCCACCTTTCAGAAAGGAACCAGATCGCCATCATGTGCGCGGAGGCGGTGCCTTGGCGCTGTCACAGATCGCTGGTTTCCGACGCGCTCGCCGCGCGCGGCGTGCCGGTGGGGCATATCCTCAGCCCCGCGCGGCGCGAACCCCACGCACTCACCTCGTTCGCCCAAGTAGAGGGAACCACAGTCACCTATCCGGCAAATCCCGAACAGCCGAGCCTGCTGCATTCAGCGGAATAAGACCAGGTCCTCAATCGAGACATCGGACCCGCGCGACCCCGGATAGCTCTCGCCGCGTACCACCACCCGCACCGTGTGCGGTCCTGGCTTCAGCCCGAAGGCGTGCCAGACGTCATCCCGGAATTTCGTGCTCTCTTCATCCGAGTAGGCATCCAGTGTGCGGTCCAGTTTGCCGTCGAGGTACACATCGTACTTGCCCCCGGAGGGCAGGTAGCTGCCCGCGATGATAGCGCCGGTGCCTTCGAAGGTGATAGCGGCTTCGGCGCCCTGGGCGGATGCCAGCCGGGCCTTGGGATTCCCCGGTTCGGGCTGCCACGGACCCGCGAACTTCCAGCGCGCGTCGCCGGCGGCTATGCGGTCGACCGGTGCGCCGTAATCGTCCCAGACCTCCAGCCTGGGCGGCCTCGGGGGCTGCACCTTGACCAGGAGCCGGTCGCCCTCGCGCCGCCCGCCGGTCTTCTCCACCAGCGCGATGGCGCGCTTTTCCGTGCTGGCCACGATGCTGTGGAACGAAAAGTTGGTATAGGCGAACTTCTGATCGGCGAGCGCGGGGATACCGCCCTTCCACACATCGGGAATGGCCTGATATCCGAGCATCACGCCCAGGATGCCGCCGGCGCTGGCCGGATTACAGTCCGAATCCTGCCCGGCGCGCGTAGCAATCTCGATGGTTTTGCCGAAATCCCTGCCGCCGTACAGAAGCCCCAGCGCGATATAGGCGCCGTTCAGCTTGGCATCGATGTTGAACGGCCGCAGCGCCCCTTCGGGGCACGGGTCGCGCTTGTCCCACTTTTCTTCGACGAGGCTCCAAACCTTCTTCCAATCCTGGGGATAGGTGCGGCTCCAGTCGAGCACGTCGCGGATGAGCAGCGCGTAGGGGCTGCGGGCGGGAATCGAGGCCAGGCCGGCTTCCACCACGCGGCGCGGGTCCTTCTCGAAAAACGCAGCCGCGTACATTCCGGAGACGAACATGCCGCCGTAGATGCCGTCGCCGAAGTTCATGACGCGTCCGGCGCGCCAGGCGATGTCGTTGGCCGCCTGCGGCAATCCGGGGGCCATCAGGCCGATGAAATCGCTCTCGATCTGGAAGTCGATGTCGTTGGCGTGCACGTTGTACCTGGGGGTACCGGAGAGCGTGGCCGGGACGCCGCGCCGCAGGGCCCGCCGCGCGCCCAGGTTGGCGTGCCAGAGGCTGTAGCGCGCCTCCCGGAACATGGCGCCGAAGTCCTCGGTGGTGGCATCCAGGCCCTTGTCGTCGAGCACCTGGGCGAAGGTCATGTCGACGTAGAGATCATCCTGCTGGAGCGAGTTGGAGACGCGCTCGGGGGTCCACGCAGGCAGCGACGCATCGTTGATCCGGGCGTTGGACCGGAACTCTGTGGGAGCGCCGAAGCTCACCCCGATCATCTGCCCGGCCCAGCCGCCGGCGATGCGGTCGTGGAGTTCGGCGAGCGGGATCTCACGGTACCGGGAGACCGGGCCGGCCCCAGCCAGCAGCCCGGCGGCAATCAGAACAAGAGATCGCATACCCCGATTGTACGCTGCGTGCGGCGCCGCCCCGCGGGGCGTAAGATAGACAGGTTCGGAGGAGCAGCGATGAGATGTCGAGGAGCGCGGATGCGGCTGAGCGGTGGCGCAGCGGTGCTGCTGGCAGGGATGATTTTGAGGGCGGCGCCCGCGGCAGGCGCGAACTGTGAGAGCCTGGCGCACCTCTCCCTTGCCGACACGACCATTACTGCTGCGCAGACGGTGCCGGCGGGAAGCTTCGCTCCCCCCGAAGGCAAGCCTATCCCCGTCGCCCGCGGCTTTTGCCGGGTGGCCGGCGTGATCCGGCCCTCCAGCGATTCCGATATCCAGTTCGAAGTCTGGATGCCCAGCAGGGACTGGAACGGCAAGTTTCAGGGCGTCGGCAACGGCGGCTTCGCCGGGGCCATCAGTTTCGCCGGCCTGGCAGGTGCGGTGGCCCACGGCTACGCCGCCGCGTCCACCGATACGGGGCACCACGGCATGGGCACGGACGCCGCCTGGGCCCTCGGGCATCCAGAGAAGGTTGTGGATTTCGGCTACCGCGCGATTCACGAAACCGCGGTGAAAGCCAAGGCCGTCATCGCGGCGTTCTACGGAGAGACTCCGCGCCGCTCCTATTTCAGTTCATGCTCCAACGGGGGCCGCCAGGCCCTGATGGAAGCGCAGCGCTTTCCGGCGGACTACGACGGCATTATCGCCGGGGCGCCTGCCAACTATTGGACCCACCTGCTCTCCGGCGCGCTTTGGGTGGTCCAGGCCACCATGGCCGAGCCAAATGCTTACATTCCGGCCTCCAAACTTCCCGCCATCGAGGCTGCTGCTTTAGCGGCCTGCGACGCTTCGGACGGCGTGCAGGACAAAGTGATCGACGAGCCGTCGCAATGCCGCTTCGATCCGGAGAAGTTGCGCTGCAAGGGCCCGGAGTCCGATGCCTGCCTGACCGCGCCGCAGGTTGCCGCCTTGCGAAAAATCTATGCGGGGCCGCGAGACTCCAAGGGCCGGAAGATCTTTCCGGGTTATTCGCCAGGCGGCGAGACCGGTTCCGGTGGCTGGGCGCCCTGGATCACCGGAGCGGCTCCGGCCAAGAGCCTGCTGTTTGCGTTCGGAACGAATTTCTTCAGCGGCATGGTCTATGAGAACCCGGCCTGGGACTTCCACGCCTTTCAGGTGGACCGCGACGTTCCGCAAGCCGATAAGAAGCTGGCTGCCACGCTGAATGCCACCGACCCTGATCTGCGCCGCTTCCGGGAACGCGGCGGCAAGCTCATTCTCTACCACGGCTGGAGCGACGCCGCCATTCCGCCGCTCAACGCCATCGATTACTACCGGAGTGTGGTTTCCGCCATGGGGGAGAACGACACTCGCGGTTTCGTACGTCTCTTCATGGTGCCCGGCATGCAGCATTGCGGCGGCGGTCCGGGGCCGGACGTCTTCGGGCAGGCGGGCGTGCCGCAGCGCGACCCGCAGCACGACGTGGCCGCGGCGCTGGAACGGTGGGTGGAGCAAGGCGTGGCGCCGGAGGAGATCATCGCCACCAAATACAAGTCCGGGATGAATCCGTCGAGCGGAGTAGTGCGCACGCGGCCGCTCTGCGCCTACCCTTTGGTGGCCCGCTGGAAGGGCTCCGGGAGCACGGACGACGCCGCCAATTTCGTCTGCGAAAAGCCGTCTCCCGCGCGATGATCTCATCCGCGTGACCGCATGCCCTTCGCCTTCGGACAGAACCGGGTGCGGCGTCAGCCCTGGGCGGCGCCGCCCGCGAAATGCAGGACCGCAAAACACCCGGCCAAGAGGAAGAGGAGCGCCGCTACCACGCGGTTGTCCAGCCGAAACAGCGGGCCGCTAGTGGGCCGGTCGGCGGGCAATTTGCGAGGGAGAACCAACGCGCCCGCAAGAGCAAACAGGATCGCGAACATCCACATACTTCACTCCTACCGCTGACCGTATCCAAAGAAAATTGTAGGAGCTTTCTCTACGCTCAACAAGCAGGCATGCCGCCCCCCCACTCCAGGACCACAGGCCGGTTTCTCTAGTTCACGGTCTGGCCGGCGCCGGTCTGTGCGACGATGTATGGAGCCGACTCCCAGACCACGCGGTGCTCCTGCTCCTTCCATTTATCGATGAGCGCCTGGTAGCGGCCTTCCAGCGCCGCCCGCTTCACTTTCAGGGTTGGCGTGATCAGCCCGTTGGCGATTGTCCACGGACCGTCCGCAAACGCCAGGAAGGCCACCCGCTCGTGGGGATCGAGTTGCGCGTTGATCGCGGCCATCTGCCCCAGCAGAGACTGTTCGATTTCCCGCTGCCCTTCCGGCAGGGTACACCTCTCCCGCGCTTCCTGCGTAAGCAGCACGATGGCGAAGGGGCTCGGAAGTCCGGCGCCCACCAGGCAGCAGGCTTCAACGGCGGGATGCGCGGCTAGTTTGCTCTCGATGGGAGCAGGAGCGACATACTTCCCTTTGCTGGTCTTGAACTGTTCCTTGAGCCTGCCGATGATCCGCATCTGCCCGTCCGCGTCGATCTCGACTACGTCGCCGGTCCGGAAGAAACCGTCCGGCGTAAAGGCGTCCCGCGTCCCCTGCGGATCTTTGTAGTAGCCCAGCATGTTCATGGGGCTCCGGACAAGCAGTTCGCCGTCTGGCCCTGCTTTTGCCTCGATGCCGGGCATGGCACAACCCACATAGCCGGGCCGTACGCTTCCCGGCCTGGAAAGATGGGTGATCAGAATCTCGGTCATGCCGTAGCCCTCACCAAGCTCCAGGCCGAGGTTGCGGTACCACAGCAGAATATCGGTCGGCAGGGGGGCGGCGCCGCATACGGCATAGCGCGCCGTGTCCAGTGCCAGTTCGTGCAGCACGCGCTTCTTCAAAACATGGCTCACGACGGGAATGCTCAATAGCCTGTCCAGCTTCTCTTTCGGAATCTTGGCAAACACGCCTTGCTGGAACTTTAACAGCAGGCGGGGCACGGACTGGAACAGCGTGGGGCGGGCACGCGCGAGGTCGCTGCGAAAAGTCTCCAGACCCTCGCTGAAGAACAGGTGGCAACCCAGAAACAGCGATAGCGCCTCCACTCCCGCGCGCTCCACCACGTGAGCTAGAGGCAAGTATGAAAGGATGCGCTCCGCATCCGTCAGCCCGAGCCAGTCTTTGACCGACCACGTGAAGAACCGGAAGTTCGCAAAGCTGTGCATCACGCCCTTCGGCGTGCCCGTCGTACCGGAGGTGTAGAGGATGGTGGCCAGGTCATCGGCCTCGCGCCGTGGATTGCCGGCGATGGGTGAATAGCCGGCCGCCAGATCATCCCACGACGCTCCCGCCGTTCCCACGGCGGTCGGAAACCGGATGCACAACACTCCCGGCGGCAAGCCCGAGTACATCGCTTCCCGCTCGTCCGTTGCCCCCAGGAAGCAGGCCCTCGATTCGCTGTGTTCCAGGATCTTCAATACCGACTGCGCTTTCAGAGAAGGATAGATCGGTACGCTTACATGGCCGGCCATCCAGATCGCCAGGTCGGCCATCATCCACCACGCGCAGTTCTTGGAAAGAATCGCGATACGCGACCCCGGTTCCCAATTCTGCGCCTTGAGGTAAGAAGCTATGCGGCGCGCCTCGCCGGCGGCTTGCGCCCATGTCCAGTCGCGCACTTGTCCGCCTGACGGCTGCGTTAGAAAGATACGGTGCGGTCGCTCTCTCTCCCAGCGGTACACGCACTCGAGCGGCAGGTCATCTTGAGTAGGGCTACGCATCATCGTGCTCCAGAGCGATGCTCACTCCTGCTGCCGCGCCTGCGGCGGTTTTCAACGCTCATTCCGGCGGGTCCTTCGTGCCGGGCCTGCCAGGAAAACCTTCGCCCTCGCACAATTTTCCCTCTTGTGCTTTTTTCTTACTGGTGGGTAAGATATCAAGAGCGCTGCCTGAATGTCAACGGTGTAGCATTTCTCCATGCCGAAAAACGCAATAGCTCCGCAATCGCATTGGGAGGCATTTGCCAGCCGCCGGCGCGATCCCGCGAGCAAACGCGAGGCCGTGCTGCAGACCGCCGCCTGCTTGTTTTTGGAGAAGAGTTACCGCCGTACCTCTCTCGACGATGTCGCCCGGCGGTTGAATATCACCAAGCCCGCGCTGTATCACTATTTCCGGAACAAAGAAGACATTCTGCTGGGGTGTTATCGCTGGGGCACGACGCTCATTGAAGAGGGTCTGAATCGCATCGCCGCGGACTGCGGATCCGGACTGGCCAAAGTCGAGGCATTCATCTATTCGTATGCGAATGTCATGACCGTGAATTTCGGACGGTGCGTCATGCGGTTGGACGAGGGCGATCTGTCCAGCGAAGCGTTGGCGGAGGTGCGCCGGTACAAAAGAAAAATCGACCGGCGGTTGCGATCGTTCATTCAGGAAGGTATCGAGGACGGATCCATCGCTCCCTGCGACCCGAAGCTGACGGCCTTTGCCATTGCCGGTGCGTTGAACTGGATCTGCATGTGGTACGAGCCCGAAGGCCCGCTGACTCCCGGTGAGATCGCGGCGCAATTTGCGCGCACGCTGACGCGGGGTCTGATGCGCCCGGCCAGGCGTGCCGCCAGCCGCCGTGTGCTCGCCATGCGGGCTGCCGGCGGAAACAACATTTCGAGTTAGGAGTCAGTGATATGATTGCCGAACCAATCTCGAGGCCGGCTGAGGCTGGCACGTCTTCGACGGGCCGTGGATATTCGGCTCCTATCCGCAAAGCCGCGGTGCTGGGCGCCGGGACCATGGGTTCGCGGATTGCGGCGCACCTCGTCAACGCGGGATTGCCCGTGGTGCTGCTGGATATCCCCATGGAAGGCGGCCCGCGCAGCGGCATCGCCGCGCAGGCGGTCGAAGCACTCAAGAAGGCCAAGCCGGCGGCGTTTTTCGAATCTTCCCTGGCGGCTCGCATCGCCACGGGAAATTTTGAAGATGATCTTGCGCTGCTCGCGGACTGCGACTGGGTCATCGAGGCGGTGACCGAGGACCTGGCCATCAAGCAGGCGCTGCTGGCGCGAATCGCGCCGCACCTCAAGCCGGAAGTGATTCTCACCACCAACACCAGCGGGCTGCCGGTGGCGTCCATCGCCGCAAAGCTGCCGGAGCCTTTGCGGCGGCGCTGGTTTGGCACGCACTTCTTCAATCCGCCGCGCTACATGCGCCTGGTCGAGATCATCGCCACGCCCCAGACGGACACCGCAGCCGTAGACGCCGTGGCGCGTTTCGCCACTGTACGCCTGGGCAAAGAGGTCGTCTTCGCGCGCGATACGCCCAACTTCATCGCCAACCGCATCGGCGTTTTCATCATGCTGGAAGCCGTCCGGCTGATGCAGGCCGAAGACCTGAGCATCGAAGAAGTGGACGCGCTGACGGGCTCGGCCATCGGCTGGCCGCGCAGCGGTACATTCCGCCTGGCGGACATGGTGGGGCTCGACGTGCTGGTCCACGTGGCGGGCAATTTCGTGCGCGCCCGCGCGGGTGCCGGCGAGCCCCCCATCGAGATTCCACCCTTTGTGCAGGCCATGCTCGAGCGGCGCTGGCTGGGCGACAAGACCAAACAAGGCTTTTACAAGAAGGAAAAGGACGCTTCGGGTAACGAGGTCCGTCTGGCGCTCGACTGGAAGACGCTCGCATACCGGCCGGCTTCCCGCCTCAAGCTCCCGTCGCTCGAAATGGCGAAGAACCTGGAGCGGCTGCCAGAGCGGCTCGCGCAACTCCTCGCCGGCGATCCCGTGCGCGACAAGGCGGCGCGCTTCCACTGGCGTCTGCTCAGCGCCCTGTGGAATTACGCAGCCGACTGCCTGCCCGAGATTGCGGATGACGCCGCCAGCATCGACCGCGCCATGCGCGCGGGCTTTAACTGGGAGATGGGGCCATTCCAGCTTTGGGACGCGGCGGGAGTGCCGCAAACAGTCGCCCGCATGCGGGCCGCGGGCGAACCCGTCAGTCCTGTGGTCGATAAGCTGTTGGCTGCCGGCGCCGTTTCGTGGTACCGCGAGAACGGCCGGGAGTGCTTGGCTCCCGACGCGGGCACGTACCGCCCGCTGACCGCGACCGCGGGCGTAGCCCGAGTAGCGGATTACCGGGTGGCGGGCGGCGTAGTGCGCTCCAATCCGGGTGCGTCTCTTGTCGATCTGGGCGACGGCGTGGCGTGCCTGGAGCTGCACTCCAAGAAAGACGCCATCGGGGAGGATATCATTCGCTTGGTGATCGAAACCCTGCGTCCCGAAAGTGACGCGGTGCGGAATTTCCAAGCCCTTGTTATCACCGGAGATGCCGACAACTTTTCGGTAGGCGCCAACCTCATGCAACTTCTGCTCAGCGTGCAGGAGGGGGAATGGGATGAAGTGGATCTCGCCATCCGCGCTTTCCAGCGCATGACTGCCGCCATCAAGTTCTGTCCCCGGCCGGTCGTGGTGGCGCCATTCGGCCTGTGCCTCGGCGGAGGGGCGGAAATGGCCCTGCACGCGGCGGCCAGACAGGCGCATGCGGAACTGTACATGGGGTTAGTCGAGACCGGCGTTGGCCTGCTGCCGGGGGGCGGAGGCTGTAAGGAAATGACGCTGCGTGCCTTGGACGCTGCCGCCGCCGTGCGCGAGGGAGGCCGCGGCGAATCCGTCGAGCTCTTCGAGGCTCTTCGCCGGAGCTTCGAGACGGTCGCCATGGCCAAGGTCTCCACTTCGGCCGCGGAAGCCCGCCGCTTTGGCTTTCTGGCTCCAGGCGACCGCGTGACCATGCATCGGGAGCGCCTGCTTCATGACGCCAAGCGCGTGGCGTGCGAAATCGCCGCGGCCGGTTACGCGCCACCGCTGCCGCGGACGGATATCCCGGCGCCCGGCGAAAACGCCCTGGCCACGCTGCAACTCGGCGTATATCTCATGCGCAGCGCCGAGTATATCAGCGACCACGACGCCAAGGTGGCCAACCGGGTGGCCCACGTCCTGTGCGGCGGCAAAATCACTCCCGGAAGCACGGTCAGCGAGCAGTATTTGCTGGACCTCGAGCGCGAGGGTTTCCTCTCGCTGTGCGGCGAAACCAAAACTCAGGAGCGTATCGCGTTCACACTCAAGACCGGCAAGCCGCTCAGAAATTGACGGCTCGCGCCCGTTAGCAGGGAGATACAAGAATGAAAGACGTAGTCATCGTCAGTGCGGTGCGGACGGCGGTCGGCAAAGCGCCGAAGGGCGCCTTGCGGGCCACCCGCCCGGATGATCTCGGAGCCATCGCTATCCGGGGCGCCTTGGAGCGGGTCCCGCAACTCGACAAGCGCGAAGTGGAAGATGTGATCGTGGGTTGCGCCATGCCGGAGGCGGAGCAGGGCATGAACATCGCGCGCATCGCCGCGCTGCGCGCCGGGCTGCCCATCGAGTCCTCCGCGATGACCATCAATCGCTTCTGCGCATCGGGGTTGCAGGCCATCGCGCTCGCGGCCGAGCGGATTCGTGGCGGCGGCACTGACGTGATCGTCGCCGGCGGCGCCGAGTCCATGTCCTTCGTGCCCATGGGCGGCCACAAGGTTTCGGTGAATCCGTGGCTTATGGAGCATTACCCGGATTCATATCTATCCATGGGTCTGACGGCCGAGCGCCTGGCGCAGCGCTACGGTATCAGCCGTGGCGAGGCCGATCAATTCGCTCTGACCAGCCATCAGCGGGCCCTGGCCGCGCAGGCCGCCGGCAGGTTCCGCGAGGAGATCGTTCCCGTGCCCGTCAATTTCACGGTCCCGGACGAGAAGTCCCGGCCCAGAAAGACCGAGTTCGTCTTCCAGCAGGATGAGGGCCCGCGGGCGGATACTTCGCTCGACGCCCTGGCCAAACTGAAGCCCGTGTTTCATGCCAAGGGGAGCGTGACCGCCGGCAATTCCTCGCAGACTTCGGACGGCGCTGCGGCGGCCGTGGTGATGTCCGCGGAGCGAGCGGCTGCATTGGGCCTCCAGCCGCTCGCCCGGTTCCTGGCCTTCGCCTATGCCGGATGCCTGCCGGAGGAAATGGGCGTGGGACCGGTGTACGCCGTTCCCAAGGCGCTTCGCCTCGCCGGTCTCACGCTGGGCCAGATCGACCTGATCGAGCTGAACGAGGCCTTCGCCGCTCAGTCGCTGGCGGTCATCAAGCTGCTGGAACTGGACCCCGTTAAGGTAAACGTCAACGGCGGCGCCATCGCCCTGGGCCACCCCCTGGGCTGCACCGGCGCCAAGCTCACCGCCAGTCTGTTGGGGGAGTTGAAGCGGCGCAACGCCAGGTATGGCATGGTCACGATGTGCGTGGGCGGCGGCATGGGCGCCGCAGGAATCTTTGAAAATCTGAACTGACTCAAACAAGGGAACATACATGGCAACAACCAAAACGCAGGTGATGGCGAAAGCAGCTAAGGGCGGCAGCTTCCTGATTGAAGAACGCGCGCCGCACGAGGTCTTCACCCCGGAGGACGTCTCCGAGGAGCAGCGGCAGATTGCCAAGACCGCGGCCGAGTTCACGGTGAACGAAGTCCTGCCGGCTGCCGCCGAGATCGAAGCGAAGAATTTCCAGGTTACCCGCGGCTTGCTCCGCAAGGCCGGCGAACTCGGCCTCATGGCCGTGGATGTGCCCGAAGCCTACGGCGGCCTGGAGATGGACAAAGTGACGTCGGCCATCATTGCGGAGTCCATCAGCCAGCTCGCCAGTTTTTCGGTGGCCTTCAGCGCGCACGTGGGCATCGGCACCTTGCCGATCGTGTGGTACGGCACCGAGGCGCAGAAACGCAAGTATCTGCCGAAGCTGGCCAGCGGCGACTGGATTGCGGCCTACGCGCTCTCGGAGTCCTCCTCCGGCTCCGATGCGCTGAACTGCCGCACCCGCGCCGTGCTCTCCGAAGATGGCCGGCACTACATTCTCAATGGTGAGAAGATGTGGATCACCAACGCGGGCATGGCCGACCTCTTCACCGTCTTCTGCAAGGTGGATGGAGACAAGTTCACCGCCTTCCTGATCGAGCGCGGCACTCCGGGCTTTTCGGTGGGCGCAGAAGAGCACAAACTGGGCATCCGCGGATCCTCCACCTGTCCGCTCATCCTTTCCGATTGCCGAGTGCCGGTGGAAAACCTGCTGGGAGAAATCGGCAAAGGTCACCACATCGCGTTCAACATCCTGAACATCGGCCGGTTCAAGCTGGGCGCCGCCTGCGTGGGCGGAGCCCGCCACGGTCTGCAGCACGCCATCCACTACGCCAAGGAGCGCAAGGCTTTCGGTAAGTCCATCTGCGAGTTCGGCCTGATTCAGGAGAAGCTGGCCGAGTGCGCCGCCGGCATCTATGCGGGCGAGTCGCTCATGTATCGCACGGTGGGCATGATCGATGCCGCCCTGGCCGGCGTGGACTCGCAGGCGCCCGGCGCTTCGCGCGAGATTCAAAAGCGCATCGAGGAGTATGCGGTGGAGTGCTCCATCCTGAAGGTCTGGGGCTCCGAGATGCTGGATATGGTCGTGGATCACGTCCTCCAGATCTACGCTGGATACGGCTACGTGGAGGAGTATCCAGCCGAGCGTGCCTACCGCGATTCCCGCATCAATCGCATCTTCGAAGGCACAAACGAAATCAACCGGCTGATCATCACCGGATGGCTCATGAAGCGGGCCATGGCCGGCCAATTGCCGCTTTTGCAGGCCATCCGGCAAATCATGGACGAGGTCATGTCTCCTTCAGGCGGCGAGGAGTTCGAGGGTCCGCTGGCCGCCGAACGGAAATTGCTGGCCGGGGCCAAGAAGCTGTCCCTGTTTGCGGCCGGCGCGGCCTCACAGAAGTATATGCAGGGCCTCGCGGATCAGCAGGAAGTCATGGGGGCGCTGGCAGACTGCATCATGCAGGTCTACGCCCTGGAGTCCTGTATTCTGCGCGCGCAGAAGCTTCTGGCAACCCAGGGGGGAGCGGTTGCTCATGCCATCGTCCTGACAACCTATTACTCGGTCCGGGCCTTCGAAGCCATCGAGCTGTCCGCGCGGAAGGTCATCGCCAATGTGGCCGAAGGTGACATGTTGCGCACCCAGATGGCCATTCTGCGGCGGCTTGCCAAACACGACCCGGCGGACGCCATCACAGCGGGCCGCCAGATTGCTCGCCATGTGCTGGAAGCGGGCCGCTACGTCCTTTGACGTTAGTGAATCGGAAACAGGCGGTCCGCCCTGCCCTGCGTCGGGCGGCTCAGGCGCGGCGGGCCGCCGCCTCCGCGCGGCGAATCGCCTTCTCGCGCAGTTCCCAGGCGTTGATCGCCTTCTGCGCCCCTTCCCGCGCCATGCCGGTGCTCAGGCGCCGCTCCGCTTCGTCGAACGTGTCCTCGGCGTCCATCCGGGCCGCGTAGGCGGCATCGTCAGCTTCCTTAACGCGTCCGGCCACCAGCTTGATCTGGGGATCAATCCTGCGGGCTTCCTGTTTGGCCTTCTCGTACGCTGCCCTCGCCTTGGGGTTTCCGTTCATCCGCGCTTCGGCCTCCAGTTCGCCGTATGCCTTTTTCAGGTCGTCGTTCCAGGAAGACTTAACCTGCTTTTCCAATTCATCCAGAGCTTCCGTGGCCCGGTCAGCGGTGGCGCGCACCCTATGTTTGTCGGTCAGCCAGTGCCAGACCGACCAGTCTTTGGCTTCGTTCATCAACGCCTTGGCTTCTTCGACCGGAACCAGCTTGTGCATACGGCCGCACACTCCTGTTTCCAGCCTACGCAACATCGCCGCGGTTGTCCAGAAAGCGGGAATGGTTAGAAGCGGAATATGCCAGGGATGAGCCGCGATTTCGATTTTATTGTCATTGGGTCCGGCTTCGGCGGCAGCGTGGCGGCGCATCGCCTCACCGAGAAAGGGTACAGCGTGGCGGTCATGGAGATGGGGCGCCGCTGGACCGCAGCAAACCTGCCCCGCAGCAACTGGCATTTCTGGCGCTGGATCTGGCGTCCGCGACTCGCTTTGCGGGGCTTCTTCAACATCACGCCATTCCGCCACGTGCTGATCCTGCACGGTTGCGCCGTGGGCGGCGGCTCCATCACTTACGCCAATACATCTCTGGTCCCGAGAGATTCGATATGGGACAACGGATCGTGGGCCGGCTTGGCGGACTGGAAAGCAGCGATGCCGCTCCATTACCAGACTGCCGCGCGCATGCTCGGCGTTGCCGAAAACCGCATCCTCGGTCCCGCGGACCGGATCCTGCAGCGGGCGGCGGAGGCCGCCGGCGTCGGGCACACCTTCTACCGCACCAGGGTGGCCGTCTTCCAGCCGCCGGAAGGCGAGCCCGGCGGCCGCACGTATCCCGATCCTTATTTCGGCGGCCAGGGCCCGGAACGCGCCACCTGCACGGGTTGCGGCGGGTGCATGATGGGCTGCCGCTACAACGCCAAGAATACCCTGGACAAGAACTACTTGTACCTGGCCGAGAAGCACGGCGCCCGGGTCTTCGCCGAAACTCAGGTCGTCGACGTAGCACCCCTCAATGGCAGAGCCGACGGCAGCGACGGCTACGAAGTCCGCACCGTCCCCTCTACGGTCTGGCTGCGCCGCCCGCGCCGCTTCACCTGCCGCGGCGTCATCTTTGCCGCCTCCGCTCTTGGCACGATGGATCTACTCTTCCGGCTTCGCGGGAAGGGCTCGCTCCCCGCCCTCAGCTCGCAGCTCGGCCGCCGCGTGCGCACGAACGCAGAATCGCTCATCGGCGTGCGTGTGCCGGGCTGCCGGGATGATCTTTCGCAGGGAGTCGCTATCGGCTCCGGTGTGTATCTCGACGAGCATACCCACATCGAGGCCGTGCGTTACCCCGCTGGCTCCGACGCCATGGCGCTTCTGAGCACTCTGCTCACCGGCGGCCGGCCCGGCTGGACGCGCATCCTGCTCTGGTTCGGCCATCTGCTGGCCGCCATCTTGCGCCACCCTGTGCGCACCATGCGCAGTCTGCAACCCTTCGGCTGGGCGCGCGAGTCGCTGATCCTGCTTTGCATGCAGACGCTGGAGGGCCACATCGATATGCAACTACGCCGTCGCTGGTTTTGGCCCTTCCGGAAGATCCTCGCCAGCCAGGGTCGGGGCATCCCGACCTACATCCCACAGGCCAACGAATTTGCGCGCAAGGTCGCACGGTTGATCGGCGGGACGCCCATGAACATGATTACCGAGGTTCTGTTCAACGTCCCCGGCACTGCCCACGTCCTCGGCGGATGCCCCATGGCCGCTTCGTCTGCAGAGGGCGTGATTGATCACCGCCATCGCGTCTTCGGCTACCGGAACATGTACGTCTGCGACGGCTCCGCCATCTCGGCAAACCTGGGAGTGAATCCCAGCCTCACCATTTGCGCGCTCACCGAGCGGGCCCTAAGCTTTATTCCGGCTGCTTCCGAGAATCCGTGGAGCGACAGCCCCGAGACCTAGGCCGGCTCACTTCGCGATGTTCCTGCCGAAGTTGAAGCATGGACCGACCGAGAAGCGCACGGTCCAGCGGCCGTCCTTCAAAATATCGTTGAACAGGTGATCGTAAACCAGGTCCGCCTGGAATCGGACGGCCACGTGTTTGGAGAAGAGGTAATCGAAGCCGCCGCCGAATCCGTAAACGGGCGTCCAGTCGGTCTTCTTGCCGGCGGGCGCCAGTTGCTGCACGATACCCGTTGCGATAGGGTCTCCCGGCTTTGGTGTCGCGACCTCGTGGATGGCCCCAAGGTTCGGGCGGAGGAACAGCGTGACTTGCTCCCAGTGGCGAAACGCCAGTTGCGGCCCCACGGCGAAGGTTTGGGTTACGGAGTGCGCCGGCACGACCAGGCTATATCCGGCGGGCAAACGGCCCGCGGCAGCCAACTGGCCCAATTGGGCGGCCAGCCGCTGCTGCAGATCGGTGGGCAGCAAATCCGGCGTGAGTCGCAGATCGCCGGCGGAAACGCTGTAGTCAAAGCCGACAGAGTACCAGGTCCTCGGCCGGAAGCCGGCTTGCAGGTGAAAGCCATTCTCGAAAAGATCGATGCGCGGGCTGTCGAGGAAGGTATATCCCGTAAACAAGTCGTAACGGGTCACGTAGGTCTGTTCGCCAAAAACAGGCAGGGCCACCAGGAGCAGTGCCAAGGGCAGCACGATAAGCATCGTGCGCGCCGTGCCAGTTACAGACCTTGGGGTGGCAGAGGTGTGCCGCATAATTTTTTCCTGGGAGGAATTGTAAGGAGAGAAGCCTGGCGGGACTCTCGCAGGCTTGCGAAACGTCCCTGAACGCCGCAACGGGCGACCGCATGAGGTCACCGGACTTCGCATCGCGTCAGCAATAGAGTAGCACGCCGGAGCGGGTGGGGATGGTAAGCGCTGCCTCGCTAGGCGGTGCTACGCCCCTGGCGCCGCCGGCTTTTCCTGGCTGAGAAGCGACTTGATCCAGGCGCGTACCGGATCGCGCAAAGCGCTCCAAGGCGCTGCCGCCAGGTCTTTCATGGCCAGGGGCGCGTGAAACAGGCCCAGGCTCGCCACCCAGCGCGTGAGAAAGTCCCGTGCAATGATCCGGTCGACGCGCACCGCGGGCCCGGCCACGTCCGCGAGCACGCCGTCCAGGGTGAACAGCATCTTCCGGAACAGGAACAGCGCCGCTGGAAATCGCACTCCCTCCAGCGCGATCTCGTCCAGCAGCATCATGGCGTCCAGGGCCCCGGCGCGGCCTCCCCCGAGCCGTTCGAAATACCGCTTCACTGCCCCTCGAATCAGCGCCTCCCGCGACTTGCGCCGTCCGCTGTCCTGCCGCCCCAGTGCCTGGATCGCTTCACATACTCCGTCCGCGTTCCGCAACAACATCATTAGCGCCAGCAACACCAGCAGGCGCCGCGACTCCCGGCTGATCGGCTCCGCCAGGGCCCAGTCCAGCACCACCAGCTCCCGGTTGGGTTCGTCATACAGCAGGTTGCCGGCGTGCGGGTCGGCATGGAAAATGGCGGCCTCCTCCCGGGAGAGCAGCGGCACCGACAGCAGCGCTTCTACCAACTGCTCGGCGATGCGCCGCCGCCGGATGGGGGAACGGCGGAAGGCCTCGGTCACCTTCACGCCGCTTTCCTCGCTCATGGCCGTGATGCGGGCCGTGCACAGGGGGCGGATCAGGCGCGGCACGCGGATGCCGAAGCTGGAACGGTAGGTCCGCCGCGCCTCCAGCAGGGTGTGCTGTTCCCGCGCAAAGTCCAGTTCGTGCTCCAGCAGCAGCCGCACCTCCGTCAGCACTTCCTTCACGTCCCGGATAGCAAACCCGTAGCCCCGGTCCTCGGATGCCAGGAACTCGCCCAGTTGCTCCAACAGCGCCATGTCCTCGGCGAAACAGCCCGGCACGTGCGGTTTGAGCACCTTGAAGACGCCCCGCTCGCGCTCTCGTCCAGGCTTCCTCCAGGTGAATCGCATCACCGCGCTCACGCTGGCTTCCGAGAAGATGGCGTCTTCCAGATCCACTCCGAAGTGCTCCAGTTGTGGTCCCAGTTGCTGCGCGATGATCCCGCGGATCTCCCCCGGCGTTACGTCGCGCATGCCGTTCTCGAGTTCCGACAATGCCTCCCGCAGCGCGGGCGCCAAGCGGCGGTTGCGCGCCAGCACCTGCCCGATCTTCTGTAGTCCCGGCATCATCGCAATCAGCCGCAATAAACGCGCCTCCGGCCCCGTCTCGCGCGGCAATTCCAGTTGCTCTACCAGCTTGGCGGCCAGGCGAGCTCCCGAAAGCCGGGAGAACAGAAACTGGATGGCGTCTCGCACCAGCGGGCGCCAGCGCGCGGCGGCTTCCGGAACCAGGGTTTCGACCGGAACGATGTGCGTGACCCAGCCGCCGATGACATCGCGCCAGGCAGGTCCACCGGCCTCCAGGACGGCTTCCACCGCTTGCACCCGCGCCTCTTTCGAAGCGCTGCCTGTTAGGGCGTCCGCCATCGCCCCGAGTTGCTCCGGAGGCAGGCTGGTCCCCGGCAGTCCCGCCGGGAACGCCTCCCATAGCGCCGCTACCCAATCGTCTGGCAGTTCCATGGGCGCCCCTCGCTTAACCTTGCTTGCGGCGCCGCCGCGTGGTCTTCCTGCTATCGCCCGCCAGCCGCGCTTCCAGTTCCGCTACGCGCCGCCGCAGTTGTTCCAGTTCGTCGTCCGTCTCCGGGGAACCGGCTGCACGGAACAGGCTTTTCACCTTGTTCAGCGGGGAAAAGGCTGCCGTGCGTACGTCGCTTAGCCGGGTCTCTACCGCCTCTTGAACCTTGTGGTACGCGTCGAAGGCCGATTTAAGGTACCACATGATGAACTCCTGGCCCGCGCGGTCGGTGGCCACGATCAGTTGGCGCAACAGTTCCAGCGGCAAACCCGTGGGCTGCTCCTTGGCGTCCTCCACGATGATCTGAGTCAGAATCAGCCGTGTCAGGTCTTCGCCCGTCCTTGCGTCAACCACCTGGATGTCCGTGCCCTCGCGAATCAGGGCCGCCAGGTCCTCCAGGTTCACGTATCGCTTCGAAGCGGTGTCGTAGAGCCGCCGGTTGGGGTATTTCTTGATCAGCACGCTGGTCGGTTTCACGGGTTTCTGTCCTTGCTGCGATGCGCAATACCTGCTTCTATTATTGACACATTTTCGCCAAATTTCTATACTATGCGTAGTGCTGCAGTGCAGCAAAGGAGAACCCAAATGCCCGTCAAAGCCAAGCCTCGGCCCGCGCCTGCCCCTACCCCGGAGTCCACGGTAGCCTCCCGCTTCACGGAGTGGTCCCGGCAGGGAACCAGGAGTTTCTTCGCCACCCAGCAGATCCTGTGGGATCTGGTGAACCGGCAGAACGCGGCGATCACGCACGCCGTTCGGGAGCGCCTCGCCGCCGCGCGTTCCGCCTCCTCTGCCGCGATGGCGGAGCTGGCCGGGGAAGGTGTGTCGAACTTTCTCTCAGCCCAGCGCGTGCTGTTACAGTTGGCCGGCCGGGAGAGCGAAATCGTGATGACCGGCCTCAAGGAACGCGCGGGCGGTTCTCAGCCCCTGGCCGCCTTAGCCGATCTGGTCCGCGGCAGCATCGACGTGGTTTTCGAGATGCAACAGCGTTTTCTGACCATGGCTGCGAGGCAAGCCGACGCGTGGATCGATGCCGCCAGGTCCAGCGAGCCGTTTGCCGGAAAGGGTTGGGCCGCGCTGACCCGGGAAGGCCTCGAGAACGTCGTCCGCGCCCAGAAGAAGCTGCTCGACCTGTTCGCCGAGGAAACCACCCACGCGTTGGAGCAGCCGGCCGACGGCAAACCCGCCCGGAAAACCGAACTCGCCGAGCTCGCCCGGGAGGGAGCGGAGGCCTTCATCGACGCGGAAAAGAAGCTGCTGGATATGGCCGCCCGGCAGATGGCCGTGAATGTGAGGACCGTGCGCGGCGTTCTGGAGGCGGCCAGCCCTTGGGGATCGGCCACCCTGGCGGATTTGGCCACAGAGACTACCCAAAGCTTCCACGCCGCGCGAAAATCCCTGCTCGAACTGGTATCTCCTCCGGCGCGGTCTCCGCGCCGCAAAGCCGCCCGAGCGCGCCGGCCCGCGGCCGCTATGGCCTGAACTTTCTCCCATTTGCGGTTGTGGAGGCGCGGCCCTGCGGTACGCTGATAGCTGCTAGCTTAGAGCTAACGGCCCATCGCCACTGAGGAAGATCCGCCATGTCCGAAAAAGTCGCCGTTTTCGACACGACGCTGCGAGACGGAGAGCAGGCCGCCGGCACGCGCCTCGGCAGCCGCGAGAAACTGATGATCGCCAGGCAACTGGCGCGCCTCAACGTGGATGTCATCGAGGCCGGCTACCCCGCCTCTTCCCCCCAGGACTTCGAGGCGGTGGAACTCGTCTCCCGCGAAATCGAGGGGCCCGCCATCTGTGCCCTATCCCGTGCCGTGCCCGCCGATATCGAGTCCTGCGGCCAGGCTCTGGCCAAGGCGCACCGGCCCCGTATCCACACCGGCATCGGCGCCTCCGACATCCACATCAGCGGAAAGTTTCAGGATGAGCGCTACGGCAAGACCCTCGCCGACAAGAAGATCCGCATCCTGCAAATGGCGGTGGACGCCGTGAAACTCGCCCGCCAGTTTGCCGACGACGTCGAATTCTACGCCGAAGACGCCGGACGCGCCGAGCCTGCCTACCTGTTCGAGATGATCGCAGCCGCCATCGACGCCGGGGCCACCGTCGTGAACATCCCCGATACCACCGGCTATACGGTGCCCGAGCAGTATGGCGCGCTCATCCGAAGTCTCCGCGAAAAAGTGGCCAATATCGCCCGAGCCACTATTAGCGTCCATTGCCACGATGACCTGGGCCTGGCTGTAGCCAATTCCCTCTATGGCGTGCTCAGCGGTGCTCGTCAGGTGGAAGGGACCATCAACGGTGTCGGCGAAAGGGCCGGCAACGCGGCCCTGGAGGAAGTGGTCATGGCCCTGCGCACCCGTGGCGATTACTTCGGCGTGCATACTTCCGTGGATGCCCGGGAGTTGTTCCGCACCAGCCGCCTGGTCTCCGATCTGCTCGGCATCAAGGTCCCGCCCAACAAGGCCGTCGTGGGAGGCAACGCCTTCTCCCACAGCTCGGGAATCCACGTGGATGGATTTCTCAAGCAGCGCGAGACCTACGAGATCATGCGCCCTGAAGACGTCGGGATCGTCGAAAGCCGCGTTGTGCTCACCGCGCGCACGGGGCGCCATGGGCTCCGCGACCGCCTCCAGAAGCTTGGCTACAAGCTTTCCCAGGCGGAACTGAACCAGGCCTACCAGAGGTTCCTGGCCATCGCCGACAAGAAGCAGGAGGTGTTCGACGAGGATCTCATCGCCATCCTGCACGACGAAATCCATCCTCTGCCCGAAATCTACCGGCTCGAGTATCTGCACATCTATAGCGGCACCTCCGCCATTCCCACCGCCACGGTCCGCCTGCGTGTCCGGGACGGCGTTCTGTCCGGCGCCGCCATCGGGGACGGGCCCGTGGATGCCGCTTGCAAGGCCATCTCGCAGGTTACCGGCACCGCCGCCCGGCTGGAGCGCTACGAGATTCGCGCCGTCACCAGCGGCACGGAAGCCATGGGCGAAGTGACCGTCCTGCTGGAAGAGCAAGGCCGCAAAGTGGTGGGCCGGGCGGCCTCGACCGACGTCATCGAAGCCAGCGCCCGGGCCTTCCTCGATGGCCTCAACAAGCTCGCCAACTTGCTCACGGCGCCGGTGCTTAAAGGATAATAGAATCTGATTGATCTTGACGAATGGCGCTCCCGGCCGTATACTTGAGATGTATGCTGCACTGCAACATGAACCAGTGCCGGCAGGAAAGTGAATCGTATGAGTGTGATAGCGCAAGAGACTCCGTCACGGCCCGTTTCACCGGCCAGCCTGCTGGTGAGCTCGGCTCGTCAAGGTATTGAAAGTTTCGTCGCCGCCCAGAAGATCCTGTTGGATCTCACCGCTCAGCAGAATGCCCTGGTCATCGGCGTGTTGCGGGAGCGGCTGAAAATGCCGGGCTTTCGCCCCGCCGCCTCGATTGCCGCCGTCGCCGGGCAGGGTATTACCAATTTCATCGCCGCGCAGAAAATCCTGCTGGATCTGACAGCCGGCGAAAGCAGCCTGATGGCCGATGGCGTCAAGGAGGGCTTTGATCTGCCTCCGGCCGCTGGTGCGTTGGCTGACCTGGTTCGCCAGGGAGTGGACGCTTTCGTCGGGATGCAGAAGCGCTTCCTGGATACGGCCGCCGGAGAGACGCACACGGTCGTCGATTCCCTGAAGGAGGGCAAGGCGATGGAGGCCGGCGCAAGTATTGCGCGTCTGGCCCGCGAGGGCATCGAGGGCTTCGTCGAGACCGAGAAGAAGTTCCTCGACCTGGTGGCCGAGCAGGTAACGGTAGCTTCTGAGCCCCCCAAGGGAGGGCGTAAACCGGTGCGGGAACGCGCGAAGGTCCTCACTCACCTCGCCCACCAGGGGGTGGATCAGTTGATCGATGCGCAGAAGAAGCTCCTGGATCTGGCGATTAGCCAGTTGGAAGGCAATGGTCGGGCCGCGGCCGCACGTGCGGAAGCCGAAGCCGCCGAGGCGCAGACCAGCTTGGCCGAACTGACCCAAAAAAGCGTTCGGAACCTGGTTGCCGCCCAGAAGTCTCTGCTGGATCTCGCCGTGAAACCCCTGAAGTCCGCCCCTCCGGAAAAGCAAGAACGGGCAGCCCCCCGTCCACGGCGGCGCAAATAAACGGCCTCACGCGCGACGGTCCGCCCCTCCGTAAGATACACTGATTGCGGATGCTGGCTCCCCGTCGCGCCGAGGACACGGACTACAAGGCAGTCCGTTTGCCGATCTGGCAGGAATTGCTGGTCGGTGTAGAAATGCTGTATCTGCGGATCTCCCCGGTTTATTGGGGTCTCGGTATTCCCCGCGGGGACGGATCCGCAGTGGTCGTCGTGCCAGGCTTCTTGGGAACTGACCTCTATCTGCTCGAATTTCGCGCCTGGCTGCGCCGCATCGGCTACAAGTCTTACTATTCCGGCATTGGCTTGAATGCCGAATGCCCCAACCTCCTCATCCGCCAGCGCCTCAACCAGACCATCCAGAAGGCGTGGCGGACCACGGGAAAGAAGGTCCACCTGGTGGGCCACAGTCTGGGGGGCGTGTTGGCCCGGGCTGCGGCCTCGCAAATGCCGGATCGTATCGCTTCTGTGATCACCCTCGGCTCCCCTTTCCGCGGGGTGTCGGTCCATCCATCCGTTCTGCGCACCGCCGAACTCGTGCGCGGCCAGATTCTCCGGCGGCACGGCCGGGGTGTGCTCCCGGACTGTTACACGGGCGCTTGCACCTGCTCGTTCCTTCGATCTCTCATGGGGAACTTCCCTGCGTCTGTCCGCCAGACGGCGATCTACACCAAGGCGGATGGCATTGTGGACTGGCGCGTCTGCCGCACGGGCGATCCGGACGTCGATTTCGAGGTCTCCGCCACCCACATCGGCTTGGTCTTCAACCCGCTGGTCTACGGCCTGGTGGCCCGGCGCCTGGCCCGCCGCCGGACTTCTGCCCGAAAGCCTCGTAGGACTCGCTGAAGGGGGCCTATTCCGGGTTGTTTCGCAGCCATTGACACCATCGGCGCATCAGCTTAGGCTTAAAATAATAGTTCAAGGCCTGAATTACGGATAAATGGCTCCGAGCGTTTCCGCCGGAGTCCTCCCGGATCTCGCCGAAGACCCGCGCAAAGGAGGAGGTCATGGAAACCGTAGCCACGCTGCTGTCGGAAGAACTGGCGGAAACCGCGGAATGGGGCGCCGCCCCACCCCCGGCGCTGGAAGAACAGGAACTCGACGTTCTCGCCTTTGAACTCTGGCAACGGGGCAGTTGTCCGGAAATGGCCGCTGACGATGACTGGCTGAGCGAGGAAGAAGCACTGCGATGCCACGCCAGTTGCCTGTGAACCCCGGCGGGGCCGGCAATCGGGAGGCTCGCCGGGGGTGTAAGTCTGCCGGTGCGTCGAATCCTTGCCAAAGCGTTCCGCTGTCCGGAGTGGATGCTGCCTTCCTTTACCTCGAGCGCAAGGAGATCCCTCTCAATATCGCCAGTGTGTCCCTGTTTGACGGCCCCATCCCCTTTGACCGGCTCGTGGCCCACATCGAGTCCAAACTGCCCCTCATTCCACGCTACCGCCAGATCGTGGTTGCGCCGCCCTGGAACCTCGCCTACCCTGTCTGGGAGTATGATCCGCACTTCGATATCAGCCGCCATATCCTGCGCGTGAAACTCGACCCGCCCGGCGGCGAAGCCGAACTGGAGGCGCTCGCCGGCCGTATTTTGGGCCAAGTGATGGACCGCAGCAAACCCCTCTGGGACATCCACCTGGTCGAGGGCCTGAACGATGGCCGCGGAGCGCTCATCGCGCGTGTGCATCACGCTCTGGCAGACGGCATCTCCGGCGCGGCGCTGCTCAAGGTCATGCTGGACCCGTCTCCGGAAGGCTCCCCAGCGCCGCGGATACCGCCCGTTCGGCGTCCGCAGGCCCTGCCCCCCAATCGCTCCCTCCCTGAAACGGTCAGCGGCGCCGTCCACCGCATCCTGGAAAACCTGTTGGTGGCCGAGGCCGGCTTTCTCGATCTGGCGCAATCGCTGGTCAGCGGAAGCATGGACCGTGGTCTTCAGGGCCTGGTCAGCGTGCTGCCGGAGTTCGCAGCGTCGGTCGAGCGCTTGCCCTTCAATCGCCCGTGCGGCGGCGAACGCAAGTTCTGCTGGACGGAATTCGACTTCTCCGACGTGCAGGCCATCCGTGCGTCCGCCGGCGGCACCGTGAACGACGTCATCCTGAGCGTGCTTACGCTGGCGCTGGCGCGCTACGTGAAATTGCACAAGGAGAGCGTCACCAACCGCTTTGTGCGCGTCGTGGTTCCAGTGAACGTGCGCGGCGATGGCCGCGCCGACGCCCTTGGAAACCGCATTTCCTTCCTGCCCGTGGCGCTGCCCATGGACGTGCGTGACCCGGTGCGCATGCTGCAGGCCGTGGCCCTGCGCATGGAAATCATGAAGAGTGCGCGCGCCGCCGACCTGGTCGCGCTCCTGAGCTCCTGCCTGCAAGCCACCCCGGCGCCCGTGCAAGCGTTGTTCTGGCAGGCCATCCCGCTCCTGACCCTGCCCGTGCCTCTGTTCAACATCATCTGCACCAACGTGCCCGGCTCGCGAGTGCCGCTGTATGTGGCCGGCAGGCGCATGTTGACCTCGTATCCGCACGTGCCCACCGGTTACGAACTGGGCATCGGGGTCGCCGTGCAGAGCTATGACGGCAGATTGTTCTTTGGGCTTACGGCGGATGCGCAGGTCGCCTCGGATGTTCATCGCCTGCGCGACTTGCTGCGGGTTGCCTTCGAGGATTTATGCCGTGCGGCGGGAGTGAAACGGGCCTCGCCGCGCGCCGCCTCCGCTGCCAGGGCTCCCCGGCGGCGTGCCCGTCCGGCCGCCCCAGCGCCCCCTGCCGCGGTGCAGCCGCCGGCCACGCCCCCGGCAGCCCCGCCCGAATCCGCCGCCGTGCCCCTGGCCGTGGGCACGCCGGACGCCGCCTGACCGGCGCAATCGTCAGCGCACGCCCTTAAAGCTTAAAGAAAATCTTCCGCTGGTACAGCCAGTAGCAGAGGTACCACATCACCAGAAAGACGGTGCAGGACTGCGCTACCGAGGCGAAATCTCCCAGCCAGCGGTAGTGCAGCGTGAAGACGCCCACCGCGCGATCGAGCCATCCTCGCAAGACCATGTCCAGCGAGTAAATGAAAATGGAATTGGCGCCGATCACCACCAGCGGAAAGACCCATTTCCGATAGCCCACCACCTCCACCACCCAGTAGAACGCCAGCAGCATCAGCAACACCCAGCCAGTGCTGTAAATGGTGAACGAGGTGGTGCAGATGCGCTTGATGATCGGGTTCCAGGGGTGAATGGCGAAGCCCAGCGCCAGGCACACCGCGGCCGAAACCGCCAGAATGCGCATCTTCTCGCCGTGGGACCGTCCGCTGCGCAGCAGTTGGCCGGTCCACACGCCGAACAGCGTCGTGGCCGTGCTGGTGACGAAATTCAGGGTGGCCCAGTAACCCGGGTTCACGCGCCCGAACACGGCTTTGTCGAGCACCGCTCCAATATTGGTGGTCTTCGAGAGGAACGGCCCTTCGGTCCCTGGGAAAGCCACAAACAACGCCCAGTGTCCCGCCAGGATCAGCAACGCGATTAGCGCCTGCCAGCGGAACTCCAGTTGCATGATCAGGTAGCACAGGAAATAGGTGATCCCGATCTGCGCCAGCACGTTGATCATCTGGAAGCGCAGGCCGCCAGCCGAGATCGATATCAGGATCTGGCTCATCAGGATCAGGCGCAGGCTGCGCACCGCCACGTGCCGGAGCAGTTCGCGGCTGGTGGCGCCTTGCTCCATGCGGCGCGCCAGCGCGAATGGCATGGCGACGCCCACCATGAACATGAACGCCGGCTGGATCAGGTCCCAGAAAGCGATCCACTCCCAGGGCTTGTGATCGAACTGGCCCGCGATCCAGGCGAAAGCCGGGTTGCGCCGGCCCAATTCAGCCAGCCCGAAGCCCCCGGAGGCCAGCACTAGCATGATGAAACCGCGATACGCGTCCAGCGCTAAGTAGCGCTGCTGGGCCGAAGTCCTGGACGGCGCAGCGGTAGAAATCGAAGCTGCGGAAGACACTTGGACGGCCTGCATTTGCCGCAATTCTATCACTTGGCGAACCGCCCGGCGCGGGCCGCCTTTGCTTCCGCGGTTAGCGCGCGTACACCATGCGCGTGGTTACCGGAAAGCGCCCCGGATCGCAGCTCTGGCAGATCGCCAGGTCGGCGCGCACCGAGGCCAGCATGTAGGCTTCCTCGAAGGAGATCCCCAGTCGCCGCATCAGCAGCGAGACCATTTCGTCGCAGGCGATGCGCAGCGCCCGGTTCGTGTCCATATCTTCGCCCGTGGTAATCCATAGCTCCCCGAACTCTATCCACGGACGCGCCAGAGTTTCACCCTTGGCCAGATTCACCGTGATTGTGACCTCCGCGGCGATTTCCAGCCCGATCATGGTCACCTCGCCGTCGCCCATGGCGGCGTGCACGTCGCCCAGCGAAAGCAGCGCGCCCGGAACTCTCACCGGCAGATGCAGCACACATCCCGGCCGCACATACTTGTTGTCCATGTTGCCGCCGTGCGTGCCCGGGTACAAACAGGCGATTTCCCCGGACTCCGGGGCCACGCCGATCGTGCCGACCATGGGCGAAACCGCAAAACGGATCTTGTCGGAAAAGCAGACTTCACTGTTTCGGATGGGAATGATCTTCGTGGCGTATTCTGGAGCGCGTTCGGCCAGCAGCCCGATCCGCGCCTTCACGGCCGTGAAGCCCTGCGGTGCGAGGGCGATCTCGTGTACCGTGACGGCCAGGGAATCGCCGGGTTCGGCGCCGGAAACGTAGATCGGGCCGGTCACCGGATTAGGACCCTGGGGGTGCGGCCTGTCCAGCAGATCGGCGGGTGTGCGGATCGTTCCGGATCGCGCGTCATCGGTCTCCACGATGACCGTTGCGCCGGGTTGAATCGTCAACACCGGGGGATAGGCCGCGCTGAAGGCATACTGCTTCTGATCGCGCGGGATGCGTCTGGGCGCCGGCTGTGCCTGCATGAGTTCGCTCCGATGCTCGTCTGCGTGGCATGATACCCGGTATGCGGCTTGGTGCGCCAGGGGGCGGCCGGGCCGGTGTAAGCTGGAGGCCAAATGACGTTCCCCATCACGGTTGACGGTGAGGTTTGCCAGGCGCGGGCCGGCGAACCTCTGGCCGATGTGATCAATCGCACTGACGTCCGGCTGCCGCAGGTCTGCTACCATGCCCGCCTCGGCCCGATTCAAACCTGCGACACCTGCATCGTCGAACTGGATGGGCGACTGGTGCGCGCCTGCGCCACGCCTGCCGCGGAGGGGATGCAGGTCTCAACGCGCTCTCCGGCTGCTTCCGCCGCGCAGAGCGAGGCCGTCGACCGGATCCTTGCCAATCACCTGCTGTACTGCACGGTCTGCGACAACAACAACGGCAACTGTACCGTGCACAACACGGTGAAACTGCTCGAAGTGCAGCACCAGCAGATCCCCTACGGGCCCAAGCCTTACACCGTTGATGAGAGCAATCCCTTCTACCGCTACGACCCGGGCCAATGTATTCTTTGCGGGCGCTGCGTGGAAGCCTGCCAGAACGTGCAGGTCAATGAGACGCTCTCCATCAACTGGGAGGACCCGCACCCGCGCGTGCTGTGGGACGGCGGCGCGGCCATCGGCGAATCCAGTTGCGTTTCCTGCGGCCATTGCGTTACCGTCTGCCCCTGCAACGCGCTCATGGAAAAGTCTATGCTCGGCCGCGCCGGCTTCTTCACCGCACTGCCCCAACCGGTTCTGAACGGCATGATCGATGTGGTCAAAGGCGTCGAGCCGGAAACCGGCTACGGCGCGATCATGCAGGTCTCGGAAGTGGAAGCAGCCATGCGGACATCCCGCGTGCGGCGCACGAAAACGGTTTGCACTTATTGCGGCGTAGGGTGCTCCTTCGACGTTTGGACCAAGGACCGTCACATCCTGAAGGTGGAGCCCGCCGAAGGCCCGGCGAACGGCATTTCCACGTGCGTCAAGGGAAAGTTCGGCTGGGATTACGTCAACAGCTCGGACCGCCTCACGCGGCCGCTCGTCCGCGAAGGGGGCCGGTTCCGCGAAGCCGGCTGGGACGAAGCTCTGGACCTGGTGGCGCGGCGGCTGGCGGAAATCCGGGCGCGCAGCGGTCCGGACTCCATCGGAGTGATCGCCTCCTCCAAGTGCACCAACGAGGAGAGCTACCTGATGCAGAAGTTCGCTCGCGCAATCCTCGGCACCAACAACGTGGATAACTGCTCACGCTACTGCCAGGCGCCCGCGACCGTGGGTTTGTTCCGCACTGTAGGCTACGGCGGAGACTCCGGCTCCATCTCTGATATCGAGCAGGCGGAGCTGGTGGTCATCATCGGCAGTAACACCGCGGAGAGCCACCCGGTGCTCGCCACCCGCGTGAAGCGGGCGCACAAGCTGCGCGGCCAGAAGCTCATTGTGAGCGACCTGCGTGAGCACGAGATGGCCCGCCGCGCGGATCTCTTCCTGCGTCCCAGGCCGGGCACTGACCTGGTCTGGCTCTCGGCCGTCAGCCGCTACCTGCTCGATCACGGCCTGGCCAGAACGGAGTTCCTCCGCCAGTGGGTCAACGGCCTGGAAGAGTACCGCCGCAGCCTGGAGTCCTTTACCCTGGAGCGGGCTTCAGAAATCTGCGGCCTTCCGGTAGATACCATCCGGCGGGTGGCGGAGATGGTCGCCGGGGCGCAGAGCGTCTGCATCCTCTGGGCCATGGGCGTCACCCAACACAGCAACGGTTCGGACAGCTCTACCGCCATCTCCAACCTCCTGCTGGTGAGCGGCAACTACATGCGCCCGGGCACCGGCGCCTACCCGCTGCGCGGGCACAACAACGTGCAGGGCGCGAGCGACCTCGGCTCCATGCCCAATCTCCTGCCGGGCTATCAGCCCGTCGAGGATCCCGCGGTGCGCGCGCGCTTCGAACAGGCCTGGGGCGTTTCTTTGCCCGCCGCCCGGGGGCTCGACAACCACGAGATGGTGGACGCCATTCACCAGGGCCGGCTCAAGGCGCTGTATCTCATGGGCGAGGAGATGAGCCTGGTGGACTCCAACGCGAACTATGTGGGCGAGGCCTTCGCCAAACTGGAGTTCTTTGTCGTGCAGGACATTTTCTTCAGCGCCACCTGCCAGTACGCCGACGTGGTCCTGCCGGCCGCCCCCAGCCTGGAAAAGGAAGGGACCTTTACCAGCACCGAGCGGCGCATCCAACGGCTCTACCAGGTCTTCGAGCCACTCGCCGGCAGCCGGCCGGACTGGCGGATCACGCAGGATATCGCCAACCGCATGGGCGCCGGCTGGCGCTATGAGCACCCCTCGGAAATCATGCGCGAGATAGCCGCGCTCACACCCTTGATGGCCGGCGTGACTTACGATCGCCTCGAGGGATTCCGCAGCCTTCAGTGGCCTGTCGCCGCCGATGGCTCCGGCCAGCCGCTGCTCTACACCGAACGCTTCGCCTTTCCGGATGGCAAAGCGCGGCTCTTCCCGCTGGCCTGGAAGGAGGCGCCGGAGCAGCCCGACGAGCGCTTCGACCTGCACCTGAACAACGGCCGCCTGCTCGAACATTTCCACGAAGGCAACCTGACGTATCGCAGTCCGGGAATCCGCTCAAAGACCCCGGATACGTTCGTGGAAGTCTCGCCCGATCTGGCGCGCGAGCGCGGCATTCAGAGCGGCTCCCGCGTTGAATTGACTTCACGTTACGGCCAGGTGCGCGTGCGCGCCCTCGTGACGGAGCGGGTGCGCGGGCGCGAGCTATACATGCCCATGAACTCCGTTGAGAGTCCGGTCAACCGCCTCACCGGTAGCCATACCGATCCGGTCACTCACACGCCGGCTTACAAGGAAACACCCGTGGCGCTGCGCGTGCTTGAGCCGGCCGGGCCCAGCCCCCTGCCGCGGATTAATCACCGCTTCGGCCGTCCCACGCCGCAGCACGGCGTCGAAGTGGAGCGCAAATGGCAGCGTGCGGATTACCGCCCGCCCGGCAACGGGCTGGTGCAGATTCAACCCAAGTAGAGGAGAGGAAGCACAAGCATGGCTCAACCCATTCCTTTGGAACCGCCCCGGCGCGATGCGCGCGAGGAACTGCGTGCCCGGTTGGAAAACGCCCCCGCCGAGCACGCCGAAGCTGTGCTGGCGGCCTATGAAGTGCTGCAGGGCCTACACGACCGCGGTCTGCTCGACCTGATGCGCGGCGTCCTGGGCGCAAGCGACCAGATCCTGGGGGCGGTAATGGATAAGGCCAGCACCCCGGAATCCGTTCACGCCATCCGCAACCTCCTGTTCTGGCGCCGTATCCTGGGCAGCATCGAACCGGAGTGGTTCCAGACTATCTTCAAAGCCATTCCGGAAGGAATGGCCCGGGCTACCGCCCGCCAGGACAAGCCCCCTGGACTCCTCGCGCTGGCCCGGCGTATGGCCGGCAAGGACGTGCGGCGCGGCCTGACGGCGGCCATCGACATTCTGGAAACTTTCGGCCGCCACCTTTCCTCGGCGCGGCCGTGAAAAGTAGAATCGAGCAGAATGATGACTCCACAAGGATTGGCCGAGTGGTACCAGGCTTTGGCCAAAACGATGCTGCTTCCGGGTGCTCTCTTGGATCAGTTCGCCATCGGGCTGACGGGCCGCGCCCCGCTTCCTCCCGCCCCTCTCCGCTGGCGCGTCCACGGCACTCCAGACCTGGCCAGCTTCCTCGAAGTGGGCGATCGGTGCGCGCAGGATATCGCCAAAGCTCTCCGGCAGGTGGGTAGGGACTTTGCGGAATTTCGGCGCATCCTGGATTTCGGATGCGGCTGCGGCCGCGTGCTGATGCCGGTCCGGCGGCTGGCGCCTGCGGCCCAGTGCCAGGGCACGGACCTGGACGGCGAGGCCATCGCCTGGTGCGCCGCCAACCTGCCCGGCTGCGAGTTTACCGTCAACGGCCCCGAACCGCCGCTTCCGTTCGACGCCGGGCGATTTGATCTCGTCTACGCCATCTCCGTGTTCACGCATCTCGACGAGGCTTCGCAGTTCCGGTGGCTGGCGGAATTGCAGCGCCTCACGCAGCCCGGAGGGATTCTGCTCGTCACCGTCCATGGATCCGCCTGCTGGAACGGCTGGCCGCGCGACCAGTCTGAGGCCGTCCGGCGGAAGGGCATCCTGCTCGTACAGGAGCCTGTCATGGAAGTCTTTGCTCCCTACTGCGCCCAGAACACCTATCACACCCGGGAGTATGTGATCGAGCAGTACAGCCGGTATTTCCGGGTTCTGGATTACCTGCCTGCCGCCATGAACCGCCACCAGGATGTGGTCCTGCTGGAAAGAGGGGCCTCCACGGCCGCTTGAGTGGCGTCAGCGGCGGAGGTACTGTTCAATCAGGTCCTGCGTCAGCGCGCGGTGCGCCTTCGTGTCAGCTAGGCGGTTCGGGCTTGTCTCCCACAATTCGGCCACTCTCGGGATCAACATGGCCTCCGCCAGGGCCAGCCCGAACGATTGATTGCCCACATAGAGCCTGGCCCCGGCAATCACCCGGGCAAAATCCAGTAGGCTTTCCGCCCTGTAGAAGCGCAGGTCGCAGTACTCCCTGCAGAAAGCCGCCCACTCTTCTTCCAACCCGACGAACACAGCGCGCCTCGCATAGTCTCTCAGGCAACGCCACGCCAGCGTGCCGGGATAGCGGGCTGTGCGGCACACCACGATTTCGGCCAGCGGCTTTGGGGGAATGCCGGTGATCCAGGGCGCCGTGAGGTTCGCCCTGCCGGGTAACCCGACGCTTTCCCAGTGGTATTGCGGCAAGTCCACCTCCAGCCGCGGAATCAGCAGCCGACGGAAGTCCTTCACCGGCCCTCCGAAAAACACGCCGGCGAGTTCGTCCGCCTGGTGCTTCCATAGGTTGAAAAGGTGGACGGGAACTGCCTTGCTCCGAAACCGGTCCAGGTCATAGTCGACCGGCTGCCCTTCATACAGGGAGGCTCGCCGGATATAGTCCTGGGTCTGGAGGAGTTCGGTCATCATCAGCCCGGTATCCCTGCCGAGTGGCGGTTTTTCCTGGTACCCGGTGTGGTGGTCTACGTAGAAGATGCCTCCGCCCAGGGCTTTCACCGCAGGCAGGCTGTAGACGATATCCCCGAGATTGCCGCTGTGCCGAAAGGTGTTCAGGCCCACGCCAAAGCTGCCCCCTCCGCCCACTCATTCTCGCACCAACCGGCCTGTGAAACTCATAAAACTCACAAAACCATTGCGCGCGCGCACAAACTCGGCTAAAGTGTAGGCCGCTGGAGGCTGAGAATGGCATTCTGCTCGAGTTGTGGGGCCCCCGTCGAGGGGCGATTCTGCGCCAAGTGCGGAGCACCGGCTGGCCCTGCGCCGGCCGGGACTGCGCCAGGGGGTCCGAGCCCGGTGGGTCCGCCGCCCGGCGGCGCGGTTGCATCGGGGCTGGAGGATAATGTCGCCGGCGCCTTGTGCTACCTGATCGGATTTATTACCGGCATCCTGTTTCTGGTGCTTGAGCCCTACAACAAGCGGCCTTTCGTGCGCTTTCACGCCATGCAGTCCGTGTTGTTCAGCGCGGGCTGGATCGCCCTGTCCATCGCCTTGAGCATCGTGCTGCTGATCCTGGGGGGAGCCGTGCACCTCTGGTTCATTTTCCTGCCCATTCGGATGCTGATCGGGCTCCTCGGCTTCGTGCTGTGGCTCTACTGCATGTACAAGGCGTACAACCGCGAGTGGTACCAGCTTCCGATCGTGGGTCCCATTGCCGCCAAGCAGGCCGGCGGTCAGTAGGCCGCTTCCCTTTATTCGGCAGGTGGGGGAGCGTCTTCCGATTCCTGCACGAAGCAGCTTTCAAACGCGCGGTTGAGGATATCGTCGGTCAGAACGTGCGGTAGCTTCTCAAACCGCATGATGTCCAGCGCGTGGGTCAGCAGGTCGCGCGGATGACAGCGGCGGAACGGCTTTCCGGTGCGGGCATAGCGCTCCTCGATGAGCCGTTCGACAGCGGGCTCCGAATATTCCAGTTCATGCTGGGTGCAGAAGCGGGAGAAGATCTCCAGGAACTCCTCCTTGGCTGGTCCCCGCATCAGCATCTTGTACTGGATACGGCGCAGAAAGGCTTCGTCGCCCAGTTCGTGCGGCTGGAGGTTGGTGGAGAATACCAGGAAGGTTTCAAAGGGCACGGTCACCTTGCCCCCGGTGCGAAAGCTGAGGAAGTCCACCCGCCGCTCCATCGGAACGATCCAGCGGTTGAGAACCTCCGCCGGCGTCGCCCGCTGACGTCCAAAGTCGTCGATCAGGTAGGTTCCGTTGGTCGCCTTGAGCTGGAGCGGGGCTTCGTACACCTTGGAGACGGCGTTGTAGCTCAGGTCCAGCATTTCAATCGTCAATTCTCCGCCCGTGGTGATGAACGGCCGCCGGCAGCGGAACCAGCGGCCGTCATGGGAGCGCTCCTCGTCCAGGGCTTGCAGGGATTCGGGTTCCTCCGTGACCCGATGATAGATGGGGTCGTAGAAATGGATGATATTGCCCTGAAATTCGATGGCATAGGGAAGGAAAACGGGAGCGCTCCAAATCTCCCCTAGCGCTTCGGCCAGATAGGTCTTGCCGTCTCCCGGCCGGCCGTAGATCAGGAAGGACTTGCCGGCGCTCACCGCGGGACCGAGCTGTGCCAGAACGCGCGGCGCCACCACCATGTGCCGGTAGGCCTGCACCAGCGCGTCGGGCGTGAGCCAGCCCTCCTGGAGCCGCTGGCGCCGGACGACTGCGGTGAACTGTTCCAGCGGAACGGGCGCCGGCCCCGCATATTGGTTGCCCTCCAGGTACAGCCGGACGCGGGCGCGGCCGCTCTCCGTGATGCAGAACACCGCGGATACGTTGCCGTAGCCCATGGACCGCCGGATCTCGATGAGATGTTGCAGCTTCAGTGTTTCCAGAAGGGGTTCGATGACGCTGAACTGCAACCCCACGGCGGCCGCCACATCCCGGCCGTACGACTCTCCCCGCAGAAAAAGAATCTTAAGCAGAAGCTGTTCCAGGAAAGATGAGGAAAGTCCGGTCTGCTCCAGCGTGCGCGGCACCGCCGGGATCATGGGCCCAGCCGCGCCGTCGCCGGCATCCATCCGGCTTCCTGGCGCCACGCTCGCGTCTGCCACGGACTCATTCGGATTGGAGGTCGCCATCATGGATAAGCACCGGGCTGCTGCCGGAGCCTAGAAATACACGCGCTGCGCGCTTCCGGCCGGATTCGCAGGCGGGGTGATCACCACGGAGCGAATGCCGGCGGGCGCCGGCTCGCTCAGGCGGCTGCTCTCCGCTCCCACGCTGCGAGCGGAAGCGAAATTTTTCAGGCCGAACAGCGCCAGCTCCAGGCGGTCCTTCACGCCCACCTTGGCGAACAGCCGTTGCAGGTACACCTTCACCGTGCCCTCGGAGATTTGCAGCGCCGTAGCGATCTCTTTGTTCCGCAGCCCCTGGGAAATCAGGCTCACAAGCTGGCTCTCGCGCCGCGTCAGGACCACCCGCCGGGCCGCGAAGAAGCTGTCGGTTAGTTCCTTGTCGTAAGCCAGTTCGCCCGCCTGAACCTTGCGCAGACTCTCCACGAGGCTCGCCGGCGGCAGACATTTCCGCACGATTCCGCGCACTCCCAGGCCCAGAGCCTGGAATGCCATCTCTGTGGAGATTTCATTGACCCACAAAACCACGCGGCAATTCGGCGCACTGCTCCGAAGTTCGGCCAGGAAATCGATGCTGACCTCGGGCGTCAGGTCCAAAAGCAGTATGTCCGGCTCCTGATCCGCCATCACCGATGCGAGGTCCGCGGGGCGCGAGCAGGTCCGCTCCAAACGCAGCCCCTCTACCGAAGAGAACAGATATTCCAGGCCGATCGAAAGAATCGGCTGATCGCTTTGCAAAAGGATTCGAGTCATGGCTTTGTGGCGCAATCCTTTTCAGGCCGCAGGAAAACTTCCAAAATCAGACCTGATATTGAACAATCTCGGCTGAATGACTTCATTGTGCGAAGGCTAACGTGCGATTGTCAACGAATTTCTAACGAAGGTTAGTCCCACCAGTACCCCAATCAGTGCCAACCCGTATGTCATCTCAGTGTTTTCCCCTACGAAGTTCCCCCGCTTCCTCTTGACAACGCTGGCTTATCTCCCATTTACAGCCTTGAATACACGAGGAGCGGCTCTTAAAACTTGAAATTGACGGGATATGAAATTCAGTCACAGGGCAGGCAGGCGGCTGGAGATCGGGCTACGGTGCAGCGTGGCTATTGTCGGTGGGCCACCGCTCGGCTGGATGGTCACGGAGAACATCGGCAAGGACGGGATGCTGATGCGGTGGCGCTCCGAGGCGGCGCTGCCGAAGATCGGAGATCAGATGGTCGTGCAGGTGGAGCTTCCCGTCAACCACGGTTTCCGTCCCAAGTGCATTCATTGCCAGACGGTAGTTGCCGGGATTTCGCGTCGCGAAGGGTCGGATCCCCTGCTGGCCCTGTCGGTGAGTTCCATGGAATTTCGGGATATCCAGCCTCCCGGAAAACCGGGTATTGACGGCTCTGAGATGATTCCCGTCACGGAGTGGCTGGCGTAAAATGGCGCGGCGATCTACAAAACATTCGCACCCACGGCGCGGTCAGGCCGCGGTGGAATTTGCCCTGCTCGCACCGTGGGTCTTCTTTCTCTTCGCCGGGGCGCTCGACCTGGGCTTCTATTCCTACGCCATGATCGCCACGGAGAGTGCGTCGCGGGTGGCGGCCCTATATACGTCGAGCTCCCAGACTTCCGCGGCGGATGCCACGGGGGCCTGCCAGTACGTTCTCGCGGAGCTCAAGGCCCTGCCGAACGTACGGAATGTCTCCAGTTGCTCGGCTTTACCGGTTCAGGTGACGGTCACGGCGGGTGCCGGCGCGGATAACAGCGAAGCCTCCACTGTCTCGGTGACCGATCAGACACCACTGCTGATACCGATTCCGGGGGTGGCGCGGCAAGTGACCATCACGCGGGCCACGCAGATGCTCGTAAGGGAGCAATCATGAGGCGCAGCCGTGCGCAGCGGGGAAATACCCTTCTGGAGTTTACCCTGGTCGGGATTCCCCTGATCTTCCTGTTGATCTCCACCTTCGAAATGGCGCGGGGGATGTGGATCTATCACACGCTGGCCTACGCGGTTCGGGAAGGCACGCGGTACGCCGTGGTGCATGGTGTGGATTGCGCCACGGCTCCGAACTCCTGCCAGGTGACCGTCGGACAGGTAGCCGGCCGCATCCGGCAAGCTGCTCCGGGGCTCCTGCCCGCGCAGATGAGCCTGGTGCTCACGGCGGCGAACGGTACGGTGACGTGCGCCCTCAGCGACTGCCTGAGCAACACCAGCAACTGGCCGTCGGCTCCAGGCAGTTCGGCCGGTCTGGCCCTACAGATTTCGGCCGCTTATCCGTATCAGTCGCTGATCTCGATGCTCTGGCCTGGCGGGGCTAACCTGGCGCCCTTCGGCGCCTTCAACCTATCTGCGTCGTCGAAGCAGGCCATCCAATTTTGAGGTGCGAATGGTGAGGCGCGGCAGATCCAATCACGGGCAGGCGGTTCTGATGATGACCCTGGCCCTGTTCACGATGGCGGGGATGCTGGCCCTCGCGGTGGACCTGGGCTGGGCGCACTACCTACGGCAGAGCGCCCAAAAGGCCGCCGAGGCGGCGGCTCTGGCGGCGGCGCAGGTGGCCCTGAACAATGTGGGGCAGGGATCGACCTTCACCTGTGGAACCGGCGTGACCTGCCAGGCGGCTACGGCCTGTGCTACTCCGGTGCCCAACCCTCCGGGCGGTAACCTGGACAACGGCTGCCTGTACGCGGCGCAGAACGGCTTCACCACGAACGGCGACAGCGGGCGGCAGAGCGTGTCGCTCCAGGCGGATGTCACCACGCCGCCGCCGACCGTGCCGGGCATCACGGTCAACTACTGGGTTACGGCCCGCACCAGCGTGCGCATGCCCATGCTGTTTGGGGCCTTGATGGGCTCCTCCACGCTGGCTGCCGCCAGGGCCACGGCGGCGGTCTTGAATTTATCTGTGTACGGCTCGCTGCTGCTGCTCAACCACGAAAACGACTGCCTGCCGATGGAGAGCACCAACAATTTGACTTGCGGCGTGGACCTGCTGGTGAGCGCTAATAACAACCAGGGGCACCCGGCGCTTCAGGCCGACGGCGGCATCCTGCTGGCCTCGCAGAAGAACGGCACCAGCGCCGATGGTCGCTACGCCGGCGAAAATACTGGCGGCGGCTTGATCAGTGCCCCGTATACGTATATCCGGGGTACAGGGAGCTATACGCTGAGCGGTAGTTCCCAGTGGGTCCAGACCCCGCAGAACAACGACACAGCCAACCTCTTCGAGGACCCCATGCGGGGCAAGGGTCAGCCGGCGCCTCCTACCGGTCTCTCGGACGTACAGGTGCCCGGCGGGCATATCAACGGAAGCAGCGATCCCGGTAACCCGCTGGTGCTGGCCCCCGGAAACTATTACGCCACTGCCATGGATAAGCAAGGCAGGATCTATGCCACTGGCGCCTCCATCAGCATCTCCGGGTACGTCAGGTTCGGCAGCGGCGGCAGTGGGTTCGGCAGCTATGTGGTCTATGGCGGCGTCTCGCTCACGCAAAGCGGCACGACCGTGACTTTCGACCCCGGGATGTACGTCCTGGCGGGAGTTCAGCCGCAGAGCGGCAAACCCGGCCAGACCTTTAGCGTCAGCTCGAACGCCTCGATCCAGGACGGTACTGCGGGATACGGACAGAACACGGACGCCGGGGAGATCTTCATCTTCACGGATACGAATTACCAGGGCCAGGGCCAGTCGCTGCAAGTGCCCGCCCTGGTGCAGGCGATCGCTTCCAACCTCCAACAGGGAACCACTGGTTTCCAGACCGGCAGTAGCGGGGCCTCGGTCAACCTGCACGGGCTGAACGCCGCGGCTTCTTCGCTGCCGGCGTCGCTGAAGCCGTTCGCGCCGGTGGCGCTGTGGCAGGACCAGGCCAACTCCGTGGTGAAGTATGACGCCAACGGGAACATCGACACGAGCTGCGGCAATTCGGACGGCTGCCCCAACACTTCGCTGGTCAACAACCAATCGCCACAGCTTGTACTGCAAGGCTCGCCTTCGTTCCACGTGTATGGGACGGTTTACCAGCCCCGCGGCGCGTGGACCACGATTCAGGGGGGCGGAGACTACCAGGTTCCGGTGCAACTCATCGCCGGAGCCATGCGCGTGCAGGGCAACTCGAATTTCAGCATGGTGCAGCCGGTGACCCCCGTGCAGCGCCGGATGGTCGCACTGGTGGAGTAGAGATGAAGCAAACGAAGCCAAATTGGGCCGTACACGCCCTGCCCTCACTGGCCGACGTCGCGTTTGTGGTTCCGATTCTGTTCGTGTTCGGGAAGATGAACGGCGCACGCAGCCTGCTGGGAGATGGCGATACGGGCTGGCACGTGCGCACCGGCGAGTGGATTCTGCGCCACGGGCAGGCGCCGCACCGGGACATTTTCTCCTTCAGCATGACCGGGCAGCCTTGGTTTGCCTGGGAATGGCTCTGGGACGTGGTCTTCGCCTGGCTGCACCAGCGCGGCGGCATGGCCGC
>JAJPJX010000160.1 GCA_021324015.1 Solibacteraceae bacterium | reverse complement strand
GTAAGTATCTGTAAGTATTTGAGTTATTTGGTCGGGCCGCCGGGATTTGAACCCGGGACCTCTTGCACCCCAAGCAAGCGCGCTAGCCAGGCTGCGCCACGGCCCGAACTTTTCAGTGTACACCGTACACCCACCGCCGTGCTGCGCCGTTCCGGCTCATTCTTCAATGAGAAAATGCTGCTCTCGTGCAGCATCACGCCACGGCCCGCGCTCCGGAATTCCGTCTCCAAGGCTGGGGTGGCATGTGGGATTCGAACCCACGACCCTCGGAACCACAATCCGATGCTCTACCAGCTGAGCTAATGCCACCGTGCGGGGGATCTCCTCAAGTGTAACAGGTGTCCCGCCGCACGATCAATTTCCCGGACGCGCGCAAACCCCATCGCCGGCGGCCCTTATAGCCCCGCCTTCTTCCAAAGTTCGTCCACCCTCTGCTTTACCTCCGGCGTCATGCGGATCTCCTCCGGCCAAGGCCGTGTGAAGCCTTCCTCGGGCCACTTGCGGGTCGCGTCCACCCCCATCTTCGAGCCGTAATTCGCCAACCGGCTGGCGTGGTCCAGCGAATCCACCGGCCCCAGCACGAACTGAATGTCCCGCTCCGGATCGATGTGGTTCAGCGCCTTCCACGCCACCTCGCCCACGTTCTGTACATCCACGTCCTCGTCCACCACCACGATGCACTTGCTGAACATCGCTTGCCCCAGCCCCCAGATCGCATGCATCACTTTGCGCGCGTGCCCCGGATACGATTTCCGGATCGAGACCAGGACCAAGTTATGGAACACCCCCTCAGCCGGCATCGCGATGTCCCGCACCTCCGGCAGTTGCAGCCGCATCAGCGGCAGGAAGATGCGTTCGATGGCTTTGCCCATAAAGAAATCCTCCATGGGCGGCGGACCCACGATGGTGGTCGCATACACGGGTTCCTGGCGCTGCGTGATGCAGGTCACGTGAAACACCGGGTACTCGTCGGCCAGCGAATAGTACCCGGTGTGATCGCCGAACGGGCCCTCCGTGCGCAGTTCACCCCGCTCCACATAGCCTTCCAGCACGATCTCCGCGTTCGCCGGCACCTCCAGGTCCGAAGTCTGGCACTTCACCATCTCCACCGCTTCCCCCCGCAGGAACCCGGCGATCATCATCTCGTCCAGGTCCGGAGGCAGCGGCAGAATCGCCGAAAACATGGTCGCCGGGTCCGCTCCGATGGCCACCGCCACATCCATGCGGGTCTGGCCGTGCTGGGCCATCCGCCGGTAGTGCTCCGCCCCCTGCTTGTGCGTCTGCCAGTGCATCCCCGCCGTGCGTTCGTCGTACACCTGCATGCGGTACATGCCGCAATTGCGCTTACCGGTGTCCGGGTTGCGGGAAAACACCAGCGGCAGCGTGATGTAGCGCCCGCCGTCCTGCGGCCAGCACTGCAGCACCGGATAATCCAGCAGCGAGAACCTGTCCCTACGCACCACCTCCTGGCAGGCGCCCTTCGATACAACCTTCGGGAAGAACGATCCCATCTCCGCCAGCTTCGGCAACATCTTCAACTTGCCGATCAGGCCCTGCGGCATGCGCATCTCCAGGTATTCGGAAATGCGCCCGGCCACCGCCTCCACCGACTCCGTCTCCAGCGCGATCTCCATCTTCCGCGTGCCGGCGAAGCCGTTAATCAGCACAGGGATGCCGTACCCTTTGGGCCGCTCGAACAGCAGCGCGGGACCGCCCTGCTTTACCGCGCGGTCGGCGAACTCCGTGATCTCCAGGATGGGGTCTACTTCCACCTGGACGCGCTTCAGCTCTTTGTGCTTCTCCAGCGCACGGATGAACGCGCGCAGGTCAGTGTAGGCCATAGGCTTCGGATCTACTATGATTGCATTTCGGAGCATTCATGCAAAACAGAACCGCATTCATCACCGGCGCCAGCCGGGGCATCGGCAGGGCTTGCGCAGAGGCGCTGTCCGCCGCAGGCGCGCGCGTGGTGCTGGCAGCCCGCCGCCGCGATCTGCTGGAGGAAGCCGCCGCCCAAATCCGCGCCCAGTCCCGCGAAGCCTTCGTGGTCGAACTCGACCTCGCCTCCGCCGAATCCATCCGTGCGTCGTTCGCCCGAGCCGCCAAGGAGTGCGGCCGCATCGATATTTTGGTCAACAACGCGGCCATCACCCGCGACGGCCTCGCCGTGCGCATGAAGCCGGAAGACTGGCACGCGGTGATCGAGACCAACCTCACCGGCGCGTTCGCCGCCATCCAGCAGGTCCTGCCCGGCATGATGCGCGAGCGCTGGGGCCGGATCATCAATATTTCCTCCGTGGTGGGAGAAGCCGGGAATCCCGGACAAGCCAATTACGTCGCATCCAAGGCCGGCTTGATTGGCCTCACCAAGGCCCTGGCGCAGGAGATGGCCTCCCGCAACATCACCGTGAACGCGGTGGCCCCCGGCTTCGTCGAGACGGACATGACCGCCGTGCTGCCGCCCGAGCTCAAGGAGAAGCTGCTGGCCTCCATCCCGCTGAAGCGCATGGGCCGGCCCGAAGACGTCGCCGCCGCCGTGCGCTTCCTGGCCAGCGACGACGCCGCCTACATCACCGGCCACGTGCTCGACGTCAACGGCGGCCTGCGCATGTAAGCGTTACGATGGCGTATATGAGACCCGCGATCCTGCTTTTCGCCCTGGCGATGGCAGCCGCTCCGCAGAAGCCCGAAGAGCCCCAGCCCCGCGTTGTGACTCCGGGCGCCGCATGCGGCCAGCCGCCCGCCGACGCCATCGTGCTCTTCGATGGCAAGGATCTTTCGCACTGGGTGACCGCCGGCGGCCAGCCCGCCCGCTGCACCGTGGCCGATGGCGTCATGACCTGCAGGACGGGCTCTGGAGATATCTACAGCAAGGAGACGTTTCGCAGCGCACAGATTCACCTGGAGTTCAGCCCGTCCCGCATGTCCGATCAGCACGGCCAGGCGCGCGGGAACAGCGGCGTCTACCTGCAAGGCCGCTACGAAATCCAGATCCTGGATTCGTATCAGAACCCCACCTACGCCGTGGGTTCCTGCGGCGCGCTTTACGGGCAGGCCGCGCCCCTGGTGAACGCCAGCCGCCCGCCCGGCGAATGGCAGACCTACGACATCGTTTTTCACGGCCCCCAGTGCGATGCCGCCGGCAACCTGGTCCGCCACGGTTCGGTCACCGTGCTGCACAACGGCGTGCTGGTCCAGGATCACGTCGAGATCAAGAACACGCTGCGCGGCTGCGCCGCGGACCACATCGGCGAACCCGGGCCGCTCATGCTCCAGGACCACAACTACAAGGGCGCCCCCGTCACCCTGATGCGTTTCCGCAACATCTGGTTCCGGCCCATCCCGGATTAAGCTACCGCCGCGCCACCTCTCCGCCCTCGCGAAAATCGCCGCCCGCGTGCCCGCTCATGTTGTTGTTCCGGGAGACCACGGCGCCCGCGCCCGTCTGCTTGTAGATGCCGATTCGCTGCGTGCGCCCCGTCGCGCGCGTGTCGGCAATCTGGTTGTTCTCGATGACCAGGTCGCCGGCGTGCGGTGAGATGTAGAAGCCGTAGCCTTCCCTGGCGTTGCCGTTGTCCAGCACCTTGTTGTTGCGGAAGGTGTTGCGATGGCCACTGTTCTGGAACGTTTCGTTGCGGAAATACACTCCGGCGACGCCGTTGCGCGTAATCATGTTGTTGGTGAACTCGTTATCCGTGTCCTTGTGGCCGATGGAAATCCCGTAGTGCCCGTTGTTCTCGATCAGGTTGTCTTCGAAGCGTCCGTGGCGCACCCGCCAGCACAGGAACAGCCCGATGTCGCCGTTGTCGTGCATACGGCAATTCTTCACCACCGCCCGCGCGCTGCCCGTCCCCGGGTGCACGCCGTATCCTGCGTGCCCATAGGAATCGCAGTCGAGCACGCTCACCCCGTCCGTGATCTGGAACGAGATGCCGTCCCCGTTGTAGTTCCTTGCCGTGCAGCGCCGCACGGTCACGTCGCGTACCTGGTAGAGGTAGATGGCGCCGCCGCGGCATCCGTCTATGTACGCGTTCTCCGCGCGGTTCCCATCCACGATGAGGTCCTCCAGCAGCACCTTCTCCGCGTTCATCACGCAAAGGATCGGAAACGTATTGCGCACGCGCGCATGGCGCTTCTCCTGGTCGTAGTCCCGCACCGTCATGGGCTCCAGCACCAGGTACGGCGCCTTCACCCCGGCCACCGTGGTCACGCTGATGTCCCAGCCGCTGCTGAGCGTATCGTCGAGCACGGAGACGCCCATCCCCGGGTGGAACTTCTCCGGCTCGGCCACGGCGATCAGGCGCTCTCCGTAGTCGCCGTCCTCGATCAAGGGGCTCTCCACGCCGCGGCTCTTTTTCAAAATGGTCTTGTCCGCCGCACCCCGCACGGTCACGCCGCTGGGAACGAACAGGCTGTTGTCCATTTCCCAAACGCCCTCGCCGATCGAAAGCGTGTCCCCCGGCCGCAGCAGATTGGCCGCCTTCTGCAAAGCCGCGCTGTCGCGGCCCACCACGTCGGCAGCACCCGACTGGGCCACGGTCACGGTTCGTCTACTGTCCGCAGACGCCGTCGGGGCCGTCCGCGAACCTGAGCAACCAACCAAAATCACGCCTGCTATCACGGAAAACGCGAAACGCGTAAACATAGCGACTATTTTAGGACAGGCGAGTTTGTTTGTCCGGTGCGGGGCAGGCCCGCCGAAGCCCGCCTGGTAAGACAACTTGTCTCGATCGGCAGCGCCGAAGCGACAAGTTGTCCTGTCCCGCACCGGTGCATCCGGCCGCGCGGCCTTCTTTTCAAGCCGAAGAAGACGTTGGATGGGATCCATGCCGTCCTGATGCCCTTGCCGGTTCGCGCGCTCGCGTCGATCGCCAACAATCCCAACATTACTTTCCTTTCGCCGGACCGGAAAGTGCGGGGACGCTGGATCTGGCTTCGGCGGCCGTGAACGCCGGAACGGCGACGAATTACAGCGTGGACGGCACGGGGATCGGCATCGCCATTCTGGATAGCGGCGTTGCCCTGCGTACCGACCTGAAGAGGCCCCGGGCGGAGGCTCGCGGATTGTTTACAGCGAGGATTTCACCGGCCTGGGCGCTACGGACGACGTCTTCGGCCATGGCACTCATGTGGCCGGCATCGCGGCTGGAAACGGAAAGACCAGTTCCGACCTGGTTGGCCACACGCGCGTCCTCAGGGGCATCGCGCCCGGTGTTTGGAAGCTACACCCGGGACCCGCTGTGCCAGGCCGTTGAGGCGGCCTGGAATGCCAGCATCGTAGTCGTGGTGGCGGCGGGCAACCAGGGCCGTAACAACAATGGCAGCGTCGGCGGCTACAGCACCATCATGGCGCCGGGCAATGATCCCTACGTCATCACCGTTGGCGCGATGAAAGCCGAAGACAGTCCCGACCGCGCCGACGGGTCCGACCGCCTACGACCATATCGTGAAGCCGGACCTCGTGGCCCCGGCAACCAGGTCCGCAGCATCCTCAATTCCACTTCCGGAATGCTCTACCAACAATATCCGTCCACGCAGACACTGGTAGATTACTACTCGACCGGTTACAGCTATAAATAAGAAGGTGATTTCCGGAGCGTACTTCAGCCTGAGCGGCACCAGCATGGCGACGCCGGCGGTCAGCGGTGCAGCGGCGCTGCTGATCCAGCAGAATCCGGCCCTGACGCCCGACCAGGTGAAGGCCCGCCTGATGAAGACCGCTTACAAGACCTTCCCTGCCTCGATCACCGCCACAGATCCCTCCACCGGGCAGTTCTACACCAGCTACTACGACATCTTCACCATCGGTGCCGGCTACCTCGATATCGCGGCTGCCCTGGCCAACACCGACCTGGTGCCCGCCGGGCAGACTGCCCGCTCCCCAGCCGCGATTTACGACCCGGCCAGCGGCACGGTACGGGTGGTGTTCGACTCCTCGGTGGCATGGGGAACCTCTGTGGCTTGGGGGACTTCGGTAGCCTGGGGCACCAGCGTCTTCTTGAATGGGACTTCCGTAGCCCGGGCAACGTCGGTCGCCTGAGGCACGAGTACCATGCAAGGATTCAACGTCATCTGGGGGACCGGGGCCAACGGCACCATCGACCCGGCCAATGTGATCTGGGGCACTGGAGGCGGTGCGATGATCGACCCGCTGACTGTACTCACGCAGGGCGAAAACTGACCGCGCGCGTACGGCGCCAACGAGTACCCCGCCTTTCATTCCTCGGCAGCCTGGGCGGCCTTGGGGCGCGGCGGCTCTGCCCTTCCCGCAGGCCGCGACAATTTGTCTCGATGGGCAGCGCCCAAGTGCCAAGCTGTCCCGTCCCGCACCTCCTTTTCCCCCAAGCCGGCTTTTTTTCAGACAGTTGCGCGGTCCCAGGAACTGGCAGCGGACGTGCCTTCTGCCATGGCGCTGGGCGCGCTTACTTGCGGGTCCGGCCGGAGAAACATGCAAACACTTACGAAAAGGACATCCGCATGAAACATGTGCTCACTCTCGGAATTCTGGCTCTGACGGCCGGCCTGGCGTTCGCCGGGAACCCCAAGGTAGCCGGCGATCTGGATCGTTCCAATCCCAACAAACTAGTAGACGTGATCGTGCAGTTCCGCCAGTCGCCTACCAGCGTGCAACATAAGAAAGTCGCCGACCGGGGCGGAACGCTGAAGGCACCCTTGAACGTCGTCAAGGGCGGCCACTACGCGCTCCCGGCGGGCGCCGTCGACGCGCTGGCCAACGATCCGGATGTGGCCTACGTCTCGCCGGACCGCCCGTTGAAGGCTACGCTGGACTACGCCGAGCCCGCCACCAATGCAAGCATCGCCTTCCGGTACGGGTACGACGGCACTGGCGTCGGGGTCGCGGTTATCGATAGCGGCCTCGGCTACCCGGCAGACCTCAAATCCCGCGTGGTCTATAGCCAGAACTTTGTTCCCGGCTCGAGTACCACCAGCGACGCCTATGGGCACGGCACGCACGTAGCGGGAATTGTGGCCGGAGACGGGACGGCGTCCACAGGATGGCAGTACTTCAAGACGTTCCGCGGCATGGCGCCGAACGCAAACATCATCAACCTGCGCGTCCTGGACGCCAACGGCATGGGCACCGACAGCGCGGTGATCGCTGCCATCCAGCAGGCCATAGCGCTCCAGTCGCAGTACAACATTCGGGTCATCAACCTCTCCTTGGGCCGGCCAGTTGAGGAGAGCTATCAGACCGATCCGCTATGCCAGGCGGTGGAGCAAGCCTGGAAAGCGGGCATCGTGGTGGTGACGGCGGCGGGAAATGAGGGCCGCAATAACTCGCAAAATACCAACGGCTATGGGACCATCACGTCCCCCGGGAACGACCCCTTTGCGATCACTGTGGGCGCCATGAAGACTAACGGGACGGTCTCCCGCGGCGACGACACCATCGCCAGTTACAGCTCCAAAGGGCCCACGCTGCTGGACCAAGTGGTCAAGCCGGACATCGTGGCGCCCGGCAATCGCATAGTCTCCTTGTTCGCCCCGGCGGCCATACTGGAAACGCTGTATCCACAGATCGTCGTTCCATTCCAGTACTACAAGGCCACATCCAATACCGGCTCCTCCACCGCCTATGTCCGGCTCAGCGGCACCAGCATGGCGGCGCCCATGGTGAGCGGCGCGGCAGCCCTGCTGCTGCAAAAGGACCCCAACCTCTCGCCCGATGCGGTTAAGGCGCGCCTAATGAAAACAGCCAACAAAAGCTTCCCCAGCACCAGCATCGCCGTCGATCCGGTGACCGGGATGACGTATGTCAGCCAATACGACATCTTCACCATCGGCGCCGGCTACCTGGACGTGTGGGCCGCGCTGAACAATGCGGACGTGTTGCCGGCCGGCAAGACGGCTCTCTCTCCCAAGGCTTCCTATAGCGCGAAAGACGGCAAGGTCTACATTGTCTACGATTCTTCGGTGGCCTGGGGCACCTCCGTTGCCTGGGGAACTTCCATCTGCTGGGGGACGAACGTGTTCGTGAGCGGGACTTCCGTGGCCTGGGGCACGTCGGTGGCCTGGGGCACCAGCACCCTCCAAGGCTTCAACGTCATCTGGGGCACCAGCCTCGCCTGGGGAACCAGCACGCCGAGCTCGGAAACCAGCAACGTCGCCATCTACGGCGACAACTAGACGCCTGAGAGATGCAAGGACGAAACCCCATGCTTTCTTTCTCTCGTAGACATCGATCCGGCTGCGCGCGGCGACCCTGGGCGTTGATCCTGGGGCTGCTGCTGAGCGCCGCCGGCGCGCTCGCTGGCAGTCCGAAGATGGCGAACGATCTGCGGGGGGCCGCCCCCGGGTCAAACGTGGACGTGATCGTCCAATACCGCACCGCACCAACGGCCGCGCACCATGCCAAGGTGGCCGCGCGAGGCGGGCAACTAAAACAGGAACTCGGCCTGGTGAAAGGCGGAGCGTACAGCGTTCCCGCCGCCGCGTTGGGGTCCCTGGTCGGCGACCCCGACGTCGCCTATATCTCGCCGGACCGGCCGATCCGCAACCTGCTGGATTACGCAAACCCCGCAGTGGGCGCCGATATCGCCAAAGGCTACGGCTGGTCGGGAAGCGGCGTCAGCGTGGCCGTGATCGACAGCGGCATCAACGACGTCTGGGATCTGAAGGTGGGCACCTCGAACTCCAGGTCCCGGATCGTCTATAGCCAGAGCTTCCTCTCCACAAAGAAATTGATTGATGAATTCGGTCACGGCACCCACGTGGCCGGTATCGTGGCGGGCAATGCCAACTATTCCGCCTCGGTGGCCAATGCTACGCGCGCCTTTCGCGGCATCGCGCCGCAGGCCAACCTGATCAACCTCCGCGTGCTTGACCGGAATGGCGCGGGCACCGACAGCGCCGTCATCGCCGCCATCCAGCGCGCCATCGGCTTAAAACGCAATACAACATCCGGGTGATCAACCTTTCCATGGGGCGCCCGGTGTTCGAGAGCTATACCCAGGATCCTCTGTGCCAGGCGGCCGAGCAGGCCTGGAAGGCCGGTATTGTGGTAGTGGTAGCGGCCGGCAACTCCGGCCGGGACAATTCCGCCGGAACCGACGGCTACGGCACCATCAACTCCCCTGGCAACGATCCGTACGTGATCACCGTGGGCGCCATGAAGACCAACGGGACGGCCTCGCGGACCGACGACACCATCGCCAGTTACAGCTCCAAGGGGCCCACCATCGTCGACCACGTGGTGAAGCCGGATCTGGTGGCGCCGGGCAATCGCGTGATCTCCCTGATTGCCTCCAAGAGCCTCCTGCAATCCGACTCGTCGGTCAATCTGATCCCCTATTCTTACTATCAAAACACGACGTCCCGTTCGATCTCCGGCGACTACTACCGCCTCAGCGGCACCAGCATGGCCACGCCGATGGTGAGCGGGGCCGCGGCCCTGCTGTTGCAGAAGGAGCCCTCCCTGACACCCGACCAGGTGAAAGCGCGGCTCATGAAAACCGCCTCGAAGAATTTCCCCTCGTATAGCATCGCCACCGACCAGGTGACCGGCATCACCTACAGCAGCCAGTACGATATCTTCACCATTGGGGCCGGCTACCTGGACATCGGGGCGGCGCTGGCCAGCACCGAACTGGCGCCGGGCACGGCCCTGTCGCCGCAAGCGGTCTACGACGCAGCCTCGGGCAGCGTGTACGTGGTGTTCGACTCCTCGGCGGCTTGGGGGACCTCGGCGGCTTGGGGCACTTCCGCCGCCTGGGGCACCGCGACCACGATGGGATTCAGCAGCATCTGGAATTCCAGCGCGGCCTGGGGGACCAGCGATTCCGGCAGCAACTCCTCCGGCACCCTCGCCGCGGCCACGGGTGTCTCGACGCCGGAGAGCCTGAACATCGCGATTTACGGAGACAATTGATCGGCAACTCACAGAATCAACCGCGGGGCGAAGGGGCGCCTCGCTCCGCGGTGCCTGAAATCCTGTGCGCTGCCCCGCGAGGAAGTCCGAAAGGCCGGCTGGGATCAGGATCTTGATGCCTTCGGGCACCCGGATTCGCCCCACCCTGGCAAGGCTCGCTGGGGAGCAGGGCGGCCCGCTGGAACGGCGTGCTCTGCCTCGGCATCCACCGCGTCCGCGAGCCTGTCGCACAAAATTACCAGCCCGGTCTCCACGGTGTCCGCCAAGATCCGTGTCCAGACCGTGCGCGCGATTCCTTCGCCGGCGGCGTGCTCGAAGTGCACCACCAGCCCGGGACCGAGTCCGGCGCAGCCGTGCGCCACCCGGAAACCGCCTTCGCTGGTATCCACCAGGCGGCCCTCGATCTTGCGCCGCGTAAACTCAGTCCTCCACAGGGTGATGGGACCGCTGGCCGGCCGTCTCGCGTGCCGGCGCCTTTCTTCTTTGGGCTGCCTCAGGAGGGACATGTTTGCTCCTGGTTCTCGGTGCGATACTGCTTCAGCCTCCGGATCAGCGTGCGGCGGGAAATCCCGAGCATCTCCGCGGCGCGCTGCTGGTGCCCGTCGGTCGTGCTCAAGGCATCCAGGATGGCACGACGCTCAAGCCCCTCCAACCCGCCCGCCCTCCGGCATGTGCGCATCTTGGCCGGCAAACAGTCCGCGGAGATCTCGTAGCTTTCCGAGAGAATCGCCGCGCTCGTGACGACGTTGCGCAATTCGCGGACGTTGCCCGGCCACGCCCAACCCCGCAACGAAGCCTTGGCCTCTTCCGAAAAACTCGCGGCTTCACTCATCTGCCGGAGAAAGAACATGGCCAGCGGGAGGATGTCTTCGGGGCGTTCTCGCAAGGGAGGGACGTGAATCGAGAACTCGTTCAACCGGTAGTACAGATCCTGCCGGAAATTGCCCTCCTCGGTGGCCAGCTCCAGGTCTCGGTTCGTGGCGGCGACCACTCGAACGTCCACCGACACTTTTTTCAGCCCGCCCAGCCGGTAGTAGGGGGTGCCGTCCAACACGCGGAGGAGTTTGACCTGCAGCACGCGGTTCAGTTCCGCCACTTCATCCAGGAAAATTGTGCCTGTGTGCGCCAGTTCAAACAGGCCCGGCTTGGCGGACTCGGCCCCGCTGAATGCGCCCTGTTTGTGGCCGAACAGCTCGCTCTCCACCAGGTGCTCGGGAAGTGCCCCGCAGTTCACATCCACCCACGGCTTGGCGCGGCGTAACGAATAGTGGTGAATGGCACGCGCCACGTGTTCTTTTCCCGTTCCGGTCTCGCCGCGGATGAGCACAAACGCGTTGGTCTGGGCGACGCGCTGCACTCGCAGCATGATCTGCCTCATGGCATCGCTGGCGATGATCGTCTGTCGGCCGAGAAACACCTCCGGTTGTTCCACCTGGAACGCCACACTATCCTTATCGGCCGGAGCCCCATTGTTTCAATAGGGTTCCGGCTGCGACAGTTTGGCGCAACTCCCCTGGCGGAAGTGCCAGGCTGGCACTCGGCCAGACCTCCCATCCGGCTGGGCTGCTGGCAGGATCCCCGTTACTTTTCAGCAGCCTGGCGTCCCTGGGACATCCGGCGCGGCTCCTGGCAGCCGGACTGCACCAGGAACGGCGGAGGACATCGGAAGCCGTGAAGGATTTTCCCTTCTTCGCCAAGATCTATATCGCCGCCATCCTGGCCGCCGGAATGGCCGTGCTCACTCTGGCCTGCTGGTCCTGGGAGTCCTCAGGGCTTGTCCATTTCGGCGGTTTCCTGCTCATCACATTACTGGCTTCCGGTCTTAAGGTCACTTTGCCTGGAATCACCGGGACCATGTCGGTGAGCTATGTGTTTATTGTACTTGGCCCGGTGGAGCTGAAGCCCTCCGAGGCCGTTGTGATCAGTTGTGCGGCGCTGCTGGCTCAGACCTTCTGGCACGCCAAGCAACGCCCCACGATCATCCAGGCCATGTTCAACCTTTCGAACGGCGCCAACGCCACCGCGGTGGCATGTCTCGTTTACCGCCTCCACCCGGCTTCCGGATTCTCCTTTTCCAGCGAGCTTAGCCTGGCCATCAGTGCCAGCGTCTACTTCCTAATCAACACTCTCACGGTGACGGGAGTGGTCGCGTTGACTGAGCAGAAGGCCCCGCTGCGGCTCTGGCGCGAATGCTATTTCTGGTCGTTTCCGTATTACCTGCTGGGGGCCTCCATTGCCGCTCTCGCCAATCGGTGGAACCGGCAGTTCGGCTGGCCGCTGCTGGTTCTGGTCCTTCCGGTTCTGTACCTGATCTATCGTTCTTTCTCCTTGTACCTGGCCCGGTTGGAGGCGGAGAAGCAGTATGCCGAAGACGAGAAAAGACACGCCGAAGCCGTGGCGGCTCTGCACCTGCGTACCATCGAGGCCCTGGCCCTGGCCATCGAGGCCAAGGACAGCACCACGCACCAGCACCTGGAGCGTGTCCGGGTCTACGCTGTCGCTCTGGGAGAGGAGTTAGGCCTTTCCGACCTCCAACTGGCGGCCTTGCGCGCCGCCTCCATCCTGCACGATATCGGGAAACTTGCGGTTCCGGAACATATCATTTCCAAGCCCGGCAAGCTGACGCCGGAAGAGTTCGAGAAGATGAAGATTCATCCCGTGATCGGATCCGACATCCTGGAGCGTGTGCAGTTCCCCTACCCGGTCGCGCCCATCGTCCGCTATCATCACGAGCGCTGGGACGGCAGCGGATATCCGGACGGCCTGGCGGGCGAAGCGATCCCCATTGGGGCGCGCATCCTGGCGGCGGTGGATTGCCTGGACGCTTTGGCTTCCGACCGGCAGTACCGCCGGGCGCTTCCCTTGGACGAGGCCATGCGCAAGGTCGCGGATGGCGCGGGCAAAAGCTTTGACCCCCGCGTGGTCGAAGTGCTCCAGCAGCGTTACCGCGATCTGGAGCAACAGGCGAGAGCCGCCGCGGCGGAACACGGAGTGGCGGAGAGCCCCAGAGTGACGCGCGGCCAGGCGCCCGCAGCCGGTTTCCAAAAAATGCGCGCCTCCGCCAAGGAGCCGGAGTTCCTGCAGTCGATTGCGGCCGCCCGCGAAGAGATGCAAATGCTCTACGAGCTCACCAACGACCTGGGGAATTCGCTGAGCCTGCACGAGACCCTGTCCGTACTGGACGCGAAACTGAAGCGCATGATCCCCTACGACGCCATCGCGGTCTACGTGCAGCGGGAGTCGCGCCTGGTTCCGCAGTATGTGCAGGGGGAGGATTTCCAGATCTTTTCCTCGCTGGAGATCCCGGTAGGAGAAGGATTGTCCGGCTGGGTGGCCCAGAACGCCACGCCGATGGTGAACGGTGATCCCGCCGTGGAGACGGCCTATCTGAACGACCCCGCCACTTACAGCTCGCTCGGTTCCCGCCTGGCAGTGCCCCTGGAGGGGGTCAACGACGTGGTGGGCGTGCTGACGCTGTACGCTTCCGGCCGGGATGCCTTCAGCCGCGATCATCTACGCATTCTGTTGGCCATCAGTTCCAAAGCCTCGCTGGCCATCGAAAATGCCATCCGGCACCAGCAGGTGGAGATCTCCGCCACCACGGATGGATTGACCGGTCTGCCCAACGCGCGCTCGCTGTTCCTCCGGCTGGACGCGGAACTGTCCCGCTGCCGGCGTCACGACACGCCCCTGGCCGTCCTGGTCTGCGATCTGGACGGTTTCAAGCAAGTGAACGACCGCTTCGGGCATCTGGAGGGGAACAAGGTCCTCAAGCTGGTGGCCCACGCCCTCGCCGGGAGCTGCCGCGAGTACGACTACGTGGCCCGTATGGGTGGCGACGAGTTCGTGCTGATCCTTCCCGGAGCGAGGCCCGAGGCGATCGAGAAACGCGCGCTGGCACTCAACAAAATGGTCCGATCGATCGGCCTGGAAGTGTGCGGCGAGGATCTGCTTTCGATCAGCATCGGCGACGCGCACTACCCGGGGGACGGGACGGATGCCGAGCAACTGCTGGCCCAGGCGGACCGCCGTATGTACCGGGTGAAACAGGAACACAAGCTGCTAGTGGGCTCGTCCGCAATCAGCAGTTTCGGCCGGTGCAGCAGCGCCATGGCGATCAGCACGCGTTGCGCCTGACCGACGCTGAGTTGTCTCGGATAGCGGCGCAGAAAGCTCGCCTCGGTGGGGAGTTGGACGTTTTCCAGCAACTCTCGAATCCGGCCTGCTTCGGCCTGTGCATCGGTCCGGGCGTGGGATCGCCAGGCCTCTCGCAACTGCGTGGCGATCGGCAAGGCCGGGTTGAGCGCGGAAAGCGGGCTCTGCAGCACGAGCGCGATGTCGCGGCCGCGAATCTCGCGCATGGCACGCTCGCTCAGGCGAGTCAGATCCTGGCCGCAGAAGCGGATGGACCCTTCCACCCGGCAACTCCGGCTCAGCAGCCGGAGAATGGCCAGGGAGATGGTGCTCTTGCCGGAGCCGCTCGGTCCGGCCAGGCCCAGCACCTCCTCGGCGTACACCTCCAGCTTCGCTTGCTTGAGGATGTCCGGCTTGTCAGGATAGCCGGCTGACAGGCAGCAGGAGAGCAGGGGCTCGGGCCGGCTCATCTCGCACTCCGAACCGGCGGCTCCTCCAGGTCGAGCCACTCGGCGTTCCAGAGAAGCTGCGGCCGGAGCGCCGATGGCCTGTCGTTGCGGAGCCTAGCAGCCCGTGGTAATAATGACATCGCCGTTCCAAACATGTGACCTCGGGAATGTTCTGAACGTCTATAGGACATGGCGATGGGAACCCGGCGGAAAAGGGAGC
>JAJPJX010000204.1 GCA_021324015.1 Solibacteraceae bacterium | reverse complement strand
GCGGGGAGCAAACAGGCTGGACGCCCGGGAGTCCTGGTTGCAAAGCTGGATACCGTGCATGCCGGTGGTCAGCTTGGCTGCGAATCAAGTCACTTGGAACCATTTTTATTTTTGCGGACAGGCCCTCCCCGATCATCCGATTTTCCCCCGCTTTTCCGCCGGCCGTCCCTGATCTGTGGTACGGTGATTATTTCAATGCAGAATGGAGGGAGCATGGAGGCCCTGGGCCTGATTGAAACCAAAGGCTTGGTGGGAGCGATCGAAGCCGCCGATGCCATGGTCAAGACTGCCAACGTGGTGCTCACCGGTAAAGAATTCATCGGCGCCGGCTATGTTACCATCACGGTGCGCGGCGATGTGGGAGCCGTGAAGGCGGCCACCGACGCCGGAGCCGCGGCCGCCCGGCGCGTCGGTGAGTTGGTCGCCGTCCATGTCATTCCGCGTCCGCACGAGGAAGTCGAAAAGGTGCTGCCCGGCGCCGGGCCGGTCAAAAAAGCTCTGGGTTAATGCTGCACGACAAAGACCTCGTCTCGATCCAAGAGGTCCGGACGAAGGTGGAAACGGCGTACGCCGCTTGGCAGAAGTACCGGCCGTTTACCCAACAACAGGTAGACGCAGTGGTGGAAAGTATGGCCGCCGCAGGGCGTGCGCATGCCCGCCGGCTGGCCGAACTGGCCGTGGAAGAGACCGGCTACGGCAACGTTCCTGACAAGCTGGCCAAGAACCTCCTCTGCGCCGATCTGCTGCCGCGCCGCATGCGCGGCATGAAGACGGTCGGCGTGATTCGCGAGATCCAGGAGGAGAAGGTCGTCGAGATGGCGGTGCCGGTAGGCGTGGTGGCTGCTATCCTGCCCACCACCAACCCTACCTCAACGGCCATTTTCAAGACTCTGATCTCGCTCAAAGCCGGCAACGCGGTAGTCATCAGCCCGCATCCCAACGCCCGGAGCTGCACCTGCGAAACCAGCGACCTGCTGGCCCGGGCGGCGAGTGAAGCCGGCGCTCCGGAAGGCCTCATCCAGTGCATTACGAACCCCACGATCGAGGGCACCAACGCGCTCATGCGCCACGAGCGTACCGGCGTGATTCTCTCCACCGGCGGCCACGGCATCGTGCGGGCGGCCTACTCCAGCGGAAAACCGGCCTTCGGCGTCGGCCCGGGCAATGTGCCGGTGCTGATCGACCGTAGCGCGGACGTCGAGGAAGCCGTCAACAAGGCCGTGGACGGCAAAGCCTTTGACTACGGCACGGTGTGCTCGAGCGAGCAGGCCATCGTGGCCGAAGCGGCCATCAAGGACCGCGTCATCGCGCAGCTCAAGGCGCGCAGGGCCTTCTTCTGCAACCCGGCGCAGAAGGAGGCGCTGGGCAAACTGCTGGTCACGCCCAACTGGACCATCAACCCCAAGTGCGTGGGGCAGGCGCCTACTAAAATCGCCCGCATGGCCGGCTTCGAGGTCCCGGCCGACACCTCCATCCTGGTGGCGGAGCTGGAAGGGGTGGGCAAGCAGCATCCGCTCTCCATCGAGAAGCTCTCCCCTGTGCTGGCACTGTATTTCCCGAAGGATTTCAGCGCCGCGCTGGAGATCTGCGAAAGCCTGCTGCACTTTGGCGGGCTCGGCCACACCTGCGTGATCCACGCCAAAGACGACGCGCGCATCCGGGAGTTCGCCTTGCGCATGCCGGCCAACCGCGTGCTGGTCAACACGGCCGCGCCGCACGGTTCCACGGGCATCACCACCAACGTGTTTCCCTCGATGACGCTGGGCTGCGGCGCGGCGGCAGGCAACATCACCAGCGATAACGTGGGGCCGCAGCACCTGTTCAACATCAAGCGCCTGGCCTACGCCGTGCGCCGTCCGGAAGAGGCCCTGGAGATCCCGCCCGTCGAAACGCCAGGCGTGGTTGCGCCAGGAGCAGCGGTCCCCATCGACCGGCAAAGCGTGGTTTCGGCCGTCGAGCGGTATCTTTCCTCCCGCGGCGTGGGCGCGCCCGCGCCGCCCGCCCCCGCGGTGACCCAAGCGGTGGTCGGCAACCTGGCCGCACAGGTGGTGGACCGCTTCCTGGCCCGCCGCCACCAGGCGGCGGGGACTACGGCCGAGGCAAGCACGCCGCCGTGCGGTCACTCCTGCCCGCAGGGGGTACAAGGCCGGCCGGCGGAAGCCCTGCCCGTCTTGCCACCGCCACCTCCTCCGCCCGTGTTGGATTTCGTGTGCGAGGAAGACGTGCGCACGGCCATCAGGGAAGCGCGCAAGATCTTCATCGGGCCCAAGACCATCGTGACGCCTTCCGCCCGCGAATTGGCGAGCCGCTCTGATATTCTGGTCTTGGCCGAGCGTTGAGGAAAATCTGTGGATCTGAACTTGGACACCTTGAAGCGGGAAATCGTGGAGTATCTCGAGGCTTCGAATGTCGCGGTTTTCCGTAGCACCCCCGGGGGTCTGGAGGGTCTGCCGATCGTGCTCTGGGACAGCGAAGGCTACCCGGATTACCGCATGTTTCTGGACATCGCCCAGAAAATCGGCACCAAGCTCATCCTGGTGGCCTCCCGGGGGTTCGACGAGGCCGAAATCGACGAGGCCATCGAACAACTTCAGGACTGCGACCTGAGCCGCGAGGAGCGCCGCGACCTGGAAAACCGTCTTGGCAGCCTGCGCCCCTACGTGGGGGTCACCTGCTCGCTGGAATTGGCCTTCGACTACCACTCACGCCTGTATGTGTATGAGCTCCGCCCGGACTGGTACGAGGAGTTCCTGAGTATCGGGGACGAGATCGCCGTGCATCTGCCCGACCAGGGGGACGACGACGATGACGACTCGCTGGGCGGCTATTTTTCCAACAACTGAACCGCGGAGCAGATGCCCAAGCGGCTTCGCTGGCTGATCGCGGAGAAGGATCCGGGCGCGGGGGAACACCTTGCCCGCGCGCTCGGCATCGGGCGGCTGGCGGCCCGCGTCCTGTGCGCCCGCGGCCTGGGAGATCCGGCGGCGGCGCGGAGCTTTCTGGACCCTTCGCTCGACGGCCTGCACGATCCCGCGCGGCTGCTGGATATGCCGGCAGCCATCTCCCGCCTGCGCGACGCCATCGCGCGCGGCGAATCCATCCTGATCTACGGGGATTACGACGTGGACGGCGCCACGTCGGTGGTGATCCTCAAGAAAGCCATCGAAATGGCCGGAGGACAAGCGACCTTCCATGTGCCGCACCGGCTCAGGGAGGGCTACGGTATGCGTCCCGAGGTCGTGGATGCAGCCGCCGAATCGGGCGTGCGCCTGATCATCAGCGTGGATACGGGGATTCGGGCGGCCGAAGCCGTGCGGCGCGCCAACGAGCGGGGCATCGACGTGATCATCACGGATCATCACCTCCCAGAGGCGGAGTTGCCGCCCGCCTTGGCCGTGCTGAACCCTAATCGCCCGGGCTGCCCCTATCCGGAGAAGAACCTGTGCGGGGTGGGTGTGGCGTTCAAGCTGGTGCAGGGGCTGCTGGCCGCCGTGGACTGGCCCGCCGAAAAGCGGCAGCGGGTGATCGAATCGTTTCTCAAAGTGGTGGCCATCGGCACGGTGGCGGACGTGGTGCCGCTCACCGGTGAAAACCGCGTGATCGTGAAGCACGGGTTGAACGGATTGCGGTCTGTCCGCAATCCCGGGTTGCGCGCGCTGCTGGATGTAGCGGGCTTTACCGGCGACAGCATCCCCTCGGCCACCCAGGTGGCCTTCCGCATCGCCCCGCGGCTGAATGCTGCCGGCCGCATGGACACCGCCGATAGCGTCATCGAACTGCTGCTCACCGCCGACGCCGGGCGGGCCCGGGAACTTGCCCGCCAGTTACACGAGTGGAACGTCGAGCGCCAGCAGGCCGAGGCTCGGGTAGTGGAGGAGATCGTGGAGGCGTGCGCGCGCTCCCCGGTGGACGACAGCCGCCGCGCGCTGGTGTTCGCCGCCGATGCCTGGCACCGCGGCGTGCTGGGCATTGTGGCCAGCCGCCTGGTAGAACGTTTCCACCGGCCGGTGTTCGTGCTCAGCCGCAATCCCGAAGACGGGCTGGCGCAAGGCTCCGGGCGCGGCGTGCCGCGGTTTCACCTTTTGGAGGCGCTGGAGGCCATGCCCGAGCTGTTCGTGAAATTCGGCGGCCACCAGCACGCCGCCGGTGTGACCCTGGCCGCCGGGCAAGTGGACGCCTTCCGCGAGCGCCTCAACGCCTACGCCTGCGAGCGGCTCTCGCCCGAAGACCTGGCGCCGGAGATGGAGATCGACGCGGTGGCGGACCTGGCCGAGTTGACCGAAGAGAGCGTGGCGGAGGTGCTCGCACTGGGGCCGTTCGGCTGCGGCAATCCGCTGCCCCTGTTCGCCGCCCGAAACGTGGAGGTGGCCGCCCCGCCGGTACTGTGGAAAGAAAAGCACCTTCGCGTGGCGGTGAAAAGCAACGGCCGGCCGCTCTGGCTGAAGGCCTGGAACTTCGCCGGGCGCGCCCCCGAACTCGCTCCCGGCGTGCGCGTGGATATCGCCTTCTCGCTCGAGGAAGACCCCTACTCGGCCGGGCGTGGCTACGCCCCCTGGGCCGCGGTGCTGCGCGATTTCCGCCCGGCGTAGCGTTCCCGGCGAACGCTCCTCACTCCGGCTCGCGCAATTCGGGCGCCTGGATCTCCCGCACTCCTGTATCCACCGGCTCCAGCGTATCGATCGTGACTCCGAAGGCGGTGGCCTCCAGGTCGGCGAAGCGCCGGGCGCTCACCAGCACGCGGGACTCGAGCGAGGCCACCGCGCCGTTATAGGCCTCCACGGCGCGCTCCAGACTCTTGCCGACCTTCCCCCAGTGCTCTCCCAGGTCCGAGAGGCGCTTGTAGAGGTCTTTGCCCAGCTTGTGGATCTCGGCGGCGTTGCGAGCCAGGTTTTCCTGCGTCCAGCCGTAGGCCACGGCGCGCAGCAGGGCGATCAGCGTGGTGGGCGTGGCCAGGATGACGCGCTGCTCCACGCCGGTTTCGATCAGGGCGGGGTCCTGTTCCAGCGCGGCGCTGAAAAAGGACTCGGCGGGCAGGAACAGCACTACGAATTCGGGCGCCGGATCGAACTGCTCCCAGTAGGATTTCTTCCCCAGGGCGCTCACGTGCGCGCGCACCTGTCGGGCATGGTCCTGAAGCAGCGCGCGGCGTGCCTCCTCGCCAGGGGCTTCGAGGGCGGAGAGATACGCTTCAAGCGGCACCTTGGCGTCCACCACGATGTTTTTGCCGCCGGGCAGGCGAACCACCAGGTCGGGGCGCAGGCGGCCGGTTTCCGTGGCGGCGCTGGGCTGCGTGAGAAAGTCGCAGTGCTCCACCATGCCGGCCATTTCCACCACGCGCCGGAGCTGGATTTCGCCCCAGCGGCCGCGCACGCCGGGGGTGCGCAGCGCCGTGACCAGGCGCCCGGTTTCCGCACGCAACTGCGTCTGCGTTTCCTGGAGTGAACGCACCTGCTGGAGCAGCGACTCGTACGCGCCGGCGCGGGCTTTTTCGAGTTCCAAGATGCGGGTGTCCACCTTGGCGAGCGTCTCGTGTACGGGCTTGACCAGCTCGCCGATGCTCTGCTGGCGCTTTTCCAGATCGCCGCGGGCGGTCTCCTGGGCGCGTTCGAGCGCCGTCCTGGCGAGATCCAGGAAGGCCTGGTTATTGCTGCGGAGGGCGTCCGCCGAAAGCGCTTTGAAGGTATCCGCCAGTTTCTGCTGCGCGGCGTCCAGCGAAGCCTGCAACTCCCGGAACTGCTGCTCCCGGTTGGCCAGGCGTTCGGCCAGCACAGCGCGCTCGGTCTGGATGCGCGCCCGGAACCACAGCCAGGCGAGTACCAGCCCTGCCGCCAGCCCCGCAAGGAAACAAAGCAGGAGGGAAATGTTTGGCATCTGGGGAGAATTATCGCACCCGGAAGAGATACACGTTGCCCACCTGGCCGGCGATTTCCAGGTCCCAATCGTGCAGGCGGGCGAGCATATCTTTCGTCAGCAGGCCGTTGCCCTCCGCAGTGTCGGCTGCCAGCAGATAGCGGTAGCCGGCGCGCCGGACGGCCTGTGCCGCCCAGCGGCGCAGTTCTTCGCGCGGGCGCACCGTGACGCGCGGCTCGCTGGAGAGCAGATGCCACTTGCCGTCCATGCCCTGGCCGTCGATTTCGAAGGGCACCTGGTAGACCGGCGTGTGAGAGATCATGAGGGCGCTGGTGAGAACTTGCGGGCGGTCGAAATCGGCCTCCAGGTACATGCCGGGGCGCATGGGCTCCCATGTTCGCCAGCGGGTGGCCAGGTTGTCATCGAACGCGGCGGGGGCTTCCCAGGGTTCCGGCCGCGCGCGCAGGTACCACTGCGGGCTGCTGTAGACGCGGTCTTCGCCGAGGAAGAGGCGCACCTCATGCACGCACCATTCGCCGGGGTGGGCACGGGTGAGACGGAAGCGCACGCCGCGCAAAACCTGCTGCGGAAACAGGGCGGTCACGTCGTAAAGCGGCGCGTCCTGATAGAGGCTGGCGACTTTCAGGGTGTCCAGCAACTGGTCTGCCCGGGCCGAGTGCCAGTATTCGAGCATCTCGCGATCCACGTAGGCGCGCGGTCCGGAAATAAGGGAAAAGATCTTCTCGCCGGGCCGGGTCTCCTGCTCGATCATGCCGGCGATCTTGTACTCGGCGGTGGCGCGGTAGAGGTACTCGGACTCGGGTTCCAGGCGCAGGGCGGCGGCCAACGGTGGGGCGTGCAGGCGCCAGGTGTAGGGCAGGGTGTATAGGTCCACCACCGCCGGCCAGCAGGCCACCGCCTCCAGCGCCAGGCAAGCCCAGGCGGCCGGACGGGGCAGCACCATGGCGAGGGCCAGCGCCAGGAAGGGGAAAGCCGGCATCAGGAAGCGCGCGCCGTGGTTGGCGAACCAGGGGGCGGCCAGGAGCGCTGCGGCCAGCCAGCAGAGGCGTCCGGCGCGCCAGCCGAGCGCCAGCAGGCCCAGCGGCAGTGCCAGCAGCAGCGGCCCGAAGATGCCTTGCAGCTTGCCGCCCACGGCCAACTGCCAGGGCGCCTCCAGCAGGCGGACGCCGGCATAAGAGGAAAGGTTGCGGGCCAGTTCCTGTTCGGTGAAGGCGTGGAAGTAGGGATTGGGGAACCAGCGGTTGAACAGCGGGGCCAGCGGGTTGCCTGCCAGGATGGCGTCGCGTAGCATCCAGGGCGCCAGCATCAGCGCGCCTCCGCCCAGCAGGAGCGCGAACTGGCGGGCTTTGCGCCCGCCGCTCAGCAAGACGAAGAGGAGCGCCAGCGGCAGGAGGATGATCCCCGGAAACTTCACCGCGTAGCCGAAGCCAGCCGCCACTCCGGCGGGCAGAAGGTAGCGGTCGTCGCCTTCCTGCCGCCAGACCAGCAACAGGTAGAACGCCGCCAGCGTGAAAAACACCAGCGCGGCATCGGTATACGAAGAGGTTCCGCTCACCGCCACTACGGGGGCGCAGAAGTAGAGCGCGGCGGCCAGCCAGGAGGCCAGGTCCGCGAGGCCCAGGCGGCGGCCGATGGCCCGGAAGAGCGGCAGGGTGGCCAGCAGGAGCACGAAATGCACCAGCTTGGCCGCCGAGTGGCGCCCGAAGGCGAAGGCGAACAGGAACAGCATCTCCAGACCCTGGGGCACCATTTCGTAGAAGCCCACGCGCGCGGGAAAAGTGCCCAGGCGCAGATACTCGGCCACCAGGCCCAGGTGATAGCTGATGCCGTCGGGCTGGATTTCGGGCGCCAACGCGTGAATGAAGTAGACCAGCGCGTAGATGCCCAGAGCGGCGGCCAGCAGCCCACGGCTGATCCGATCGAGCGGAGTCTTTTCGGGGTCGCGAAGCAACGGGGTGCGGATACGCCACCAGGCCCCAAGCGAAACGACGCCCACCAGGGCGAAGGCCGGCGCTCCCGCGAGGCCCACAAGCAGGAGCACGAAGACCAAGTTGGCGAGCGCCGCGGCGCCGGTGGCCAGGATCACCGGGCGGGGGACCGCGAGCGCGCGCAGGCACAGGTTGCCCAGCGCGTAACAGGTTGCCAGGGTGAACAACGCGCCGGCCAGGATCGGAATCAGGGAGGGCAAACGATTATTTTAAATGGTAGGCTATTAGCGGGAGGTCGCCCATGACCGCGAAACGGCAGCTCGAACCATCCGAGACCGCTTTGCACGCGGCACAGCGGTATCTGGAGTCCCTACTCGACACCGACGCTCCGCTCACTCCCGGAGAGTTGGAATCCGTACAAGACAGCGTGGAACAGATCCGCCAGGGCAAGATGACCCTGGAGGAGTTCGAGCGCAAGCACGGGTTGTGACCCCTGCCGCCTGCGCCCAGTGACATGGCACTTCAAGAATCACCGGCTTTGGTTCCCGCACTAGCCGCTGCAGCCGGCTTGTGGGCCATCATCGGGATCGCCCAGGCGCAGACACCGCCCGCCCAGGCGCAGGCCCGGGCGCCTAAGCCGCCCCCGGCCCAAATGGTCCAGGGGCCCTTGCCCGACAAGGTCAAGCTGTTCATCCCGTATAAGGAATATTCGCAGGAAGACAATCAACGCATCCTTGCCCTGTTCGAGGACTTGCGCGTGTCCGATGTCTCGGATGGCATGGACGTGGTGGGGCTGAAGGATGTTGGAATCATGCATCCGGACATCAAGACTCTTTGGCGCGACACCGAAAACTTTACGCACCGCATCGTCGGGATCGCCGTAACCGCGCGCTATGTTCCCACCAACAAGCGCGAGTACCAGATGGATCAGCAGCGCATCGGCCGGTGGTATCGCGACATCACTCCCGAGACGTTCCAGGACGTTTTGTTCCCGGGTGCGGTTCTCGTGATTGACGCTACCGAGGACGGCGAGTCCCGTAGCATCGGCTCGAACAACATTATGTCGTGGCACCGGAAGGGCATGGTGGGAGTGGTCACCAGCGGCGGACTCGCGGACAGCGACGAGATCATTGCGGAGAAGGTGCCCGCCTACTACCGGCGCCTGGCGCGCGGCATCCGCCCCGGACGCAACGAACTGGAGTCCGTGAACCGCCCCGTGACCTGCGGCGGGGTGCTGGTGCGGCCCGGCGACGTGGTCATCGCCGACGGCGACGGCGTGGTGGTCGTACCGCGCGAGAACGCGGCGGAAGTGGCGCAAGCGTCCCGGCAGTTCCTCGACCAGATCGGCCTGGAGCGGGCCAAGTCCAAGGCGGCCGCCAGGCAGCAGAAAAAGTAGGTTTGCGCTTTAGACTGGCGCCTGGCCCTTCCAGTGGGCTTCGTAATCGTACATGGCGTCCTTGATAGGGACACCGCGGAGATCGATCCGGCTGAGGTCCGCCGTCCCGATGCCGGCGCCTTCACCCATCAGCATGGTGTTGTCCGCGTATTGCTGAGTTTCTCCCGGCGGAACCAATTGCTCCGGGGGGTGACCCTTGGGATTCTTGTACAGGCGAAAAGGCGCTTCGTGCCGGCCCGCGCGCGGATTGTAGCCCATGGTGGCGGCAGCCACGGCGTCGGTGCACACGCAATTGCGCCCCACCACCAGGAGGCCGGGCTTGGCGTGCTTGGTGCCCGGCATCCCCGTGCCCTCGCCGCCGATGATGGTTTCGATGCCGTCCAGAACCGCCAGGTCGATGGGCCGCGCCCCGCACAGATCGGTGAGCAGCCGCGGCATCCGCCAGCCCTCGTACCGGTCGGAGCTGGGGTCGATCTCCTGGGGAACGCCGGCGGGCGGCGGCACCTGGCCGTAATGGAAGACGCGCTCGCGGACCCACGGTGAAGCTCCCGGGGGCTTGGGGGCCAGCCCGTACAGCAACTCCGGTGTGATGCCGAAAAGGTTCTTCATGGACAGCGTGATGCCCAGCTCCTCGTGGTTTTTCATCTTCGCCACGCTCACGAAAAAGTCGCAGTCCTCGTAAGAGTGGTTCAGGCTGAAGGCCGGGAAAATGTACGGGCGGCTCTTCACCTTGAGGACGGAATACTGCTTGGCTTGGCCAAGTCCGTTGGTGTCCTCGAATTCCACCAGCGGGCCCGCGCTCTTGATGCCGGCGACGTCCCATCCATCATTGAGCAGAGTGTCCTCGAGCGGCGCCCCGTAGTTTTTTCGGAACGTGCTTTCCAGGATCCGGATGCGCCTGGCTCCCTGTTTGGCGAAGACGGCGGTGAGCGCGCCGACCACGTTGGGGTGCACCCAACTGGTTTGCCCGGCGGTGAGACCGACATGCCGGCCGCGGCCGGACGCACCGGTGAGGTTCACTTTCATGGCCACGGTCTTGCCGCGCACCAGGTGGCCGATCCCTCCGATCTCGTCGAACATCTGCTGGAACTGAGCGACGAGGTCCTGATCATAGCTGGCGATTTTGGCTACCGATACCGGCGCCGTAGGCACGGAAACCGCGGGCGCCGCTGCGCGGGCGCCGTCCACAGTCAGGGCGCCGGCGGCCAGTCCGGCAGCGGCGAACATGTCGCGCCGGGTAACAATGCGATGAGCGTCTGGCATGGAATTCTCCTTGGTTACTCCAAAATCAGCGCCGCCCAGGCCTCCAACCTGGGGATGGCAACTTCGGTCCGGCCGTCGGCGGTGGCGCGCGCCGCCAATTCGGCCGGCGGGTTCTCCGGTGTGTATAGCCGCGCCGTTTTGAAGATGCCGTTGAAACGAACCGTCACGCGAACCGAGGGCGTTCCGGCATAGTTCAGCAACTGGATCAGAACGGATTTGCCGGAAGCGGTGGTGCTGGCATAGGAAATCGTGGAAGGGACATTGAACACGCTCAAGCCCATGACTTCGGGCGGCAGCAGTTCCAGCAGGTCTCTGGCGAGATCTCCCGGGTCCGGCGGATCTTCTCTGTAAACCGCCACGCGCCCTTTCCCGGTGGGAACCTCGGCGTAGGGATCGTCCTTCGGTGGGTTGCCCCACGCGGGGCCCGTCACCAGGAGTCCGCCCTGCTCGGCGAAATCCCGCAGGATTTTCCGTTCGGTTTCGGTGGGGGGCGCCAGCGTGGGCGCCAGCACCGCCCGAAAACCCGCCAGAGCCGCAGGCCTGAGGCTGGACCGCGGGATCAAGCGGTACGGCACCTGGCGGCGCGCCACCAGGTTCAGGTATTCGTCGGCAAACTCAGCGTCCTGGGCAGCCGCGTCGAAAAGGACGCCCACGTTTCCGTAGGGCTGGAACCCGCGCCAATCCGCGTGATCCTCGGCAAACCGGAGATAAGAAGCGATCCTCTGCCAGGTGGCCAGCGCCGCCGCGTCCCTCTGATAAAGTCTCATGCGCAGATCGTCGTCCAGGGACACCATCCACCGCCCGCCGGCGACCGCGGCATCTGCCACGCATCGAATGTAATCTCCGGCGGCGCTGGGGTTCGGCTGCTGGTCGATCCAGATCGGGCGCCGGCCACTCTGGAAGCGCAGGAACCGCACCATCCAGATATTCGACTCGATCCACGGTTCCGCCGAGGCGCCCGCGCGGATGCCCATATCGGCCAGGTCGCGGGCGCTGGGACGCACGCCTGCCACCGCCAGCGGGGCCAGGGGCGGCGGATCTGCAATCGCCGGCGTGGTGTCGGCCATACCGACAGAGGAGGCGTGCCGCGCGATCGGGATCACCAGCGCCTCGCTGTTCTGCTCGCGCAGCGCGGATTCCAGCGCCGCCATGAACTTCGACTCCTCAGAAAAATCCCCGTCCAGCACCAGTCCGTCCAGGCCCGCTCCTGCGGCGGCGATGGCTGCCTTCACCGGACTCGAGCCGGGATGAACGATCCCCAACACGGCGATTCCACGCTGCCGTGCCACCCGCGCGTATTCCCGCACCAGCAGGTGCTGCCGCTCTTCCAGTTCCGGGTCGGCTCCGGCGCTCAGGGTGACCAGGATGCAGTTGAGGGGAGTGCCTCTAAGCAGGTCGAGGGTGGCAGGATCGTACCACCGGCCGATCGCCTCGCGCTGCGCGGGTCTGCCTGCCAGCGCCGTGTCTTTGGCCCGGCGGCTGACTTCGAGTGGCCCGCCATCCCACCGGATTGGAACCCAACCCTCCGGCTTCCCCGCGCCGGCACGAAGCTGTGCCGGGATCGAAGCCACCGACGCCAGCAGCCCTATGAGTAGGAGACCTTTTCGCCCGTCCGCCATAAATATACTGATAGTTTAGAATCTGTTACTCCTTTTAACAAGGGGCAGTAGGTCCCTCCGTGGTTGCGGCTATAGCTACTCCGGCCTCGCTTCGAGCAGCAAGTGCCTCTCGAATTTGACCGTGAGGGTCGCATCGGGCCCACGAACCGTCCCGAGGTCCTTGCCTTCCACGTAATCCGTGACCCGGTACGAGCGATTCGACAGACCCCGCAGCGTTACCGTGCCATCCCACTGCGAGGCGTAGAAAGCGTAGTACAGGCTGCCATCCTTGCGGATGGCGTGGGTTTCCGGCCGGTCGAAACCGATGTCGTACAACTCGCCGAGATACTCCCCGCGGGACAGCATCTTCTCTTTGTAAATGCGCAGCCACTTTTCAAACGCCTGTTCTCGCGCGGGCGTAAGGTCGTTCCGCTTTCGCTCCGCCGAACCCTCCGGCCAGGTGAAGTTCGTGCCAACCACGCCGCCGATCCCCACGGTGGAAGCGAAATCATCTTTCGTCATATCCACGTGGTCGCCGAAATAGGCGATGGAATCGCCTTGCAGAGCCTTGAGGGTCTTACCTTTGGTGCGCACCTGCCACGAAGACCTCGGATCGGACGCTACCGACATGTTCAGGAAAGGCAGGGTAAAGAAAGAATAGGCGGTCCCGCAAGGGCAGAACTCGACTAGGGCTTCCGGCTTGATCGCGCGGGCCGTGTCGTAAATCGCTTGGAAGAACCTCGGCATCCCTTCGACGGATTCTTCCGGACGGGCGTGCCGGTGCGCCGGATTGTAGCAGGGCGGTGCTCCGTTCATGTGCTGGCCATCCAGTTTGAGCCCGTCGAAGCCCCAGTCCTGGATGGCTTTCCTCACGATGGCTCTGTGGTATGCGATGACGGCAGGATCGGCGGGGCAAAGATACCACGAATTCCAATAGGAGATCTTCTGCTTGCTGCCATCGGCATTGAGCAGCAGCCAATCCGGATGGTTCTTCACCAATTCGGTTCCGGGGTCGGCAGCCAGCGGCGCCCACCACAATTGCGCCTTGAACCCTTCGGCATGGATCTTGTCCACCAGCGCCCGCATATCCGCGTCGCCGTTCGGAAACTTCTGCGGTTGCAGGAACCAGTCACCCTGTGCGGTCTGCCAACCGTCGTCCAAAGTAACCCACGTGAAGCCCAGTTTCTTTACCACCGGCAAGGCGTCGTAAATCTGGCTGGGCTTGATCTTGCGGCCGTAACCCCAGGCGCACCAGATTGGGCCGAACGCGTCCGCCGGCGCGGCGTCGAAGCGGATTCCTTGCGCCACCATCACGCCGCGGTAGTCCCGCAAAGTCCGAAAGTAGTCGCCATGGTAGACGGCGGCGAAGGTTCGAAAGGTCTTCAGCGCGGCCCCGGGCTTCAGCACCTGGTTCTGCTGGAATTCCACCGCCAGGGTCGCCCGGCCCCGGCCCTCCGCCGTCACCGGCAGGGAGATCAGCTTGGGCGCCATCTCGACGTGGCCCACGCTGATTCCGGCGTCCCGGCGCCACACCGCTACCACCGGCGTGCCTCCCCCGTAATCCGGCGCATTCATCCCCAAAAAGTTCCGCTGGTGGAATCCCGGCTGCAACGGCAGCACCCAATCCGGCCGGTTCTCGTAGGAACCGCTCTGATACGACCAGAACTCCGGCTGGGAACCAAGGTCGGGAGCAGTGATGGAGTAGTGCTGATTGGTCCAGCCGCTGATGGCCAGATCGGAAGCGCCCGTGTTCGTGTATTCGACGTCGAAGAACGCCATCCGCGGAAACCGGTCGTACACGGTGACGGTTACCGTCTTCTTCAATGACGGCGCCGTGCCGGTAAGGACCGTGCGGAATCCGGATCCCAGGCGGTCATGGACCACTTCGCGCGTGTGGCTTTGAAGAGCAAAATCCTGAACGTCGGTCCCCGATACGCGGATGAACTCGGAGGGCGTGAAATCACCCATCACGCGTTCTTTTCCGTCCAGAATAGCGACCAGCCGGCTGTGCATGGAGCCGTCGAATTCTACGCGGATACTCTTCCCTTCGACGCGGGTGGCCGCTGCCGCGAACCCGGCGCCCGTCAGCGCGAGACAAACGAGAACTAGCCTTTTCGCCCGGTTCATCGATTCACTCCCACATTCTGTAGCCCTGAAAAGTCCAGCCTATGCAGCGGGTGGGCCGATGTCAAATTGCGCTCCGGCGGCTGACTTCTTGGCGCCCTCATTTAGTACAATCCAACCGGCAGCCATCACACCGAGATCATAGGAGAGCTCTCATGAACAGCAGGAAATTCCCGGTTAGCCGAAGGCGTTTCTTGGGCGGCGCGGCCGTCGGCCCGGCGCTCGGCGGCCTCGCCGCTGCGGTGCCCTCCGCCTCCGCCGCACGCAGAAAGACCGCCCCCTCGCCGAGCATCTACGAAGAACTCGGCGTCCGCACTCTGATCAACGGCCAGGGCGTGGTGACCTTCTATTCCTGCACGCTCATGCCGCCGGAAGTGCATCAGGCCATGCAGCGCGCCTCGGAACACTACGTGGAAATCGTGGAATTGCAGCGCGCCGTCGGCGCGCGCCTGGCCAAATTCGTGGACGCGGAAGCCGCCATGGTTTGCAGCGGCTCGGCCGCCTGCATCGCGCAGGCCACGGCCGGCTGCATCGCCGGAATGGACCCCGACAAGATCTTCCGCTTGCCAGACACCGAAGGCATGAAGAACGAGGTGATCATCACCCACCGCAGCCCCTGGGACCGCGGCATCGCGCTCACCGGCGCAAAGCTGGTGGTCGTCCAGAGCCTGAGCGAACTCGAATCCGCGATCAACGAAAAAACGGCCATGATGGAATATACCTACGGCGACACCGGTCCGGTGACGCTCAAGGAGGCGATTGCCATCTGCAAGCGTCGCGGCGTGCCGTTTATGATCGACGGCGCGGCCACCTGCCCGCCCTTCGAGCGGCTCAAAACGCTGGCCTCCTACGGGGCCGACCTGTTTTGCGTCAGCGGCGGAAAGGGCCTCCTGGGGCCTCAATGCAGCGGAATTCTCTTCGGGAGGAAGGACTTGATCGAGGCCGCGTTGCATAACGGCTCCCCCTTCGAAGGCGCCATCTGCCGCCCCATGAAAGTCGGCAAGGAAGAGATCGTCGGGGCGCTGGCGGCCGTGGAATGGTCGTCCAAGCGCGACTATCAAGCCGACTGCCGGGTGTGGGAGTCCCGGCTGCGGTATATCGCGCAAGTGGTCGGCGCCATCCCCGGCGTCGAAGCCGAGATCTACTACCGCAAAGTCGGCAACGAAGTCCCGCATCTGGCCATTCGCTGGGACGAGCAGGCCTTCGGCCTGACCAAGCAGGATTGCATCGACGCATTACGCAACGGAGATCCGCACATCGAGGTCTACAACGGCATGGGCCGGGAACTGGTGAAGCGCGAACAGCCGCAGCCCAAGCAGGCGCGCCGGCCCGGCGACGCCGCCTACGTGATCTCCATCACCTCCAACACGCTCCAACCCGGAGACGAAAAACTGGTGGCCGTGCGGCTCAAGGAGATCCTCACGCCGGCTTCCGGCCGCGCACGGCGGGGCTGACCGGCGAGGCAACAGACGAGGTGCGGCGCGCCTTGGGCGCGGCGTCTTCCTTTCGCGGCGGAACATCCGGCGCCAACTTCAGCAACTCCAGCCCCTCAGCCGGCGAAACACGCATCGCACGCAGTTTCTCGAAGTACGCCATTTGTTCTCGGACCAGCAATCCCTCTTGAATCAGATCTGAGTAAAGCCGGTTTTCCGATAAGCCCATCCTCTGTGCCAGCCGCCGTGCACGCTGCCGGTCCTGCTCACCGATTCTCAGAGGAAAGCTTTTCTGCTTATGCATGGCCTGAAACCTCAATCAAAACCTGTCTAGGAGTCTTCACCAGCACCCCCGGCCACTCGATCTCCGGCTTCCGGAAATCGCGGACATTGTGGGTGACGATCGTCGACGGGCTGGCGGCGAACGCCACCTCGTAAATAAAGTTGTCCCCTTCGTCCGGAAGATTCGGCCTCCACAAAAACCGCACCTCCGCCTCGTGCGCCACCGTCACGAAAGCCGCCAGCAAGCGTTCCACCTGATCCTTTGAATACCCCACTTCCCGCTGCTTCACCATGCGAAACAACACTTCGTGGTATTCCGCCAGCAACTTATAGTGGCACACGGCCGGGACTTTCCCGAGAAACACCAGCCGCAACAGCCGGTTGCTCGCCCCATTCCGCGAACGCAATGCCGAGGCCACAACGCACGTGTCCAGCACATACCGCACACTGTATGAATGATATCAAATTGGATATCACGCGAGCCGAACGCCCTGCGGCCGGCCTTACCGGCGAGTTCGCGCTAAAATCCCTATGGACGATTCGCGACCATGCCTGCTTCCGGCGAACCTTGCATGCGCTTCGCGGGCTATTTTGCCCTTTTCTTCTTCCTGGCTGCAGGGCCCGTCCGGGCGCAGCCCTGGGAGACGGCCCCGGCTCCGGAAAATCTGTACCGCGGCGAACTGATCTCGTACCCCGGTCCATGGGCGTTTCAGATTCCTCCGGCGGGCATCATTCTGGTCAGTGACGAAGAACTCCGTGCCCTTTCGGATCCGGACCGGGTGCTCAACCTGACCACGGGTCGCACCCCGCACAACATGAGTCTCCGGCAGGTCTGTGAGCGCGCCAGGGCGCGCGGGCAGCGGACCCTTTCCATCGCTTTCGATCACTTCTTCGCGCAATATCGCCCGGGCCAGGACACCCCCCGCCGGCTCATGCCCGACATGGACGAATACATCCAGCGCATGGCCGCCATCGGCCGCTTCGCCCGGCGGTACGGGCTTGGCCTGGAGTTGAGCCTCGTCACGCCGCTCGAAATCGGGCCCGCCTATGCCGCACGCACCGGCGAATCCGGCGTTTGGCTGCACTACCGCGAAGGACTGCGCGATCCCCAGAGCGGCGCCTTCAGCGTGCAGTTGTGGCAGCAGCAGCGTTGGGCCAACAACAAAGGCGTGATCGAAATCCAGGATGCCGGCGTGCGGGTCTTTGCCTTTCGCGAAAGACCCGTGCCAGGCACCCCGTACCGCGTCGTGGATCCTGCGCAGATATCGGAACTCCGGGAGCATATTCAGGTCGAGCCGTACAACGCGCTCGTCTCCGGCCCGCGCGAATACCGCGCCCGCCGCGTGCGCGTGTACAGCGCGGGCTCCGGCGAAGCGCCTGGACTTGATCGCGTCCTGGTGGTGCAGCAGTACCGCACGCCGGAGATGGACTATTTCAGCGCCCAGGCGCTGCCGTTCCTGACGGGCCTCATCGACCGCTACACCGCCGCGGGCGTGCGCCTGAATGGCCTGTACTCGGATGAAATGCACATCCAGCAGGACTGGTCCTATTTCGGGCATCACGATCATGGCGAATTCGCCTTGCGTTACGTGAGCCCCGGCTTCGCGCGCCAGTTCGCCGGGCGCTACGGAGCGGAATATCGCGACTTCGCCCGCTACCTGGTTTACTTCGTGCACGGCCAGGAGGACACAGCCAACGATCTGACCGCCAAGCTCGGCGGCATGCACGTCTTCGGCGCTTCCCCGGAGGATATCCGGCGCACGGCCCTTCTGCGCGCCCGTTACTACCATTTTCTTCAGGACGGCGTCGTGGACCTGTTCGTGAAGGCCAAACACTATACCGAATGGAAAATGGGCCACAAGCTGGAAGCCCGGGCCCACGCCACCTGGGCCGAGAGCCCGCCGATCGACGCATACGACACCGGCGCGCCCGGCCACACCCAAAACCAGTACGAGTACACCTCCGCCTTCCTTTGGTCCAATACTGTCCAGCAAGCCGCGGCCGCCTGCTACGACTACTTCAAGTGGGGCGACTTCCTCACGGGCAACGGCAACGATCACACCGAGGGCGGCTGGCTGGATCGCGACTATTACGCCCTCGCGCTGGCCGCCTCCACCGGCATCCTGAACGAAGTGCCGTACTCCTACGCCGCGCACTGGGGCATGCCGGAAGAAGTCAGCCGTCTGCGCTCGGCCTTGGTGGATGCGTACGGCGTGGGTGCCTCATCGCCGTTCCAGGCGGTCGAGGGAGCCCAGCATCGCGACGTGGAAGTGCTCATGCTCTACCCGCTCGATCTGGTGGCGGTGGAGGAGCGCTTCGGCAGTTGGATGACGCAATACGGCTACGCCAATTACGTGACGCCCGCCAAGCTCCTGGAGCGCGGCAAAGTCACCCGCGGCGCGATCGAGATGGCCGGACGCCGTTTCACCACGTTAGTGGCTTTGTTTGAGCCCTTTCCTTCCGAGCGCCTGCTGGACTTCATGCGGCAGTTTGCCGAACAGGGCGGCAAACTCATCTGGTCGGGTCCGCCGCCGCTCGTCACCTTTGAAGGCAGCCGGGCCCTGGAGGCGTGGGAAGACATTTTCGGCGTGAACTACACCCCGCAGCCGCGCGACGGGGTGCCCGCTCCCGGGGAACTCGTGACCTTCCAGGACTCCTTCGCCAAGGTCGCGCCCATGGTCATCCTCACCGATTTCCTCGTGGACAGACTCTATGGCGTGGCTCCCCGCCAAGGGACGGAAGCCGTGGCGCGGGTCAGGAATCGCGTCGTGGGGACGCGGCGCGCGTATGCTTCGGGCGGTACGGCCGTATTCCTCGGCTACCGCCCGCGCGACGATCAATCTCGCAGCCTGGGCTACGAGACGCGCAACTGGTTCGAGGTTCTCGAAGCCCTGGGCGCCTACCCCGCGAGCGGACGTTTTCCGGGCTGGAACGACAACACGGAGCGCGTTTCCCGCGACACCGGTTATCTGGCGTGCCGGTTCCCGAATGGAGCGGTTTCCCTGGCCCCGCACCTCCGCACCTACGAAGAAGGATGGCCCGGCGGCTTCGCTCGCGACCGCGCCGCCGACGTCGCATACCTGAAGCGCAATCCTCCGCCCTCGGGGGAGATCCACCTGCGCGACTTCCGGGTAGCCGGGCACGTGGTCAGCTACGACGGCACCGGCGCCGTCAGCTTCCGGCTAGGCAAGGGCGGGGATCTGATCGCCTTCGCGGGAAGCGGCTCGAAGCAAATCACCGTGGACGGCCTCACGGCGGTCTTCGCCGATCACCCCCTCACGGGCATCGCCTGGAGCCCTGTGCCCCCGGCACGGCGCATTCCCGGAGGAGCTGTCTTTGTGGTCTGGGTTTCCGGGGAGGGCCATGTGTGGATTCCGGCCGCCGGGCTGCCGCGCGATTTCGACCTCCTGGCCGAAGGACCGGCGCCCGGCAGCCGTGGCGCCTCCGTCGCCTGGACCCGCGAGGGAGGCAGCATCGTCTTCGCGGCTCCCGCAGGGGCGCAGCGCTGGTTCTATGTCGTCCCGAAAACGAAATGATCCTCCATCCGTGCGAGCTCTGTGCTAGCGTCAGGATTCGCGCAAGAGCCATTTGGCGGCATTGCGCTGCATCTTTTCGTATTCGGGATTCCACAAGGCGCTGATGAGGTGCCCGGGCGCCATGAAGCACACACGGCCCTTGCCATAGTCGTAGGCCCAGACGGCCTCGGCGGTGTTGCTGCGCCGGCCCGCGAGGTCGGTATAATCCAGCCCGTCCTCATTGACGCTGCGGGCCAAAACATATTTCGGATCTTTGTCGTAAACCACGTAATGCTGCTCGTCGGTGACGACGAAGTCCTTCACCCCGCGCGTGATGGGGTGGTCCGGGTTGACGATCTTGACCTTGAAAGGCCGGATCGGCGGGTGCCCGACATAGATGGCCCCTTCGACGTCGCGGTAATCCTTGTTCGAAATGGAGGCCTCGCTGTTGTTGTGAAACGCCCACAACGCGCCGCCTTCGGACACCCACTTCTTGATGGCCCTGCCCTGCTCCGGCGTCATCCAGGACGTGTAGCCGGAGCCGATCTTGCGCTGGATGGGCGGCACGCTGACAATCTTCTCCTTCGGCTCGTTCCAATACACCTGGTGCCAGTACCCGTTGGGGTAACGGCGGCCGTCGCGGAACATGATGAGGATTTTGTACTTTCGCAGGTTGTCGTACGTCAGCAGCTTTTCCTGATCCGTGAAGTCGATCGGCAGGCCGCCGTCTTCCACCAGCGTGGCGGTCAATGCCGTGCGGATATAGTCCGAATTATGCGACTCATCGCCGCAGAGCGCGAACGCGGTGGCTCTCGGGGCCGGGGCGCCCCAGGCTCGCGAAATCGCAGTCCCTGCCGCAAGGCCGACGCCGGCGCAAGCGGTGCGCACCAGCGTCCTGCGTGTCATGGTCTTGTGCATGCTGGTGTTATATCGTCTTTTGGATCGCGAAGCCAGTCGCCGGTTCTGCGGCGGCCGAGCCTAGCCTAAATCGCAAACTCCCGGGAGCCTGTGAATGCCTCTGGCGGCCGGCCGGGCGCTACGAACTCGCCCGCGCATCCATTCGGCAGGTTGATCCGCACCCGCAGCGCGCGCCCGCGCCGTTCCGCCTGGAACTCGATTGCCCCGCGCGGTGTGTGCGCCGTCAATGCGAGGTCGTTCAGGTCTCCAAGCTGCGGTCGGATGGCAACGCGCCGGAAGCCGGGCTCCAGCGGGCGGATTCCAGCCAGGTCCATGTAGGCGCAGTACAGCGGAACTACGCCGCAGTGGCTCCACTGCGCCGTGCTGTCGGGAGCGGCCTGCCAGTCTTCCTGGATCGTCAGGTTCTCGATTACCGAGCGCATGGTGGCCCAGCGGCGGCGAAAGTCGTCGATCACCGGCTGCACATGCCCCGCCTTCGCCAGCGCCCACGAGCGCCACCCCGCATTGCACGGATAGGAAACGCCCATCTCGGGCGGCGCCGTGGCAAGCGCCTCCACGGACGCGCGCGTATCCCCGCCGGGACACTGGCCGAACAGGATGGCGGTAGCCAGGGTGCGGTCGCTCAGGCGCACCTCTCCTTCCTCGCGCGCCCAGGGCAGGTTGTCCACAAACAGGCCGCGCTGCGGGCTCCAGAAGCGCGCGCGCGCCGCGGCCAGCATCCGCCGCGAGAAGCTCCGGCATCGCTCCGCATACTCCCGGCCGGCAAAAATCTCGGCGATGGGAGCCAGCGCGTACTCCAGCATCGCGGCGGCATACAGGTTGAAAGAGCACTGCTTGTGCCGCTGCCTGCGATAGGCGATGTGATCCATCCAGACCGTGGGGATGCCCAGATCCTCGACGGGAAGCAGCCCGTCGCGCCCCACCAGGGACTCCAGGTAGGCCGTAAACCGCTGCAACCTCGGATACGGCTCCGCCAGGGCGTCGCGGTCTCCAGTTTCCATGTAGTGGTTCCAGCAGTCGAAGTGGAACCCCACTCCGTGGTCGAGTAGCGGGCCCCAGAAGGCGCCGTCGATCTCCTTTTGCGCTACGCGCGCCAGGCGGTCGTAGGCGGGCCATGAATCGGCGAAGTACCCGTCCTTCATCTGCCCCTCGCTGAAGGTTCGCAGGTACCGCCGCGGCACACGCGTCTCGCCAAAAGCGTAACGGACCGCGTGGAGCTGGTGCCCGCCGTCGCCGCTGTACTGCTGCCGCTCCCGTCCCATGCCGTCCACCGCCGTCTCGATCACGCTGTTGCGGACGGTGTTGACGGCCGCGTCGAACAGGCGCTGGAGGGCGGGCTCCGACGTTTGGATATTCGGCTCGAAGGGCCATGGGAATTCGCGACGCCGAATGCCGACGTCGCGCAGGATCACAGGCCGGGCCGCGTTCCGAACGTGCAGTTGCAGCCACCGCAGCGATTCGTAGTCGAAGCACTCGAAGTCGTTCGCGCCTTCCCGGCAGATGAAGCGCGACCAACTGAACAGGTGCGTGTCCAGCCAGCCGGTTTTCGCCAGGTCATGCGATTCTTGCGGCATCGCTTCGACGATGGTTCCCGCCGGAGCCTCCACCGTGAACCTCGGGAATCCCACTATTTGGATGGGAAACTCGAAGGTGGCATAGGAATCGTCCGGTAGTTCCCAACGCCGCGGGCCAGCCTCTCTGGCTACGGGCACTCGATCGAGTTCGAATGAACCCGGGATGCGGAATTGAAACCAGTCTTCCGGCTCGCGCCGCCAGCGCACGCGTCCCGATTCCGCAAGGCGCAGCGCCGGATGTTCGGTTTCGCGTACCGGTGGAATTTCCCGCTCCCGAAGGCGCGACTTCGCCCGGTCCGCCCGGTCGATGCTGTCTCCGCTGTACGGCCCGTCCGCGCTGGCCGGCGGTTTGTCCGCGGGACACGGCAGCACCGCGGCTTTCAGCCAGCGGGCGTCCGGCGTGAAATCCGGGCGGTCCCAACCATACGGGTGCAAACGGGCGTCGAACTGCTCCTGCAGCGCGCGCAGGAACCAGCGTTTGTGCTGCCCCGGCGGATGCGCCCGGTCCAGAAACGCCAGCCAGGACTCGTCGCTTACCACCATGGCGCGCCCGCCGCCCTCCCATTCGAACTCGCCCCAAACCAGCAGACCGGGCTTGCCGGCGGGCCACGTCCCGTCGCCCACTCCGTAGAACAGGACCTCCACGCCCAGGACATTCGATCCCGCGTGGAGATACGGCGTGAGGTCCGCCGGATCCGCGTCCAGCCAGCGGGGATCGCAGGGCGCCGGACCCCACTGGACCCGCCGTCCGTTGACGGTCAGCTTATAGCGGCTGTCGGCCGCGATCCACAACTTGGCCCGCGTGGGCCCGGCCGGCAGATCAAGAACACGCCGGAACAGCACGAAAGTGCAAGGCAGCGTCCGCTGGCATGGCAGCCAGATCCACTTCAGACCGGCGGGTTGCCCGCCGGGCGGTTGACCTTCGGCCGCCGGCCGAGGGTCCTGGATTCCGGAAGCCGCCATCGCCGGCGCGGCCGCGGCTCCCGCCAGCAGGCCGCGCCGCGAAAGGCCGCTCTGGTTCCGCATCAGCTACCATTCTATCGGGCGCCGGAAATCCGGCACCCCATACGACTGGGGAACTCCGGCCGCCTTCCCTTCGTATCTTGGAGAGGCCGCTATGTTGAATTTGTTCGGAGACTTCAACTACGCCGTCCGGCAGTTCCGCCAGGCCCCGGTTTTCGCCGCCACAGCCGTGCTGACGCTGGCCCTCGGCATCGGCGGAACCACCGCCATCTTCTCCCTGATGCACGACGTGATGCTGCGCTCGCTGCCGGTTGCCGATCCCGGCAGCCTATATCGCATCGGTTCGTCGAACAACTGCTGCGTGGAGGGAGGGCCGCAGGACAACTGGGGCATGTACTCCTATCCGCTGTTCGAGCGCCTGCGCGGGGCGGCGCCGGAGTTTCAGCAGGTGACCGCGTTCCAAGCCTCCCCCGTGCGTTTCAGCGTCTTGCGGCCGAACATCGACCGCGTAGCCAAGCCCCTGCGCGGCGAATTTGTCACGGGCAACTACTTCTCCGTTTTCGGCATTCAGGCGTTTGCGGGCCGCGTGTTCTCGCCGTCCGATGACGCCGCTTCGGCCGCGCCGGTGGCCGTGCTCAGCCACCGGGCATGGCAGATGCACTGGGGGGCCGATCCCTCCGCGATCGGCTCGGCGGCCATCATTCAGGGCCAGCCTTTCACGATCATCGGCATCGCGCCCCCGGGTTTCTTCGGAGACACGCTGCGCAGCGATCCGCCCGATCTGTGGCTACCGCTCCAGCAGGAACCTCTGATTAACGGCAACAAGTCTCTGTTGCGGCAATCCATCTCCGCCTGGTTGCGCGCCATCGGAAGGCTGGCCCCCGGCGCCGGCACCGCGGGCACTTCGGCGCACCTCACCAGCGTGCTGCGCCAGTGGCTGGAGCACGAGAGCGGTTATCCGCCGGCCTGGATGGGCCAGCTCCGCCAGATGCTCCCGAAACAGAAGATTCAGGTGATTCCGGCCGGCAACGGTGTGGAGGAGATGCGCGAGAATTACAGCCGCAGCCTGCAGATTCTGCTGTCGGTGTGCGGGCTGGTCCTGCTGATCGCCTGTGCGAACGTGGCCAATCTGCTGATGGCCCGGGGCATGGCACGGCGCACCCAAACCGCCGTCCGCCTGGCCATGGGCGCTTCGCCGGCGCGCCTGATTTCGCAGTCGCTGGTCGAGAGCACGCTGCTCGCGCTGGCCGGCGGCATGCTTGGCCTGGTCGTCGCCTATGCGGCCGAAAAGGTGATTGTCGCGCTGGCCTTCCACAACGCCAGTTACCTGCCGTTCCGCACCACGCCTTCGATGCCGGTGCTGGCCTTCGCGTTTGGCTTGTCGCTTGTCACCGGCATGCTCTTCGGCGCGGCCCCCGCATGGCTCGCCACCCACCGCGACCCGCAGGAGGCGTTGCGCGGCGCGCACCGCAGCACGCGCGATCATTCCGCGCTTCCCCGGAAAGCCCTGCTGGTGGTGCAGGCCACTCTCTCGGTGGTGCTGGTGGCCGGAGCGGCCATGTTGACCCGCAGCCTGGGCAACCTGGAACGGCAGGACTTTGGCTTCCGCAACGACGGATTGATCAGCCTCAGCCTGAATCCTCCGCCCGCGTCGTATTCGCAGGAGCGCCTGGACGCGCTCTATCGCAACCTCCTGGAGCGCCTGCGGCGTGTGCCGGGCATTGAGAGCGCGGGCCTCGCGCTGTACTCCCCGCTTACGGACAACTGGGGCGACATCATCTTCGTGGATGGCCATCCTCCGCCTCAGTTGAATGACAAGTTCGGGGCCTCCTGGGACCGCGTCAGCGCTGGTTTCCTGGAAACTGTCGGGCAGCCGGTGCTTCGCGGAAGAGGCATCCGCGAGACCGATTCGCGGACCACCGCGAACGTCGCCCTGGTGAACGAGGCCTTCGTCCGCCGCTTCTTCCCGAGCGAAGATCCACTGGAGAAGCACTTCGGTGTGGACCTGCCGGCCTACGCGCGTACCTATCGCATCGTCGGCGTGGTGCGCGACGCCAAGTATACGGATCCGACCCGGCCGGCCCGCCCGATGTTTTTCACCTCGCTGGCCCAGGGCGTGAAGTACAAAGAGGATCTGCTGCAAATGGTGGATTCCTGGTCGCATTTTATCGGTGCGGCCGTAGTCCGCTCGCGCCTGCCGGCGGGCGCGCTCGAACCGGTTTTGCGAAAAGTGTTCGCGGAGGCGGATGTGAATCTCACTGTGGTCAGCGTTCGCACGATGAACGAGCAGATCGCGCTGGAATTCGATCAGCAACGCGCCGTGGCCAGCCTGGCCGGACTGTTCGGCGTGGTGGCGCTCCTCCTGGCGGCCGTGGGGCTGTACGGGGTCACCGCATATGCCGTGGCGCAGCGCACCAGCGAGATCGGCATTCGCATGGCTCTGGGAGCGGACGCCGGCGGCGTGCTGCGCCTCGTGCTGGGAAGCGCCTTTCGGATGATCGGCATCGGCCTGGCCCTGGGCGTTCCGCTGTCGATCGGATGCGGACATCTCCTCGCCGCGCAGCTATTCGGCGTCAGCCGGTCGGATCCAGTCGCCTTGTCGATGGCCGTTGTGGCCCTGGGCGGTGCCGCGCTCGCGGCGGCCATCATCCCCGCCCTGCGCGCCGCGTCCATCGACCCGATGAGCGCCCTGCGGATGGAGTAGCGGTACGGTCGCTATTCTTGCCGCAGGGCGATCATGGGATCCACCCGCAGGGCCCGCCGCGCAGGCAGGTAGCTGGCCAGGCCGGCGACCCCCAGCAGCAGCCCTGAAATGCCGGCGTAGGTCCACGCGTCGGTCGGGGTTACCCCGAACAGGAAGCCCGCCAGCAGCCGGGAGAGCGCCAGGGCGGCCACCAGGCCGGCCGCGGTTCCCGCCAGCGCCAGCGCCAGGCTCCGCCCCACCAGCATCCGCAGCACGTCGCCGGGCGCCGCGCCGAGCGCCATCCGCACGCCGATCTCGTGGGTGCGCTGCGTCACGGAATAGGACATCACCCCATAGATCCCGATGCCGGCCAGCAGCAGCGCCAGACCGGCGAAGATGCCCAGCAGCAGGGAGTGGAATCGCGGCAGCGCCACGGAGTCCGACACCAGCACCTGCATGGTCGTCACCCTCGAAACGGGCTGATCCGCGTCCAATTTCCAGACTTCCCGCTTCACCGCCTGCGCCAAACTCGAGGGGTCGACCGCGCTGCGTGCCACCAGGGCCATCTGCTGCCATTCGCGCTGGGCACAGGGCAGGAAGAACTCCGGCCTGCCTTCCGCGCCGAGCGCGCTATGCTTCACGCTTCCCGCCACGCCCAGCACCACCAGCCAGGGCGTCTTGGAGTTCATACTGCCGATTTTGAACCGCTTCCCGATGGGATCCTGGTTCGGCCAGTAACGCCGCGCCATCACGTCGTCAATAACGGCCACCGGAAGCGACTCTTTCGTATCCTGCGCGGTAAACGCCCGGCCCTTGAGCACCGGAATGGCCATGGTCTGGAAGTAGCCGGCCGTGATCTCGCGCTGGTCCGCGATGAACGGGTCGCTGTCCGGTCTGGGCTGGCCTTCCACCGAAATGGCCTCCACCTCTTCGCGCCCGCCCAGCGGCAGTTCCGAGATGGCTGCCGCGCCCATCACTCCGGGCAGGCTCCCCACCCGCTCGACCAACTGCTGGAGGAAGACCGTTTTCCGGCCCGACGCCCGGTACGTGGGGGAATCCGGAAAGGAGAGTTCCACGACCAGAACGTTTTCGGGGCGGAAGCCCGGGTCGATGCGGTGCAGCTTCAGGAAACTCTGGATCAGCAGCCCCGCGCCGACCAGCAGCACCAGGGACATGGCTACCTCCGAGGCCACCAGCAAGCTCCGCAGACCCTGCCGGGCCCCGCCGCTGAGCGTCCGGCTGCCTTCTTTCAAGGTTTGGCAGAGATCCGTCCGGGAGGACTCCAGCGCGGGAGCCAGGCCGAAAAGCAGCCCGGTGGCGAGCGAGATGGCGAAGGTGAAGGCCGCCACGCGCAGGTCCAGGGCCGCATCGTGAATGCGGGGCAGATCACTGGGCGTCAGGGCCTCCAGCATGCGCACGCCCCAGAACCCCAACGCCAGCCCCGCGGTGCCGCCCGCCAGCGCCAATACCAGGCTCTCGGTAAGCATCTGCCGGATGAGCTGCCAGCCGCTGGCGCCCACCGTCAGCCGGATGGCCACCTCCCGCTGCCTGGCGACCGCGCGCCCCAGCAGCAGGTTGGCTACGTTCACACAGGCAATGAGCAGCACGAATCCCACTGCCGCCATCAGCACCAGGAGGATGGGACGGACCCCGGTGACGATGCTCTCCTGAAGGGAAAGTAGCCGCACTCCCCAGCCTTTGTTGAAGTCGGGGTGCTGCTGTTCGAGCCGCCGGGCAATGGCAGACATCTCGGCCTGCGCCTGCCCGATGGTCACGCCCGGCTTCAACCGCGCCAGCACCGCTACGCTATGGCTCCCGCGCCACCGCAACCGCTCCGGCGAGAAGGCCGCCGGCACCCACAACTCGGTCTGCTGGCCGAATTGGAAGTATGCCGGCGTCTCCGAGCCCTTGGGGAAGCTGAAGCCTTTCGGCATGATGCCGACGACCGTGTGGCTGACTCCGTTGAGCATGATCCTGCGGCCCACCAGGCCTGCATCTCCTCCCCATCGCCGCTGCCACAGCCCGTACCCGACTACCACCACGTCGCCTGACCCACTCTTGTCTTCCTCCGGCAGAAACGTCCTGCCCAGCAGCGGCCTGGCGCCCAGGACGGGAAACAGCCCGGCCGTCACCCGCGCCGCCACCAGGCGCTCCGGCTCTCCGGCCTGGGTCAGGTGCAGTTCCTCGCTGGTCATCGCGGCCATCTCCTCGAACGCGTGGTTCTGCTCCCGCCAGTCCACATAGTTGGGGACCGAGGCCGGCAGCAGGTCGATGCCCAACTGTACCGTTGGGTTCGCGTCCCAGACCGATACGATCCGGCCCGGCTCCCGGTATTCCAGCGGCCGGATGAGCGCGGCGTTTACGATGCTGAAAATCGCCGTGTTGGCCCCGATGCCCAGAGCCAGCGCCATCACGGACACGGCCGTAACGGCCGGGTACTTAGCCAGCAGCCGCAGCGCGTAGCGGATGTCCTGAACAAGGATTTGCACACCCTAATATTACGATTTAGGGGCCATGCCGGTTCGCGGGACCTCCATGAGCCGGCACGGCTTCGGGGCTACTATCGGGCCTGCATTTCCCTATAATTTAAGGTCCGCTTCCGGAGGGCCACGAAGATGAAACGCGTCTTCGCTCTGATGATCCTTCCCACCGCCCTGGCCGCCGCGCCCGAGCGAGGTTTATGGGTGGCCGCGAACGCCGGCATGGAAATTGCGGTCGATCGCGCCACCGGCCGCATCGAGAAGCTTCTCGATAAGACAGCCGGCGTGGACTACTGTAACCAATCACTGCGCAACGCCACGTCGGATACCGATGGCAGCACCGGCATCGCGTTTGAAATCGGCCACCGCGTGCTTGGTCTGAGCCTGCTCGATGAGCTGAGGCGCAAGGATTTCTCCGACCTGGCCGATCCCGGCACGGTAACCGGCGTCAGCGAGGATGCCTCCACGCTCGTCCTCGAGAAGCGCTACCCCGGCGCCGAGTTCGTGGTGAGGGAGAGCTTCCGCCTGCTGCCGGACCATCTCCGATGGGATGTCCGCATCCACAAGACCAGCGGGCCCGCCCGCACCATCCGGGTGACCCAATTCGCGCCGCTGCCGATGGGTTCCTACGAGGCTTGGGCGCCCATCGCCGACGCGCCTTTCGTCGTCAAGCCCTGGTTGCCGTTTTCCATCGACTACGGCCAATCCACTTCGGGCGCCGTGGGTGAGGGCCGCTGGCGCACGTGCATCCCTATCACGGTGTTCTACTCGAAGGCCAACGGCAGGGCGATCTCCTTTGTGTCGCCGTTCGAAGTGCCGGCCGTCCGCATACGGTTTCAGACCAACACCGGGGCGGATGCGGACTTTCATTTCAATTCGCGGAGTTATCCCGCCTCCGAGCAGCCATACTTCCTGGTCACTAACGAGTACCTGGGGGCGCGGGACAACAAGGACATCGAAACCGGCCTGCTGATTGCCTTGCACGCGGCCGACTGGCGCCCCGCCCTGGGCTGGGTCTACCGCAAGTACCGCGCCTATTTCGATCCCGACCCCGGCTTCGACCGCTGGGATGGAGCTTACGTGATCACGCATCCCGGCGCGGACGGCGGTTCCGAGGAGGCGCAGCGCCAGGCGTACGAAGGGCTGCGCGAACGCGGCGCCCGCTGGGAAGAACTGCACGGACACTTCCCCTGGTACGGCCTGATGATCCCGCCCGCCGGCGTGACGAGTTGGGTATTTCGCGAGGCCCCTCACGGTGAGATCACGCGAGAACAAGTCCGCCGCCACACGCAGATCGCCAAAGAGCACGGAGTGGGGACGTTCATCTATTACAACGTCACCGAATCGGTCTGGGACTACGCCGGCAAGAACTTTCCGGACAGCGTGGCGCGGGACGAGAGGGGCCGGCCCGTGGGAGCGTGGAAGATCGCCTCGTACCCGAGCACGAACGCCTGCTGGCTGATGAACGCCGATCCGGCCGGCAGCTTCGGCAAGCACATGATCTCCCAGGCGCGCGAACTGGTGGATGCGTACCCGGATGCCGCGGGCTTGTTCTGGGACGTCTACGGGCGCAGCTACATGTTCGATTTTGCGCACGACGACGGCATCACCATGGTGAATAACAAGCCGGCCTACTATCCGGAGTTCATGTACCAGCGGCTGATGCGCCAGTACATCCGCCCCCTGGTGCGCCGGCGTGGCATGCACATCACGGCCAACAAGCCGGTTACCATCGTGAGCTGCCAGGGTCTGGACGGCATCATGGCCATGGAGGACGCCCCGCGCGAGGACAGTCCCGCCTGGATTACGGCCCAAAGCTATCTCGGGCTGAACCGCCACGTCATGATCCTGGAAGCCCGGCCGGAGAACGCCGAGATGATGTATCTGCACTGCCTGCGCTACGGCATGTTCGATACCGTTCAATCCGTCGAAGGCCGGCCCGGACATCCGGTTTCAGGGGAAACGGCCGCGCGCGCACGCGAACTGGCGCGCAGGTACCGTCCGTTTATCGACCGGTTGCGCGGCAAGCAGTGGATCTTCTACCCGCGGGCGCTCGAGCTGCCCAAATACACCGAAGGCAACATCTTCCGGCTGAAGGATGGCAGCGTCATGATCACCATGGTTTCCGCGTGGCGCAGCCTCCGTCAGGCGGAGGGGTTCAATCGCAATCTGGAGGTGGTCTGCCGGCTGCCCCAGGCGGCCTCCCTCCAATCCGTCGAAGTGCACGCCATCGACCTCGGCGAGAGTGCCAGCGTAGAGCCGCGGCGCCAGGGCGATGAGCTGCGCATCACCGTTCCCAAACACGGCAAGGCGACCGTGATCCTGCTGCGCGGGGCCGCGGCCCTGGGCGGAAATTGAAATCGAGAGGAAGAGGGCGGCGAAGGAGTCGTCGTGCTGCTCTTCCAGGCAAGAAAAAGCAGAAACCGATGACAAACTTCGATCAACGCGAATCCAGCGTGGCCTTCGTCCGTGGTCTGTGCGTTTTGTGTATTCTGCTATTCGGCGCCGTCGGCGTTCCCTTGCAGGCACAGCAGCAAGTCCAGGGCCCCGAGGGGCCGCTCGATGCGCTGTGGCGCCTGAAGGACAGCCGGACCGGCCGGATTTCGTCGTACGACCGCACCGGCGGCAACACCGACTGGATTGTGATCCCGCCCGGTGGGACCAGCACTTTGGCCGAGATTCCCGGCGCCGGCGTGATTCGCCGCTTCTATCTCGCCTCCTACGCGGCCGACCGGATGCGCTACCGCAAAGCCGTGTTGCGCATGTATTGGGACGGCCGGCAGGCGCCCTGCGTGGAGGTGCCGCTGGGAGACTTTTTTGGATCGGGACTGGGCACGCTGCGAACCTTTCACTCGATGGTGGTGGACGTCAACCCGGGTCTCCGCAGTTCGGATTTCGACGGCATGGTGAACTACTTTCCCATGCCATTCCAGAACGGGGCGCGTATTACGCTGGAAAACGACGGGAAGGTCTCCGATTTCCGTCTTTGGTATCACATCGACTTCGAACAGTACCCCAACGGCGTGCTGCCCGGGGACGCCGGCAGGCTCCACGCCCAGTGGCGGCGCGTGCCGCGGACTCCGGTGCGGGAAGGCAATCCGAAGAACACCACGCTTGGCAATCCGGCAGCTAAGAACCTGACCGGCGCGAACAATTTCGTGATCCTGGATGCGGAAGGGCAGGGGAGCTACGTGGGCCTGTTTCTGACGGTCGACAACATCGCCGGAGGATGGTACGGGGAGGGAGATGACATGATCTTCGTGGACGGGGCTAAGCGGGCCACTTATCCCGGAACCGGCCACGAGGAGGTCTTCAACAGCGGATGTTGTCCCGACGCGGAATTCTCGGGACTCTACACGGGTTTCTATCTGATCGAGAACCGGAACGGCAACTTCGGCGGCAAGAACCAGATGTATCGATTCTTCGTCAACGATCCCGTGCGCTTCCACACGGCAATCCGGGTGACCATCGAGCACGGACACGCCAACAACTTCGAGAACGACTATACGTCTACGGCGTTCTGGTATCAGAAAGAGCCGCACAAAGCCTTCCCGCCCATGCCGGGCGCGCGCGAGCGGCAGCCGGGCTGGCCGCCCGCTGTCGCGGAAGCGCTGGCGAAGGAGCTGAAGCTGCGCGAGGAAATGGCCACGATGCTGAAGGACGGCGATGTTCGCATCAGCGCGCCGGACCGGGACCGGTTTCAATCTCTCGTGAAGGACTGCAACCGGTCATTCCGGGAACTGCGAGAGCAGGATTACACCGCCGCCGTGAAGGAGATGGAAACCTTGACGGCACGCTACAGGCGCTAACCGCCCGTGCCGGTGGCCAGCCGCTCAACCCTCCGGATCGATTTCGACGAGTGTGTGGCCCCAGGGAGCCACAGCGACTTCCAGATCGTACCCCTCGCCGGTCCGCCGGGCGGCTCCGCCCGTAGCGCGGTATCCGCGGGAGCGGTCGAGCCCGTAGCGTGCCGGGTCGAAGCGGAAAGAGCGGCGGACCGGATCGCGGGAGAGGTTGAAGCAGTTGATCACGGCGCGGGACTCGGCAGGATGGCGATGCACGTGGGTTTGTTCGTCGATGCCGAAAAAAACGCCCGCCGCAAAGAAAGGCTTCAGGCGGCGATAGGTGGCGAGGGCCTCCTTCTGCGCCTGCGCCACGCGCGGGTCCTTGTGGGTACCGCCCACGCCCAGGTGGCGGCATGTGGAGGCGTTCCACCAGAGCATGAGCGCCTGCTCGTTGTCGGTGCGCAGGTCGATGTGGATGTAGAGCGGCAGCGAGTAGGCCAGGTTGTAGTAGTAGAGCGCGATGCTGTGTCCGCCGGCGAGATCGGTCATGGGGTCCCACATCAGCTCGAAGGCCCACACGGTATCGAAGCCCCGGCCCTCCGGGGAATCGCCGTAACCGTAATAGGTGGGCACGTGGCGCAGGGTCGTGCCGCCCAGCAACTGGTCGTGCATTTCGATGAGCACCTCCGGGTGCTTGCGGTGCACCATGCGGGCCAGGCGGTTCATGGCGCGGGCGTGCTCGTCCCGGCGGGCGGGCACGGGATGGCCATGGGAGGGATCCCAGCAGGGCCCGGCGTAGATCGTGCCATCGAACATGAAAAAGCGGGCGCCGGAGGAGGCCAATGCGTCCAGGCGGCGGAACGTCTCGTCCACGTATTGCCGGGACATGCCGCACAGGGAGCGCTCCGCGCGGGAGCCATCGGGGAGCATGCGGTCGATGGAGCGGTCGTAAGAAGACGGATTGCACCAGCCCGCCATGGGGGTGTGCAGCGAGAGGCTGAGGCCATAGTCGCGGCGCAGCATGCGGGTGAAATCGGAGAGCTTGCCGAGCCGCGGCTCATCCCACATCTTCGAAGCGAAGCTGGTGTCCCAGCCGGGGTCCATGTAGAGAGCTTCGCAGTGGTAGTCGCGGGCTTTGGCCGCTTCGGCCTGCATGTCCGGCAGGGTATATAGCTTCTTGCGCTGCTCGGGATTGTCCTGGCCGTTATTGGGAAGCCACCACAGCTTGTTGTCGTAAAGTTCGTTCCAGTGGACCGGCGGATTGAACCCGGCTGGGCACCCTTGCCCGCGCTCCTCCATTTCGGAGCGGAAGGCCAGGAATCCCTCTTCGACGCCTCCCTGGTAAGCCGTGATCCGCGTGACCCCGAACGTAAAGGACTCGCCCGGCTCCAGCCGGGCGCCGTGTTCGGGATCGCCCTGAAAAATCGCCAGGCCTCCCCAGCGCAGACCGATGCGCCGGGCGTCCAGAGGTAAGCGGTCGAGCACCGCCCCCTCCATGCCGTCCTGGTTGTACTTGGAGACGACGAACCCCGAGGAGCCATCCGTGAGGACCCAGCCCTCGGAGGCGTAGCCGGAATACTCGGTAGGGATGACGCCCGTGGAGTAGATAGAAGAGAGGACGATGCTCGCATGCCGTTCCACGCGAAGGTCGTTGCGCAGCCCGGAGACGCGCGGGCGCGTGAGCACCTCGGCGATCGTGTAGTCCGCGTACTGCCGGGTGTTGCCGCGGGGCTCGCGCCGGTACGGGACGGCGGTGAACCGGAACCGGGCCAGCGGACCGGAGACGCGATCGCCTTCGAGCACGAGCGGCAGAACGAAGCCGCATCGGCCTTCGGGGAGGGCGGCGGGATAGCTGCCGCGGTTGGAAAGCGTCACGCTTTCCTCGATCCAGGGCCGGCGGGCGGGAATCTTGAAGTGGTGCTCGACGGCGATGGGGCCGGCCAGGCCCTCGAGCACCAGGGTGGTGGCCTCATCCTCGCGGGCGGTGGAGAGGCGCTCGAAGCGGGGCGCGCCGAAGCTGTAGCTGTAGGGCGCGTCGGCAAGCAGCAGGCCGGAGGGCTTGTGCGCCAGCCGCGCTTCCAGAGCCGGCCGGGCGCCGAGCGTCAACTCGAAGGCTTGGTTGGCGAGCGCCAGGCCGGCAGAGGACTCCAGCGCGGAGCGCAGCGGATCCGAGGAGCCTTGCGCGTGAAGAGACCTGACGGCCAGCGCCGGCGCCCCCCAGGCGGTCTTCAGGAAATCGTTTCGGGTCATGGTGCGCGTCCTGCGGACTGCCAGCCGCGCCGCCAGGTCAGACTTCGAGCTTCCAGGGAGCCCGGTACTTCGCTTTCAGCATCGGCCGGGCGGCTTCCTGCGCGACCGTCCAGTTGTTCTCGTCCCAATCCAGCCGCAGCTTTGACCGCATCGCTACGTTGGCCAGAATGCAGGCGGCCGACGAACGCACGCACGTCTCGATCTCGCTCATCGGCTTCTGGCGGGTCCGGATACACTCCAGCCAGTTCTTCCAGTGCGGCACGTTCATCTGCTGCATCTGGGGGTCGTCCTCCCACACGGTAGCGCCCTTGGAACGGTCGTTGGGCATCAGCCGGCACATGCTGCGATTCACAAAGATACTCGCCTGAGTGCCATGGATCATGGTGCCGTATCCCTGGTTCATGCCGAACATGGGCAGCGGATTGCACGTGCGGCTCTCGTAGCTGGCCAGAAACATCGGATAGAAGAACGTCGCCAGCATAGTGTCCGGCGTCTGGGTATTATCCTGCACGTAGAACTTGCTGCCCATGGCGTCGATAGCGGTGGGCATGACTTCGTCAAAACACTGGTGGATCGGGTCGATGAGGTGCACGCCCCAATCGGTCATCGCGCCGCCCGCGTAGTCCCAGAAATAACGGAAGGTGGGGAAGGTCGTCGTTTTCACGCCCCAGCGGTTGGCGTTGAACGGCACCTTGGGCGCGGGTCCCAGCCACATATCCCAATCCAGATCGCTAGGCGGGGCGCTGTCCGGCGGATTGCCCCATCCGGACCTCTTGGTAAGGCCGCTTTGGAAGGCGTGGCAGAAGGTGACCTCGCCGGCGGCGCCCTCGTGCACCAGTTCAGAGGCTTTCTTGAAGTACCCGCCGGAGCGCTGCATGGTTCCGGCTTGCACGATGCGGTTATACTTGCGCGCCGCCTGCACCATTTTCTGGCCTTCTTCGATGTACACGCAGGCGGGCTTCTCGACGTAGACATCCTTGCGGGCTTTGCAGGCTTCCACGGTCATGTACGCGTGCCAGTGGTCGGGTGTCGAGATGCAGACCGCGTCGATCGACTTGTCGGCCAGGATGTCGCGGAAATCCTTTACTGATTTCGGCTGGAATCCGTGGCGCCGTGCCGCCGCCTCCGCGCGTTCCAGGTGCGGCTGGTAGATGTCGCAGAGCGCGGTGGGAACGAAGCCCGGCACTTTCATCGCGTAGCCGAGATTCCCTGACCCCATGGCGCCCAGGCCGATGAAGCCGACCGCCACGCGGTCATTGGCGCCTCTCACGCTGCCGGTGAAAAGCGATGTGGTGAACGCCGCGCTTGCGGCCGTAAGCATGTCTCGCCGGGAACTGCTCATGACTTCCTCCTCCTGCCAAATAGCGTCTGGCCGCCTGGATCACGCTGGCGCAGCCTCTGGCACTCCGAAACATGCATTATATGCCCGCGCGCGCGCCGGCTCGCGCGGGTGTTAGGGTGAGCCATGTTCTGGTAGATTACACGGTTGGCAGCAGCACAATGAGAAACTTTGTCCTCCAGAGACTAAATCGGCTACTGGCCGCAGCGATGTTTTTGGCCGGCTGGCCGTCCATGTCCATGGCCCAGGTGGCCGCCGCTGGGCAGCCATTCCAGGCTCCCGGGCGCCTCTGGGTGAGGATTCAGGACCAGAACGGAAAGCCGCTGGCCGCGCGCATCTACCTGACGGACGCGGAGGGCAAGGCGCACATCCCGCCGGGCAGCATCGCGCGGCAAACCAGCCGCACCGGAGAGTTCTACTTCCACGCCAACGGGGAGTTCCGGCTGGAAATGCCGCCGGGCAGGGCCTCGGTGGAGGCCGTGAAGGGCTTCGAGTACCTGCCGGCGAGGGTGCAGGCGCAGGTGTTTCCCGAGCGCACGGCGGTGGCGGCCGTCACGCTCCGGCGGGTGGCCGATCTCCCGGCCTCGGGCTGGCAATCGGGGGATATCCACATGCACCCCAATCACGTTCCCGGCGGCCTGTACATGACCATGGAGGACTGCCTGCTGCTGGTCAAGGGCGAGGACATCCACGTGGCCAACCTGCTTTCGGGCAGCGTGGGCACGCTGGCGCACGTCTTCGACACCGAGTATTTCCACTATGGCAAACCCGATCCGCTTTCCACGCCCGAGCACCTCCTGGTGGTGCAGCAGGAGGTGCGCAACGTCTCCGCCATGTACGGCCACATCGCGCTGCTGGGCATCTCCCGCTTCGTGACTCCGTCCTTCACTGGCCAGCCGGACTCCTCCTCCTGGGAGGACTATCCTCCCCTCTACGTGCCGGCGATGGCGGCCAAGGCCCAGGGTGCGGCGGTGGCCTACGTGCATCCGGCCAACAAGCCCGAAATTCCCGTGGGCGAGCATCTGGCGCGCGAGTTCCCCGTAGACCTGGCCCTGGGCGCGGTGGACGCTCTGGACGTGTTGAGCAATATGGACGAGGAGGGCGGTTGCTGGATGTACTACCGGGTGCTGAATTGCGGCCTCAAGTGCACCGCGTCAGCCGGAACCGACTCGCAGATGGACGTCATGCGCCACTCCCTGCCGGGCGCCTCCAAGGTGTACGTGAACACCGGCAGCGGGCCGCTGACTTATGAGAAATGGCTGGCCGCCTACAAGGCGGGCCGGACCTTTGTCTCCAACGGTCCGCTGCTGTCCCTGGAGGTAGAGGGAAAGGGTCCCGGAGAGGAGATCGATCTGGCCGCTCCCGGAACGGTGCGGGTTTCGGCCAGGGTGCAATCGATCGTGCCCATGAACAGCCTGGAGATCGTGGTCAACGGCGAAGTCGCGGCGCGGGTGGAACCCGGCGACGGCGGCAGGCAGGCCGCTATCGCGCGCGAGTTGCCGATTGCCAGGAGCAGTTGGATCGCGGCGCGCGTCTGGGGCCCGTCGAACCGGCTGGTGATCAACGACCCGAAGGCGTTCGCGCACTCCAGCCCGGTGTATTGTTACGTGGGAAAACAGAAGATCGCCGTTCCGCAGGACGCCCGGACGGTGGTGGCATGGATCGACCGGGTGATCCGCGACATCGAAGCCTCCCCCCGGTTCGCCAGCGCGGAGCACCGCAACGAAACGCTGGAGCTGTTTCGGAAAGGCCGCGCCTACTACCAGAAGATCGCCGGGGACTGAACGGCTTGCTGCTCGTTTCCGGGCGGTGATAACGTCTCAGGGGAAGAGGAGGGCAATCATGAGCAGTCATCGCCTGGGCCGCCGCGGATTCCTGCAAGCCGGCGCTGGCGCGGGGACAGCCCTGGCCGCGCAATCCTCCCGGAGCGCGCGGCGGGACAACCCCGTGGTGCGGGAGAACAGCAAGCCGGGAACCAACCAGTGGCAGTTGCAGCACACGCAGTTCGACGACCCGGTCACGTTGATGTCCTACCCGCTGAACCGGCGGCTGCGTTCTTCCGTCATCGAAGGTTTCGTGTCGAAGACCAGCGTTCTCCCCGGGGAATCCATCGACATCATGGCCAGCATGAAGCCGCCGGGCGCCTGTGTCATCGATTTCTACCGCATGGGCTACTACGGCGGCGCGGGCGCGCGTCACATGGCCCGTATCGGACCGTTCCGGGTGGCCACCCAGCCGATGCCCATGATGACCATGGAGCGCCTGCGGGAGTGCCAGTGGGAACGCGCCACCAGTTTCACGGTTCCCCAGGAGTGGCCCAGCGGCGTATACCTGGGCAAACTGACCAAGGACGAGAAGTTCGGCCCCCAGAGCTACGTGGTGTTCGTGGTCAAGGAGCACCGTCCGAGCGAACTGCTGTTTCAGGTCTCCGACCTTACCTGGCAGGCCTACAACAAGTGGCCCGGCAAGGACTCGCTCTACGACGACGGCACGCCGGAGGTCTGGTACACCGGGCCGCACGTGCGCGTGAGCTTCGACCGGCCGTACGCCAAGTATTGCCAGGTGGTGGACGCGCCGCTTTCGGCCGGCTCGGGCAGTTTCGTCCTTTGGGAACACCCGCTGGCTTTCTGGTTGGAGCAGCACGGCTATGACGTCACTTACTGCTCCAACATCGATCTGCACCTGGACCCGGGTATCCTGCGCCAGCCTCAAGCCCTGCTTTCGGTGGGCCACGACGAATACTGGTCGCGCAAGATGCTCGAGAACGCCATGGAGGCGCGCGACGCCGGACTGAGCATTGCATTTCTCTCGGGCAACGCAGTGTCGGGCGAGATCATTTTTTACGACAGTTCCACGACCGGCGCGCCCTGCCGCGCCTTCGCCCGGCGGGAGCGCTTTCCGGACGAGCAGGACCTGATGGGGTCCACGTCCTATGGACCCGGCTACGGGGATTGGGTGGTCACCAAACCGGAGCACTGGATCTATGAAGGCACCGGCTTGCAGGCCGGCGACAGCATCCCGGGGGTCATCGGGTGGGAGCACCACGGACCGCCGTTCGGCAAGGTCGAGAATCTGGAAGTCGTGGCTGGCAGCACGCTGTTTCCCGGCCGGGCGCCCGGAGGAGGACCGAAAGAGCACGCCGCCGTAGTCTACCGCGGTCTCAAAGGCAACTGGGTGTTCAATGCCGGCACCATCTGGTGGTCGGAAGGATTGTCGGCGCCTCCCGGACACATCCCCGCGCGCACCTTCTCGGGGCCTTTCGGCGTGAATCCGGCCATCCAGCGCATCACGCAAAACGTGCTGGAGCGCATGATCCGGGACTCCCCGCGGCGCGCCTGAGCCCAAAAAACATTCTGGAGGAATCTGTCAGCGCTCACGCAAGAAACAGTAACACTCGGAACAAAATTTTTTCGCGCTGCTTTTTCAATCGCTTGGGGCGAAAACGGCCGCACGCCCGCACGCCCCCCACGCTACTCTGAGATCGAAAGAGGTGCTCGTCGCCGAGGCACCCGCGATAAAACGCAGTAGATGGTGGGCCCACCCGAGTTTTCAACGTCACAGGCGTGACTGCGCTCCCCGTCCGCAAAGACGGGGAGCAGGGATCGATCCCGCAAGCAGAAAACAGGCAGAACCAGGCGGAAAAGCAAAAGGACAGGCGGCTACGCCTGTCCGCACCCCGCTTTCACACCCTCCGCTGAGCCGCAGTGTGCCCGTACACATCCGATCAGGGCAATTTCACCATCCCCGTCCAGAACAAGTCCCGCCCGCCGCTCGTATCCTGATCGTACTTCCTCATAAACTGCAGCTTCCCGTCCCGGCCGATGCGGAACACCGACAGGGCCGCCGGTAGAGGACGGACCTCCTCCCCGTCGCGCACCAGCGCTCGCAGCATGTTGGCGACAACCAGCAACCGCCCACTGGGATCGATCGCAAACGTCCGCGGATGCGCCCCGCGAGTATCCGCATTCTGAATCAGTGTCGGCTCCCCGGTCTCCTGGTTAATCGAATAAACCGCGATCGAGTTCTCCACGACGCCCAAAACCCGCTTGCCCCGAAAATCCACGGTACCGTCCCCCCGATTCCCCAGGTAAAGGAAGCGGCCGTTCGGATGAACATGGATTGTGCTTGTCGACTGGCCGGCAGTGCGGCTGGGATCAGCCAATGTTTCCTTGGTGAACAGAGGCGCGGAACTGAGCGACGGTCCATCGAGCTTTCGATAGACCTGCAGCTTGTTCTGCCGCTCCAGCGTGATGTAGACGAACGGCCGCGTCGGATGGAAGTCGAGGTGGCGCGGCTGGAAATTGTACCCTCCCCCGGGCGCGATCGAGGCCCGGTTGGTAAGCACGCCATCTTTGTATCCAAACACTTTCAGCGCGCCGGGGTCCTCCGGCCTGGTCGCTGTCGGCCCATTGCCTCGCGTGATCAGAATGACCATCCGGTTGGACGGGTCCATCCGCACCTGGTGCGCATAGACTCCGAAATCCAGATCGGCGGCTTGCGGCACAGCCGCCCCAAGGGTGCCATCGGCCTTGATTCGGTGGACGGTCAAGCCGCTAGGCACGTTGTAAGCCACCAGAAGGTGATCCCCCGGAATATCGACAGTAATGAAAACCGAGCGCGCGGGAATAGAAATCGGCCGGCCGTGCGGCTGCAACGCTCCCGTTGCGGGATCGATGCGAAATGCCGTCACCCCGTGCCGGCCGGCCGTACCCGCCTTGTTGTTGCTCCAGGTGACGTACAGGTAGCGGGAAGAAGGGTGAGGCCACGCTTCCTGCACATCCTGAGGAAGCTTCACGGACGCTTGCTCAACGAGGGTCGCGGATTCGACGTCTACCGAATAGGTTTTCAGCTCTGGCCCAACAGCCGCGTACAGGGCCACCCTCGTTTTGGCGCCCGGGGCGCCCGTCTGCGCGCCGGCGCTGGTCGCCGTGAACGCCACGGCGGCACTCAGCCATAGCAGAGAAATCACCTTGCCACGCGATCGAAAGAAACGCATTCGTATAAGTATATTGCGTTCCCTTCAGGCGTTTGTGGTTCTTGAGCCGCCGCACCACAAAAGCCCCCTACCGCCCTCGCAGCCGCCCGGCCAGCTTGGCGGCGCGCTCGAATTCTTCCTGCATCTGCCGGGTGCGCAGGTTCTCGCGCAGGTGCTCCAACTCGCCGATGTAGGCGGTGAGCGCCTCATCGATGGATTCGGCGTTGGTGGCCAGGATGTCGCGCCACAGTTCGTAGGCGCTCAGCGCCAGGCGCGTGGTGTCCGCGAGGCCGGTGCCGGATACCTGGAGATTCTCCTCCGCGGTGACGTGGTCGGCCACCGTGGCGGCCAGCGCCGTGGAGGCCAGTTGCGGCAAGTGCGAGGTGTAGGCCACGATGCCGTCGTGCTCGGCCGCGCCCAGCACCACCACGCGCGCGCCGAGGCGCTCCAGCCAGCTCAGGAAATCGCGCGCCGGCGGTGTTTCCAGTTCCCGCGGGTCGGCGGGCGTCAGCGCCCAGGTGCGCCCGGCGAACAGGTCGGCGTCCGCGGCCTCGACGCCGCGCCGCTCCTTGCCCGCCAGGGGATGGCCGCCCAGAAACTGCGCCCGGCGGAGGGCGGTGCGCGCCAGCGTCACGATGGCGTGCTTGGTGCTGCCCGCGTCGGTCACCAGCGCCCCCGGCCGCACCATCGCGTCCAGGTGATGCAGCGTGTCCAG
>JAJPJX010000192.1 GCA_021324015.1 Solibacteraceae bacterium | reverse complement strand
CCCCCCGGAGACTGCCGCCGATAAGCCCCGTTACGTTTCACCCCGCCCCGGTCCCCGCCTCAAAGGCGGAGGGCCGGGGCGGTGACGATCACCTTCCCATCCGCAAGGCATCTCCGCTTGAGCCGAAGTGTGCCTATTCGCCGCCCTTCTATCCCATTGCCCGCTCTTCACGGCATCTGCGCGATCCAATCGAATGCCTGCTCCTGCATAGCGTGCGGGAACCGGTTGATTTCGAGCGGCGTTTCGATCCGCAGAGCTTCCTCGTGGCCCAGCAGCCGGTAAACCTTGCGGGATTCCTCCACCTCGCGCCGCACATCGGCCACCCGCGCGTAGCGGTCCAGCGTGGGCGCAATCAGCAGCACGGGCTTGGACGCCGCCAGCGCCAGCACCTCGTCGAAATCGAAGGGCAGGCGGTCTTCGTGCCCCACGAAGAACCCCAGACGCGGAGCCAGGCCATGCAGGTGCGAGTAATGCTTTACACCCTCGGTGCCCTTCTCCGCGGTGTCCAGCCGCAGCGGGTCGAACCCGCAAACCGATACCAGCCCCCGCACGCGGCCGTCAAAGGCTGCCGTCAGCAGACCCACCTTGGCGCCCAGAGCATAGCCCGCCAGGTAGATCCGCGAGGCATCGATCTCCTTCAGCGCCGCCAGCGCCTCCACCGCGGAGCGCGTATCCGCGATCATGTTCCCCAGCAGCGACCATTTGGGATAGCGCTGGTAGAACTCCCGCGCCTCGTGCACGCGCGTTCCAAAACCGATCTGGTCGAAGGCGAAGACGGCAAAGCCCCGCCTGGTCAGCAGGGAGAACGTGGGGCGCTTGTCCAGCGTGTACGCCCATCCCGAAGACAGCCAGGGGCTCCCCACCGACCAGCCGTTCTGATAGGAATACGGATGCAGCCAGATGACCACCGGCCACTTGCCCGGCTTCGGCTTGCCGTCCGGCCCCAGCGGATAAAAGAGGTCGCCCTTCAAGCCGTCGCCGAACGGTAGCCCCGCGACACCCATGCCTTCGCTCTTCAGCCGCGCCTCGCCGGCCGCGTTGTCTGTCGGGCGGCCGAACAGCGTGGCCAGCCAGCCGTCGCTCGACCAGTTCTTTTCCGAAAGCTTGTGGTGTACCGCGAAGGGAAGCCGCGGCGGCTCCTCTCCCAGCACCTGCGCGATCCGCTGCCGGATGGATTTCTTCCTCTCCTCCCACTGCCTCGCCGTGCCGATCGGACGCCCGTCCGCCTCGAGCAGAAAATCGCCGGGAGCGCGCCGCGGATACGCCAGCGGGTCGATCCGTTCGCCCGTGGTCTTCTGCCAGCCCTCGAAGGTGTAGCCCAGAATCCAGGTTTCAAACTTCGCGTGGTGCCGGCGGCCGAACACCGAATCGAAGAAATCCAGAAAATTCTCCAGGTCTTCGGTGGTGGTGGGGTGCTCACCGTCCCGCAGGTTCAGCCACACGTTGTCTTCCTTCCCCAGGAACCGGTAGACCCGCAGCACGGACCGGTACGCCTGCTCGAAGCCCAGCGGATTGCCCGCCGATTCGCCGTAGCCCGAATACATCATCAGGCCGCGCGGCGCGATGGCCGCCATCAGCATGTTCTGATCCACCGGCAGCTTGTCCTCCCGCCCGGAGAAAAACCGCAGCCGCGGGTGGAACCAGTGCGGCTGCCCGCCCGTCAGCAGCTCGATGCTTTCGTTGGCGAACATGTCCGTGGTGTAGCGCCAGGGATCGCACTCCCCGGTGTTGCCGCTCGAAAGGATCACCGCGCCGATGCGCTCGTCGAAGGCAGCGGCCACCAGAGACTGCTTTCCATTGCGCGAGTGCCCCGTCAGGCCGATCTTGTTCTTGTCCACCTCCGGCAGCGTGTACAGGTAGTCCACCGCGCGCGAGGCCGCCCAGCCCCAGCGCGCCAGGCAGGAAAAATCGTATTGCGGATAGAGTTCGATGTACTTATCGGAATCGTCCGGATCGCCATAGTTCGGATCGGTGGCCGAGTAGTAGCAGACCATGTAGCCGCGCCGAATCGCGGTATACAGCCACGGCCGGTTTGGTCCGTGGTTGGTCAGAAACACGGGAAACGGGCCTTTGCCGTCCGGGATGATCAATTCGAGATGCAGCGTCGCGCGGTGGTCCGGGCCGAACTCCAGCCGCACGCGGCGGACCGTGACCGTGCCTTCCCGGCTCGTTCCGGTCACCACCGCGCGCAGGTTGTCCGGCGGCGGCGGCAGCGCGCCGAAAATCCAGTGTTCGGTCTGCGCGCGAATCCATTGTTTCTGGCGGTTCCACAGCGCCAGGTTCGTCACCGGAATCGCGCGGCCGTTCTCGCGCAGCACCAGCGGGTCCGGCAGGTCCGGATTCGACGGCAGCGCGTCGAAGTCCGGCGGCTCGGTGCCGGTGCGCTTCTGCCATTCCTCCCAGGTGTTCTCGTAGGAGCTCAACCGCCCGTTGTCGGGGACCCGCGAGGGCGGCACCACGTGCAGCAGCAACTCCAGGGTCTGCCGCCGGCTATCTTGGGCGAAACTGCACCAGGCGGATACGAGACAAATCAGGATGCGCAGTGCTCTCGACATGCTTTGGGGGAAGTATATCCGAAACTGCCGTGCGATAAACTGGACCCACCATGATGCGGATCTGGACCATCGCCGGGGCGCTCGCGCTCCTCGCCGCGGCAGGCGCCGCGCAATCGCCTCTGGTCCTGCCCGGCACGCAGCCGCTCGACTGGCAGGGCGACCTATCCGTCCGCATGATGGACGGCGCGCATCGCTTCGTCGAGCGCAAGATCGCCGAATCCATCGGGCAGCGCGGGCAATACTGGCGGCGCGACCTCTCCTCCCCTTCGGCGTATGAACAATCCGTCGAACCCAACCGCGCCCGCTTCCGCAAGATCATCGGCCTGGTGGACCAGCGCGTCCCCGTGGTCATGGAGCGCTGGGGCGACGATGACAACCCCGCCCTGGTAGCCGAAACCGAAGCCTACCGCGTCTTTCAGGTCCGCTGGGCCGTGCTCGACGGCGTATACGGAGAGGGCCTGTTTCTGGAGCCCCGCCGTCCGCCCCGCGCCTGGGTGGTGGCCCTACCCGATGCGGACCAGACCCCCGAGCAGATCGCCGGGTTGGCGCCGGGCGTAGCCCCGGAGAGCCAGTTCGCCCGCCGCCTGGCCGAAAATGGCATCGCCGTCGTCGCGCCGGTGCTGGTGGACCGCACCTCCCGCTGGTCCGGTCACCCCGAAATCCGCATGACGGACCAGACCGGCCGGGAGTGGATCTACCGCCAGGCGTTCCACATGGGCCGCCACATCATCGGCTACGAAGTCCAAAAAGTGCTGGCCGCCGTGGATTGGTTCGGGCGCCGCGGCGCGCGAAAAATCGGCGTAGCCGGTTACGGCGAGGGCGGCCTCGTAGCCTTCTACGCCGCCGCCGTTGACACCCGCGTCGGCGCGGCGCTGGTCAGCGGCTATTTCGATTCCCGCCAGGACGTGTGGTCCGAGCCCATCTATCGCAACGTGTGGGGCCTGCTGCGCGAGTTCGGCGATGCCGAACTGGCCACCCTCGTCGCGCCGCGCGCCCTGACTATCGAGTACAGCCCCGTTCCCCAAGCCGCCGGCAAGAAGGGCGAGATCCGCATGCCTTCCTTCGCGCGCGTGCAGGCCGAATTCGCGCGCATCGATGCCCTCACCCGCCCCGGATTCTTTCCCGCCAAACTGGTGAGCGGCCCGGGCCGCGCCCCCGCCGGCCCCGGATCGCCCCAGGCCGTCGAAGCCTTCACCCGCTCGCTGGGCGTGGAATCCGCCATGCCCCTGTCGGCGGCGCCGCCCCGCGACCGGCGCCGCTCCTTCGATCCCGCCGAACGCCAGAAACGCCAGGTGCGCGCCCTGGAAAATCACGTCCAGGGCCTCGTGCGCGCCGCCGAACACACCCGCGAGCAGTTCTTCCTGTATAAGATTGCGCCGGAATTTGCCGACACCACCTGGACCCGGGAACTCCGGCACGGCGCCTATCCGGCCGAAAAGTTCATCGCAGCCGCCAGACCCTATCGCCGCTACTTCTGGGAAGAGGTGCTGGGCAAGTTCGACGATCCCCTGCTTCCGCCGAATCCCCGCACGCGCCGCATCTACGATACGGAAAAGTACACCGGCTACGAAGTGGTGCTGGACGGCTGGCCGGACGTCTTCGCCTGGGGCATCCTGCTCGTGCCCAAGGACATTCGCCCCGGCGAGCGCAGGCCCGTGGTGGTCTGCCAGCATGGGCGCCAGGGCCTCCCGCGCGAGGTGGTGGAAGGCGACGACCCCTACTATCACAACTTCGCCGCGCGCCTGGCCGAGCAGGGTTTCATCACCTTCGCCCCGCACAACCTCTACCGCGGAGAGGACCGCTACCGTTGGCTGAGCCGCAAAGCCAACGGCGTGAAAGGCTCGCTGTTCTCCTTCATCATCGGCCAGCACGACCAGATCCTGCGCTGGCTGGCCGCCCTGCCGGTGGTGGACCCCGCGCGCATAGGATTCTACGGCCTGAGCTACGGAGGCGAAACTGCCGTGCGCGTGCCCGCCGTCCTGGAGCGCTACAGCCTGTCGATCTGCTCGGGCGATTTCAACAGTTGGACCCGCAAAGTGGCCGCCACCGACGAGCCCTTCAGCTTCATGTACACCATCGAATGGGAAATGCCTTATTTCGACATGGGCAGCACCTTCGACTATGCGGAGATGACCTACCTGATCGCGCCGCGGCCGTTTATGGTGGAGCGCGGCCACCACGACCGGGTAAGCCGGGACCAGTGGGTGGCGCACGAATACGCCCGTACCCGCTGGCTCTATGCGCAACTGGGCCTGGAAGACCGCACCCGCATCGAATTCTTCAACGGCGGCCACACCATTTACGGAAAAGGCACGTTTCAGTTCTTGCACCAGTTTCTGAACTGGCCCGCATCGCGCTGACCGCGCCTCAGGAAATCCGGGCGCCCGCCGCCCGGATGGCATAATGAACCTTATGCGGGAAGTGAACGTCGGCATCGTGGGCCTGGGCAACGTCGGCTCGGGCACTCTTGCCATCCTGGCCGAAAACGCCGGCCAGATCGCGCTGAAACTGGGATTCCGCCTGCGCGTGGCGGCGGTGTGCAGCCGCTCGGTGGATAGCAAGCCTATTCCCGAATCGCTGGGACCCATCTTCAAGACCACCGACTGGCGCGAGTTGGTGGCCCACCCGGAAGTGGATATCGTGGCCGAGCTCGTCGGCGGCGCCACCGTCGCGCGGGAGATCATCGAGGGCGCCATCGCGCATCACAAGTCCGTGGTCACGGCCAACAAGGAGCTGATGGCCGTCTGCGGCTCGGAGATCTGGGACCGCGCCATCCGCGCGGGCATCAACCTCGCCATGGAGGCCAGCGTGGCGGGCGGTATCCCCATCCACGCCGTGCTGCGCGAGGGCATCTCCGGCGATCGCGTGGTGGCCCTGTACGGCATCCTTAACGGCACCAGCAACTACATCCTCACCGAGATGGAAAAGCACGGCGCGGCCCTGGCGGACGTGTTGGCCGAAGCCCAGCGCCTGGGCTACGCCGAAGCCGACCCCAGCGCGGATATCGACGGCCTTGACGCGCGCTCCAAACTGGCCATCCTCTCGGCGCTGGCCTTCGGAGAAAAAATCACACCCGCGGACATCTTCGTGGAAGGCATCCGCCGCATCTCGCCCATGGATTTCCAGTACGCGCACCAGTTGGGCCACACCATCCGGCTGCTTTGCGCCGCGCGCCAGACGCCTGACGGGCTGATCCTTTCCGTGCGCCCCGGCCTGATTCCGCGCTCTACCATCCTGGCCGGCGTGCTGGGCGCCTATAACGCCGTTTGGGTCAAGGGCCACTACGGGCAGGACACCTTCTATTACGGGCGCGGCGCCGGTCCGGCGCCCACCGGCGTGGCCGTGGTCAGCGACCTGATGCGCGTGGCGCGGGAGATCCGCAGCGGCAGCCCGGAGCGTGTCTCTCCCTTCGCCCACGAGCGCCTGGGAGAGTACCGCCCCGTCTCCGTCCTGGTGCAAAAGCGCGCCTACTACCTGCGTTTCCGCGTGGACGACCGGCCCGGCATTATCGCCCGCCTGGGCGGAATCCTGGCCGCCAAACACATCAGCCTGGAGGCGGTCTTGCAGCTTCCCTGCGACACCAAACACGATCTGCCCTTCGTCATCACCGTCGAGCCAACCTCGGAAAAGGCTATTCGCGAAGCTGTCGAAGAAATGGCCCACCTCGACTTCCTGCGAGAGCCGCCCCTGGCTCTGCCTATGGAGCCGCCCTTATGAGAAAGTTTGCCGCTTTGGTTTTGTTGTGCTGGCCGGCGCTCGCCGCCCAGGTGGCCTCGGAGGCCAACACCCGCTATCAGACCCACGAAGGGCGCATGCAGGTCGCCCAGGGGCTGGACGGCTCCAACCGCGCCGCCACGCAGAGACCCGAGGAACTGGTGCGGGCTATGGACCTGAAGCCCGGCATGGCCGTGGCCGACGTAGGCACCGGCGTGGGGTTCATGCTCCCGTACCTCAGCAAGGCTGTCGGCCCCTCGGGCCGCGTCATCGCCGAGGACATCTTCGACGATTTCCTGACAGCCGCCACCGAACGCGCGCAGCGCGACAGGCTTCAGAACATCACCTTCATCAAGGGGCTCGAGGACGACCCGCACCTGCCCGGGGGCATCCTGGACGTCGTCCTGGCCCTGGATTCCTACCACCACTACAACTATCCCCAGAAGATGCTGGCGGGATTTATCCGCGCGCTGAAGCCCGGCGGCCGGCTGGTCATCGTCGAGTATCACAAAACACCGGACGCCATGCCCGGCGGCCAGGCCATGCATCACATCCGCCTGGACCAGGCCGGCCTGATTCAGGAAGTGGAAGCCAGCGGCTTCCGCCTGCTCTCCAAGCACGACCACATCCCCGGCAAGCAGTACATGGCGATTTTTGCGCGGCCCTGAACCGCGTTATCGCGCTGCCAAATCTTCCAAAAACACTCGCCGGGCCTGCCGGTAGTCGTCCGGCAGCAGGGGGCCCAGCCGCGCGGCCTCGTCGGCGGCCTGCTTTTCTTCCGCGAAGGTGCTGTGCAAGGAGTGGAACGCCAGCACGCAGGCGTTCACCAGTTCGCCCCCGTATTGCGGCGTGGCGTCGAGCAACTGGTTGGCGCGCCCCAGGATGTTCTCCGCGGCCAGCACCCGCCCGGGCGCCTCGTCGATGATGCTCTGGTGCTTGCTGAGATGCAGGTGCTTGCCGAAGGCGTCCACCAGCGTGGCCCAGCGGTCCAGCACTACCAGGGCCCCGTAGCGGGAGCGGTCCAGGGACATCTCGTAGGCAAACGCCGCGCCTTTGGGCTGGCCTTCCAGCCGGCGCAGGTTCATCGCCGCGCCATTCAGTTCACCCACCAGCGAATCCACAAAGGCGGTGGCGCAGCCCAGAAACTGGGACTCGTTCAGGTTGGGATACCGGGTGATTCGCAAGCGGGCCTCTCAGGCGATGTGCTCGCCCAGGCTCTGCTCCAGTTCCTCCGGCGTCACGGACTCCCCGCTGTTCAGCCGCGCCAGCACGTTCTCGATGATCTGCTTGGCCTCTTCCTTGCGGTAGTTCTTGATAAACCCGTCGTAGAAGTGCTCCCCGGCCAGCGCGCGGTTGATCTCGGTTTCCTTGTTATGGTCCTGGAGTTCGGTAAAGTAAACCACGCGGTACTGCCCCGAATATTCGATCTCGCGGTAGACTTCGAACATCACTTTATCGGACTCGAACGCCATAGATACGAAGGTATCACAGGCCCCTAATGCATGGCCGCCGCGATGATCAGGCAGATGCCGATGGCGGCGGCGCCGGCCAGAATCGCCAGGGCCACGTTCTGCCGTTCCAGAATTTCCTTCCACAAGTCAGCCGGCGTCAGCCGGGAGAGGACGTGGAAGGCCACGGCGAAGATGGCGATGCCGAGCAGCGCGAACAGGAGGGCGTTGACGAGCGGCAGGTCGGTCACGCCTTCAGTGTGTCACAGGCGCGCGGCGGCGTTCCAACCATTCGCGCCAGTCTTCGAGACCGCTGCCGCTGGTGCAGGAGACCTCCAGGATCTCCGCTTCGGGCTGCACCTTGCGGATGTTCTCCCGCGCTTCGGTGATGTCGAAGGCCAGGTAGGGCAGCAGGTCGATTTTGTTCAGCACCACCAGGTCCGCATGCGCGAAGGTGGCCGGGTACTTCAGCGGCTTGTCCTCGCCCTCGGTCACGCTCATCACCACGACGCGCGCGGATTCGCCCAGGTCGTAGCTGGTGGGGCAGACCAGGTTGCCCACATTCTCGAAGAACAGCAGGTCGATGTCTTCCAGGCGCCAGAGGGAAAGCGCGCGCTCGACCATGCGGGCATCCAGGTGGCAGGCGCCGCCGGTGGTGATCTGCTGCACCGGAAAGCCGAAGCGCGCCAGCCGCCGGGCGTCGTTGTCGGTCTGGATGTCGCCCGTCAGCACCGCCGCGCGGGTGCCCGGCGGAAACCCGGCCAGCGTACGCTCGAGCAGCGCGGTTTTGCCGGCGCCTGGCGAGCTGATCAGGTTCAGGCACAGAATCCCCTCGCGCTCGAACCCCTCCCGCAACCCCGCCGCAATGCGGTCGTTTTCAGTCAGGACTTTGCGTTCCAGCGGTACGCGGCTCATCCTCCTCCACTTCCAGCCATGCCAGATCCAGTTCGTGCCCCCCCGCCGGCTCGGTCTCCGTGGAGCCGCAGCCCGGACAAGTAACATTGTAGTTCTCCACCGGGAAGCTGCGGCCGCACACCCGGCAGCGGTTGCTCCACGGGCGGAACTCGATCTCCAGCGGCAGCGGGTCCAGGTCAGTGCCGCTCACCAGCACGTCCCAGGAAAAGCGCAGGGATTCCGGATCCACGCCGGACAAGGCCCCGATCCGCAATCCGACCGCCCGCACCCGGCTTCCGCCGCGGCGCAGGGATTCGCCCCGCACCGCCTCCAGCACCGAACTGGCGATGCTCATCTCGTGCATGGCCGCCCGCCGCCCCCGGGGACACCGCCGGCCCCGGGGGCGGCCTCCGGTGTCTACGCCGCCGTGGGCGCCGCCGGAACGCTGCGCTTCTCCAGCGGCACGAACTCACGCACGGCGTGCCCGGTGTACACCTGCCGCGGCCGCGCGATCTTCTGCTCCGGATCCTCCAGCATCTCCTGCCACTGGGCCAGCCACCCCGCCGTGCGCGGAATGGCGAACAGGACGGTGAAGATCTCCGGCTTGAAGCCCATCGCCTGGTAGATGATCCCCGAGTAGAAGTCCACGTTGGGATAGAGCTTCCGTTTGATGAAGTACTCGTCCTCGAGGGCGATGCGCTCGAGTTCCAGCGCGATATCCAGTCTCCGATTCCTCCCCGTGACCTCGAACACCCGGTCCGCCGCCCACTTGATGATCCGGGCGCGGGGATCGTAGTTCTTGTAAATCCGGTGCCCGAAGCCCATCAGCTTCATGTGCCCGGCCTTGACCTGGTCGATATATGCCGGCACCTTATCCTTGGAGCCGATCTCGTCCAGCATCTTGAGGACTTCTTCGTTAGCGCCGCCATGCAGCGGGCCGGAGAGCGCGGCGGCCGCCGCGGCGGTAGCCACAAAGGGATCCGCCTGCGAGCTGCCCGTCGAGCGCATCACGTTGGCGCTGCAGTTCTGTTCGTGGTCCGCATGCAGGATGAAGAGGATGTCCAGCGCCCGCGCCAGGATCGGATTGGCCTGGTACTTGGGCTCCGTCATCTTCCATAACATGTTCATGAAGTTTTCGGTGTAGCTCAGGTCGTTGTCCGGATACACGTACGGCAGCCCCAGGCTGTGCCGGTAGGTGTAGGCCGCAATCGTGGGCATCTTGCCGACCAGACGCAGGATTTGCAGCTTGCGCGACTCGGGGTCCAGCACGTGCCGGGCGTCCGGATAGACCGTGGAGAGCGCCGCCACCGTGCTGATCAGCATCCCCATCGGATGCGCATCGTACCGGAAGCCCTCCAGGAACTTCTTGGTGGTCTCATGGAGCATGGTGTGGTGGGTCACCTGCCCGACCCACTCCTTGAGCTGGGCCTCGTTGGGCAGTTCCCCAAACAGGACCAGGTAGGCAACCTCCAGAAAACTGCACTTTTCCGCCAATTGCTCGATCGGGTATCCCCGGTAGCGCAGGATGCCCTTGTCACCGTCGATGAAAGTGATCGCGCTTTTGCACGATGCGGTATTCATGAAAGCCGGATCGTAGGTCATCAGCCCGAAGTCGTCCGGGCCGGTTTTGATTTGCCGCAGATCCATGGCGCGAATGGTCCCATCGTGGATGGGGATTTCATAGGCGCTCTGGGTGCGTTTGTCTACGATGCTTAACGCTTGATTGTCCATGTCGTTGTTCTCCCAAAGGGCTGCCGGACAGGAGAGCCCTCCTGTACCGGGAAGTCCGGATGCGTCGGCCGCGCGGATGTGCGCCTTACGGTCACTACGTGCCTATCATAGTTCAGCGCAGCCGCTTTGTTAAGGGAGATTCCTACCCGGTTATGTCTAATCGAGCACAGCGGGCTGGCGGGCGGCATTTCTCCTCGAAGGCGAGATAATATAAGTGCTTAGGACTCGATTCTCATGATCTAGAGGATCCTGGCGCCGCGAGTGTGTGATTTCCGTCGCCGGAATTCCGTGTAGGGAGGAGAGGCAATGCGCTTGGTCGTGTGGAGTCTGGTGTTCGGCATGTTGTCTTCAATCGGATCCGTAGCGCAGACCCGGGCCACACTCAGCCAGCAAAGCCAGGCGTGTGTCGGCTGCCACGAGGCAACCTCGCCCGGGATTGTGGGCCAGTGGAGAGAGAGTGCGCACCAGAAGGTACAGGTGGGTTGTTTTGAGTGCCACCAGGCCGCCAAGGGCGACCCGGACGGATTCGCGCACAACGGCTTCCTGATCGCGACGATCGTTTCCCCGAAGGACTGCTCGAAGTGCCACGAAAAGGAATATCGCGAATTCGAGGCGAGCCATCACGCGGATGCGGCCAAGATCCTCGGGAGCCTGGACAACACCCTCGCCGAGGTCGTGGAAGGGGACATGAAGCACGACTCCCCCGCGTCGGTCAGCGGCTGCTGGCAGTGCCACGGAACCGAAGTGAAGGTCCGTGCCGGCGGAAAGCTAGATCCCGCCACCTGGCCCAACACCGGCGTCGGACGTCTGAATCCCGACGGTTCCAAAGGAAGTTGCTCGGCTTGTCACCTGCGGCACAATTTCAGCCGGGCGCAGGCACGCATGCCAGAGAATTGCGGGCGCTGCCATTTGGGTCCGGACCATCCGCAGATGGAAATCTACACGGAATCAAAGCACGGTATCGCTTTTGCCGCCAACCGAAGCCGCTTTGAGCCGCTGATGAAAGAAAAAGAGTGGATTCCCGGCAAACAATTCGAGCAAGGGCCGACCTGTTCGGCATGTCATATGGGGGCTACGCAGGAGTTGCCGGTTACTCACGACGTCGGCGCCCGGATCTCGTGGACGCTGCGCCCGCCGGTCTCGGAGAAAATCGACGCAGGCGACCTGGCGGCAGGCAGGAAAGTCAAGAGTTGGCACCAGCGCCGGGAGGAGATGCAGCAGGTCTGCACTTCCTGCCATGCGCAAAGCTGGGTGGACAACTGGTACCAGCAGTTCGACAACGAAGTGAATCTCTACAACGACAAGTTCGGCCGTCCGGCCACCACGCTATACCAGATGGCGCGCAAGGCTGGTCTGATCAGCAACGATATCGAGTTTGACGACAAACTGGAGTTCACCTATTACCTGCTCTGGCATCATGAGGGACGCCGTGCGCGCCACGGAGCGGCGATGATGGGGCCCGATTACACGCAGTGGCATGGCAATTTCGAAGTGGCGCAACGCTTCTACACGGAGTTTCTGCCGGAACTTCGGGACGTCATCAAAAAGGGCCTGGAGTCTGGCGATACGACCAAGGTGCAGGCGGCGCACGCCGTCCAAACGGAACTGGACCGCGTTCTCCACTCGGACCTGCATCGCTGGTTCGTGGGTGGGATGACCCCCGCCGAGCGCGAACAGCGCAGGAAGGCCGCCGAGGAGTTCAAGAAAAGGTACGCGCAGCAATGAGCCAACGCGACGAGGGGGATGCTCAACGGAGATGCCGGGCGGGACTGCCTCATCGCGCGATCCCCTGCCAAACTCGCAGAAACAATATTGACAACCAGCCCGGCCCCAGGACAGAATAAAGGCCGCACTCTGGGCCACAAATTCGTCTTCTAAAGGCGCCGCTGTCGAAGAGAATCTTTCGAAAAGGGACAAGCAAATGGAGAACACTGCGCCACAGCCCGTGGTCTTTATTCACGACGCCGCGGTGGATGAATACATCGCGACCGTGCTGCTCACCGTGATGCCCGGCATCGAGCTGGTGGGGCTGATCGTCGTGAATGCCGATTGCATCGCGCAACCGGCCATGGACGCCGCCTCCAAGCTACTCCAATTTCTGGGGCGCGAGGACATCCCGCTGGCCCTCAGCCGGGCGCGCGGATGGAACCCGTTTCCCTGGCCGTATCGGGGCGATTGCGTGAATTTCGAGGCCATTCCCAGCCTGCAGCCCTATGCCTCCAAGGTGCCCTGCCCGCCTCCGTCGGGAGAAGACCTGCTGGTTCGCCTCCTCGAAGATGCGCTCCGCGGCGGCCGGCGGCTCACCGTGCTGATCACCTGTCCCTTCACGCCTTTGACGGACGTGCTGGACGCGCACCCGGGCCTCCTCCAGGCCATCGAAAAAGTCGTCTGGATGGGCGGCGCCATCTACGTTCCCGGCAACCTGGACCCCACCACCATCAATCCCGCCGTGGCCAACAAACACGCGGAATGGAACGCTTTTTGGGATCCTTTTGCGGTGGAAAGGGCCTTCGCTCTTTTTGCGGGCATCCGGATTTTCCCTCTGGATATCACCAATAATACGCCGTTGTCCGCCGATTTTATGAACGCGCTCCAGGCCCAGGGCAAGCAGTTCGCCTATTCGCAACTGGCCTACGAGGCCTATTCGCTGGTCTCCGGGGAGCCGTTTTACGACATGTGGGACGTGACGGCCACCTGCTGGCTGACCAATCCCGGCCTGTACCAGGCGGCTTCCCCCACGCCCCTGGAGATAGAGACCTGGGGCTTCAACCAGGGCTGGATTCGCCCCGCCGGCCCGTCCCGCAAAACGCAGGACGTGTTCTTGAGCTTCGCGGACAAGCCGGCTTTTTATTCGTACGTACTCGGTCTTTTGCGCGCCCCGGCGGCCGCCGGTGGCTAGCCATGCACGGAGGTGCAACGATGCACAAACTGGTTTTGGCAGGCGCGGCGCTGGCGTGCGGCCCTCTCGCGGCACAGACGGCGCCCGCCAAGGAGCACAATGCCGCCTACTATGCCTTCCGCAACACGGTGGACCAGAAGATTCCCCCGGATCCCTCGCTGCCCCACTTTCAGTTGAGCCACAGCTACCCGGCCAGGAATCCCGGCACGTGTAAGGAATGCACCTGGCTGCAACTGAACGTGGATTTCACGGTCCAGTTCCCGCCGCAGGTTTCCCCGTCGCGCTGGCACGACGGCCACTGGGACGAGTATCTGAACCGCATTCTGCAATACGTCAAACAGGGGCAGGACCCCAATCTGAAGAATGACGTCGGGTTCCGCACCACCGTGGACGGCAAGACCCGCTGGTTCAACGTTCCCTGGATGGCCTACGACCCGACGGCGGGCCGCGAGTTCATTCACGGCACCACCAACGAGCGCACCGCGCACCTCTCCAACCTGATCAACGGGCGGAACCGGCCGGTCCGCGGCGTGAACTTCCTTCCGCTGATGAGCCAGGGCTGCGAGGCGGAGTGGCCGCACGGGTTCGAGACGTGGGCCGTGGGCTTCTACAACGAATGGGGCGGCTACGCGGTGGGCAAAGCCTTCCCTGCCACCGGAGAGCCGCACATCACCAGCTATCAGGGCAGCCGCATGCCGGATGGGCTGCCGTTTCCGGAAGGCACTGTGGTGGTCAAGGTGCTCACCACCAATGCGCCAGTAAGCTGCGTCAGCTATTTGAAGAATTCCCCCGAGTGGCAGATTCACCGGCACGCCGTCGATCCCAAAACCAAGGATTATCTGTGCCGGCGCGAGGTGCAGATTTCCCGCGTGGTGCAGGTGGATGTCGCGGTCGTGGATCCTCGCTCGCCCACCCGCTGGGTCTACGGCACCTTCGGATACGACGCCGACCTGCCGGGCGACACCTTCTGGGACCACCTGCTGCCCCTGGGTGTGCAATGGGGCTCCGACCCCTGGACGTTTCCCGCCGTGCCCCAGCAGAACGGCCTGCCGCCGCAACAGACCGTGCTCAACCCGCAGATCAATATCTTCGAACACTTCGGCTGTGAGAGGCGCCTGGCCGGGCCCGTGGATAACCCGCAATCCTCGTGCATGTCCTGCCACGGCAGCGCGTATGCCGCTCCGGGCGGCGCGGTCTCGACCATGGGCCTCAACGTGCCCCCGTCGTTCGGTTTCGACGGCATGTGCGTGCAGTATTCCCTGGACAACGCGGCGTATTTCCAGAACCAGCAGCCGCCGCAGCACTTTCCCGGCGGCCGTTTTCCGGATGCATATTCTCTGGATACCTCGCTGCAACTGGAAGTAGCTTTCACGCAATACGGCTACTTTCACACGCAGCACGCGCCGGAAGCCTGTAAGGACCCCAACCAGTTCTGAAACATCCTGAAGAGATCAGCGAGGGTTATGAGCGGAATCGGACGACGCGACTTTCTCCGCGGCTCCGCGGCGGCCGGCTTCACCGGCATGCTGGGGGCCGCCCAGGGCCAGGACGCCGCCAAGAGCAACGGCAGGTGGCTGCTGGACGCGCGGTTCAAAGAAACCACCCTGGCGGATACGCGCGTCCGCCTGCGCACTTACAACGGGCAGGTTCCGGGACCGCTGATGCGCATCCACCCGGGCGAGACCCTGCGCATCCGCGTGCAGAACTCTCTTCCCAAGACGGATTCCCACGGCTGGGATGGCGACCCCGACGTGCCCCACATGCTGGACACCACCAATCTGCACCTGCACGGGCTGGATATCATGCCCCACCTGTTCGAACCGGTGGGCACCTCCAATCCGCTGGCCCCCATGATCGCCATCCGTCCCGGCGAGCATAAAGACTACGAGTTCCTGATCCCCAAGGATCAGCCGCCGGGGCTTTACTGGTACCATCCGCATCATCACGGCTCCACGGCCGTGCAGGCCGCCAGCGGCATGGCCGGAGGCATCATCGTCCACGGCGAGATTGACGAAGTGCCGGAAATCCGCGCGGCCCGGGATATTCCGCTGGTTATCCAGGACGCCGGGCTCTTTCCTTCCGAAGAAGACCCCAACCTGTGGACCTACGAGCCAAAGCAGAACGCCATCTGGCAGACTTTCGACGGCTACGTCACCATCAAGGGCGTCAAAACCAACCTGCAAGGCGGATTCACCACCGGCGATTACAAGCTGCGCTATTACCTGCTGAACGGGCACGCCTTCTACAAGGAGACGCACAACTACACCCAGAACAAGCAGACCGACCCCGTCCCCACGCAACTGCCGGTCACCCGCATCCGCATGGCTCCCGGCGAGGTGGTCCGCTTCCGGATGCTCAACGGATGCTCGGACAACCTGATGCCCATCGTGGTGGAGGATCACCCGCTGTACCTGCTGGCCATGGACGGCAACAACTACGAAGCGCCCGTACTGAAGCCCGTGCAGCCCATCAACGGCTCGACGCCCCAGGTCCTGGTGGCCCCCGCCAACCGAGCCGAGTTTCTGATCCAAGGAAATTCCCGGCCGGGCATCTATCGCATCGTGCAACTGGCGCAAAGCCAGCAGTTCCTGTTCAGCGCGCAGAAGGTGCTGGCGGAAATCGAGATCGCCGGGCCGGTGCGGAACATGGGCATTCCGCGGCGCCTGCCGCGCCCCAGCCGCGATTATCCGCTGATCAAGCCCGGCGAGATCAAACGCGTGCGGCAGTTCCTTTTCAACAGCCAGTTTCCCGGCAAGCTGAATCCCATCGTGGGCATCGACTTCATGATCAACCACGCGCTGTACGACGAGTTCGCCGTCCCCACCACGGTGCACCTGAACGAGGCCGAGGAGTGGCACATCATCGTGCCCGGCAGCCAGCACGGGGGAACGGAAGGGCATCCGTTCCACATTCACGTCAACGATTTCGAAGTCATTTCCATCGGCGGAATCGCCCAGCCTCCGGGCATGATTCAGGACACCATCTGGGTGCCCATGAACACCGAAGTGGTGATCCGCACGAAGTTCAAGCAGTGGACCGGCAAATCGGTGTTCCACTGCCACATCCTGCCGCATGAAGATACCGGCATGATGCAGAACTTCCTGATCTTCCCGCCGTCAGAAGGCCGGATGCGGTAAGGGCGGCTGGCTCCGCTCCCTCCGGCCTGAGCCGCGCAGCGGTCTGAAAGGCCACGTTGAGTTGAGCCCAAAAAGACTGCGCGAGTCCCCCACCTCAACACACAGTGGCCGGAGGGGGAACAGTGCTGCCGCCTACCGCACCAATGGTATCAGTGCCAATCGACGACGGAAGAGTCATTTCTCCAACAAGGCCAGGACACCTTGACCGACGTCGGAACGCCGGGCCACCTGTGCATGGATGGGCAGTGCGCACCCGCTGATAACACAAGGTCGATAAGTAACCGACTCCAGTCAACCATAACACCTGATACCAGGGATGAGTCGCTTCGCTCTCCGTGTGCTGCCGCGCGTCCATCCGGTGGCCGGCGTACAGCCGGCGACCGAGGAAGTTTCTGAGAGGCGGTGCGGTCTCTCGCGTTGGAATCTGGCCGATGACGTGCATGTGTTCCGCTTACGAGCCGGAATACCAGCAGGGCGTCGCGCCCGTTGGATAATGGGGCTATACGCTAGGTGCCGGCTGCATGAGCCTTGATCCCGAGAATCCGGCCGAGACACAGACTTATGGAACGCCCCATTCGAGCGCCGTGCGTTGGCTCGCGCTCGGTTCATTTGGCGCACTGTTGGCGCTGGCATTGGCGGCAGGGGTGATCGCCATCCACCTGCTCGGTGACCTCGAAGCCCAACAAGAGGCCCTCAGCCGTACGCTGAACGACCGCACGCAGTCCCTTTCCGCCCTGGCCGGCTCGCTCGCCGAATACAACGAAGCGGTTCAGCAACTGGTCCAGGCCGAACACAACCGGGACCAGGAGATTCGCCGACGGCTGGATCATCTGACAGTGACCATTGCCTCCGATCTCAGTAGCTACCCGGGCAACCGCGATCCCGTGGAAACGGCGCTGCTGGCCGGCATGCAAGATCTGTTCGCGGAACAGCGCACGCTGTACATTTCCATCCAGGCGGCTCCCCCGGATGAGCGGCGGCGGAAGAGCCAGGACTGGATTGCCGAGAGGATTGCGCCTCTGGAGAAGCAGATTCTGAACTGGTCAGGCAAGGTGCACACCTGGAACGGACAGAAATTGCAGGACGCGGATCGTTCGCTGCTCACTCAGTTCGGCCAGGCACGGGCTGAACTGGGGGGCTCGCTCGCCTTCAGTCTGGGAGGTGGCCTGGTGCTGGTTCTCATCAGCATGGCCTACATTGTCAGGCTGGAACGGCAGACCCACCACCGCTACGTCCAGTTGGCGCACAGCCGGCAGAAGTTGCAGCAACTTTCATCGCGCCTGCTCGACGCGCAGGAGAGCGAGAGGCGGTCGATCGCGAGAGAGTTGCACGATGAAGTCGGACAGGCGCTCGGCGCGCTGCTGGTGGATATCGGGCACCTTTCGACGACGCTCGGCACCGATCGTCCGGAAGTTGGAGAACAACTGGAGACCATGCGAACCGTCACGGAGCGGACGATTCAAGAGGTCCGCAACATTGCACTGCTGCTGAGGCCGTCCATGCTCGACGACCTTGGCTTGACGGCAGCCTTGGAGTGGCAAGGGAGGGAGGTTTCGCGTCGCAGCGATATTGAGGTAGACGTGGAGGCAGACAGCGTTGCCGATGACTTGCCCGACGAGTACCGGGTCTGCATCTATCGCCTGGTGCAGGAGGCCCTGAACAATGCAGTGAGGCACTCAGGCGCCAGAACGGCCAAAGTGACGGTTGCGCAGTCGGCGGCGTCAATCGCAGTCCGGGTGAGCGACAATGGGCGCGGCTTCGATCCGAAGCGAGTACGCGGGCTGGGGATTCTGGGTATGGAGGAGCGCGTGCACCGGCTCAACGGGATCTTCCGGGTAGAATCCGCACCGGATCGCGGCGCCAGTGTGACGGCCGAACTGCCTGTTCCGCCTGTATCGGGAGACAAGGCATGATCCGCGTTCTGCTGGCTGACGATCACACTTTGATACGCGCGGGCCTGCGTATGGTGATCGACTCCCAGTCCGACCTCAATGTCGTTGGCGAAGCCGGCGACGGCAGAGATGCCGTGGCGCTGGCCGCCAAACTGAAACCGGACGTAGTGGTCATGGACATCGGTATGCCAAGCCTGAACGGTATCGAGGCAGCACGGCAGATATGCAGTGGGCTGCCGGATACGCGGATCGTGATGCTCAGCATGCACTCCGACGAAGGTTACGTGCTGCGGGCTCTCAAAGCCGGCGCGCGCGCCTACCTGTTGAAGGATTCGGCCGAGGCCGATCTGCCGCGGGCGATCCGCGCCGCGGCTTCCGGACGTTCGTTCTTTAGTCCCGCTGTCGGCAAGGTGCTGCTGGAAGACTACATGCGCAAGCTGCAGCGTACCGGCGCGGAGGACTCCTATGACCTTCTGTCGCCGCGGGAGCGCGAGATCCTCCAACTCGTCGCAGAGGGGAAATCCAGTAAGGAGATTGCCAACCTGCTGGATCTGAGGGTCTACACGGTGGAAACCCATCGGGCGCGCATCATGCAGAAACTGAACCTGCACGGAATCCCGGAACTGATTCTGTACGCTGTTCGCAAAGGGATTATTTCTTAGGCGTACCCAATCGCAGGGGCCGCCAGTACCGACTTCCACCACGAACCGTCCTGCCGCCCCTGCGTCCATCAATATGAAGCCACACGGCCCGTTCACCCCGGGACCAGGGGCCATCTCAACATTTGGAGGATGCACATGAAGATTCAATTCAGGAAAGGTCCGCAGGCGATATTGCTGGCCGCGGCCCTCACGTTAGGACTCGGCGTCGCCAGCGTGGCTGCCGGACGGCTCAATAACACCCATCCCGCGCCTGCGTTTCAGTTCGCGGAGCCGCACCACGCTGTCAGCCGCACGAGTTTTGCTCCAGTAGCGAAGAAAGTTCTGCCGGCGGTAGTGGCGGTTTCCTCGTCCAAGGTAACGAAGATTCCCGCTGAATTCTTCGGCCAAATGCCGGACGATCCGATGTTCCGGCAGTTCTTCGGTAACCAGCAGGGACGGCACTTCAACGTCCCGCACGACATGCCGGAGCAGCGCGAACGAGGGCTCGGCTCGGGCGTGATCGTGACTCCCGACGGGTACATCCTGACCAACAACCACGTGGTCGACGGCGCCAGTGACATCAAAGTCACGCTGGCCGACCAGCGCGTCTTCACGCCCACAGTGGTCGGCACGGACCCCAATACGGACATCGCCGTGCTCAAGATCGACGCGACCAATCTGCCCTGCGTCCGCATGGGTGATTCGTCGAAGGTGGAAGTCGGCGACGTTGCCCTGGCTATCGGCGATCCGTTCGGCGTCGGCCAGACCGTGACCATGGGTATCGTGAGCGCTACCCGCCGTTCCCATCTCGGCATCGAAGACTATGAGGACTTCATTCAGACCGACGCTCCCATTAACCCGGGCAACTCGGGAGGAGCGCTGGTGAACGAGTATGGAGACCTGATCGGCATCAACACGGCGATCATCGCGCACGGCTCGGAAGGCAACCAGGGGATCGGCTTCGCCGTCCCGGTGAACCTGGCGCGCAATGTGATGGATGAGATCGTCGAGCACGGCAAGGTCACACGCGCCTATCTCGGCATCCTGCCGCAGGATGTGACGCCGGCGATGGCGAAGGCTTTCGGCGCAAAGGACGCTCGCGGCGCACTGGTTGGAGACGTGACGCCGGACAGCCCGGCGCAGAAGAGCGGGATCGAGAAGGGCGACATTATTCTCGAAGCCAACGGCAAACCTGTGGAGGACAGCAACGCCCTGAGGATGAGCATCTCGATGATGCAACCCGGCAGCCATGTCAACCTGAAGGTGTTCCGCAACGGCGCCGAGCGGGAGGTCCCGGTCACGCTGGCGGAACTGCCTACGCAAGAGGCGACGCTGCGAAATGAGAACGGCCACGGCAGGAGTTCGCTTTCGGGCGTTTCGGTGGAAACGGTGACGCCTGAATCCGCTCACGATCTCGGACTCCCCGCCAGCACCCACGGCGTGGTCGTCACGCGCGTCGATCCCGCGAGCGCGGCTGCGGACGCCGGCCTGCAAAAGGGAGACGTGATTCAGGAGGTCAACCGCAAGCCTGTCCGGAGTGCAACGGACTTCGAAAACGCGGTCCACGCGGGTAACGGGGACAATCTCCTGCTGGTGAACAGGAATGGCAGCACGCTGTACCTCGCTGTCTGACCCGCTGCACCATGCAGGCATAGCCGGCCCCGGGTTTCCTCCGACCCGGGACCGGCATTGCTTTCTTACGCCCGGACGATAAACCGCTGCGGAGCGGAACCGACGCAGTCGAAAGGAAAGCAGGTCACCAATGTCACGGAGTTCCGCGAGGCCGGATTCAGCACCTGCACACTGTCGGGCGTCACGACGCGGATGGACATCCTCTTCTACGTGGATCTGACGGCGAGTACTGCTGGCGCCATCGTCGTCCAGCGCGGGGATCCCGTGAGCAAACATCCCGTGGGAGTGGTAACTACGGTGCTGGATTTGCAGCGGATGGGCCGGTTCACCACGTTCTCCGGTGGCCCTGCATTTGGGCCTGCCGTCTCGCCCAACCACCTCATCTTCGGTGTGACGGAATCTACCGGCAGCGTCTGGCTCGCCGGCTTCGAATAGACGGCGTGGTCCTAGCGACGCAAGTCTGGAACGGTAACGGCTGGGCGCGCGACTTGCTGGAAGACGTCATGCGCCACGACAGCCATAAGAATCTATCAGGACTCGATTTTCGGGGCTTCAACCGAGTGCAGACCTCGGAAACCCTGCTGAACATCACCGCCCTGCGGCTGATGCTGAATCGCCTCGCGCCAGCATGACCCTTTTTAGACATCCTCAGGGGTGTTATCGTTCCAAAACGACCGTCACCCCAACAGAAGAAGGTCAATCGTCTATTTATTTGGAGAACGATTATCTGGATGAACGCGAGCAACGGCGTAGACCAGAAACCCGGGAGCCGTGAAGTGGACACGGTTTCCTGCATTTTCGATGCGTAGCTCCCGCGATTCCGGAGACTCCGGTGTCATCCACTCGATTTTGCGGACCGAAAGCCCGGCCGGGCTGACCAAATCGGCCTTGACGCCAGAGACTGGAATCGGATTCTCGTCCGCAGCGAGGCCTGTTCTCTCATTCTCGGGGGGCTCCTTGCGGTTGTAGTTCACAAAATGGATGTCCCAAATGTTTCCTTTTTCTGAACGGCTTGCGGATACACGGACGGTGGAAGGCGCTTCAAAGCGGCTCAGATTGTCATAGTATTCCGGTCTCATCTCCCTCAGCGACGAGATCGTAAAGACGCGTCTGTACCTGGCCAAGTCGTCGGGCGTGGCGATATCGTCGGGTAGCACGTCGAAGAGGACATGGTCGTCCAGCAACTTGAAGCCGACGGCGTTGAACGCTGATATGGCCTCCGTAAAGCGCCCCTCATGAACCTGGCTGCGGGGGTACAACAATACGCACTCACCAGCCGCCGCGCTGGCGTGATAGACGTCGTCATGCTGCTTCATGAAGCGGAAGAAGCGCACCAATTCCTGGCGCGATTGTGGATCGTTAAAGTTGGCAATACGCCCTGGGATTACGCCGCCGTTGGCAGCCAACCCCGCCATCGCGGCGCGGATCTTCACTCTCTCCCACTGGGAGACGATGCAAGGCCGCCCACCTCCGGCGCCGCGCACGTAGCGCAATAGTAGGGTGGGCTCCGGCTTATCGTTCACGAGTACCATAGATAATCTTCTCCTTTTGCCCAGAGTTCAGGCGGCAGCATCAACCGCTCATCGCCAGGCGCGGGGGTGTAATGGCCGTGCAGCCACTGCGCTAGGATCAGATCAGGCTTCAAGGAACGCCCGTATGCGATGAAAACGTCGTCATAGGCGTTCTTCATCGCGATGCTGGTGAAACGCAACTGCTCAAAACGCAGCGGCGTCATATTGTCCGGTTGGTACCTGCCGACGATTTCTACGAATTGATGCTTGTGCAGGTCTTCAATACCAAATTTCCTGCGAAGCTCAGCAGGCCTATAACGCTGGCGGAGGTAGTCCTTAAAGCCTCGAACGCACCACTGGCACATGCACCCCTCCCGATAGAAGTAATTAGCGATGAATCCGTCCACGCCGCGCTCTATACCCTGTTTTACAAACGCCTTGAGGACCGTTCGCCAGTGCGGATTTATCATGCAGCCGTGATAGAGGGGCCAGGGCGAGTAGCCCTTGAGATGCTCGATGACGAAAGGGGTGCCATCAGCTTTCCGCTGGAGCAGCTCGAGGGGGTCTTTCACTGGTTTCGGGCCGAACTCCTTCTCGTCCCAAAGCTCGTTGTAGAACTTGAAGAACCCCTCACGCGGTCCCTGAGGGCCGTTGATGAGACCGGTCACGTGGTACTCAACGTCGAAGTGGCCGACAACTTTGATTCCGCGCCTGTGCAGCTCATTATTGAGGTTTTCGAACCACTGCCCGCAGGCCTTCCGATTTCCATCTCCCGGTAGTGCGCCCTGGATTGCGCCCCTCACCGCCTCGGGCACGTGCGCGAAAGCCCAGAAAATACACCCATAAAAGCCAACCTGAACGAGCTGTGGCTGGACCTCGTCGACAAAAGGAAGATACCCGGGATCGACGTAGATAGAACCTTCTGCGTCAAGAGGGTGAGACCAGTGAACGAGCATGCGATTGAACTCCAGGCGCCTCCGTGGATCGGTTGCCGTCGCCGACGCGTCTGGGCCGTCGACGGGCTTTGCCACGGATCTTTCTGAACTGCGCTTCCCCTTCAATAAAGGTGCTCCAAATAGCGAATCTCTTAGAAATTTGCGCCTGTGCATAAGACCTCCGGATCGGGGCTATTACCTAGTTCTAATTTTACAGTCAGCTCCACATTTCGTGTCGCCCCCACTCGAAACAATCTCCATCATCAGCGTTTTCGCGGGGCTGTCCAGGGATATGAGGGAACTACGTCGGGTGGTCCGATCACCGCTCCTTTTCGCACCGCTGGTTCTCGCACGGAGAAACTCGGCGCGCGTCTATCACGGTGAGCGGACCGCCGGTCCGCGTCGGTCGCCATGCTTCCGTTCTGCCTGTCTCCCCTGCCCTTCGCGTACCATACACGACAATATAGTTCAAACCACCTGTCTTGATGTGGGCGTGGGCGGAAACTTCAATTGAACCAGGCCACCGTGTTCATCGATTGCGAAGGTATACGCATCTTGCGCGCGGGCCGCGAGCGCAGTTAGTGCGTTGTCGAAGCCCGCCCGGCGTCTGCGCACGGACTGGTGTATGAGCGCATGTGACCGGTGGTGGCCGCGCAGGACGACTTCTAAACCGAGTTGGGCTATCACGTTTCTGCGCGACCGATTATGGTATTTTTCTCTATACCCAAGCTGAGTGGAGAAGCCGGGTGGAAAAGGAGGTACCGTGTTGGTCAGATCGCTTTGTTTGTACGCCGCCGCGGCAGTGCTCCTCGTCGGGCCCGCATGCGCACAGATCCCCGCGGGCGCCGCATCGTTTCAGCGAGGTGCCGCACCTGCACCGTCACCGGCACCTTCACCAGGCAATACCGGGCCAAACCGTTCGCCGTACCCCCTGGGTACGGAAAATCAGCAGATGACCGACCCGCTGGCTTCCGACAGGAGATTCGTGAGGCAAGCATCTGAAGACGGCATGACGCACATCGCACTTGGGAAGCTTGCCCAGGAAAAAGGATCGGCTCCCGCGGTGAAGGAGTATGGAAGGCGGATGGTGGAGGACCACACTAAGGTCATCGAAGAACTCAAGCAGGCGGCGGCCAAGGCGAACATGGATACGGCAACCGAATTGCCCCGCAAGGGCAAAAAGGCCCAAGAGAAGCTCGCCAAGCTCTCTGGTCCCGAGTTTGATCGTGCGTACGCCAAAATGACGATCAACGATCACCGGAACGAGGTGAAGGAGTTCGAAAGAGAGGCGCACAAAGGGAACGCACCGGAAGTGAAGGAGTTTGCCGCCAAATCCCTCGCCACGCACCAGGAGCACCTGAAACAGGCAGAGGCGCTGGAAGACATCAATCATTAGAATCCAGCGGGCCATCAGGTTGCCTGTTGCCACCTCCTAAGGCACGCCCGGTAACCGCGTCGCCCCAACTCGCCGTGAAGAGGCGAAGCCGGATTTCTCGTGCACGTCACTTTGGCGGTTGGTCCAAGCACCTCCGAGGTTTGAGGCTGACGTTTTCTTCAGGCACAGCGGTGTCGCCGACTTGATGGTCGAGCGCCGGCGCCCTTTGGAAGGAAGGGTGGCGCAGTCGAGATTCTACACGGCGGGATCAGAGGGGGCGGGGTAGCTTCCGATATAACGACTTAATGCTCCGGCTTCGGACAACGGGCAGGCGCGCTGGTTGAACCTGCCCGCGCAGTTCAGACTCTAACCTCCTTCCACTTCCCCCGCCGGAACCACAGCACGGCCGTCACCGCCAGCAGCGATTCGGCGCTGCAAATTGCCAGATAGACGCCGCGCGGCCCGATGTGGGAGGCCAGCCATAAGGCGAGCGGTATCTGCACCATCCAGTAGCAGAGCAGGTTGATCTTGGTCGGCGTCCAAGTGTCGCCCGCGCCGTTGAATGACTGCTCCATGATCATCCCCCAGGCGTAGAACGGATATCCTAGGCTGACCAGCCGCAGGCACTCCACCGCGTACGGAAGGACATGCGGGTCTGTCGTGAAGCACCCCGCCAGCAGCCGCGCCGACGAGAAGAAGATCACCCCGATCCCTGTCAGCAGCGCCATGTTATAGCTGCCACCCAGCCACACAGCGCGTTCCGACCGCTCCGGCCGCCTGGCACCCAGGTTCTGGCCGACCAGAGTCGCCGCTGCGCTGCATATCCCCCACGAGGGCATCAGCACGAACATGATGATGCGGATCGCGAGGGTGTAGCCCGCCACGGCCGTGCTGCCGAACGCGGCGTTGATGCGCGCTAGGCTCACCCAGCTTGCCACTGCCACGAAGTACTGGAACATACACGTGGATGATAGCCGCAGCAGCCGGCGCAGCACTTTCCAATCGATCCGCAGGTGATGCCTCGCTAGTGTGACGCGTCGCTTTCCGCCGAAGAGCACGGAAAACTGATACAGCACGCCGATGCTGCGCCCCGTCGTAGTCGCCACGGCCGCGCCCGTCACGCCCAGCTTCGGAAAGAAGCCCAAGCCGAAGATGAAGCACGGATCGAGCGTCAGGTTGATCAGGTTCGCCAGCCACAGCGTGCGCATGGCCGTGGCTGCATCGCCGGCCCCCCGTAAGATGCCGTTCATCAGAAAGATCAGGATGATGCTGAGGTTGCCGCCCAAAAGCACCCGCGTGTAGCCCGACCCCGCGCGGATCACCTCCGGCGAGGCGTGCATCAACCCCAGCAGGTTCGGCGCGAACAGTGCGCCGAGCGTTCCACTCACCAGCGCGATTGCAATGCCGCACGCAATCGCCTGCACCGCCACGATCGACGCTCCCTCCGAATCCTTCTCGCCGATGCGCCGCGCCACCATCGCCGTCGCGCCAGTCGCCAGCCCGAAAGCCACGCTGAACACCAGCACGATGATCGATTCCGTCAGACCCACGGCGGCGATCGAATTCGCGCCAAGCGATGCAACCCAGAACGCGTCTACGATGCCGAAGGTTGCTTCCATTCCCAGCTCCAGAATGGCCGGGATAGCGAGCAGCGCGATGCCTCGGCTCAGGCTTCCTTCGGTGAAATCCTGATGCGTTCCGGCCAAGGCTTCGCGCAGGAAGGCCCACAATCCGCTCCTGGGTGGGCTGGCGGCCAAAATTGATTGAGACGCCTGTTGCATATAAACCTCTTCCTGGTTCTGTCTTGGGGTTGATCATCGCGTTCCAGAGAACCTGGAACACCTAGCCTCCGCGAAGAGACTTACGGGATCAGAGGAATCTAAAAGGCGAGGACGGGCCCAAAGGCTCCTCTGCTACCGTACGCAGAGGTAAATCGCGATTGTCGGGATAAATCGCATGGGCACCTACTTGAGAAGATCCTACCACAACCTTTGGGTGGGGTAAATAGAAAAGTGCGGTCGGACGCCCACCAGACTGTACGGGCGGCTAGTACCGGTACTTCCATATTTTTTGATCCAACAGTTCAATGCACGGGCAGTTGCGCTACACTGCTCAGGGCTGGGTTTGAGCCTTTCCCGGAGGGGGCTTTTCACATGATGTACCGTCGATCTTTGCTTTCCTGGCTGGGGGCGTCTGTTGCCGGCGCGCTCAAGCCAGTTTCCGCCACCGATACGCAGGCCGCAAGGGCGACACGGGTTGTCACTCTCGAGAGCTTCTGTATCGCGGACGCAGAGCAGGCGCCGCGTCTTCACGCTTACCTGGGCGGCACCTTGCTTCCCTTATTGAAGGGAATACGCGAGCGTCCCGCAATCTGTATGGATGCGATCGTCGCACCGCATGCTCCCCAAATACTCCTGGTAGCCGTCTTCTCAAGCTTCGACGAAATGCTTGACGTCCGTGGCAGGATCGCCTCTGAGCCGCACATTCGGCAGGCTCGCGCGGAACTGGAATCCGCGCAGGTCCTCGATGACGTACGGTCGCAGGTGCTGATCGCCACCGAGGAAGCCCTGCGATTTCCAGCGGACCTAGGGGGCCTCAAGACCGGCGTTCTCGAACTCCGCTCTTACCACGCCCCGGCGTGGCACGATCGTTCTCCGACCTGCGTCCGCGCGGTTTTCAGCCGGAGCGGAATCCATCCAATTGTGAATGCAGCCACCAGTGCCGGCGAGCACATGCCGCGGTTCACCTACCTGATCCGGTTTGAGAGTCTCGCCGCGCGCCAGGAGGCGTGGGCCAGGCTGGAAGCAGACGCGGAGTGGATCGACATTCAGCAAGATTCCATCTCCAGGCACGGATTCGCCGTGAAGGTCACCGGGAAATCGATCTACAAACTTGCTACCTGTTCTGAGCTGGCATAAGGCAGAGGAACTTACGCACATGGCCTGGACCTTCAAGATATACCCCTCGATTGGCATAGCGAGGCTTGGCAACTGCCCCGGCGACACCCCTTCAGATTTCTACGTCGGGCCTGAAATTCCGGGCTCGGTGATTGTCCCGCTGATCGGCTACAAAGATTCTCAGGGGCGGGTGCGGCGCCAAGCCGCCCGCTTTCGCATTTTTGGCTGGGAGGACGGCGTCTTTATGGGCGAAATCACTTCCTCGGCGGCCAATATCACCTGGACGGTCGAACTGGCCAATACGAAAGCGGCGTTCAACCAATTCCAGGGAATCGGGCACACCAACGGTCCCCTGCGGAACGCCTCGGTTGCCAATCGCAGTTCCCTGATGATCACACCTGGACCCCGCACAATCGGGCCCAGCAGCAGGGCGGTTTTTGACACAGGGCAGTTTCTCAACAGGCCGGTCCCGCTCGGCGAAATACAAACCGACAGTGCCGGCCGTCTTCTCCTACTGGGAGGCTTCGGCAATTCCGGTTCTCCGACCAACGCGCCCCTCACCACGTTCGCAAACAACGATGGGTGGCATGACGACGTCTCCGATGGTCCCGTTACTGCCACTGTTACGTATGCCGGGCAGACGTATGCGGCCAGTGGAGCTTGGGTGATCTGTCCGCCTACGCGTTTCGCGCCGCCGATCACGCACAGCATCTCTCTGTATGATGCGCTGCTGCAGGCGATGGTGGACCGATACGGGTACCAGGTGCCGGCGAGGCCATCATTTACCAACGACGTCTATCCCATCCTCCTGAGCCAAATCCTGACACAATGGGTGAGTTCCAAACTCCCCAACAGCTATTACGCCGCATTGCGAGCCGTGATTCCTCCGCCGGCCACATACGCCCTGCGCGATGCCGTGTTCCAACAGTTTCGGCTCCCCTCTACTCCGCCCACTGAAGCCACGCCGCATCTGATGCCCGCGATCTGGACGGATTATTTCGCCGGCGCTAAGACTGGGGGGTGGATCAACCATCCGTTCACCGTGACGCAATACAACGTCATGCAGGCCTGGCGCGACGGTAATTTCATCAACGACTGGGTCGGCCCCCCCTCCCCGGGTGCGAACATCACTCCCGATGGCCTGACGCGAGCGGCGCTTGAAAACTGCAGCGGCGGGCCCTTCTTCCCGGGTATCGAGACGAGCTTTCTGACCCGCGACCAGTACCCCTTCGTAGAACCTTTCCGGCTGGATTGGACGAAGCTACAGGCTGGTGATCTGACGAAGCAAAACGCTGTGCCGTGGCAGACCGACTTCAATGACTGCCAGTTTCAGGCTCCCTTGTCCTGGTGGCCCGCCGCACGCCCCGATAATGTCTTTACGGCAACCTCCAACAACTACGTGGCCTGGGACCGCGGCGTGAAATCCGGCGCGGACATGGTCAATCTGTGGAGCGGTCTCGGATTCCTGGTGCAGAGCGGCAGTGCGGTGATCGAAATCGACCGAACGATCTAAAACCCGTAGGGGCCGCCCGTGGGACATTTGTTTGACGTGCTTGTGGCGGGCGGTGGGCCAGCCGGGTCCGCCGCAGCGCTCGATCTCAGCCATCGCGGGTTCTCCGTTGCATTGATCGAACAGGACAAGTACGAAACCCCTCGCATTGGAGAGACCCTGCCGCCCATGATTCGCCACCAGTTAACCGGACTGGGAATCTGGGAGCGGTTCCTGGAGTGCGGTCCCCTAGAGTCCTATGGAATCCAAACGGCGTGGGAAACGCCGACGCCCCGCCATCAGGATTTTCTTCACAATCCCTATGGCTGCGGCTGGCACGTTGATCGAACTTGCTTTGATGCCATGCTCGCCTCCGCTGCCGCGGAAGCGGGAGCCGAACTTGTTGTCTCTGCCCGAGTCAGCTCGTGTCATTGGGGAGCGGATGGTCACTGGATGCTCGAAGCCGTTCAGGCCGGAAGAGTTCTCACTTTCAGCGGCCGGATGCTCGTGGACGCCACGGGGCGGAGGGCCTTGCTCGCCGGCAGAGGGGGATCGCAGGCTCACGTGGCGGACCGGCTGATCGGCGCGGTCACTTTTTCCGAGAGCTCCGAAGCCGCGCGGTGGACTTTGATCGAAGCGGTCGAGGACGGCTGGTGGTATTCCGCCCCGCTCCCCGGCGCCCGCATGGTCTTCGCCTACATGACGGATTCCGACCTGTGGGGGGATCCCGCCCGGGGCAATCTGTTGAACTTGGCGCCGCTTACTTTTGAGCGCGCCGGCCGCAAGGGAGTCCCGCCGCCATCTCAGATTGTCTCGGCCGCGTCGGTAGTCCGCCATCCGGTCACTGGCCCCAACTGGATGGCGATTGGCGACGCGGCTCTCGCCTTCGATCCACTCTCCGGACAAGGCGTCTTCAAATCCATCGAGACGGGTACCCGAGCTTCTTCGACAATCGCCCGATATTTTGATGGCGACTTTGGCGCGCCAGCGGAATACGAGGGCTGGGTCCATGAAACCTACCAGTCCTACCTCTCCACGCGCAGCCAGCTTTACCGCAGCGTGCAACGCTGGCCAGGATCGCGATTTTGGAACCGACGCGCGGCTGTGTAAAGCATCGTGTCTTAGGTTCCAGCCGTCCTCCGGTCAACGGATTTTGAGAAGGCTCTGATCGCCCCGCGCCGCCCCTCAGCCACTGCGCCCAGCCGCGCGATCTACCACCGCCGTGGGCGAAGATACCTTCCCGCCCATCAAAGCCGCCCGGCCGGGGACGGGCACACCGACTAGTCATCTCGGCCTCCGATCGCAGGCGTGCATCTGAGCGCCGGAACGATCCGCGCCCTGAGCATCCGCGACCGGTCGGTTCGTGTATGCTGGCGAGGGAAGCTCACTTTCGGAAGCCTGCGCCAGAGGCCCGGCGCACAGGGCCAAAGGAGGTCCAGAAAATGGCTGGAGCGACCATCATCGCCGGTGACGAAGCCAAGGCAAAAAGCATCGGCGATCTTTTTGCACAGCTCAACAGCAATCCGCACGGCTTGACTGCTGCTGAGGCGACGACACGCCTCGCGCAGTACGGTCCGAATGCCCTGAAGGAAAGACGGGTGAACCCCCTCTTGAAATTTCTCGGCTACTTCTGGGGGCCAATTCCGTGGATGATCGAGATCGCGGCTGTTCTCTCGGCCATCGTCCGGCACTGGGCCGATTTGGTCATCATCCTGATCCTCCTGTTGTTTAATGCCTTGGTTGGTTTCTGGCAGGAATACAAGGCCGCCAACGCCCTGGAAGCACTCAAGAGACAACTGGCACTGAAGGCCAGGGCTCTCCGCGACGGCAAGTGGCAGGATCTTCCCGCGGACTCGTCAGAAGAATTCATGGGTAAGCTGCGGCTCGGGCAGTTTGCCAAGTGAGTGGTAGAGCGCGAGTTCTAGGATGCGGAAGGTACGGAAGCCGTACGATCTT
>JAJPJX010000198.1 GCA_021324015.1 Solibacteraceae bacterium | reverse complement strand
TTCACCCGCCGCGATCTTCACGCCCTACTGACCAAGATCGCCGGCAAACGGCTGGCCGTTGCAGCCTGACGGAATACGTCACCGTAATTCCGAACGTGAGTACTAAGGTGCACGCGCACCACAACAGTCCGGCTGGATGGGTCGGACGACGGAACGATTTCCGCCACTCGCCCCTGCATCTCCCGGCTCAACGCGTCGATCCTAAACGTCAGAAGTTCATTGAGGCGGATGTGATCCATCAGATCTTCGGGCACGTTTGCCTCGAGCCACAGCCGGCCCTGTTCGTACATCGTCAGAAGCGGTTTTCCGGGAGCGGCCAAGTCCCCCAGGTTCGCCAGTTTGTCCACTACCACTCCCGTAAATGGGCTGTGGATGACGGCGTAGGAGAGGTTCACTTCGGCTTCCCGTTCCGCTTGTTGGAGCCGGTGCAAGTTCGCTTCGGCGGTCTTGAGATTGGTTTGAGTGTGCTCGAAATCGTAAGGCGTGATGACCTGCTGGTCGAAGAGCGGCTTGTCGCGTTTGTAGTCGGACTGCGCCTGCGCCAGCGTCGCCTCCGCGCTGCGCACGCCATCCTGCGCCTGCTCGACCCGGTGCCGGAGGTCGCGGTCGTCCAGCACCGCAAGAGTCTCTCCGTTGGATACCCGCTGCCCGGCTGAGACGCGCATCTCGACGATGTTCGCCACCACCCGGGAAGTTACTGCTGCGACTTGCTCGGCCTGGACGGTTCCCACGGCCTCGGTCACGGAGGGGATCGTCTGCATCGCGATCTTCTGCGTGGTCAGGCCGGCCGCCGACTCCACCGGCACGGGCTCCTTGTCTGCCTGGATTACGCCATGGCGGAATGTGCCGAGAATCCACAGCATGAGGATGACAATTGTGGCGACGGATAGCGCCACTCGGAGCAGGGTCGAAAGCCTTTTGCGGCGCGGCGGCTTCGCTGCTTGAGCGGGCGGGGCTTGGCTCTTCACTTCAGAAGTCATAAGGTTCTCTCTCTGTGAATGCACCCGTTTTGGGGCGGCCATGGCCGTCCACAAACGGCCGGCGCTTACTTCGGCAGATCGCGCAGCGCCTCGAAGACCGGCTCGGCTTCGCCGATCACCTTTGTCGCCAGGGCGAAGCGCACAATGTGCAGGGTCTCCAGGATCTTTGCCGCGGGGATCTCCTGCATCTTGGCCTTGTTTGCCATCGCCTGGATGCAGGCGGCGCTGCCGGCGGCGAGCGCCGACGCCAGATAGAGCAAAGTTCGAGTCTCTTCATCCAGAGCGCCCTCCGGCGGCATGGCGTACTGCCTCGACCGGAGATGTTCGTAAAGCAACCCCTCGTCCACTTGCGCGGCTTTCTCAATGGACGATGGAATCGCACCCATCATCTTCCGCATCATCCCGAAGATTTCGTCAACGGTTGGCTTCTGTGTCGTGGTCATGTTCTCGATTCCTTTCGTGGCCGCTACACTGCGGTTTTCAGCGTGCGCAGATCGGCGCACCCGACAGCGTCGGCTTCCAAAGCGCGTAGTAGAAACGGCCGCAGTTCAGCGATGAGCTGATGCTTTTCGTTGAGGTTGTAATTCACTCGCATCCCGTCGCGGTGGCTTTCCAGCAGCCCGCTGTTCCGCAGGTATGCCAAATGCCGCGACAAAAGAGGCTGGGGCAGCTTGAGGATTCTCTCCATCTCGCAAACACAGAACGGAGATCTCAACAACAGGTTCATAATTCGCAGCCGCGTGGGGTCCGACAAGGCTTTGAACAAACTGGACAGTCGCTGCATATCGCTTTCTGCTTATACGGATGCACGCATAAGGTAAAAGGTGACAGATCTCTTTATTGGTGGTCAGATTGTGGATATTCGCGACCATCGCTGGTCCCCAAAAGAGAATCAGCCCCAGGCGCAACAACGACCAAAAAAGCGAAGTTAGCGGGACCTCTTGTGCCGCCCGTCACCTTCTGCGTCGCCAGGCGTTGCTGTGAATGATGTCTCATCCGCCGCGCGCCATAGATTCCCGTGCATCACTCGTCGTCGAAATCCGGTAGCTCGACGAACTGCTCCCCGATAGGAGTAGATCCGCCACTTGGCCTGGTTCTCCACGTCTGCAAAAGCCAGAAGCCGCCCGCGACGCCGAAGGCGAGCACGAGCCACGGCACCCACTGCATCCACCAACGAGGCGCTGTCCGAGGATCCACCAGGACTTTGGCGCCGTATAACCCGACGTAGGTATTCAGAATCTCCTGGTCCGTCTTGCCCACCGCCACCCACTTGGCTATCTTCACCCGCATCTTAACGGCGCTCTCGCTCTGGTGGATCGCGACGGGTTCTGTGTAGCAGCAGGGCGCCAGCACCGCATGTTCCAAGCGATCGACTCTCGCCTGCTGCTGTTCCGCAGTCTCGGCAAGGACAAGTGACGGCAATAGAGCCAGAAAGAGCATTGGAAGGAAGTTTGAAATCTTCATCTCATTTCCACCGGCCCAGCAGTTCTTCCCGGCCACAACAATTGGCTTCGGCCTCCAGAGTGGCATGGGTGATGTTCCATTCATCGTGCAGGAAACGGCGCACTTCGGCGGTAACACCTTCCGCTTCGAGCAAGGTCGCTACGCCAACTTTCATGTGCGCCGTCAGCACCCGCTGGCCCGGCCCCACCTCCCAGGCGTGTACGTGATGCAGCCGGACACCAGGAAACCTTCGCGCAACATCTTCGGCCATTTCTTCTACCTTCACCCCTGCCGGAGTGGCCTCCAGCAAGGTATGCTTCGATTCCCATACGATCGAAATAGCGCTTCGAAGGACGACGACCCCGATCAGGATCGCCGCCGCCGGATCGATGTACCGGCCCACCGCCGAGCCGGCAAATAGGCTGCCACCACCACAGCCAGGGAAGCTAATTCCTCGAGCTGAAGTTCCGTGGTACCCGTCCGTGGACCACCGTGGACCGGGACACCTGTATCGGCTGCACACTGTGTTATGTCACCTGTGGCCGCGGCGTTTATGAAATGCCACATTAAACGTTTCTCCTGGTGCGCGAGTGCGGACACAGCCCCGGCCGAAGCCCACTGGTCTTTTCCCAGGCCCAGCCTGCGTTGGTACACAGCATTCTCCCCGGCGCTGCTGCCATCTCAAGAGGTCGCCTTGAAAGATGGGATCTGCGCTGAACGCCCGACGCAGGAAGATCTGAAGCGCCTCCGCCAACCCACCGCCAGCCGAGAGCGAATACTGCACGCGCATTCCCTGCCGCTGATCGGTGACTAACCCCTCAGACCTGAGGTACGCGAGGTGGCGCGAAACTAGCGGCTGGGGTAGATCCAGCACGGACCCGAGTTCGCACACGCAGAGTGGTTCGTTCAGAAGCAGATTCAGGATGCGCAGCCGGCTTGGATCTGCCAGCGCCTTGAATACGCGAGACAGAGGTTTCATCTGGTTCTATGCCTATATCTAGCGCCACATAACGTTTGCAGCAGACGGTGACCGGTAGCCCAATGCTGGACCACTCTCCTACTGTGGGTTCATCTGGATCTGAACTACCGGACGTGCCTGAACCTGCTGTCGAAGCTGCTGCAAGACCTTCTTCATCTCCTCCTTGTCGGGGAACGAAATGGCTTCGTTTTGGCAGGATGTGACGCAGCGGTCGCACATGGGAACGCAATTGTTGGGGCTGGCTACCTGCATTTTCTGGTCGGCTTCGAACAGCAGGTAGACGTCATTAGGGCAGAACTCCAGGCAGTCGCCGCAACCGATGCACTTGTCCGAATCGATGGTCGGCGCCCACGGAATCATCTCGCGCGGTATGCCAAGATATGCTCTCAGGGCCATCTGCGTGCCTCCTAGCAGTCCGTGGTAGAAGTAGGAGTTTTCAGGCGGCCGCGCAGGGAAGGGGCTGCTGAAGTCGGGTGATAAAGTTGGCTACTTTGCAGCGCAAAGTTGGGCACG